>NZ_JBVJBP010000001.1:0-621475 GCF_055589465.1 Streptomyces sp. NPDC041940
GAACTATCCAACGCCACCACCACTACCAGCCCCGACCTAAAAAAGAAAAGGGAAACAAACAGTGAAAACGCTCGCCAAAACAGACAATCATCCGCCCGCCCCCCCCCCCCCGTCCCTCCTCCCCCCCCCCCCCCCCCCCCCCCCCCCCCCTCCCCCTCCACGTGGTCAGGGGCGCGGGGAACTGCGCGACCAGCCCCCACGGACCCGCACCCGCCCACAGCGAACAATGTCACCGCCCCTCCGTAGACTGGGCCCGTGAGCGAGTTCCCTCCAGACCACAGCGACGACCAGCCCGACCCCCTCGACAACTTCGAAGAGATCATCGCGGAGGAGACCACCCGCGACCCCGACCTCGCGGTCATCGAAGCCGGCAGCCGAACCCTGCGCACCCAGGGCGGCCCGCCCGAGGCCGACATCCCCGCCCGGCCCGCCGACCCCGAGGTGGACAAGGCCCTGCGCGAGGTCGAGGCGGAGCTCGCCTCGCGCTGGGGCGAGACCAAGCTGGAGCCCTCCGTCAGCCGTATCGCCGCGCTGATGGACGTCCTGGGCGAGCCGCAGCGGTCGTACCCGTCGATCCACATCACGGGGACCAACGGCAAGACCTCCACCGCCCGCATGATCGAGGCCCTGCTCGGCGCCTTCGAGCTGCGCACCGGCCGCTACACCTCGCCGCACGTGCAGTCGATCACCGAGCGCATCAGCCTGGACGGCGCCGCCATCTCCGCCGAGCGGTTCATCGAGACGTACGAGGACATCAAGCCGTACATCGAGATGGTCGACGCCCAGCAGGAGTACCGGCTGTCCTTCTTCGAGGTGCTCACCGGCATGGCCTACGCGGCCTTCGCCGACGCGCCCGCGGACGTCGCCGTCGTCGAGGTCGGCATGGGCGGCTCCTGGGACGCCACGAACGTGATCGACGGTGACGTCGCCGTCGTCACGCCCATAGACCTCGACCACACCGACCGGCTCGGCACCACACACGCCGAGATCGCCACGGAGAAGGCCGGCATCGTCAAGCAGGGTGCGACGGTCATCCTGGCGCAGCAGCCGGTCGAGGCGGCGCAGGTGCTGCTGAAGAAGGCCGTCGAGGTGGACGCGACCGTGGCCCGGGAGGGTCTGGAGTTCGGCGTCGTCGACCGGCAGGTGGCCGTCGGCGGGCAGCTGGTGACGCTGCGTGGCCTCGGCGGTGAGTACCCGGAGGTGTACCTGCCGCTGCACGGCGCGCACCAGGCGCACAACGCGGCCGTCGCGCTCGCCGCCGTCGAGGCGTTCTTCGGGGTCGGCGCGCAGCGGGCCGACGCGCTGGACATCGACGCGGTCCGCAAGGCGTTCGCCGCCGTGGCCTCGCCGGGGCGGCTGGAGGTCGTGCGGAAGTCGCCGACCGTCGTGCTCGACGCCGCCCACAACCCGGCGGGCGCCCGGGCGGCTGCCGAGGCGGTCGGGGAGGCCTTCCAGTTCAGCCGCCTCATCGGGGTCGTCGGCGCCAGCGGCGACAAGAACGTCCGGGGGCTGCTGGAGGCCTTCGAGCCGGTGTTCGCCGAGGTCGTGATCACCCAGAACTCCAGCCACCGCGCGATGGACGCCGACGAACTGGCCGGTATCGCCGTCGAGGTGTTCGGCGACGACCGCGTCCAGGTCGAGCCGCGGCTGCCCGACGCGCTGGAGGCCGCCATCACGCTCGCCGAGGAGGAGGGCGAGTTCGCCGGCGGCGGTGTGCTCGTCACCGGTTCCGTCATCACCGTCGGCGAGGCCCGACTGCTCCTGGGGAAGGGCTGAGACCCGTGCGTACGCTCTGTTCCTCGACCCTGATCGGCGAGTTCTTCGTCATCGGCTTCGCCGGTCTGGTCGCCATGAAGGATCCCGATCTGTCCATGGCGACGGTGTGGACGGTCAGCGGTGTCGCGATGTTCCTGTGCCTGGTGCTGTGCGGACTGGTGACGCGCCCCGGCGGGGTCGTGCTCGGCTGGGCGCTGCAGCTCGCGCTCATCGCGTCGGGCTTCGTCGTGCCGATCATGTTCTTCCTGGGCGCGATCTTCGCGGCCCTGTGGTGGGCGTCCGTGCACTACGGGCGGAAGGTGGACGAGGCCAAGGCGCGATTCGCCGCCCAGGGGACCCAGGCGGGTCCTCCGGGTCCCTCCACACCTGACGCTGCGTAACGAGCGCCCCGACACGCCGGGTAATCTCGTGTTTCCGTAGAACCTTGACGCACACCTTGACGCTTAGGAGCCCCGTCGTGACCCAGCGCACCCTCGTCCTGCTCAAGCCCGACGCCGTCCGGCGTGGGCTGACCGGCGAGATCATCGGCCGCATCGAGCGCAAGGCGGGCTGGCGGATCACCGCGCTGGAACTGCGCACCCTGGACCAGGACACGCTGGAGCAGCACTACGGCGAGCACAAGGGCAAGCCCTTCTACGAGCCGCTGGTGGAGTTCATGGCCTCCGGCCCGGTCGTCGCGCTGATCGTGGAGGGCGAGCGGGTCATCGAGGGGCTGCGCGCGCTCGCCGGCCCGACCGACCCGATCGCGGCCGCGCCCGGCTCCATCCGCGGCGACTACGGCGTCATCGTCCGCGAGAACCTGATCCACGCCTCGGACTCGGAGGAGTCCGCGGAGCGAGAAGTGAAGATCTTCTTCCCGGGTCGCGCCTAAAGCGCGAAGGGCGAGCAAAGTCCGGGAGCGGCGCTCCCGGACTTTCCTGGCATATACGTGCCGATCGAGGGAACGATCGCCCCCGAACGCCCGTCTCCACAAGCGAACCCGCACAGCATCTGCTGACATTGGCGGAGACCCTCCCGCAGTGTTCGCGAAGGCGCGTCTACGATGGAAGCCTTCACGTCACAGCACCCACCTTTGCCTACCTGAAAAGCCCTCAAAAGCTAGTGGGAAGGCCAGACGAATCCTGATGGGGAACTCAATGTCGTTCATCGGCCGTGACATGGCTGTCGACCTCGGGACCGCCAACACGCTGGTGTACGTCAGGGGTCGCGGGATCGTACTCAACGAACCGTCCGTCGTCGCGATCAACACCAACACCGGTGGCATCCTCGCGGTCGGGGCCGAAGCGAAGAAGATGATCGGGCGCACGCCCGGCAACATCGTTGCCGTTCGTCCTTTGAAGGACGGCGTGATCGCCGACTTCGAGATCACCGAGCGGATGCTCCGCTACTTCATCCTGAAGATCCACAAGCGGAGGTATCTGGCTCGTCCGCGGGTCGTCGTCTGTGTGCCCTCGGGCATCACGGGCGTCGAGCGCCGCGCCGTCATCGAGGCGTCGTCCCAGGCCGGCGCCCGCCAGGTGCACATCATCGAGGAGCCCATGGCCGCGGCCATCGGCTCCGGCCTGCCGGTCCACGAGGCCACGGGCAACATGGTGGTCGACATCGGCGGCGGCACCACGGAGGTCGCGGTCATCTCCCTCGGCGGCATCGTCACCGCCCAGTCCATCCGCGTGGCGGGCGACGAACTGGACAACGCGATCATCCAGCACATCAAGAAGGAGTACTCCCTCCTGCTGGGTGAGCGGACGGCCGAGCAGATCAAGATCACGATCGGTTCGGCGTACGACCTCGACTCCGACGAGCACACCGAAATCCGTGGCCGGGACCTGGTGTCCGGGCTGCCGAAGACCGTCGTCATCTCCGCGGCCGAAGTCCGCAAGGCGATCGAGGAACCGGTCAACGCGATCGTCGACGCCGTCAAGACGACCCTCGACAAGTGTCCGCCGGAGCTGTCCGGCGACATCATGGACCGGGGAATCGTTCTGACCGGCGGCGGGGCGTTGCTCCGGGGCCTGGACGAGCGGCTGCGCCGGGAGACCGGTATGCCGATCCATATCGCCGAGGATCCGCTGGACAGCGTGGCTCTCGGTTCCGGTAAGTGTGTCGAGGAGTTCGAGGCGCTCCAGCAGGTGCTGGACGCCCAGCCGCGCAGATGACATAACTCTTCGATTCCGCCGTACGGGACGATCTCCTCTCGTACGGCGGATCGTTGATATAGAGGCATAAGCTCCCACAAAGCAGCCCCTCGGTTTTCCCTGGGGCTCCCCGAATTCCTATGAGGAAGGGCACGGCCGCCGCACGTGAGGGACACACGAGAGAGTCGGCTGCTCCTGGTGCTGCTGATCGCCATCGCGTTCGCTTTGATCACGGTGGACATCCGCGGTGGAGAGGACTCGCCCGTCGACGGTGCCCGGCAGGGCGCGGCGACGGTCTTCGGCCCGATCGAGAGCGGTGTCTCGGCCGCGGTCGACCCGGTCGGCAACGCGGTCTCCGCCATCCGTGAATCCGGCGAACGGCACGACCGGCTCGCCGTGCTGGAGGAGGAGAACGCGGCCCTGAAGGCGAGACTCGGCAGCGACGACCGCAGCCGCAGCCGCCTCAAGCAGCTCGACAAGATGCTGAAGGTCGCCGGTCAAGGCCAGTACGGCATCAAGGGCGCCCAGGTCATCGCCATCGGCGCCGCGCAGGGCTTCTCCTGGACCATCACCGTGGACGTCGGCGCCAACGACGGCATCAAGCGCGACATGACCGTCCTGAACGGGGACGGGCTCGTCGGCCGGGTCACCACCGTCGGCCCCAACACCGCCACGGTCCTGCTCGCCAGCGACCCCGACTTCACGGTCGGTACCCGGATGGAGTCCGGCGACGAGCTCGGCTTCGCCTCCGGGCAGGGCGACCGCCCGCTGCGCGTGGAGCTCCTCAACGGCAAGGCCGAGGTGAAGAAGGGCGACCGTCTGGTCACCTTCGGCTCGCAGGCTGACCGGCCGTTCGTGCCCGGCGTGCCCGTCGGCGTGGTCTCCCGTGTCGACCCGTCAGGCGGCGGCCTGACCCGCACGCTCTATGTCACGCCGTACGCGAGCTTCACCAAGCTCGACATCGTCGGTGTCGTCGTCGACGTGCCGAAGAAGGACCCGCGCGACACGGTGCTCCCGCCCAAACCCAAGCCCACCCCCAGGCCGACGGTGACGGTGACCGTGACGCCGTCCGCCGAGGCACCCGCAGACGGCCAGAACCAGCAAGAGCAGTAGGAGCTGTCACCTCATGCGCGTCAACCGGATCCTGCTCTCCTCCGCCCTGGTCGTCGTCGCCCTGGTGATCCAGGTGAGCGTCCTCGCCCGTCTGCACCTGCCGGGCGCCGTGCCCGACCTGATGCTCCTCACCGTCCTCGGCCTGGCCCTGGTGTACGGCCATATGGGTGGCGCCCTCGTCGGCTTCGGCGCGGGCCTGCTGGCCGACCTGGCCCCGCCCGCCGACCACGCCGCCGGGCGGTACGCGCTGGTGCTGTGCGTCATCGGCTATCTCGCCGGCCTGGCGAAGCCGGAGACGGGCCGGCTGAAGTCCGCCACCGGCCCCATGGTCGTGGTGGTCGCCGCCGCCGTCGGCTCGACCCTGCTGTACGCCGGGGTCGGCGCCCTCGTCGGTGACACCGCCGCCCGCCATGTGGGCCTGGGCAGCCTGCTGTTCACGGCCGCCCTGTACGACCTGCTGCTCGCCCCGTTCGTCGTGCCGGGGATCATGGCCCTGGCCCGGCGCGCCGAGAACGATCCGCTCGCCGATTCCGGCTCCGGCTCCAAGGCCTCCGACATCTCCTCCGGCTGGCTCTCCGGCGGCACGGGCCTGAAGATCGGCAGCCAGCGGAACGGGCTGCGGGTGAAGGCGGCCCGGGCCCGGATGGCGCGGGCCGGGCGCATCAAGGGGGTCAAGCGGCTGTGAACGCAGGGAAGTTCACCCGAACGAGGGCCTCCAGTCGGAACGCCGGCTCATGGGCCGGCCGTTCATCACTCGTATCCGCATACACGTGCCCGGACCTGCCGTCGCACCCGCTGTTCCGTACGCGCGCTGAGAGGGGGAGGCAGCACCCGTGACCAACATTCCCGAGACCGGCCGGAACACCCGGGTCCAGGTCCGGCTCGTCGTCATCCAGGTTCTCGTCCTCTCGCTCCTGCTCACGCTCGGCGGACGCCTGTGGTACCTCCAGATCCGTGAGGGCGCGGCGTACGCCAAGGAGGCGTCCGGCAACCACGTGCAGCAGGTCGTCCAGCCCGCCGTCCGGGGTTCGATCCTGGACGCGCGCGGGGTGGCCCTCGCCGACAACGAGACCCGGCTGGTCGTCTCCGCGTCCCGTACCGACCTGCTGAAGATGCCGGACGACGGCAAGGACGTCCTCGCCAAGCTCGCCAAGGTCCTGGGCATGAAGCCCGCGGAGGTCATGGCGAAGGTCCGGCTGTGCGACTCCGAGACGCCCCAGCCCTGCTGGAACGGCTCGCCGTACCAGCCCATCCCCATCACGGACGAGGCCACGCCCAAGCAGGCCCTGCAGATCCGCGAGCGAGCCGAGGACTTCCCCGGCATCACCGCCGAGCCGGAGGCCATGCGCCGCTACCCGAGCCCGGGCAAGGCCAACACCGCCCAGGTCCTCGGCTACCTCTCGCCGGTCACCG
Source organism: Streptomyces sp. NPDC041940 (assembly GCF_055589465.1). NCBI lineage: Bacteria > Bacillati > Actinomycetota > Actinomycetes > Kitasatosporales > Streptomycetaceae > Streptomyces > Streptomyces sp. NPDC041940. The sequence goes on from NZ_JBVJBP010000001.1 coordinate 6,438, forward strand.
ACGAGGAGATCAAGCAGGCGCAGAACACCAACTCGCCGTATCTGCGCTCCGACCAGGTCGGCCGCTCGGGCCTGGAGCGCCAGTACGACAAGGCGCTGCGCGGCAAGGCCGGCGTCACGCGCTACGAGGTCGACAACCTCGGCCGCGTCATCGGCCAGGCCGAGGCCGACCCCACCCACCCGGGCGACAACCTCGTCACCAGCATCGACTCGCGCGTCCAGCGGATCGCCGAGTACCAGCTGAACGAGGCCATGAAGGAAGCCCGCAAGCAGAACGACCGGAACACCGGCGTCAACTACAAGGCCGACTCCGGTGCCGTCGTGGTGATGGAGGCCAAGACCGGCCGGGTCGTCGCCATGGCGTCCAACCCGAACTACGACCCCAATGCCTGGGTCGGCGGCATCTCCGCCAAGGACTACGCGCGGCTCACCGGCAAGAGCTCCAACTACCCGCTGCTCAACCGCGCGATCCAGGGCCAGTCGGCGCCCGGCTCCATCTTCAAGGTCGTCCCCACGGCCGCCGCGATCAACGCCGGCTACTCCTTCGACGGCCCCTACCAGTGCTCCAGCTCGTTCTCCCTCGGCGGCCAGGTCTTCAAGAACTTCGAGTCCAAGGGATACGGCCCGATCAGCCTCGGCCGCGCCCTGGAGGTCTCCTGCGACACCGTCTTCTACCGGCTCTCCCACGACGAGTGGAAGCGCGACGGCGGAGCCAAGCCGAAGAAGAAGACCAAGGACTGGTTCTACAAGACCGCCCACCAGTTCGGACTCGGCAAGGAGACCGGCATCGACCTGCCCAACGAGGTCACCGGCCGCATCCCCGACCGCCAGTGGAAGCTGGACTACTGGAAGGCCAACAAGGACGTCTGGTGCCGCACCGGCAAGCGCAACGGCAGCTACGCCGAGAAGATCGCCTACGAGAACTGCCTCGAGGGCAACCGCCTGCGCGCCGGTGACTCTGTCAACTACTCCATCGGCCAGGGCGACACCCTCGTCACGCCGATCCAGATGGCCACCATCTACGGCGCCATCTCCAACGGCGGCACCCTCTACGACCCCTCGGTCGGCAAGGCCGTCATCAGCGCCGACGGCAAGACCGTCACGCCGATCAAGCCCAAGTCGCACGGCAAGCTGCCGATGACGAAGACGACACGCGACCGGATAGACGACGCCCTCGCGGGAGTCGCCACCCGCGGTACGGCCGCCTGGAGGTTCGGCGGCTGGCCGCAGGACAAGATCCCGATGCACGCCAAGACGGGTACGGCCGAGGTCTACGGCAAGCAGACGACCTCGTGGTTCGCCACCTACACCAAGGACTACGCGATCGTCATGACGATCGCGCAGGGTGGTACGGGCTCGGGCGCCTCGGGCCCCGCCGTCCGCAACATCTACAACGCGCTGTACGGCGTCTCCGAGGACGGCAAGATCGACAAGAGGAAGGCCCTGCTGTCCACCCCGCAGGAGGCCCTGCCGAAGGTCAGGACCGACGGCACCATCTCCTCCCCGAAGGTCTCCAAGGACCCGGCCAAGGACCAGCAGGCCGAGAAGAAGGACCCGAACGCCCCGGCGGACCCGCTCCAGCCGGCGACGGCCGCCCCGCCGACGCCGGAGAACCGTGACACCCGAAGGCGGCGGCGCCGCGGGGGAAGCCGGAGGTGGGCGGCATGACCGGCGGTGTGAACAGCTTCCAGGTCTCCGGCTACGGGCCCGAGCGCTCCGGCTGGACCCGGCTCCTCGCCCGTGACTCGGTCGTGCGGCGGCTCGACTGGCCGATCCTGCTGTCGGCACTGGCCCTGTCGCTGCTCGGCACGCTCCTCGTCTACTCGGCGACCCGCAACCGCACCGAGCTCAACCAGGACGACCCGTACTACTTCCTCGTGCGGCACCTGCTGAACACCGGCATCGGCCTCGCCCTGATGGCCGGCACGATCTGGCTCGGCCACCGCGCCCTGCGCACGGCCGTGCCGATCCTGTACGGCCTCTCGGTCCTGCTGATCCTGCTGGTGCTCACCCCGCTCGGCTCCACGATCAACGGCGCCCACTCCTGGATCAAGCTCCCCGGCGGCTTCTCGCTCCAGCCCTCGGAGTTCGTGAAGGTCACGATCATCCTGGGCATGGCGATGCTGCTGGCGGCCCGGGTCGACGCGGGCGACAAGCAGTACCCCGATCACCGCACGGTCGTGCAGGCCCTGGGCCTGGCCACCGTGCCCATGCTGATCGTGATGCTCATGCCCGACCTCGGGTCGGTCATGGTCATGGTCATCATCGTGCTCGGCGTGCTGCTCGCCTCCGGCTCGTCCAACCGGTGGGTGTTCGGCCTGCTCGGCGCGGGCACCCTCGGGGCGGTCACCGTCTGGCAGCTCGGGGTGCTCGACGACTACCAGATCGCCCGCTTCGCCGCCTTCGCCAACCCCGAGCTCGACCCGGCAGGCGTCGGCTACAACACCAACCAGGCCCGGATCGCCATCGGCTCCGGCGGACTGACCGGCTCCGGCCTCTTCCACGGCTCGCAGACCACCGGCCAGTTCGTGCCCGAGCAGCAGACGGACTTCGTCTTCACCGTGGCGGGGGAGGAGCTGGGCTTCCTCGGCGGCGGCCTGATCATCCTGCTGCTCGGCATCGTCCTGTGGCGGGCCTGCACCATCGCCCGGGACACCAGCGACCTGTACGGCACCATCGTGGCGGCGGGCATCGTCGCCTGGTTCGGCTTCCAGACGTTCGAGAACGTCGGCATGACGCTCGGCATCATGCCGGTCACCGGCCTGCCGCTGCCCTTCGTGTCGTACGGCGGTTCGTCGATGTTCGCCGTGTGGATAGCGGTCGGGTTGTTGCAGTCGATCCGGGTGCAGCGGCCGATGTCCGCGTGAACCCGAGCGGGGCGGCGCACTGCCGCCCCGCCCTCGATCCGACTAGATTCGGTTCATGGCGGACAGCAAGCGCGAAATCGAGCGGAAATACGAGTCCGAGGACAGCGGGCTCCCCGACCTGACCGGTGTCGCCCGGGCCGCGGCCGTTGTCGACAAGGGCGTCGCACACCTCGACGCCACCTACTACGACACCCTGGACGAACGCCTCGCCGCGTCGTCCGTCACCCTGCGCCGCCGCACCGGCGGCTCCGACGCGGGCTGGCACCTGAAGTTCCCGATCGCCCCGGGCGTCCGCGACGAGCTGCACGCCCCGCTCTCCGACACCCTCCCCGAAGACCTCGCCGGGCTCGTCCGCTCCCGCGTCCGCGGCGCCGAGCTGCTGCCCGTGGTCCGGCTGCGCTGCGAGCGCGACGTACGGCACCTCGTCGACGCCGACGGCGCACTGCTCGCCGAGGTCGCCGTCGACGCCGTACACGCCGAGCGGCTCACGCCCGGCGGCGCCGAGACACAGTGGACCGAGATCGAGGTGGAGCTCGCCGACGGTGGCGACCCGGCCGTGCTCGACAAGGTGGAGAAACGGCTGCGCAAGGCGGGCGTACGGCCGTCGGCGTCGGCGTCGAAGCTGGCCCGTGCCCTCGCGGAGACGGTGCCGGCGACGAAGCGCCCGTCCGCCTCCGCCGGGGCCCCGGTGACCGCAGGGGACCATGTGCTCGCCTACGTACGCGCCCAGCGCGACGCGATCGTCGAACTCGACCCGGCCGTCCGCAGGGACGCCGAGGACTCCGTGCACAGCATGCGCGTGGCCACCCGGCGGCTGCGCAGCACCTTCAAGTCGTACGGCGCGGTCCTCGACCGGGCCGCCACCGACCCGGTCGGCGACGAGCTGAAGTGGCTGGCCGGCGAGCTGGGCCTGGACCGGGACCGGGAGGTGCTGACCGAACGGCTGACGGCGGCCCTGGACGAGGTGCCCGCCGGCCTGGTCCGCGGCCCGCTGTCCGAGCGGCTGCACACCTGGTCGAGCGCCGAGCACGGCGGCGCCCGCGGCAAGCTCCTCGGTGTCCTGGACTCCCGCCGCTACCTGGACCTGCTCGACACCCTGGACGCGCTGATCGCCGACCCGCCCCTGCTCAAGGCGGCCGGCGAGAAGCCCCGCAAGGTGATCGCCAAGGCCGTGAAGAAGGACTTCCGCAAGGTCACCGGGCTGGTCCAGCAGGCACGGGAGCTGGAGCCCGGCACCGACCGGGACGTCGCGATCCACGAGGCTCGCAAGAAGACCAAGCGCACCCGCTACGCGGCGGAGGCGGGCGGACCGGCCCTCGGCAAGGCGGCCAAGAACCTGGTCAAGTCCATGAAGGCGCTGCAGAACCTGCTCGGCGAGCACCAGGACAGCGTGATGGCCCGGCAGACCCTGCGCGAGCTGTCCGCGGTGGCCCACGCGGCGGGGGAGAGCGCCTTCACCTACGGCCTGCTCCACGAGCGGGAGGAGCAGCGGGCCGCGCGCGTGGAGGCCGAACTGCCCGGATTCTGGGACGGGATCAAGGACGGGGCGGCGAGCCTCTGAGCCTCGGGCGTACGGAGACGCCCCGCGATCACGTTAGGCTGGATGGTCACCCCTGTCAGTACAGTCCAGCCCACGAAGGTGCGCGACATGCCTGCCGAAGTCGCTGCGTCGGTGTTCCCGCAGCTCGAAGCTCTGCTCCCGCACGTGCAGAAGCCGATTCAGTACGTCGGCGGGGAGCTCAACTCCACGGTCAAGGACTGGGACTCCAGCGATGTCCGCTGGGCGCTCATGTACCCGGACGCCTACGAGGTCGGTCTGCCCAACCAGGGCGTCATGATCCTCTACGAGGTCCTGAACGAACAGCAGGGCGTCCTCGCCGAGCGCACCTACAGCGTGTGGCCGGACCTGGAGGAGCTGATGCGGGAGCACAAGGTCCCGCAGTTCACGGTGGACAGCCACCGGCCGGTCAAGGCCTTCGACGTGTTCGGCCTGTCCTTCTCCACGGAGCTGGGCTACACGAACATGCTGGCGGCCCTGGATCTGTCCGGCATCCCGCTGGAGTCCAAGGACCGCGGCCTGGACGACCCGATCGTCATGGCCGGCGGGCACGCCGCGTTCAACCCCGAGCCGATCGCGGACTTCATCGACTGCGCGGTCATCGGCGACGGCGAACAGGCCGTCCTGGAAGTCACCGCGATCATCCGCGCCTGGAAGGCGGAAGGCCGCCCCGGCGGCCGCGAGGAACTCCTCTTCCGTCTCGCCCGCACGGGCGGGGTCTACGTCCCCGGCTTCTACGACGTCGAGTACCTGCCGGACGGCCGCATCGCCCGTGTCGTGCCGAAGCGCAGCGGTGTGCCGTGGCGGGTCTCCAAGCACACCGTCATGGACCTGGACGAGTGGCCGTACCCCAAGCAGCCCCTGGTCCCGCTGGCCGAGACGGTCCACGAGCGCATGTCGGTGGAGATCTTCCGCGGCTGCACCCGCGGCTGCCGCTTCTGCCAGGCCGGCATGATCACCCGCCCGGTCCGCGAGCGCTCCATCACGGGCATCGGCGACATGGTCGACAAGGGCCTCAAGGCGACGGGCTTCGAGGAGGTGGGCCTGCTGTCCCTCTCCTCGGCGGACCACACGGAGATCGCCGACGTCGCCAAGGGCCTGGCGGACCGCTACGAGGAGGACAAGATCGGTCTGTCCCTCCCCTCCACCCGCGTGGACGCCTTCAACATCGACCTGGCGAACGAACTGACGAGGAACGGCCGCCGCTCCGGCCTCACCTTCGCGCCCGAGGGCGGCTCGGAACGCATCCGCAAGGTCATCAACAAGATGGTCTCCGAGGACGACCTGATCCGCACGGTCTCCACCGCGTACGGCAACGGCTGGCGCCAGGTGAAGCTGTACTTCATGTGCGGCCTGCCCACGGAGACCGACGACGACGTCCTCCAGATCGCCGACATGGCGACGAGGGTGATCGCCGAGGGCCGCAAGGTCTCCGGCCAGAACGACATCCGCTGCACGGTCTCGATCGGCGGCTTCGTCCCCAAGCCCCACACCCCCTTCCAGTGGGCCCCGCAGCTCTCCGCAGAGGAGACGGACGCCCGGCTGCAGAAGCTGCGGGACAAGATCCGCGGCGACAAGAAGTACGGCCGCTCCATCGGCTTCCGCTACCACGACGGCAAGCCCGGCATCGTCGAAGGCCTGCTCTCCCGCGGCGACCGCCGCATCGGCGCGGTCATCCGCGCGGTCTACGACGACGGCGGCCGCTTCGACGGCTGGCGCGAGCACTTCTCGTACGACCGCTGGATGGCGTGCGCCGAGAAGACGCTGCCGGAGTTCGGCGTCGACGTCGACTGGTACACCACCCGCGAGCGCACCTACGAGGAGGTCCTCCCCTGGGACCACCTCGACTCCGGCCTGGACAAGGACTGGCTCTGGGAGGACTGGCAGGACTCCCTCGACGAGACCGAGGTCGAGGACTGCCGGTGGACGCCCTGCTTCGACTGCGGCGTGTGTCCGCAGATGGACACGGAGATCCAGATCGGCCCGACGGGGAAGAAGCTGCTGCCCCTGTCGGTCAAGAACGCCGGCCCGGCGCCCGCCGCGAGTGGGCACGCGCACTGAGTGCCCGTGCCGGTCAGGGCGTCGAAGTGCCGCTGATCGACCGGATCGCCGTCGTGCCGTACGCGCGAGAAGACTGAGCGGACCGAGGGGTGAGGTCGCTCCTCCGGGGGACCCGCTGAGCAAGGCGGGGTCGGTGACGCTCCCCCGGGGGACCGGCCCGGCCCAGGTTCCCCCAGTTCAGCCATGTGCTGGGGGAGCCGTCAGGCGAGGCGGCCCTGTTCGCAGACCCGCCGGGCGACCTCGCGGAGCTTGATGTTCTTCTCCTGGGAGAAGCGGCGCAGCACGTCGAAGGCCTCCTTCTCGGTGAGGTGGTGGCTGCCCATGAGGATGCCCATGGCCTCGCCGATGACGTGACGGGTGGCGACGGCCTGCTCCAGCTGGGCGTGGCTGCGGGCGCTGGAGAAGGCGACGGCGGCGTGCGAGGCCAGCAGCCAGCCCGCCGTCTCGCTGTCCTCCGTGAAGGATCCCGGGCGGCCGGAGTAGAGGTTGAGAGCGCCGAGTTCCTCGTCCTCGGTGTACAGCAGGAAGCCCATCATGCTGCCCAGGCCCAGGTCACGGGCCTGTGCGGCATACGCGGGCCAGCGGGGCTGCTCGCCGGTGAAGTCCTTGATGCGGTAGATCCGCTCCGCTGCGTCGCTGCGGGCCGCGTCGAAGCAGGGGCCCTCCGCCAGGCGCTCCTGCAACTGGTCGCTCTTGACGACCAGATCGGATGTGGGAGCCAGTGTCTCCACCCGTTTGCCGTGCAGGAGCAGGATGCCGGCCGCTTCGCATCCCGCCACGAGCTTCGTGGCCGAGTCGGTGATGCGTTCCAGGGTGGCATCGACCGACTGCTGGGCGAGCAGGTCCCGTGCCATGACGGCCATCTGCTGCGCGAACACGCGCCATTCCACGGTGCTTCTCCCTCGGTCGTCGCCTCGGCGTGCTCTCTGCCCACGGTGTCACGTTTCCCCGGGGTGGGCCGCCCTCTTGCGCAGTCTATCGAATCTCGATAGATTTCCATCGTAGTTCGATCGAAGGAGTGGTGATGGGGAAGCTGGCCGTGGCGACGTTGCGTGGAGTGCTCGTGGTGCTGCTCGCCGGTTCGCTGTTCGTGCAGGCGGTGATGGTCCCGCTGCTGGCCGTCGATCTGGACGGCCTGAACCCGGATCACGCCCACCTCCGCACCCCGATCCTCGTGATCACGATCCTCGGTATCGTGACGGCCCAGGTCGTTGTGGTCTGTGTGTGGCGGCTGGTGACGATGGTGCGCCGCGGGACGGTGTTCTCCACCGCCGCCTTCCGGTACGTGCACATCGTGATCGGCGCGTTCGTGGCGGCCGCGCTGCTGGTCTTCGCCCTCGCGGTCGTCCTCGCGCCGGGCGAGGCCGTCGCCCCCGGAGTGGTCCTGCTGCTGTGCGGGGTCGTCGTGGCCGTGCTGGGCGTCGCGCTGGTCGTGCTCGTGCTGCGCGTGCTGCTCGCGCAGGCCGTCGCACGCGACATCGAGGCGGCCCGGATGCGGGCCGAGTTGGAAGAGGTCATCTGATGGCGATCGCCGTCGACATCGACGTGATGCTGGCCAAACGGAAGATGTCCGTGGGCGAGCTCGCGGAACGCGTCGGCATCACCCCCGCCAACCTGGCGGTCCTCAAGAACGGCCGCGCCAAGGCGGTCCGCTTCTCGACCCTCGCCGCGCTCTGCGAAGTACTGGAATGCCAGCCGGGGGACCTGCTGCGCTGGGAGTCCGACGGCGTGGACGGCTGAGAGAACAGGAACGGGGGATCCGAACGGGACGCTGCGGCGTCCTCGACGGTATGGATGTGGATAAGCCGGCCCGCGAGGGGTCCGAGGCGCGGGTCGATCTGCGCAAGAGGGTGCCCGAACCGACCGCGCCGCCCGTACGTGAGGGCGCCGCGCCCGAGGGGTGTCTCGCTGTCGCGATCCGGATTCCCGTGCGGATCGTGGTGCTCGTACTGGTCGTCCCCGTGCGGATCGTGTGGGACGCGCTCGTCGTGGCCGGGCGGTTCCTGAACGACGCGCTGTTCCGGCCGGTGGGGCGGGCGCTGCTGTGGCTCGGGCGGGCCGTCTTCGTCTGGCCGTTCGTGGGGCTGTGGCGGTATGTCGTCGTGCCGGTGGGCAAGGCCCTCGGGTGGCTCGCGCACGTGCTCCTCGTCGTCCCCCTGGTGTGGCTGTACCGGTACGTGCTGACGCCGGTGGGGCACGGGGCCGCCTGGGTCGCGCGGGGTGCCGGGGCCGCGCTCGGCTGGGTCTACGCGTCTGTGCTCGCGCCCGTCGGGCGTGCCGTGATGTGGGTGATCGAGGGCCTCGGCGCCGTGCTCGCCGCGATCGGCATCGGGCTCTGGACAGCCCTGGCGTGGCTCGGGAAGTACCTCCTGGTCGTACCCGCCGTATGGCTCCACACCTGGGTGCTCGCGCCCGTCGGGCGCGCGGTCGCCTGGTGCGGCAAGGGGCTGGTGTGGCTGCTGAGCGCGATCGTCACCGGCATCGGAGCGGCCCTCTACTGGATCACCCGGATCCTGCTCGTCCTGCCCGCGCTCGCGCTCTGGCGCTGGATTCTCGCCCCCGTCGGCAGGGTCCTCGCCGTCATCGGACGGGAGATCGGGGACGCCCTCGGGCACGCCTGGCGCGTCGCCGGGCACATCTCGCTCGCCGTCGGGCGGTTCCTCGGCACCCTCTTCCGGTGGATCTTCGTCGAGCCGGTGCGGTGGGTGTACCGCACTGTGCTGACACCGGTCGGACACGTCGTGCGGGACACCGTCCTGCGGCCCGCCGCCGAAGCCGCCCGCAGCATGGGGCGCGCCACCCGACAGGCCCTGGCCACCGCCCGGGAGTCCGTACGGCAGGCGCGTGCCGACTTCCGGCGGATGCTCTTCGGCGAGCCGAGGCGGCCCCGGCCGGTCGACCGCGGGGAACCTTCCGGGCGCGGGACACGTACTCTTGGTAGCAGTACGACCGCTCTCACGAAGGACTGAACGACACTGGGCAAGCGACAGCCCGAAGGCCCGCCGCCCGCACCCGCGGTGCAGCGCATCCGACTGCGCTACACCAAGCGCGGCCGCCTCCGGTTCACCAGCCACCGTGACTTCCAGCGCGCCTTCGAGCGTGCGTTGCGCCGTGCCGAGGTGCCGATGGCCTACTCGGCGGGCTTCACACCGCACCCGAAGGTGTCGTACGCCAATGCCGCACCCACCGGCACGGGCAGTGAGGCGGAATTCCTGGAGATCGCGCTCACCGCACCGCGTGATCCGGAGCAGCTCAGGGCCCTTCTCGACGCGTCGATGCCCACCGGGCTCGACATCGTCGAGGCGGTCGAGGCCCGGACCTCGGGACTCGCCGACCGGCTGACGGCTTCCGTATGGGAGCTGCGGCTGGACGGTGTGCCGCCGGAGGAGGCCCGCCGCGCGGCGGACGTCTTCACCGCGGCCGAGACCGTCGAGGTCCAGCGCCAAGCCAAGAACGGCATCCGCACCTTCGACGCCCGCGCCGCCGTCGTGAGCCTGGAGATCCCAGACCACGCGGAAACGCACAGTTCGCAGGCTGATAGGCCGACCGACCAGCCCTGTGCGATACTGCGGCTGGTTGTTCGGCACGTGACGCCTGCCGTACGACCCGACGACGTCCTGTCCGGTCTCCGCGCCGTGGCCGACCTGGCGCCGCCGGTCCCCGCAGCGGTGACCAGGCTGGCGCAGGGGCTGTTCGATGAAGAGACCGGCACGGTGACCGACCCGCTCGCGCCCGACCGCGAGGCAGCGGAGGCCCACTCAACGGCCGAACCGACTGCCGCCGCGACGGCGCCGGCGTAAGGAAGGTTCCGCGAAGGGACGGACGTCGTAGCGCCGCCCTCGGACTCGGGAGCCACCTGGGTCGGGCAGCGTACCGACCAGCAGACTTTCGCCAGGCCGTACGCATTCGGCGTACGGAACCGGCGAGACAGGACACGGAGAGCTCCCGTGCGGCGCCCGCGCCCCGGACGGCGGCGACGCGCACAGCGCGAGCCGCGGACGTCACCGGCATCGCCGGACCAGGTGCGGCGCCCGGGAGCCTGACGGGAGAAAAGCCCGCATGCTCGAACCGACCGAAACCGCAGAGTCCTCAACGGGCTCCGAACAGAACACCCCCAGCGACACCCTGCCGCCTCGCCGGCGGCGCCGTGCCGCGTCCCGCCCGGCGGGTCCCCCCGTCGGCGGCACCTCCGACGCCCCGGTGGAGACCGTGGCGCCGGCCATACCGGCCGCCGATCCCGACGAACTCGCCGAGGCCGTGGAAGCCGAGGAAGCCGCCGCCGAGACGGACGAGACGTCCGAGGCCGCGCAGGCTGCTGAGGCCGCCGAAGCCACCGGGAGCGCCGAAGAGGCCGCGCCCGCCCCCCGCAAGCGGCGCCGCGCGGTCCGTCGCGCCTCCGCGCCCGCCGGGACTCCGGAGGCCACGGAGGCCGCCGAGACCGTGGTCCCGGCGACCGCCGCCGCTCCGGCCGGCTCCGAGGCGTCGGAGCAGGCCGAGGTCTCCACCCCCGCCGCGTCCGCCGCGGTGTCCGAGGACGCCGCTCCCCGGCGTGCCCGGCGTCGTGCGACGCGCACGGTGACCTCGCCTGCTGCGGCTCCGGCGGAGACGCCCGAGACAGCGCCGGCGGCCGTCACCGATGGGCCCGCCGAAGAGGCCGAGGCCGTCGCGTCCGCCGAGGTCTCCGAGGACGCCGCCCCGCGCCGGACCCGTCGCCGTGCCTCGCGGCGGGCGTCCGCGCCTGCCGGTGCGCCGGAAGGCAACGCCGAGGAGGCGAAGGCACCTGTGACCGAGAACCCCGCCACCGAGCCCGCCCGTGCCACCGAGGCCCCCGCCTCCGAGGCCGCGCCCGAGGCCCCCGCCGAAGCCACCCCTGCCGCGGAACCCGCCGAGGCCGCCGAGGACGCAGCCCCGCGGCGTCGTCGCCGGGTCGCCCGCAGGGCCGCCGGCGGTTTCGCGGAGCCTGCCCAGACCTCCAGGTCCTCCAGGTCCTCGAAGTCCGCCGCCGCGGCCACGGACACGGCCGCCGGTGAGAGCGAGTCGGCCGCGCGCCCAGCGCGTCCGGCCGTCGCCGTGTTCCAGGCACCCGTGTTCACCGAGCCCCAGTTCCAGACGCCGGAGCGGGCCGCCGCCGCTGCCGCCGCCGAGGCGGCCGTGGCCGAGGAGCCCGAGGAGACCGAGGAGACCGCCTCCGCCGAAGCCCCCCGCGAGGAGCAGTCCGGCGGTTCGCGCCGCCGGCGCCGCCGCCGGGGTGCCGGCGACGAGTCCGAGGCCCCGGCCGCCGAGGCCGCTGCCGCGCAGAGCGCCGACGACGAGTCGGAGGACGCCGACGACTCCGCCGACGGCGACGATCAGGAGGAGTCCGAGGGGAGCGGCTCGCGCCGCCGCCGTCGCCGGGGCGGTCGCCGCCGTCGGCGTGGCGACTCGGCCGACTCCGACGAGACCACGGACGACGAGTCCGAGCAGGCCGCCGGCCAGGACACCGACGACACGGCCGAGGACGACGAGGAGTCCGACGAGGCCGCCGACCGTGACGAGTCGTCCGGCGGGGGCGGCTCCAGCAGCAGCAGCCGCCGGCGCCGTCGCCGCCGTCGCCGTGCCGGTGACAGCGGCACCGAGTCCGAGGCCTCCGAAGACGACCCGGAGCGCACGGTCGTCAAGGTCCGCGAGCCCCGTCCCGCGCGGGAAAAGGGTGCCGAGCCGTCCGACGAGGTGCAGTCCATCAAGGGCTCGACCCGTCTGGAGGCCAAGAAGCAGCGCCGCCGCGAAGGCCGCGAGCAGGGCCGCCGGCGCGTCCCGATCATCACCGAGGCGGAGTTCCTGGCCCGGCGCGAGGCCGTCGAGCGTGTGATGGTCGTCCGCCAGCACGGCGACCGCACGCAGATCGGCGTCCTCGAGGACGACGTGCTCGTCGAGCACTACGTCAACAAGGAGCAGTCGACCTCGTACGTCGGCAACGTCTACCTGGGCAAGGTCCAGAACGTGCTGCCGTCGATGGAGGCCGCCTTCATCGACATCGGCAAGGGCCGCAATGCCGTCCTGTACGCCGGTGAGGTCAACTTCGAGGCGCTCGGCATGGCCCACGGGCCGCGCCGCATCGAGTCGGCCCTGAAGTCCGGCCAGTCCGTGCTCGTCCAGGTGACGAAGGACCCCATCGGGCACAAGGGCGCCCGTCTGACCAGCCAGGTCTCCCTCCCGGGCCGCTACCTCGTGTACGTGCCCGAGGGCTCCATGACCGGCATCAGCCGCAAGCTGCCCGACACCGAGCGGGCCCGGCTGAAGACCATCCTCAAGAAGATCGTTCCCGAGGACGCGGGCGTCATCGTGCGCACCGCCGCCGAGGGCGCGAGCGAGGACGAGCTGCGCCGGGACGTCGAGCGGCTGCAGCAGCAGTGGGAGGACATCCAGAAGAAGGCCAAGAGCGGCGGCAGCTCGAACGCACCGTCGCTGCTGTACGGCGAGCCGGACATGACCGTCCGGGTCGTGCGCGACATCTTCAACGAGGACTTCTCCAAGGTCGTCGTCAGCGGTGACGAGGCGTGGTCGACCATCCACGGGTACGTCTCGCACGTCGCCCCCGACCTCGCCGAGCGGCTGTCGAAGTGGACCTCCGAGGTCGACGTCTTCGCCACGTACCGGATCGACGAGCAGCTCGCCAAGGCCCTCGACCGCAAGGTCTGGCTGCCCAGCGGCGGCTCGCTGGTGATCGACCGGACCGAGGCGATGGTCGTCGTCGACGTCAACACCGGCAAGTTCACCGGCCAGGGCGGCAACCTCGAGGAGACCGTCACCAGGAACAACCTGGAGGCGGCCGAGGAGATCGTGCGCCAGCTGCGGCTGCGCGACCTCGGCGGCATCATCGTCATCGACTTCATCGACATGGTGCTGGAGTCCAACCGGGACCTGGTGCTGCGGCGCCTGCTGGAGTGCCTGGGCCGGGACCGGACCAAGCACCAGGTGGCCGAGGTGACCTCGCTGGGGCTCGTGCAGATGACCCGCAAGCGGGTCGGGCAGGGCCTGCTGGAGTCCTTCTCCGAGACCTGCGTCCACTGCAACGGCCGCGGTGTCATCGTGCACATGGAGCAGCCGACCGGCGCCGGCGGTGGCGGTGGCGGCAAGCGCAAGAAGCGCGCGCGTGCCGGTGCCGCCGACCAGCCGCACGTGCACGAGGCGGCCGCCGTCGAGACCGCCGAGCAGGAGGCGGAGACCGAGGCGGAGGTCGGTGCCGAGATCGCCGAGCCGATCGCCCTGCCCGAGCCGTCCTTCGAGCCCGACGAGGAGCTGTACAGCAGCGCCGCCGAGGCGGAGGCCGCGGCCGGGCGTGGGCGTACCCGGCGCCGGGCGAGCCGGCGGGCGTCCGCTCCGGCCGGTGCGCCGCGCGCTGAGGCGGCGGAGCCGAAGGCCAGGAAGGGCCGGAACAAGGCCGAGCAGGCCGAGGCCGAGGTGCCGACCGCTCAGGACGTGACCGCCGCCGAGGAGGTCGCCCGTCCGGTGCAGCCGGAGCCGGCCGCCGAGGCGCAGGCCGAGCCGATGGCCGTCGAGGACCCGGTCGTCGAGGCCCCGGCCGCCGAGGAGGCCGCGCCCAAGGGCCGTGGCCGTCGGCGGGCGACGCGCAAGGTGTCCGCGCCGGCCGGTTCTCCGGCGGGGGCGGAGGCGACCGTGGTGACGGTCTCCGAGACCGCGCCCGCCGCGTCCGAGGCCACTCAGGCGCCCGAGCCGGCCGAGCCGGCCGCCGCCGAGGTGCCCGCCGAGAGCGCCGCCCCGGCCCGTCCGCGGCGCCGTGCCGTGCGCAAGCCCACCGCGTCCACCGCGTCCGAGGAAGCGGCCGTCCTGGTCGTGTCGTCGGCCGCAGAGGAGCCGTCGGATGCCGGAGCCCCGGCCGCCGAGGCGACCGCGGAGAGCACCGAGGCCGCCGAGGAGCAGGCTCCGGCCAAGAAGACGGCCCGCAAGACGGCGAAGAAGGCCACGGCGAAGAAGGCCGCCACCAAGAAGACGGCGGCGAAGAAGACCGCGGCCAAGAAGACGACGGCCAAGAAGGCGGCGACCACCAAGACCGCCGCCAAGAAGACCGCGTCGAAGAAGACCGTGGCGGCGGAGCAGACGGTGTCGTCCGCGTCCTCCGTCTCGGCCTCCACCGACGAGGGCTGACCTTCCCGCCCCTGTGCGACCGGCGTGACCGGTCGCACAGGCGGCGGACCGGCCTCGGTTTGACCCCCTTGGCCGGGGCCCCGTAACCTTGACCGTCGGCGTGTCGAATGACTGACGCGTCACATCCCCGTAAACCTCACCCTCCGGGCGCCGGGCGCCCAGGAGAGGCTGCTCGCTGAGTCGGGCGGCTGGCCTGCGGGGGTGCCGTTTCCCCGAGCGAGAGAGAGTTCCGCGTGTACGCCATCGTGCGCAGCGGTGGTCGCCAGCACAAGGTTGCTGTCGGCGACATCGTTGAGGTTGACAAGATTTCCACTGCCCAGGTTGGCGACACGGTCGAGCTCTCGACCCTGCTCGTTGTCGACGGCGACTCCGTGACCAGCGACCCGTGGGTGCTGGCCGGCATCAAGGTCCAGGCCGAGATCGTGGACCACCACAAGGGCCAGAAGATCGACATTCTGCGCTACAAGAACAAGACCGGTTACCGCCGTCGCCAGGGCCACCGCCAGCAGTACACGGCGATCAAGGTCACTGAGATCCCCGCGGCTGCGAAGTAAGGGACTGAGGAGAAATGGCACACAAGAAGGGCGCATCGTCCACTCGGAACGGTCGCGACTCCAATGCCCAGCGGCTCGGCGTGAAGCGCTTCGGCGGTCAGGTCGTCAACGCTGGTGAGATCCTGGTCCGTCAGCGCGGCACCCACTTCCACCCGGGCACCGGTGTGGGCCGTGGCGGCGACGACACGCTGTTCGCCCTGGCCGCCGGTTCGGTGCAGTTCGGCACCCACCGTGGCCGCAAGGTCGTGAACATCGTTCCGGTCGCCTGACCGGAAGCTTTCGCGAGGCGGACCTCACTTCCCTCACGGGAAGCGGGTCCGCCTTTCGCGTGTTGGTTTAGAGAACACCCCGTACGTAACTGGAGGCACATCCCATGACCACCTTCGTGGACCGCGTCGAGCTGCATGTCGCCGCGGGTAACGGAGGCCACGGCTGTGCCTCCGTCCACCGTGAGAAGTTCAAGCCGCTGGGCGGACCGGACGGCGGCAACGGCGGTCGTGGCGGGGACGTGATCCTCACCGTCGACCAGTCCATCACCACGCTTCTCGACTACCACCACTCCCCGCACCGCAAGGCCACCAACGGCAAGCCCGGCGAGGGCGGCAACCGCTCCGGCAAGGACGGGCAGGACCTGGTGCTGGCGGTGCCGGACGGCACGGTGGTGCTGGACAAGGCGGGCAACGTCCTCGCCGACCTGGTCGGGCACGGCACGTCCTTCGTCGCCGCGCAGGGCGGCCGGGGCGGGCTCGGCAACGCGGCGCTGGCCTCCGCGCGGCGCAAGGCGCCCGGTTTCGCGCTGCTCGGCGAGCCGGGGGACCTGCGGGACGTCGTCCTGGAGCTGAAGACGGTCGCCGACGTGGCGCTCGTCGGGTATCCGAGCGCCGGCAAGTCGTCCCTGATCTCGGTGCTGAGCGCCGCCCGGCCGAAGATCGCCGACTACCCCTTCACCACGCTCGTGCCGAACCTCGGTGTCGTCACGGCCGGTTCGAACGTGTACACGATCGCCGACGTGCCCGGGCTGATCCCCGGGGCCAGCCAGGGCAAGGGCCTGGGCCTGGAGTTCCTGCGGCACGTGGAGCGGTGCAGTGTGCTCGTGCACGTCCTGGACACCGCCACGCTGGAGTCGGACCGCGACCCGGCCTCCGACCTCGACGTCATCGAGGAGGAGCTGCGGCAGTACGGCGGGCTGGACAGGCGCCCGCGGATCGTCGTGCTGAACAAGACCGACGTACCGGACGGCAAGGACCTGGCCGAAATGGTGCGGCCCGACCTGGAGGCGCGCGGGTACCGCGTGTTCGAGGTGTCGGCCGTGGCGCACCTGGGGCTGAAGGAGCTGTCGTTCGCACTCGCGGAGCTCGTGGCCACGGCCCGGGCGGCGAAGCCGAAGGACGAGGCCACCCGGATCGTGATCCGGCCCAAGGCCGTGGACGACACGGGCTTCACCGTGACCCTCGAGGCCGACGGCCTGTTCCGGGTGCGCGGTGAGAAGCCCGAGCGGTGGGTGCGGCAGACCGACTTCAACAACGACGAGGCGGTCGGGTACCTGGCGGACCGGCTCAACCGGCTCGGTGTCGAAGAGGCGCTGGTGAAGGCGGGTGCCCGGGGTGGCGACGGCGTCGCCATCGGACCCGAGGACAACGCGGTCGTCTTCGACTGGGAGCCGTCCCTGACGGCCGGGGCGGAGATGCTCGGCCGACGGGGCGAGGACCACCGGTTCGAGGAGGATCGCCCGGCCGCGCAGCGCCGTAGGGACCGGCAGGCCGAGCGGGACGAGGCGCAGCAGGAGTTCGACGACTTCGAGCCGTTCTGAGTTAACAGAGAGCAAATTCGCGACCGACTTTGATGCAACCAAGTCGTTCTCCGGGGTGTCGTAGAGGGCAGAGCGGATGAGGATCTTGTTCCTCGCCGTGCAGTAACTGCCCTACGATCAACGGAGTTGACGTACGTGCCCCAGTCCACGAGCAAGCGCAGGATCGGCCGAGGCATCGGAGTCGCGGCGGCGATCGCCGTCGCCGCCGCCGTGACCGCCCCCGTGGCCGCGCAGGCCGCCGGCGCGGCCGGCGCCGCCCCGGCCGCCGCGTCGAAGCTCCACGACGACTTCAACGGCGACGGCTACCAGGACCTGGCGGTCGCCGCCCCGTACGGCAAGGTCGACGGGAAGGCACAGGCCGGGTACGTGGCCGTCGTGTACGGCTCGGCCAAGGGTCTCGACCTCGGCCACAAGCAGGTCATCAGCCAGAACACCCCGGGCATACCGGGTGCGGCGGAGGCCGACGACTACTACGGCGAGGGCATCGCCGCCGGCGACCTCGACGGCGACGGTTACGCCGACCTGGTCGTGGGCGCCCCGAGCGAGGACGTCGGCGAGGTGACGGCCGCCGGCACGCTCGCCGTGCTGTGGGGCGGGAAGCAGGGCCTGTCCGGCGGCACGGCCGTCGCCACGGGCACCGAGGAGGACCGGGTCGACCCCAAGACCCCGGCGCTCGGCGACTTCGACGGCGACGGCAACCTGGACCTCGCCACCGGCAACCGCCTGCTGTCCGGGCCGTTCGACCGCACCGGCGGCGCCGCGAGCAGCCGCACCCTCGCCCTGGAGCCCAAGTACGTCACCGACGACGTGGCCGCGGGCGACGTCGACCACGACGGCGTCACCGACCTGGTCGCGCTCATCCACGACGACAGCGACGACGACATGCACGACCCCGACTACAGGCACCGTCGCGCGGTCTATCTGCGCGGTACGCAGGACGGCCTGAGCAAGCCCGTCGAGCTGAAGAACCCCGACGGCACGCGCATGCGCGGCGGCGAGAGTCTCGGCATCGGTGACGTGGACAAGGACGGGTTCGCCGACCTCGTGATCGGCCGTTCGAACGACGGCTTCGGCGAAGTCGACCTCGACGACCCGTTGCTGAAGGGCGGTCAGATCGGCGTGGTGCACGGCTCGGCCGACGGACCCGACACCTCCCGTACGACGATCATCACGCAGGACACTCCCGGTGTGCCGGGCGGTTCGGAGTGGGCCGACGGCTTCGGCGGGAGCATCTCCGTCGGCGACATCAACGCCGACGGCTACGCGGACGTCTCCACCGGCAGCTCCAGCGAGGACATCGGAGAGGTGTACGCGGCCGGCCAGGTCACCGTCCTGCGCGGCGGCAAGTCCGGGCTGACCGGCGACGGCTCCTACAGCATGAGCCAGAACACCAAGAACGTCCCGGGCGACGCGGAGCAGAACGACTTCTTCGGCGCCGACACCAAGCTGCTCGACGTCAACGCCGACGGCCGGGCCGAGCTGTTCGCCGGTGCGACCGGCGAGAACCGGGACGGGGGAGTCTGGGCGTTCCCGAACCCCGTCAACGCGCCCACCGCCAAGGGCTCGGTCAGCTTCGGCGCGGGCACCCTGGGCACGGTCGCGAACGGCTCCGCCCTCGGCTCGGGCTTCACCCGATGAGCGCCCGGATCCGCTCCCACCGCGGACGACTCGTGCTCGCCACCGGCGTCGCCCTCCTGGCCGGCGCCCTGGTGGTCCCCGCCGCGCCCGTGAGCGCCGCACCCGCCGCCGCCGAGCGTCCGCGCGACGACTTCAACGGTGACGGCTACGCCGATCTCGCCGTGTCCGCGCCGAACGCGACCGTCGGCGGCAAGAAGGGCGCCGGCTACGTCGCCGTGCTCTACGGCACGGCGAACGGGCTGAACACCACGAAGCGGCAGGTGTTCAGCCAGAACACGGCCGGTGTGCCCGGCAGCGCCGAGACAAATGACGAGTTCGGCAGCGCGCTCAGCACCGCCGACCTCGACCGTGACGGGTACGCCGACCTGGTCGTGGGCGTCGGCCGCGAGGACACGGCCGACGGCGGTGCCGAATCCGGGCTGGTCGAGGTCCTGTGGGGCGGTCCCAAGGGCCTGTCCGGTAGCGCGGTACTGGATACGGGCAAGGAGTACGACGGGATCAACGGTCAGGCGAGCCTGGCCCTCGGGGACATCGACGGCGACGGTGCCGAGGACCTGGTGATCGTGCAGAACAAGCACGATCTGCGGGTCCTGAAGGGCCCGTTCTCCCGGGACGGCTCCACGGCCCACGGCGAGCAGGTCGTGAAGGACGAGTTCGACAGCCGGATCCTCGACCTGGCCACCGGCGACGTCAACGGCGACGGTGTCACGGACGTCGCCGCCACCCAGAACGACGGCGACGAGTGGGACGCCCGCCGGGTCGTGTACTGGCCGGGCTCCCGGCAGGGACTGGAGCCGTACGCCACTGTGGAGGGCGCCGACGGCTACCGGCTCCAGGGCGGCGAGAACCTCGACGTCGGGGACATCGACCAGGACGGTGTCGACGACATCGTGGTCGGCCGGGCCGTCACCGGGTACGACAGCGACCTCGACACGCCCGCCGCCAAGGGCGGCCGGGTCACCTGGATCCCGGGCACCTCGAACGGGCCGGACGGCACCAAGGCCAAGCACCTCAACCAGGACAGCCCCGGGGTGCCCGGCAGCGCCGAGGCGGGCGACGGCATGGGTACCGACGTCCGGATCGCCGACGTCAACGGCGACGGCTACCCGGACGTGGCGACCGGGCTGCCCTGGGAAAACCTGGGCAGTGTCGCCGACGCGGGCGCGGTCGTCGTGCTGCGCGGTACCGCGCAGGGGCTCACCGGAACCGGCGCCCAGGTGGTCACGCAGAACACACCGAACGTGCCGGGTGCCGCCGAGAAGGGCGACACCTTCGGCTCGGCCGTGCACCTCGCCGACGCGAACGGCGACGGCCTGGCCGACCTGGCCGCCGGCGCGGCGGGGGAGAACGCCAAGGCCGGGTCCGTCTGGTACTTCAGGTCCGGCCCGAAGACCGTCGTCAGCCCGAACGGCACCACGACCTTCGGTAACACCCTTCTCGGCACTACCGCCACAGAGGCCCGGCTCGGCACCGGCTTCGCTGACTGATCACCTGTCAGACTCGCCCCAGCAACGGCTTGTTCCGGTGCTGGCGGCGAGTCTCTTTTTGTCTGCTTAGTTGTCATGTACGTGAACCCCGGCGTTCAGCGGGCGGGTCGCCCGCGAGCGTGAAGCTTCCCAGAGTCCATGTGGCCAGCGAGGTAAGGGAGTCAGCCGATGACAGCAGGATCGCCCGACCGACGCCGCTTTCTGACCGCCGGCGCCGCGGTGCTCGGCGCCGCCGCCTCCGCCCAGTTGTGGCTTCCGGCCGCCGCCCGCGCGGCCGAGACACCGCTGCCCGACGGTGTGTTCAGCCTCGGCGTCTCCTCAGGTGACCCGCTGCCTGACGGCATCGTGCTGTGGACCAGGCTCGCGCCCGACCCGCTGAACGGCGGGGGCATGCCCGACCGGGTGGTGCCGGTGGAGTGGCAGCTCGCGGAGGACCACCGGTTCAGAAAGCTCGTCCGCCGGGGCACCGCCCAGGCCCGGCCCGAGTACGGGCACAGCGTTCACGTGGACGTACGCGGGCTCCGTGCGGACCGTGCGTACTACTACCGCTTCCGCACCAGCGGGCAGCTCTCGCCCACCGGCCGCACCCGCACCGCGCCCCACCCCCACAGCTCCGGTGGCTCCCTGCGCATGGCCCTCGCCTCCTGCCAGAACTGGCAGCACGGCTATTTCACGCCATACGCGGACATGCTTGAGCAGGACCCCGACGTCGTGGTCTTCGTCGGCGACTACATCTACGAGTCCACGCCGTCGGCGACGGGCGTACGGCGGCACGAGGGCACCGGTGAGCCGTTCAGCCTCGTCCAGTACCGCAACCGGTACGCCCAGTACCGCACCGACCCGGACCTCGCGGCGATGCACGCGAACGCGCCCTTCGTGGTGAGCTTCGACGACCACGAGGTGGACAACGACTTCGCGGGCGAGATTCCGCAGGACCCCGACAAGCAGCCGCACGACGCGTTCGTGGCCCGGATCACCGCGGCCTACCAGGCGTTCTACGAGCACATGCCGGTCCGTGCCACCGCCGTCCCGGACGGCCCGCACATACGGATGCACCGCCGTCTGGAGTTCGGCCGCCTGGCCCGGCTCAACGTCCTGGACACCCGGCAGTACCGCAGCGACCAGGCCACCAGCCAGGCCGGGGCCCAGGACCCGTCGCTGACCATGCTGGGCGCGCAGCAGAAGCGGTGGCTGCTGGACGGGCTCAAGGACTCGCCCGCCCGCTGGAACCTGATCGCCTCCCAGATCATGATGGCCGAGACGGACCTCAAGGTCGGCGAGGGCAAGCTCTGGTTCTACGACGCCTGGGACGGCTACCAGGCCGAACGCAACGCGTTCCTCCAGGAGTTCAAGCAGGTCCGCAACCCGGTGGTGCTCTCCGGCGACCGGCACCTGACGATGATCAGCGACCTCAGGGAGGACTACGCCGACCCGGACTCCGCGGTCGTCGGCGCCGAGTTCGTCGGCACGTCCATCTCCAGCAACGGCGACCAGGACCAGGAGGCGTTCCGCAAGGAGTGGGACCCGCGGCGCCCGGACAACCCGCACTGGAAGCTGCTCGACGCGCACCGCGGCTACCACCTCTTCGACGTCCGCCGTGACGGCATCGACGCGCAGGTGAGGGTGGTCGACACCGTACGGCAGCCGACCTCGACACCGAGCACGATGGCGACGCTGCGGGTCGAGGCGGGCCGGCCGGGCGTCGAGGTGGTCTGACGGCCCTTCGACCGCCGCGCTGACGGGAGCCCGGGACTCATCGGAGTCCCGGGCTCTTCCCTTACCCCGACCGATACCGAAACGCTGCGGAATTCGGGACTTGCCCGGTCCGCGGCCACCGGCCCGTGACGATTGCCACGGCGCTCGGGTGCCGCACCACGCCGCCAAGGCGCGTAGCGTGCACCAGACACCGTCCAAGGAACTCGTGAAGGCTTCACGGAGTCGTCCCGCCAATCACCGGCACTCCCAGGTGAATGGCAGGTTGCGCGCACATATGTGGCGAAGGTCGCTCACCTTGCACTGCGGTAACCACAAGTGGGACCATTTCCAAGTTCCCTGTTGCCCCGAGGTAGGTCACCTGTGTCCCAGCACATAGCCAAGCCCCGTACCACCGCAGTGATCCTGGCCGGTGGTACCGGTCAGCGCGTGGGTCTGTCGATCCCCAAGCAGCTGCTGAAGATCGCCGGCAAGGCAGTCATCGAGCACACGCTGACCACCTTCGAGAACGCCGACTCGATCGACGACGTCATCGTGCTGATGGCGCAGGGCTACGTGCCCGACATCGAGAAGATCGTGGCGAAGGCCGGCTTCAAGAAGGTCTCGAAGATCATCGAGGGCGGCTCCACGCGGAACGAGACCACCGAGCGCGCCATCGCCGCGCTGGGCGAGGGCCTGGCCGAGGGCGAGGACGCCAACGTCCTCTTCCACGACGCCGTGCGCCCCCTGCTGTCGCAGCGCGTCATCGACGACTGCGTCGTCGCGCTGGAGCGCTTCCAGGCCGTCGACGTGGCCATCCCGTCGGCGGACACCATCATCGTCACGCGCACGCACGGCGAGGACGGCGAGTTCATCACCGAGATCCCGGACCGCTCCCGGCTGCGCCGCGGCCAGACCCCGCAGGCCTTCAAGCTGTCCACGATCAAGCGTGCCTACGAGGTCGCCTCGAACGACCCCAACTTCCAGGCCACCGACGACTGCTCCGTCGTGCTCAAGTACCTGCCGGACGTGCCGATCCACGTCGTCGCGGGTGACGAGTACAACATGAAGGTCACGCAGCCCGTCGACGTCTTCATCGCCGACAAGCTCTTCCAGCTCGCCTCGACCGCCGCGCCGGAGCAGGTCTCCGAGGAGGCCTACCGCGAGCTCCTCACCGGCAAGACGATGGTCGTCTTCGGCGGCTCCTACGGCATCGGCAAGGACATCGGCGAGCTCGCCGAGTCCTACGGCGCCAAGGTCTACGCGCTGGGCCGCTCCACCACCGGCACCCACGTGGAGAACCCGGAGGAGGTCGACGACGCCCTCTCCAAGGCGTACGCCGAGACCGGCCGGATCGACTACGTGGTCAACACCGCGGGCGTGCTGCGCATAGGCAAGCTCGCCGAGACCGACAACGCCACCATCGAAGAGGCGCTGAAGGTCAACTACCTGGCCCCGGTGCAGATCGCCCGGTCGTCGTACAAGTACCTGTCCGAGACCAAGGGCCAGCTGCTGCTGTACACCTCCAGCAGCTACACCCGCGGTCGCGCCGAGTACAGCCTGTACTCCTCGACCAAGGCGGCCATGGTGAACCTCACCCAGGCCCTGTCCGACGAGTGGGCCGGCGACGGCGTCCGCGTCAACTGCATCAACCCCGAGCGCACCGCCACCCCCATGCGCACCAAGGCTTTCGGCCAGGAGCCCTCGGGTTCCCTGCTGTCCTCCGAGGCCGTGGCCCGCACCTCGCTCGACGTGCTGCTGTCCGAGCTGACCGGCCATGTCATCGACGTCCGCCAGCAGGACCCGACGGCCGGCGCGGCCCGGGCGTCCGGCTTCGAGGGGGCGCTCGCCTCGGTCCTGGACCGGCAGGACGGCGTGTAATAATTGGCGCCAAATAGACCCCGGTAATTCAGGCCTCTGCGCTCTCCTGTTCGCGAAGTTCATCGACAGGAGTGTTCGCAGGGGCCTGAATCCATACCGTCCCGCGAATATTCACAGACCAGCCGCAATTCCGAACCAGACCGGCACACCCCTCCCAAGAGCAGGTTTCTCCGTGATATCCACCGCTATTCGCGTCGCCCGGGTGGGCAGTGCGGCCCAGCTGGCCGCGGCGGTCCTCATGATGGCGGGCTACCCCGCCCTCATGCTGGCCGCGCTCGTCCCGAGCGTTCCCGCCTTCGCGGCAGCGGCCGCCGTGACGTACCTGGCGGACCACTATCTGCACCGCAAGGGCAGCTATCTGATCAACCGCCTCAGCAAGGTGCGGGCCGGCCTGTCGATCCGCTTCCTGATCAGGCAGCTCCTGCTCGTCCTGCTGCTGGCCCGGCTGTCCCTCGCGGACAACCTGATCTACTACGGGGCGATCGCCTGCTTCATCGCCTTCTACGGTCTTCAGGCCCCGCACGGCGCGCTGGTCCAGCTGATCCGCAACCGCCGCCGCATGCCGGTCGCCACCCGCAACGTCGACCTGAAGTCGCGGATCCGCATCCCGGACGCCCCGCCGCGCAAGCTGCTGCACCGCTCCGCCGAGAAGATGCTGCACCTCGACCTCTTCGCGGTCGCCGGCATCCTGCTCGCCGCGCAGGTGAAGTCCGCCCTCGTCGGCTTCGTCGGCATCGGTATCACGGTCGCCCTCGGCACGCTCTACGTGCTGGCGCTCGTGCCGCTCGTGCGCGGCCGGAGGATCCCGCCGAAGGCCGAGACGGTCCTGGCCGCCGTGGACGACTGGCTGGGCGAGTACCAGCCGGAGACGGTCCTGTACTTCTCCGGTTCGAAGGACTCCGCCTACCAGGTCAACATGTGGCTGGACACCATGGAGAACCTGGACTCCAAGCCGCTGATCATCCTGCGTGAGCGGGCCATCCTGAACAACATGGCGCCCACCACGGTCCCCGTCGTCTGCGTGCCCGGAGGGGTGCACCTGATGAACCTGGACCTGTCCACGGTGCGCGTCGCGCTCTACGCGGCCAACGTCGGCAAGAACATCCACATGCTGCGCGTGCCCACGATCAAGCACGTCTTCATCGGCCACGGCGACAGCGACAAGCTCGCCAGCGTCAACCCGTACAGCAAGGTCTACGACGAGGTGTGGACGGCGGGCCGCGCGGGCCGCGACCGCTACGCCATCGCCGACGTCGGTGTCCGCGACGACGACATCGTCGAGGTCGGCCGCCCGCAGCTCGCCCCGATCCAGACCTGGCAGGGCGTGCCCGACGGCCGCATCCCGACGGTGCTCTACGCCCCCACCTGGGAGGGCTGGGACGGCAACCCGGGCAACACCTCGGTCGTGCTGGCCGGCGAGAACATCGTGCAGCAGCTCGTGCAGGCCGACCCGCCGGTCCGCGTCCTGTACAAGCCGCACCCGTTCACCGGCAACGTCAGCAAGGAGGCCGGCGCCGCGCACCGGCGGATCGTCGCCCTGGTCCAGAAGGCCGCAGCCGAGCGCGCCATCGACACGCGTTTCGTCGCCGACACGGCCGTGCAGGCCGACGCCAAGGCCGAGCTGGCCCGTATCGAGGCCCGGCTCGCGCAGCTCTCCGGCTCCGGCGGCGAGCGGCGCGACGAGGCCGAGGCCACCCGTGACGGGCTGGTCGACGTCGCCCGGCACGAGGAGGTCGCCCGGCTGCGCGCCGAGTGGAACGACGCCTACTGGCGTTCCTTCCCCGCCTGGGAGCACCGCGTCATCACCGGCGCCGACCCGCGGCTGTACGACTGCTTCAACGTGTCCGACGCGATGGTCTCCGACATCTCCAGCGTGGTCTCCGACTTCATCGCGAGCGGCAAGCCGTACGCGGTCACGGACTCCGCCGAGGTGGGCGTCGAGGAGTTCAAGCGGAACAACACGGCCGTGCGCGCCGCGGTGATCCTGTCCAACAGCGCGGCCGAGCTGGGCGAGCTGCTCGGCGCCGTCCGCGACCGGGCCGCCGATCCGCTGGCCGAGGACCGCAAGGAGCTCAAGCAGTACCTGCTGGGTCCCGACGAGCCGACCTCCCTCGTCCAGTTCAACACCGCCGTCGCGAACCTCGCGCTCAAGGCCGAGACGCGCAACGTCGGCCAGGAGTCACGGGTGGCGGCCGCCCTGGCCGAGGCAGAGGCCGATGCCGAGGCCGAGACCGAGCTGGCGAACGCCGTGCCCGGGCAGCGGGCGACCGCGGCCGGTGACACGGACGGCGTCGGCGCCGGCTGACCCGACCCGCCTGCAACAGGGCTCGGCCCCGAGGAGTCTCCTCCTCGGGGCCGAGCCCTTTCGCGTGCCCGCTGTCTGTCGATTCATTGTGTGACGTGTCCCACTAACACGTGCGTGCGAGGCAACCGCTTGCCCTGATCACCCGTCTACCAAGTAGCGAATGAGGCGATACGGGGGGAATATCCCATTGACTAGGGGGAAACGTGACCGTTGCGCAGCCTGATGTGAGTGTGATCATCGGTGCGTACGAAGCGATGCCGTATCTGATCGAGTGCCTCTCGTCCGTCGAGGCACAGACCATCGATCCAGAGCGCGTCGAGGTCATCGCGGTGGACGACGGGTCGACGGACGGGACGGGGGAGTACCTGGAGGAGTTCGCCGAGCGCGCTCCCATGCACGTCCTGGTGATCCGGCAGGAGAACTCCGGCGGCCCCAGCGGCCCGCGCAATGTCGGCCTGTCCAAGGCGACAGGGCGGTACGTCTTCTTCCTCGACGCCGACGACCGGCTGGGCCCCGAGGCCCTGGAGCGGATGGTCGCCATGGCCGACCGCGCGGGCACGGACGTCGTCCTCGGCAAGGTCGAGGGCGTCAACCGCTCCGCGCCGAAGTCCATGTGGGGCAAGACGGTGGAGCGGACCGACGTCTTCTCCTCCAACATCAAGTTCACGCTCAGCGCGCAGAAACTGTTCCGCCGCGAGCTGCTGGACCGGCACGGCATGCGGTTCGACGAGTCGCTGTTCACCGGCGAGGACGCGCTGTTCACCATGGAGGCCTACCTGCGGGCGGACGGCGTCTCCGTGGTCGCCGACCACACCTGCTACTACCTGGTCGGCCGCGACGACGGCAAGCACGTGACCAAGAGCGGCAGCTACGCGCTGCGGTTCGACTCGGCGCGGGCCCTGATGAACCTCATCGCCGAGCACGTCCCCGCCGGCGGCCGGCGCGACCAGCTGATGCTGCGGCCCTTACTGGTCACGCTGCTGCCGCAGTTCGGGCCCAAGTACCTCACGGACAGCGAGGAGATCCGCCGGCACAAGTTCGAGCTGGCCAAGCCCCTGCTGGACGCCCACTGGACCGAGGGCGCCGCCCAGCGCCTCAAGGTCCACGAGCGGCTGCGGCTGCACCTGGTCGCCGAGCAGCGGCCCGAACTCCTCGTCGAGGTCGTGAAGTTCGTCAAGGCCAAGAAGCAGGCGGCGGCGCTCCTGGAGCGCAAGGGCCGCCGTGTCTACCTGGCCTACCCGCACTTCCGCGACCGCGACGCGGGCATACCCGACTCGGTGTACCTCGCCGAGCCGCGCGAGGCCCGGGCCTTCCCGGGCTACCGCGAGGGCGGCGCCCACACGTTCGTACGACGGGCGGTGCGCAAGGCGCGGCGGGTGCTGACGCCGCGTGAGGTGCGGTCGGCGGCGTGACCACGGAAGCGGGGGCCGGCTTTCGCACGGCCCTCGCGTTCGTTCCGCCCGTACCGCCGCTCAGCGCGGTGCGGTCGGGACCGCTGCCCCGGTGCGCTGGCCGGGCAGTTCGGCGGCCAGCCGTTCCGCCACCCGTGCCCGGTGCTCCCCGGCCGTCTCGCACAGCTCCCGCACGGCCGTGTTGAAGCGCTCCTGGGACGGCGGCTCGGCCGGTCCCAGCAGACGCAGCTTCAACGCGGCCCGTGCCTCGGCCAGTCCGTCCTTCTCCGGGTGCCGGACCGCCTCCAGCAGGGCAGGCACCCCGTCGGCGTCCGGCGACAGCACCGTCGCCGCAGCCACCGTCGGGAACGCCGTACGGAACGCGTCCTCGCTCAGCCCGCTGGTGTTCGCCACCGCGTGCGGCTTCTCGCTCGCCAGGAAGTCGCTGATCACGCTCGACACATCACTGACCAGCAGGTCCGCCACATCGAAGCAGGAGTACAGCGCGGGCCGGACGTCCGTGATGACCTGGTGCTCACCCTCCGGCAGCGACGCCCAGTACGCCTCCTCCCAGGCCGTCGTCGCCCGCGCCACCGCCTCGGCCCGGCCCGGCTCCGGCGCCGACTGCACCCGCATGCGCTCCACCGTGTCGGCCCCGGCCCGGAAGTCGGCCGTGGTGAGGCGGTCCAACTCCCGCGTGAGACGGTCGAGTCCGACGTCGCCCGGCGGGCGAGCCCCCGTCCGTTCCCGGTTCGCCGCCCGGATCAGCTCCCGGATCCGCAGATCGGCCGCGCCCGCGCGCGGGTCCACCGACCCCGTCAGCGGATGCGGCTTGTACAGCAGCCGCACGCCCGGGTCGGCGAGCAGCGCCCGCACCAGGTTCTCGCCGGCCGCGATCACCGAGGTGTTGCCGGGGTTGCCGTCCCAGCCCTCCCAGGTCGGCGCGTACAGGACCGTCGTCCACGCACCGGCCGGCGGGCCCGCGTACGGCCGTACGGCGTCCAGCTGCGGGCGGCCGGTCTCCACCACGTCCTTGTCCTCGACGCCCACCTCGGCCAGCGCGTACCGCTCGCGCGCGGCGGGCCCGGCCACCCACACCTCGTCGTAGGCCTTCGCGTACGGGTTGCACGAGGACAGCTTGTCGCTCTCGCCGTGGTTGACGAAGGTGTGCTTGATCGTGGGGATGCGCAGCACCTGGGAGGTCTTGCCGGAGTTCGACGGGTGGACGAGCACCTGCAGCGTGGAGTGCTCAAGACGCATCAGCGTCGACACCTTCGGCAGACAGACGACCGGGATGTCCGTCGCCGCGATCTTCTGCACCATGAACCGCTCGCGCAGCACGATGACCGGCCTGCCGTCCACCCGCGCGAGCGGCTCCAGCCACATGTTCGCCTGGTAGGCCGAGGCGGCGCCGCCGGAGAAGTACAGACCGACCGTCGGCCGGTACGCGGCCAGCCACGCGTCGAACCACTCGAGCACCTCCTGCTCACCGGCCGGGCGGCGGCCCGGCAGCAGCCGGAGCAGCAGCGCGCCGAGGCCGGTCAGCGCGAGGGCGAGGGAGAGCGCGATGCCCGCCGCCGCGTACACCGGCTCGTCGCCCGGCGCGGCGGCCAGCAGCCCGGCCGTCGCGGGCAGGCCGAACGCCAGCAGTCGGTGGCCGGGGCGGCGCAGCAGCACGGCCGGGGCCGGGGACAGCCGCAGCACCGAGGCGTCGATGTTCCGGGTCACCACCGGCAGGGTGCGGGTACGGCGCACCAGGACGGAGACCGCCTGGATCGCGCAGTGCAGCACGTAGAAGGCGAGCAGCCCGGCCACCAGCGGGGCGTACACCGTCTCCCGGTCCTGCTCGCCGAGCCGCAGCAGGCCCACGACCAGCAGCAGATCGCGCAGGACGTGCCGCACGGTGATGTCCGCGTGCGACTTGGCGAACAGCGACAGCACCCCGCGCTGCCACCGGTACAGGGCGCCCTCGGTGGCCAGGGAGACGGCGGTCGCGGCGATCAGCAGCGGTACGTGGGGCAGCAGCGCCGCGACCGCCTGAGCGGCGAACGCGGCGGCCAGGACGACGGTGACCAGCCCCTTCAGCAGGGCCGGTGGACGGGGAAGAGGTACGGGCACTGCGGTCACTCCAGGAGCGTCGGGTGTCGGCGCAGGTCGGCCGTCCGGGTTAACGCGCGGCGACCTCCCGACGACACGCGCGTGTCGCCGGGCCGTAGAGGGCACTACCGTCCCGCCGTGACGTCGGACCGTAGCGGAAGATCGCATTCCTGTCGTGGGGTGGGACGGAAACAGCGCGACTGCCGTCCCGTGACGCGGGCGGCACCGTCCGTAGCGTGGACCGGCGCCGCGCCGCCCCGCGCCGTCCCGTAGATTTCCTGGTGAGGGACCGAATCGACGCGAGGGGCGGACGGGGACGTGGCAGGGG
This sequence comes from Streptomyces sp. NPDC041940, assembly GCF_055589465.1. Classification (NCBI taxonomy): domain Bacteria; kingdom Bacillati; phylum Actinomycetota; class Actinomycetes; order Kitasatosporales; family Streptomycetaceae; genus Streptomyces; species Streptomyces sp. NPDC041940. Next base: position 36,251 of record NZ_JBVJBP010000001.1, read on the forward strand.
CAAGGCAGGCCGTGGGCGAGGCCCGCAGAATCGTCGTCAAGGTCGGTTCCTCCTCGCTGACCACCGCCTCGGGCGGCCTGGACGCGGACCGTGTGGACGCGCTGGTCGACGTGCTCGCCAAGGTCCGCAGCGGCGGGGAGCGGGAAATCGTCCTGGTCTCGTCCGGCGCCATCGCCGCCGGTCTCGCCCCGCTGGGCCTGCGCCGCCGGCCCAAGGACCTCGCCCGGCAGCAGGCCGCCGCCAGCGTCGGCCAGGGCCTGCTCGTCGCCCGCTACACCGCCTCCTTCGCCCGCTACGGCGTCCGCGTCGGCCAGGTGCTGCTGACCTCCGACGACATGAGCCGCCGCGCCCACCACCGCAACGCCTCGCGCACCCTCGACAAGCTGCTCGCGATGGGCGCCTTCCCGATCGTCAACGAGAACGACACCGTCGCCACGGACGAGATCCGCTTCGGCGACAACGACCGCCTCGCCGCCCTGGTCGCCCACCTCGTCCACGCCGACCTGCTGGTCCTGCTGTCCGACGTGGACGGCGTCTACGACGGCGACCCCGCGAGGCCCGGCACCTCCCGTATCGCCGAGGTGCGCGAGCCCTCCGACCTCGCGCACGTCGAGATCGGCAGCGCGGGCAAGGCCGGCGTCGGCACCGGCGGCATGGTCACCAAGGTCGAGGCCGCCCGGATCGCGGCCGCCGCCGGTGTCCCCGTCGTGCTCACCAGCGCCGTCCACGCGGCCGACGCCCTGACCGGTGAGGACACCGGCACCCACTTCCACCCCACCGGCAAGCGCTCCGCCGACCGGCTGCTGTGGCTCCAGCACGCCTCCACCCCGCAGGGCGCGCTGACCCTGGACGACGGTGCCGTCCAGGCCGTCGTGGACCGCCGCAAGTCGCTGCTGCCGGCCGGGATCGCCGCCGTCGAGGGCGAGTTCAGCGCCGGCGACCCGGTCGAGCTGCGGGACGGCACTGGACGGGCGGTGGCCCGCGGGCTCGTCAACTTCGACGCCAAGGAGATCCCCCGGCTGATCGGCCGCTCCACCCGCGAACTGGCCCGCGAACTCGGCCCCGCGTACGAACGCGAGGTCGTACACAGGGACGACCTGGTGGTCCTCCACCCGTAATGGGCCGAAACATCCGCCCCCGGTGGTGGACGTTCCGCAAAACCGCCACGCGATCCCTTGCGGCCTGCTGAACTTTGTCTCAGGGCAATATTCCGCAGGAGCACCACTGTGCAAAGGAGGCCGTCGTGAGACGAGTGCGCCCTGGGGCCACGGCGTCCCGTGGTGGTGCCGGCTCCCGCGCGGCCGGTGACGAGCGTGCCCTGACCAGTGTGGCGGCCGGGGACCGGTTCCAGGGCGAGGCCCCCGGCGACATCCCGCGCCTGTGGCACGTCACCCTCAGCGTCTCCGGCCGGGAGGCCCCGCTCACCGAGGTCCGGCGGGCCCTGGAACAGCTCGCCCACGACCACCCCTTCCTCCTGACGAGCCGCTACGCGGTCGACCACGCGGAGATCCGCTACTGGGAGGAGGCCCGCGACCTGCACGACGCGGCCGCCGTCGCCCTGCGCCTGTGGGGCGAGCACCGGCAGACCGCCGGGCTGCCGCCCTGGGAGATCGTCGGCCTGGAGGTCATCGACCGCGCGACCTACCACCAGCGCGTCGCCGAGGGGTACGGACCGCCGCCGGCGTCCCCGGTCGGAGTTCACCCGTTCTGACCCGGTCCAGGGGGTGTCTCGGGAGTGCCCCGGGGGTGTCTCGGGGTGTGAAACGAACGATGAACGCACCGGCCCGGCGCACTACGCTTCTTTCATGACCACGCTTTCGCCGTACGACTCGATGTCCCCGGTCACCGAGGCCGCCTACCGCGCCAAGGCCGCCGCCGCGAGCCTCGCGCCGCTGCCACGGGCCGACAAGGACGACGCGCTGCTCGCCATCGCGGACGCGCTGGAGGTCCGTACGAGCGAGATCGTCGAGGCCAATGGCAAGGACGTCGCCAAGGCCCGCGAGGCCGGCATCAGCGAAGGCATGATCGACCGGCTCACCCTCACCCCCGAGCGGGTCCGCGCCATCGCCTCCGACGTGCGCGACGTCGTCGCGCTGCCCGACCCGGTCGGCGAGGTCGTCCGCGGCTCCACGCTGCCCAACGGCATCGACCTGCGCCAGGTCCGCGTGCCGCTCGGCGTCGTCGGGATCATCTACGAGGGCCGGCCGAACGTCACCGTCGACGCCGCCGCCCTCTGCCTGAAGTCCGGCAACGCGGTCCTGCTGCGGGGCTCCTCCTCGGCCTACCAGTCGAACACCGCCCTCGTGCGCGTCCTGCGCGACGCCGTGGGCGGGGCCGGGCTGCCCGCCGACGCCATCCAGCTCGTCCCCGGCGAGAGCCGCGACAGCGTGCGCGAGCTGATGCGCGCCCGCGGCCTGGTCGACGTGCTCATCCCGCGCGGCGGCGCCTCGCTGATCAACACGGTCGTGCGGGAGTCGACGGTCCCGGTCATCGAGACAGGCACCGGAAACTGCCACGTCTACGTCGACGCCGCCGCCGACCTCGACATGGCCGTCGACATCCTGATCAACTCCAAGGCCCAGCGGGTCGGCGTCTGCAACGCCGCCGAGACCCTCCTGGTCCACCAGGACATCGCCGCCGAGTTCCTGCCCCGCGCCCTGGAGGCCCTCGCCGGAGCCGGGGTGACCGTGCACGCCGACGAGCGTGTGCTGGCCTTCGCCAAGGACTCCAAGGCGACCGTCGTCGAGGCGACGGCCGAGGACTGGGAGCGGGAGTACCTGTCGTACGACATCGCCGCGGCCGTGGTGGACTCCCTGGACAAGGCCGTCGAGCACATCCGGCTGTGGACCTCCGGCCACACCGAGGCCATCGTCACGACCTCCCAGCAGGCCGCCCGCCGCTTCACCCAGCTGGTCGACTCGACCACCGTCGCCGTGAACACCTCCACCCGCTTCACCGACGGCGGCCAGTTCGGCTTCGGCGCGGAGATCGGCATCTCCACGCAGAAGCTGCACGCCCGCGGCCCGATGGGCCTGCCGGAGCTGACCAGCACGAAGTACATCGTGACCGGGGACGGGCACGTGCGCCGCTGAGCGCCCGCCGCGTGAGTATGGGGAGCGGCGCATATGCGTGCGGCAGGGGCGGACCGGCCGGGCGTGCGCCGTAGGGAGCCCCGTGAACGCCGTCTCAACCGGCGGATGAATTTCCATACCGTCTGCCCAAATTGACCCCCCAGGTCTACTCTGGATCCGTGCCGGAGGACGTGGGGGGCACGCCGTTTCCGGACGGCCGGGAGCCCGACGACGACCACGACCGCGGGGTGTCGGACGAAGAGTTCGCCTCCGTGGTCTTCGACGAGGCCTTCGTCAGCGCGGCCGTGGTGCACGAGCCGACCGCCGTGGAGCGCCTCCTTGCCGCCGCACAGGCGAGAGCCGAGGCCTCCGAAGCGGAGGCGCGCCGCGCCCACTCCAGAGGCGAGCGCTACGACGACGGGTACGGCTCCGAGAGGCATGGCGATTTCGGCCATGATCCCGACCTCGACGAGCTGGACGACCCCGACATCATCGAGGACGAGTACCGCGGCACGGGTCCGTACGGCAAGCAGGTCCGCTGGCACCGCCCCGTGGCCTGGCTGCTCGCCCTCGTGATGGGCATCGGCATGGTCGCGCTGGCCTTCACGGCGGTCTACCGGGGCGCGTCCTCGAATCGCCAGGAGCCCCTGCCGACGCCCACCTCGACCGGGCTGGAACAGAGCGGTGGCGCGACCCCCTCCGCGTCCGCCGATTACACCGGGCCCGCCGTCTCGGTGATCCCGCGCACCCCCTGACCGGAACCCGCCTGTCCTGGTGAGAACCTGTCAGAACTTGTCATGGAGCGGGGCGTTTACCTGACCTTCCGGCGACCTACCCTGAAGATATGGGCGGGCCTGGCGACCCACCTGAGGGGGCCCCCGAGGGCGCTCCCGGAGGTGGAGAGGACGAGTATCGATCCGTCGTCTTCGACGAATCGTTCATTCGTGCTGCCCGCCTCCAGGAATTCTCCGCTCAGGAGCGCATCGCCGACCACGCGCCCGCCGTGCGCCGCCGTCCGCCCCTGCGCCGGGGCCTGTCCCGGCAGGCACTGGTCCTGGTCCTGCTGATCGCCGTCGCCTTCGGCACCGCGATCTACATGGGTGTACGGCACCCCTACCAGACCCCCGCCGCCCAGGAGCCCGCCGAGCCCCTGCGGATGACCGTCATCCCGCTCGCCCCCGCGGGCAAGGTGCCCGGCACGGCCGACACGGCGTATCTGTACGAGCACAGCCCCGCCGCACAGTTCAAGAGCGGCGCGGAGGGCGTGCCGCTGCCCGCCTCGCGGCGCACCGCGCACTTCTCGGACAGCCAGGTCGTGTCCGCCCTGTCCACCGCCAAGGACTACATCGTCCGGTCGGCCCTCGACCCGGACGTGCTCACGGGCGGTGAGGTCCGCGCGGTCCGCGTCCTGCTCGACCCCGAGCAACTGGGTCAGTTCGACCAGAGCTTCTCCCGCCCCACCGCGGACGGACGGCACGCGCCCACCGGCTGGCTGGTCCGCTTCGACCCCTCCCGCGCGGAGCTGGCCGACCGCAAGGTGCGGGTCCAGGGCACCCTGCAGGCGGCCGAGGCCGACTCGTCCACGCTCGAGGTCACCGCCGACCACACGTTCGTGTACGCGCTGCGGCCCGCCGGGGCCGACGGCAAGGACGAGGTGTCCCTGTTCACCGTCCGGCGCGAGCTGCACTTCCGCTTCGACCGCGACGACCTGCGCCTGCACCAGGGCCAGCTGGTCGTCTCCTACGTCCAGGCCGGACCGCTCTCCTGCGCCGAGGACTCCACGAACCACCTCCGCCCCCTCCTGGCCGGCCAGACGGCCAAGGAAGGCGGCCCCGCCGGCACGGACCCCTATGCCACAGGCAGTGCGACGGCCCTGTGCGGGTCCCTGGCGACGAGCGCGCAGCCGAAGGTGTGAGACGGGGCGGCTCGGGCGCCTCAGCTGTTGCCGCGCGGCGGCTGGTCGTCTCCGGGGGAGTCCGGCCCCGGGGAGCCCGGCGTACCCGGTGCCTCCGGGTCCTGCGGCGGCTTCGGGGACGAGTTCGTGAAACCGCCGAAGCCCCGGCGGACCCGGTCGCCCAGGTCACCGGCGCCGTCGGCGAGGTCCGTGACCAGCTTCATCAGCGGGTCCTTGGAGCTCTTCACATGGCTCGTGTAGTGGTTCGCCGAGTCCCGCCAGGAGTCCCTGACCGAGGTGTCCTTGTCCTCGTCGCGCCGGGGGTAGTGGCCGTCCATGATCCGCTGGTAGTCCCGCGACTCGGCCCACTTCTTCAGCTCGGCCGCGCGCACGGTGGTGAAGGGGTGGGAACGGGGCAGCACGTTCAGGATCTTCAGCACGGAGTCCCGCAGGTCGCCCCCGGCCTCGTACTCCTCGGCCTGAGCGAGGAACGCGTCCACGTTCATCTCGTGCAGGTGGTTGCCGCCCGCGATCTTCATCAGGCCGCGCATGGAGGCGGTCAGGTCCTGGCCGACCAGCAGCCCCGCCCGGTCCGCCGACAGCTCCGACTTGCGGAACCACTCCCGCAGCCCGGTCACGATCGCCATGATCGCGAGGTTGCCCAGCGGGATCCAGGCGACCCGGACGGCGAGGCTGGTCAGGAACAGCAGGATCGTCCGGTAGACCGAGTGGCCGGACAGCGCGTGCCCCACCTCGTGCCCGACGACCGCCCGCATCTCCTCCTCGTCGAGCAGCTCGACGAGCCCGGTCGTGACGACGATGATCGGCTCGTCCAGGCCGATGCACATCGCGTTCGGCACCGGGTCCTGGTTCACGTACATCGGCGGGACCTTCTCCAGGTCCAGGATGTAGCAGGCGTCCCGCAGCATCACGTTCAGATGGGTGAACTGCTGGTCCGAGACCCGTACCGAGTCGGACAGGAACAGCAGCCTCAGACTGCGCTCGGGCAGCAGACCGCTGAGCGCCTTGAACACCGTGTCGAAACCGCTGAGCTTGCGCAGCGCCACCAGGGCGGAGCGGTCGGCCGGGTGCTCGTACGTACGCGAGGAGATTCCGGGGAAGCGCCTGCGCTGCCTGCTGGGCACATGCTCGTGCCCGCTGTGCTCGTGGCCGTCGGACATGTCTTCCCCCATGCGTCTGTGTGGCCTTTGCGGCCCCTTGTGCGGCCTTTTGCTTCCCCGAGGCAGAGCCCAGCCTAGGCGGAGTTACGGTGGTCGGGCAGTACAGCGAAGGGAACCACCGTCATGGAGCACCACCCCGCATCCGCCTGGCTCGCCGAGGCCGCGAGCGCCGCCGAGCGGCAGGGACCGGGGATGCTCCGGATCGTCCTCATCGTGATGATCCTGGGCTGTGTGCTGACCGCGTGGTTCCTGCTGCGTGGCTACAGACGGAAGGACGACTGAGGCACCGGGAAGGTTCCCCGTCACCGACATGCGGAGTCGGGGTGATCGCGTTCGGGGCGCCCGCTTACGATGAGCCGACGTCTTTATGCCGCCCACACGCGATAGGTCCTGCCGAAGATGAGCTTCCACAGCACCGCTGCCCAGTTGGTCACCCTCGCCGCCGAGGGCGAGGAGCACGGCGGAAACCACGAGAGCCTCAGCCCCTACCTCACCGGTGGCGCCGCCCTCTTCATCCTGCTGCTCCTGCTGTGGATCACCACCCGCTTCAACCGCGACCGCTGAGCCCGGCAGGGTGCCCCGCGCAGGGCATTGCGGGGATCACAGGGGCGGCCGGACCCCTCAGGCAGGGCCGGTAGGGTCTGCACGCATGGGAGAGCAGGACATGCCTACCGGTCCGGCGAACGAGACGCCGCACGACCCGGCACAGGACACGGCGAGCGGCACCGAGCGACACTCGGAGCCTCGCCGTGCCGCCACGGAGCCCCGCCAGGCCGCCTCGGAGCCCCGCGGGGCCGACGGCCCCGGATCCGGTCCGTCGCGGCCGGGCAAGCGCCGCCTCGGCGTCATGGGCGGCACCTTCGACCCGATCCACCACGGGCACCTGGTCGCGGCCAGCGAGGTGGCCGCGGCGTTCCACCTCGACGAGGTGGTCTTCGTCCCGACCGGCCAGCCCTGGCAGAAGAGCCACCGCAGCGTCTCCCCGGCCGAGGACCGCTATCTGATGACGGTCATCGCGACCGCCGAGAACCCGCAGTTCTCCGTGAGCCGTATCGACATCGACCGCGGCGGTGCCACCTACACCGTGGACACCCTGCGCGACCTGCGCGCGCTCAACCCGGACACGGACCTCTTCTTCATCACCGGCGCCGACGCGCTCGCCCAGATCCTCACCTGGCGGGACAGCGAGGAGCTGATCTCCCTGGCGCACTTCATCGGGGTCACCCGGCCGGGCCACCACCTGAACGACCCCGGACTCCCGGAGGGCGGCGTCTCCCTCGTCGAGGTTCCCGCCCTCGCCATCTCCTCCACCGACTGCCGTGCGAGAGTCGCCAAGGGCGACCCGATCTGGTATCTGGTGCCGGACGGAGTCGTGCGCTATATCGACAAGCGCGAGCTGTACCGCGGCGAGTGAGCCGAGAGGGGCACCGGTGAACGACCGATACGACGCGGGGGCCGCGGGACATGGCGCCGACCAGTACGAGCTCGTCGGCTACGACGAGTACGGCCGGCCTGTCTACCGCCCGATCCCGGCACAGCAGACCCAGACCTACGACCCGTACGCCCAGCAAGGCCAGCAAGGCCAGCAGCAGGGCTACGGCTACGACCCGTACGCGACGGCCGCGCAGCAGCCTCCGGCGTACGACTACGGGACCTACGGCTCCTACGACCCGTACGCCACCGGCACCCACCAGGGCGGCCCCGCTGCCCCCGACCCCTACGGCCAGAACGCGGCCGGCGCCGGCACGGACCGGCAGCCCCGCGTCGCCGAACAGACCGCGCACATCCCGCAGCAGGCGGGCCCGGCAGACGAGGAAGCCCCCGGCCGGCCGGAACCGGAGTACCACACCGAGCAGTTCGCCTTCGTCGAGGAGCCCGACGCCAACTCCGAAGACGTCATCGACTGGCTGAAGTTCACCGAGAACCGCACCGAGCGCCGTGAGGAGGCCCGGCGCCGCGCCCGCAGCCGGATCGTCGCCCTGGTCGTCGTCCTCGCGCTCGCCGCGGCCGGCGGCGTCGGCTACCTCGGGTACGCGGGGAAGCTGCCCGGCCTGTCCTCCGACGACTCCACGACGGGCACCGCGACGGCGGCCGGCGCCCAGAAGCGCGACGTGATCGTCGTCCACCTGCACGACACCAACGGCGCCCCCACCGCCACGGCCCTCCTCGTCGACAACACCACCACCAAGCGGGGCACCACCGTCCTCGTGCCCAATTCCCTGGCTCTGACCAGCGACGACGGCACCACGACGACACTCGCCAAGTCGGTCGAGGACGACGGCTCCGACGGCACCCGCGACGCCCTCGACTCGGCCCTCGGCACCGACATCCAGGGCACCTGGCGCCTGGACACCCCCTACCTGCAGAACCTCGTCGACCTCGTCGGCAACGTCGACGTCGACACCGACACCGACGTCCCCGACCCCGCCGCCAAGAAGAAGGGCACGGCCCCCCTGGTCAACCAGGGCAAGGACCAGACCCTCAGCGGCAAGATGGCCGTCGCCTACGCCACCTACCGCGCCCCCGGCGAGGCCCAGAACGCCCAGCTGGAGCGCTTCGGGCAGGTCATGCAGGGCGTCCTGCGCAAGGTGTCCTCCGATCCGCAGGCGGCCACGACCACGATCCAGACCCTGGCGCAGATCCTGGACCCGTCCCTGACCGACAAGGACCTCGGCACCTTCCTCGCCCGGCTCTCCGATCTCGCCAAGGGCGGCGACTTCAGGACGGACCTGCTGCCCGTCCAGACCGACGGCACGCTCAGCGCCCAGGCGAGCGCGGGTGTGGTCAGGAACGTACTCGGCGGCACCGCCAAGAGCCCCGACAAGGACGCCGCGGTCAGCGTCTCCGTCCAGAACGCCACCGGTGTGAAGGACAACACGGAGAAGGCCCGCGTCGTGCTCCTCAACGGCGGCTTCACCTTCCTGGAGGGCGGCACGGCCGGCGCAGCCCAGGCCGCGTCCAAGGTCGTCTACGCCGACGCCGGCGACAAGGCGAACGCCGCCGAGGTCGCCAAGACCCTGGGCCTGCCCGCGGGCTCGGTCGGCAAGGGCAAGATCTCCGCGAACGCCGACGTCGCCGTGGTCCTCGGCCAGGACTACAAGCCGTAGTCCGACCGGCAGGCAGGGCTCGCCCCCCCATGTGATCCCCGTAATCACGTGGGGGGCCCACGGCGGTCCGTGAGACCCTTGGTGGCAAGTGTCCGCCGATCGAAAGCCTTGTAGTGACCGCGACCGACCGCTCTCACGAGCTCATCATCACCGCCGCCCAGGCGGCCGCCGACAAGCTGGCGCACGACATCGTCGCCTACGACGTCAGTGACGTGCTGTCCATCACGGACGCCTTCCTGCTGGCCTCGGCACCCAACGACCGCCAGGTCAAGTCGATCGTCGACGAGATCGAGGAGCGGCTCCAGAAGGAACTCGGCGTCAAGCCGGTGCGCCGCGAAGGCGACCGCGAGGCCCGCTGGGTCCTGCTCGACTACGTCGACATCGTCGTCCACGTCCAGCACAGCGAGGAGCGCGTCTTCTACGCCCTGGAGCGGCTCTGGAAGGACTGCCCCGAGCTCGACCTGCCCGAGGACGCCAAGGCCACCCGCGGCAAGGCCGAGGAGCACGCCAAGCTGCAGGCGGCGGAGGAGGCGGCGGAGCTGGACGGAGACTGGCGGTGAGCTTCGGCGAGGCCGGCAGGCCGGGCCGGGGCCGCCGCGTCATCCTCTGGCGGCACGGCCAGACCTCGTGGAACGTGGAGCGCCGCTTCCAGGGCACAACGGACGTCGAGCTCACCGAGACCGGCGTCGCCCAGGCCCGCCGCGCCGCCCGGCTGCTGGCCTCCCTGAAGCCGGACACGATCGTCGCCTCCGACCTGAAGCGGGCCGCGAACACGGCCGCCGAACTCGCCGCGCTCACCGGCCTCGACGTGACCCACGACGAGGCTCTGCGCGAGACCTACGCGGGCGTCTGGCAGGGCCTGACGCACGAGGAGATCATCAGCCGGTACGGCGACGAGTACGCCGCGTGGAAGCGCGGCGAGCCGGTGCGCCGCGGCGGAGGCGAACTGGAGAGCGAGGTCGCCGACCGCGCCGCTCCCGTGGTGCTCCGGAACGCCGAGAAGCTCCCCGAGGGCGGCACGCTCGTCGTGGTCAGTCACGGCGGCACCATCCGCACCACCATCGGCCGCCTTCTGGGGCTGGACTCCCGCGACTGGGAGAGCCTCGGCGGGCTCTCCAACTGCTGCTGGTCCGTCCTCGGCGAAGGCGCCCGCGGCTGGCGCCTGCTGGAGCACAACGCCGGCACCCTGCCCGAACCGGTGCTCGGTGACGACGACTGACCTCGGATTTCACTTTCCGGCAGGTCGCAGGCTAAAGTTCTTCTTGTTCGCCCCGCCAGCGGGGAAGGAACACGAGGGGCTATAGCTCAGTTGGTAGAGCGCCTGCATGGCATGCAGGAGGTCAGGAGTTCAATTCTCCTTAGCTCCACGTCAAGATCCCGTTCCCTTCCTGGGGGCGGGATTTTTCGTGCCCCCGGGGTTGAGTCACTCGGGCCTGCTGAGGCGTATACCTCTACGGCCACGACGCGTGCCGTGTCCGGACTGGTGCTGAGGCGTCGCTGACCGTATTGGTCCGGCCGTGGCAGAATCAAACGGCCGGAAGGGAGCGCGGCCCGACGGGAGGAGTAGCGATGCCTGCGAGCATCCTCGAGGAGGTCGACCACCTCCTCGGAGCAGCGTTGACACGGCAGATGTCCACCCGCCTCAGCTGCCCTTCCTGCGGTTCCGGGCATGTGGCCCAGATGCTCGGCGACAACGGCGGGATCTCCTACGTGTGCACGGCCTGCGGCCACAGCTGGAGCTGATCGATGGGTGCACACAGGCGGAAATGCGACTGGTGCGGCAGCGGGACTCCGATCGTCCGTGACATGGAACCGATCAATCCCGACTACCAGTACTGGTGCGAGGAGTGCGCGCGGGCGCTGATCATAAAAGGCGACCCGATCGAGACGTACCGCGAGCTGGAGGGCGAGCCGATCTACGGCCGGCTTCTGGAGGAGCACTGCACGCTCAAGCGGTTCTATTCGTTCGTCACGGCCTGAGATCCGTCAAATCGGTCATTTCAGGCAAGGCGAAACCGATTTGGTGTTGGGCCCGATGGGCCAGTAATGTTGGCGTCGCCGCCGGGGAAACCCGGAGACGCGAGGGGCTATAGCTCAGTTGGTAGAGCGCCTGCATGGCATGCAGGAGGTCAGGAGTTCAATTCTCCTTAGCTCCACAGAAGATGAGAAGGCGGGCCATCCGATCGGATGGCCCGCCTTCTTGTGTGTATGAGTACGGCGGGCTCCCCCGGAGGGGAGCCCGCCGTACGTCTGCTCAGCGGCCGAGAGCGCGCCGTCCGCGGCCCTGGGAGAGGACCGGGAGGTTGCGGGACGACGGCGCGCCCTGGGAGCGCGTGTCCTCCTCCAGGCGCAGGGCCAGCGCCGGGCAGCGGCGCACCGCGCGCAGCGCCTTGGCCTCGGCGTACCGCGGCACCTGGGCCTGCGCCACGGTGGGGAAGCCGTCGGCCCCGAGCTGGAACACCTCGGGGAGGATGTCCGCGCACAGGCCGTGGCCCCGGCACAGCGTCCAGTCGACGTAGATCTTCTGGCGGCTGGGGCCGTTCTCCTCGGACTCGCCGCCGCCCGGGATGCCCGTGGGGGCCCTGCCGCCCTCGAAGAGCGGCAGAACGCCCTCCACGGGCCTGCCGCAGCCGTTGCCGAGGACATGGGCGGCCAGATCGTCCGTGAACGCCTTGATGGTCGACTCGAGGAACATCGCCGAGCCGTCCGGGTGTGAGCACGCGCCGCGCCGCTTCACGTTCTTGGCGACCTGCTTGACCGCCTCCAGGGCGGCAGGGCCGCCGCCGTTGAGGATGTCCTCCAGGCCGCGTGCGGCGGCCGGCAGACCGAGGTAGCAGGGGCCGCACTGGCCCGCGCTCTCCTCGGCCAGCCACTGGGCGACCCGCAGCGACTCGCCCAGCGGGCAGGTGTCCTGAGTGATCGGCAGGATCGCTCCGGCGCCGAGCGCGCCGCCCACCGCGTCCAGGGAGTTGCGGGAGACGATCGCCTCGTTGACCGTCGCCGCGTCGATCCACTTGCCGTGGTAGCCGCCGGTGAGCACGCCCTGGGGCACCGGCGGTGCGCCGGCGAGCTGCAGGACGTAGCGCAGCGGCACGCCCGTCGGGACCTCGATCACCATGGGGCGGGCCACCGCCCCGGAGACCGTGAGCATGACGGTGCCCGGCTCGTCGTACAGGCCGGTGTTGCCGTAGCGCTCCGGGCCGATGCGGGCGGCGATGGCGAGCTGGGCGAAGGTCTCGGCGTTGGAGAGCAGCGTGGGGGCGCCGCCGACGCCGTTCTGCGAGGCGCTGACCTTGCGGCCCGGCGGGACGGCCGGTCCGCCGTCGATCGAACGGACCAGCGACGCGGCGGCGCCGGTGACCATGCGGACCGGGTTGCGCTGCACACGCGCGCGCAGTGCCGACCGGCGGCCGTTGTTCAGGCCGCGTTCGGCGAGCGCCGCCTCCATGGAGCGCTGTGTCGACTCACGGGTGACCCCCACCACGAGCGTGCGGGCACCCAGAGCCTCCGCGCACAGCAGTGCGCCGTCCAGGATCAGATGCGGGGCACGGTTGATCAGCACCGTGTCCTTGCGGCAGGCCGGCTCGTCCTCGCTTCCGTTGACGACGACGACCGGCCGGATGCCGCGCTTGATCGCCGATTCGGCGACCGAGCGCAGCTTCTTGTGGAAGGGGAAGCCCGCGCCGCCGCGGCCCTTCAGGTTGATGCGTTCGGCGAGTTGCGCGAGCTGCTCGCCGCCCATCGGCTCGAGCGGCCCGTGCACCTTCAGATGCATGGGCAGATCGAGCCGATCGACAAGGTCGAAGCCCGACGTGAGCTGAGGAAGTCCGACGACGCGGACTTCGGGTACGTCGGGCAGAGCCTCGTTCACTTAAAGCCTCCGGAGGGCGTGTTCCAAGGTTCGCCCGAGCCCGGAGCGTCGAAGTCGTAGGACGCACCGGGCGTTGTTTCAGTGGCGGGACCGCTGTTGTACGTGTCGTTCGGGTAGTACGTGTCGAAGGCGGCATTCGACTCACCCGTGTCGTACACGTCACTCGATCCATAGCCGGCGGCGCCTGGATTGCCATAGGCCGGGATGCTTTGTCCGGTGTCCTGCATGGGGTCGTAGGGCGGGATGTTGAAGCCCGTGTCCTGCATGGGGTCGTAGGCCGACGGCGGGGCCTCGCCGACCGGGGGCGGGGACGGGATCGGCCAGTTGCCCGAGGTGCTGGAGGGGCCGTCGACGAGCGGCATGTTCTGGGTGGGCTGCATGTCCAGCGGCAGCTCCGTGCGAGTGCTCGGCCCCGGTGCGAAGGCCTGCTGGCCCGTGGGAGGGCCGGAGACGGCCCGGTAGGCGGCCGCGAATCCGTTGGCGGGCTCCTTGGCCGCGGGGCGTTCCGCCTTCTCGTACAGCGGCCCCGACGGGGACGCCGCGGCCCTGCGGGGCGCGTCCCGGCTCTCGTAGCCCGGCAGCGTGGAGCCGCCGGTCGCCCGGGCCCGGCTCTCCTCCAGGTCCCGGCGGGCCGAGGGCTCCCCGGGGCCTATGAGGCCGGCGAACATGTCGGCGATCTTGCGCTTGACCGGGCGCGGGGCGGCGCGCAGGGCGAGGGCGGCGGCCACCCCGGCCAGGGACAGGCCGTACAGGATGACGAAGATCGGCTTGGCCGCGCGACCCGCGTAGAGCCCGTGGACCAGGGCGGCGCACCAGGCCGGGTAGGCCAGCATGTGCATGGCCCGCCAGCGGGCGGCGACGGGTGCGGGGGAGGCGAAGCGGTTGCGCAGTACGCCGGTGACGCCCACGAAGATCATGAGCGTGCTGGCCACGGTGCCGAGGCTGATGAGGAACGCCCTGCCCGTGACGGCCTCTTCGCCGGTCAGGAGCAGCCCGAAGGGGATCACGGCGGCGACCCACGAGGTGTGTTCCAGCGCCAGCTTCACCCCGATGTGGACCAGGAGGAAGACGATCGAGGCGACCGCCGTGGTCCGGTGCACGGCCTGCGCCAGGATGCGCCTGCGCGTGTCGAGCAGGACCCGGTCCTGGGCGACGAGTCCCCAGATCACCGAGCAGGACAGACACACGAGGGACAGCACACCGGCGCCGAAGTTGAGGAACTCGGCGAACGAGTCGTCCGCCGTGGAGTCGTAGGGGTTCACGGCCGGCCTCCCCACATCCCGGCGGCCGGGGGTAGCGAGGTGTTACTGCGATGAGGGTTCATGGGGGCAACTCCGAGCGGTTCGGGAAAGCGGTCCCGCTGCCGCACTCTAAGCGGAGCCATACCGATGGGTACGAGGTTTGAGTTATTGCGTTGTTATCAAAGGACAATATGGATGTTGTGATGTCCCTTAGTGACTATTACGCGAAGTAACCTTTGACCCTGGTTCAGCTTTTCGGGTACCGAACGGCCGTCCAGAAGCGCGTCGCGGCGTGCTGGGGGCCTGCGGTACCCTAACGCCATGCGTGCCGTACGCCTTCTGCTTAGCGGGCCGCGCTGATCAGTCCCGGCCACCGGACGAGTCGAGTGGCCGGAATCGGCGCGGCGTCCCCTCCTGTGCGAGGGGATTTTTCGTTTCTCGAACCCACAGCCGCAGGCAGAGACGATCGATGGAGCTTTGAGGATCATGAGCGAGACGAACCCCGCTGCCGCCGCCGAGGTGGCGGCGCCGCACCGCTACACGGCCGCCATGGCAGCCGACATCGAGGCACGCTGGCAGGACTTCTGGGACGCCGACAACACCTACGGCGCTCCCAACCCCAAGGGTGACCTGGCGGGCGATCCGGGGACCGTCGCCAAGCCCAAGAAGTTCATCATGGACATGTTCCCGTACCCCTCCGGCGCGGGCCTGCATGTCGGTCACCCCCTGGGCTACATCGCCACGGACGTGTTCGCCCGCTTCCAGCGGATGACCGGCCACAACGTCCTGCACACCCTGGGCTTCGACGCCTTCGGCCTGCCCGCCGAGCAGTACGCGGTGCAGACCGGCACGCACCCGCGCGTGTCCACCGAAGCCAACATGGAGAACATGAAGTCCCAGCTGCGCCGGCTGGGCCTGGGCCACGACAAGCGCCGGTCGTTCGCCACGATCGACCCGGACTACTACAAGTGGACCCAGTGGATCTTCCTGCAGATCTTCAACTCCTGGTACGACCACGAGGCCGGGCGGGCCCGCCCCGTCGCCGAGCTGATCGAGCTGTTCGCCTCCGGTGAGCGGCCCGTCCCGGGACACACGCGCGCGTGGAGCGAGCTGAGCGCCGCCGAGCAGGCCGACGTGCTGGGTGAGTTCCGGCTGGCCTACGCCTCCGACGCGCCGGTCAACTGGTGCCCCGGTCTTGGCACCGTGCTGGCCAACGAGGAGGTCACCTCCGAGGGCCGCTCCGAGCGCGGCAACTTCCCGGTCTTCAAGGCCAAGCTGCGCCAGTGGAACATGCGCATCACCGCCTACGCCGACCGGCTGCTGGACGACCTGGACGCGCTGGACTGGCCCGAGGCCATCAAACTGCAGCAGCGTAACTGGATCGGCCGATCCGAGGGCGCCCGCGTCGACTTCCCCGTCGACGGCGAGAACATCACCGTCTTCACCACCCGCCCGGACACCCTGTTCGGCGCCACCTACATGGTGCTGGCCCCCGAGCACCCGCTGGTCGAGAAGTTCACCCCGGCCGCCTGGCCCGAGGGCACCCACGAGGTGTGGACCGGCGGCCACGCGACCCCCGGTGAGGCCGTCGGCGCCTACCGCGCGCAGGCCGCCTCGAAGTCCGACGTGGAGCGGCAGGCCGAGGCCAAGGACAAGACCGGCGTCTTCATCGGCGCGTACGCCACGAACCCGGTCAACGGCGAGCAGGTCCCGGTCTTCATCGCCGACTACGTGCTGATGGGCTACGGCACCGGCGCGATCATGGCCGTCCCGGCCGGAGACCAGCGCGACTTCGAGTTCGCGCGCGCCTTCGAGCTGCCGATCCACTGCATCGTCGAGCCGACCGACGGCCGTGGCACGGACACCTCGACGTGGGAGGACGCCTTCTCGTCCTACGACGCGAAGATCATCAACTCCTCCGGTGAGGGTGTCTCCCTGGACGGCCTGGGCGTCGCCGAGGCCAAGGCGCGCATCACCGAGTGGCTGGAGCGTTCCGGCGTCGGCGAGGGCACCGTCAACTTCCGGCTGCGCGACTGGCTGTTCAGCCGCCAGCGCTACTGGGGAGAGCCCTTCCCGATCGCCTACGACGAGGACGGCATCGCCCACGCGCTGCCCGAGTCGATGCTGCCGCTGGAACTGCCCGAGGTCGAGGACTACTCGCCGCGCACGTTCGACCCGGACGACGCCGACACCCAGCCCGAGACGCCGCTGTCCCGCAACGAGGACTGGGTCAACGTCACGCTGGACCTGGGTGACGGCCGCGGCCCGCGCAGGTTCCGCCGCGAGACCAACACCATGCCCAACTGGGCCGGTTCCTGCTGGTACGAGCTGCGCTACCTGGACCCGCACAACAGCGAGCAGCTGGTCGACCCCGAGATCGAGCAGTACTGGATGGGCCCGCGCGAGGGCCAGCCGCACGGCGGTGTCGACCTGTACGTCGGCGGCGCCGAGCACGCCGTGCTGCACCTGCTGTACGCGCGTTTCTGGTCCAAGGTGCTGTACGACCTGGGGCACGTCTCCTCCGCCGAGCCGTTCCACAAGCTGTACAACCAGGGCATGATCCAGGCGTACGTCTACCGCGACAGCCGCGGCATCGCGGTGCCGGCCGCCGAGGTGGAGGAGCGCGACGGCGCGTACTACTACCAGGACGAGAAGGTCACCCGTCTGCTGGGCAAGATGGGCAAGTCGCTGAAGAACGCGGTCACTCCGGACGAGATCTGCGCCGAGTACGGAGCCGACACGCTGCGCCTGTACGAGATGGCGATGGGCCCGCTGGACGTCTCCCGGCCGTGGGACACGCGCGCGGTGGTGGGCCAGTTCCGGCTGCTGCAGCGGCTGTGGCGCAACATCGTCGACGAGGCGACCGGTGATGTGACGGTGGTGGACGCGGAGGCCGACGAGGACACGCTGCGCGCCCTGCACAAGGCGATCGACGGGGTGCGCGGTGACCTGGAGGGCATGCGGTTCAACACCGCCATCGCCAAGGTCACCGAGCTGAACAACCACCTGACCAAGGCGGGCGGCGCCGTCTCGCGTCCGGTCGCCGAGGCCCTGGTGCTGATGGTCGCCCCGCTGGCCCCGCACGTCGCCGAGGAGCTGTGGCGCCGGCTGGGGCACACCGACTCGGTGGTGCACCACGACTTCCCGGTGGCCGACCCGCAGTACGTCGTCGACGAGACCGTGACGTGCGTCGTGCAGATCAAGGGCAAGGTCAAGGCGCGGCTGGAGGTCTCGCCGGCCATCTCCGACGACGAGCTGGAGAAGGTCGCGCTGGCGGACGAGAAGGTCGTGGCCGCGCTGGGCGGGGCCGGGATCAGGAAGGTGATCGTGCGGGCACCGAAGCTGGTGAACATCGTCCCGGCGTAGGCGCGGGGCCTTGGGACCGCGTTCGGGGTGACCCCTAGTGGTCCTCTGGTGGTCCTCTACGGGCAGGTTCGGGGTTCTTCCGGAACTCCGGACCTGCCTGTTGCGTTTACCGTTGAAGAGCGACGTGAGGTGTGCCGCGATGTCCTGAGGAGGAGCCGGTGGAAGCAGTGATCGCAGTATTCGCCCTGCTTTTCGTGCTCTTTCTCGGGCTGGGCGTCTACGCGACCGTGAAGGTGGTCGGTGCCGCCAAGCGCGGTGTGGACCGCGGCCTCACCCAGGCCCGCCGTACCGTCGAGGACCACACCCTGCGGGCCAAGTCCTTCGCCCAGCCCGGCGCCGCGGGCGAGATCGCCCAGCTGCGGCTGAAGCTGCGCACCTCGATGCGCGCCACCCAGGACGCGCTGAACGCGGCCGTCGCCGAGGACGAGTCCCTGAAGGAGTCCATCGGCCTCTTCCAACGGCTCAGTGCGCACGGCCACGAGCTGGACGACGAGCTGAAGCGCCTGGAGACCGAGCCGGACCGCGGCGCGCTGACCCAGCGGCTGCCCGGGCTGCGCGAGCGCACCGAACGCATCACGCAGTCCGCGGACGCACTGCGCTGGGCGGCCCGCGACCGGGCCCGCCGTTTCGCCGAGGACGACCTGGACACGCTCAGCGCCCAGATCGACGTGGAGGCCGGGGCGCTGCGGCACTGGACGACGCCGGAGCCCGAGCCCGCCTCCCGGCCGTGGCCCGAAGCGCCCGCCGCCGACGCCGCCACAGCCGGGCAGACCTGGCCGGAATCCCCGCAGTCGAGCCCTGAGCAGGAGTCGGCGCGGCCCGCCATCACGCCGCCGGGACCGCGCCCCACCTACTCCTGGCAGAAGAAGGCCCGCCCCGAGAGCACCACTTGATCCGGCCACGCGCGCCGCGGGGCACCGGGGCCGGGCTGCCACGCGGGCACTACGGCAGGTAACCTCCAGCTCATGTCCCGCCATGTCGCGATCGTCACCGATTCAACGGCCTACCTGCCGGCCCGGACGATGGAGCGCCACGGCATCACAGCGGTGCCCCTGACGGTGGTCCTCGGTGACCGGGCGCTCGAAGAGGGCACCGAGATCTCGACCCGTGCTCTCGCGCAGGCTTTGCAGAAGCGGCGTCCCGTGACGACCTCGCGGCCCAGCCCCGCCGTCTTCGAGGAGACGTACCGCAAGGTCGCCGAGTCCGGCGCCACCGGCATCGTCTCCCTCCACCTCTCCGCCGAACTCTCCGGCACCTACGACGCGGCCGTCGTGGCCGCGCGCCAGGCGCCGGTGCCCGTGCGGGTGGTGGACACCGGCATGATCGCGATGGCGCTCGGGTTCTGCGCGCTCGCCGCGGCGGAGACCGCGGAGTCCGGCGGCACGGTGGACGAGGCCGTCACGGCCGCGGAGAAGAGGGCCGCCGGCACGTCCGCCTACTTCTACGTCGACACTCTCGACTACCTGCGCCGCGGCGGCCGTATCGGCGCCGCGCAGGCCCTGCTGGGCTCGGCGCTCGCGGTGAAGCCGCTGTTGCAGCTGGCCGACGGCCGTATCGAACCGCTGGAGAAGGTGCGGACCGCGTCCAAGGCGATCGCCCGCCTCGAGGAGATCGCGGCCGACCGGGCGGGCGGCGCGCAGGTCGATGTCGCCGTCCACCATCTCGCCGCCCCGGACCGGGCGTCGGCCCTCGCCGACCGGCTGCGGACACGGTTGACCGGGCTGGCCGATCTGCATGTCAGCGAGGTCGGCGCGGTGATCGGGGCGCATACGGGGCCCGGGCTGCTGGGAGTTGTGGTTTCGCCGCGGTGAACGTTGCTGCGGGGCTGCGGGCATCGGCTCCGATCACCCGTGTGAGTGGCGGAGTTGTCCACAGCCGGGCGGTTGTCCCCGGGAATTGACCAAGATCATCGCGGGTGGGCCGAGGTGGCCGATCCTCGTCGCATGGCACTTCGATCACGTTCACGTACAGCGACTGCGACCAGCGGCCCGGGCCGTGCACCCACGTCCGACGGGCGCGTCCGCCACCATCGCCGCCGCCCGCCTGTCGCACGCGGCCGGGCTCGGCACCGTCATGCTTCGGCGGAGGAACTGCGTCGGCGGGCGGGGGTGCTGTTCGGGGAACCCGGCGGACGGGCTGGGCCTGCCGAGCGGGCCGGGCCGGCTGCACGGGTCGAGGAGCGGGCAGGGCCGGCTGAACGCGTCGAGGAGCGGCGGGAGTCGGGGCAGGGGCCGCCGGCTCGGGCGCGGCCTTCCTGGGCTGTCGTGGAGCCGGCTGACGGGGATCGTGCTCCACAGGAGCGGGATCGGCACGGAGCCGTTGCGGAGCCCGGCCTTGAACCCGACCTGGAACCCGGCCTCGTCCCCGCCGAGTCGGACAGCGGGGCGGCGGGCCGCGTCGCGGAAGGGGACTGGCGGGAGCGGGCCGGGCTCGCGCTGCGGGAGCGCATGCCGCTGTGGTTGCAGGCCAGGTGTGGGCTGGAACGGCGGAGTGTGCTCGCTCTGAGCGTGGTGCTCGTCGTGGCCGCGGCGTTCGCCGTGCAGCACTTCTGGACCGGCCGGCCCCAGTCCGTGCGGCCGCCCGAGGTGGTGCGAGCGGCGGCGCCGTACGGGGAGCAGGGACAGGGCGAGCGGGCCGGGGAGGAGCGAGGACCGGGCGTTCCCGCGGGGGCGGCGAAGGCGACAGGTGCCGCGGGGGCGCCCGAGATCGTCGTGGACGTCGGCGGCAAGGTCCGTGAACCCGGAATCCATCGGCTGCCGAGCGGCTCGCGCGTCGCGGACGCCCTGCGCGCGGCGGGCGGTGTGAAGCCCGGGACGAAGACCGACGGTCTCAACCGCGCCCGCTTCCTCGTGGACGGCGAACAGGTGGTCGTCGGAGGACCGGCCCCCGTCACGGGAACCGGGGCAGGAACGGGGGCGGGTGGTGCGGCGGCCGGAGGCCCGGCCGGTGGGACGGCGGGCGGGGCGATGCCGGCGGCCCCGGTCTCCCTCAACACGGCCACCGCCGACCAGCTCGACACCCTGCCGGGTGTGGGCCCGGTGCTGGCGCAGCACATCATCGACTACCGCACGCGGCACGGCGGTTTCCGTTCCGTGGACGAACTGCGCGAGGTGAACGGCATCGGCGACCGCCGCTTCGCCGACCTGCGGAATCTCGTACGGCCATGAGGACGGTCCCTGACCCGCCGGTGCGGCGGGACGAGGCCGCTCCCGGGGCCGCGCCCGATCCGGCCCGGTCGTCCGTGCACGCCTCGTCCGGGCAGCGGCTCGGCAGCGCCCGCCCGCGGCAGGAAGGGCCCACCGACCTACGGCTCGTGCCACCAGCCCTCGCGGCCTGGGGCACGGCGGCGCTGGTGCTGGGCGCATCGCCGGGGTGGGCCGTCGGCATCGTGGCCGGCTGTCTGCTCGCCGTCGGTCTGCTGCCGACGGCCAGGAGATCCGGAACGGCGTCCTGGCCGCGAGCGTCGGCCACCGCCGTGCTGCTCTGCGTCGCCGCTGCCGCCGCCTCGGCCGGGCTGCACGGGGCGGATCTGCGCCGGGGGCCCGTGCCCGGCCTGGCGCGGGAGTACGCGACGGTGACCGCCGAGGTCGAGCTCACCTCTGATCCCCGCCTGACCCGTCCCAAGGTCCGGGGCGATCACGTGGCGCCCACCGCCGTACTGGTCGATGCCGTGGTGCGGCGGGTCCACGAGGCGGGTGGCGGGGCGGCGGTGGCGCGGACGCCGGTGCTGATGATCGTCGACGTGAGGTCGGCCCACCGCGGTGCCTGGGGTGCCGGGAGCGGGCTGCCGCGGTCGGCTGCCGGCGAGCGGGTGCGGTCGCCGTGGCTCGGGCTGCTGCCGTCGACGCGGCTGCGGGTCAGCGCGCGGCTGGCGCCCGCGATGACGGGCGGCGACCGGGTCGCGGCCGTGCTGCGGGTGCGGGACCAGGGCGCACCGTTGGTGGTGGGAGAGCCCTCGGGCACTCAGCGGCTCGCCGGGCGGTTGCGCGCCGGGCTGCGGGAGGCGACCAGCGGGCTGTCGGCGGACGCCCGGGCCCTGTTGCCGGGGCTGGTGGTGGGGGACACCTCGCGGATCACCCCGGAGCTGGAGGAGGCCTTCAAGGAAACCGACCTCACGCACACCTTGGCTGTTTCCGGGGCGAATTTCACCATTCTGCTAGCCCTGCTGCTCGGGCCGCCGGGCCTGGCGCAGCATGCCGAACGGCGGGGGATCGCGCCGCGTCTCGGTATCTCCCTGCGGGGGACGGCGGTGCTCGGAGGTGCGCTCTCCCTGGGGTTCGTCGTGGTCTGCAGACCGGATCCCAGCGTGCTGCGGGCGGCGGCCTGCGGGGCGGTCGCGCTGCTCGCCCTTGCGACCGGCCGGCGGAGGTCGCTGATCCCGGCGCTGGCCACGGCGGTCCTGCTGCTGGTGCTGTACGACCCGTGGCTGGCGCGGAGTTACGGGTTCCTGCTGTCCGTCGTGGCCACCGGGGCGCTGCTCACACTCGCGCCGCGGTGGAGCGCCGGGCTGCGGCGACGCGGGGTCCCGCCCAGGCTCGCCGAGGCGCTTGCCGCCGCTGCCGCCGCGCAGGCGCTGTGCGCGCCCGTGGTCACCGTGATCTCGGCGCGGGTGAGCCTGGTCGCCGTGCCGTGCAATCTGCTCGCGGAGTTCGCGATCGCGCCCGCCACCGTCCTGGGCTTCACGGCACTGGCCACGGCACCGGTGGGGATGCCGGTGGCCAAGGCCCTGGCGTGGTGTGCGCAGTGGCCCGCCGAGTGGATCGCGGAGATCGCCCGGACCGGAGCGGCACTGCCGGGGGCGGGGGTGGACTGGCCGGGCAGCTGGGCGGGCGCGGCGCTGCTCGCAGCCCTGACCCTGGTGGTGCTGCTCGTGGGGCGGCGGCTGCTCGGGCACCCGTGGTGGTGCGGGGTCTGCGGGTTGTTACTGGCCCTGGCGGTGGTGCAGCCGCCGCCGCTGACCCGGGTGATCACGGGCTGGCCGCCGCCGGGCTGGCGGCTGGTGATGTGTGACGTGGGGCAGGGCGACGCCATGGTGCTCGCGGCGGGTGAGGGCGCCGGTGTGGTGGTGGACGCCGGGCCCGATCCGCAGCTCGTCGATCACTGCCTGCGCGCACTCGGCATCACCAGGATCCCACTGGTCGTGCTCACCCACTTCCACGCAGATCATGTGGCGGGGCTGCCCGGCGTGCTGCGCGGACGGGCCGTGGGCGCGATCGAGACGACGGGCTTCGAGGAGCCCGCTGACCAGGCCGCGTTCGTCCGGAGACAGGCGGCGGCCCGGCGGGTGCCCGTGACGACCGCCGCCGCCGGGGAGCAGCGCCGCGCGGGCGGGTTGTCCTGGCAGGTGGTGTGGCCTCCGCCTGGCCCGCCACCGCAGTCAGCGAGTTCGCCGCCGGGCTCATCTCCGCAGGTGCTCCCGGCCCACCCGGTGCCGGAGGGGCCGAACGACGCCAGTGTGGCCATGCTGGTCCGGTCGGCGGGGCTGCGGCTGCTGCTCCTCGGGGACCTCGAACCCCCGGCCCAGCGGGCACTGGCCAGGTCGCCGGCGGCCGAGGCGCTGGAGGGCGTGGACGTGCTGAAAGTCGCCCATCACGGCTCGGCCTACCAGGACCCCGGCCTCATAAGCCGGGCCGCCCCGCGGCTGGCCCTGATCAGCTGCGGGGCGAACAACACCTACGGCCATCCGGCGCCCGGCACGGTGGCGGCACTGCGCGCCGGGGGTGCGACGGTGCTGCGGACGGACCGGGACGGCGCGCTGGCGGTCGTGGGAGGGGGCGGAGAGCTGAGGGTGGCGCGAGACTGAGGGCATGAACTCAGCACAGGTTGATGCCTATCTCCGCCGCCTGGGGGCCGAGCCCCCGGCGTGGCCCACCGTCGACGCGCTGCGCGAGCTGCACCTGCGGCATCTGCGGACCGTGCCGTTCGAGAACCTCTCGATCCATCTCGGCGAGGAGATCGTGCTGGAGGAGAAGCGGCTGCTGGACAAGGTGGTGGGAGCCCGGCGGGGCGGGTTCTGCTACGAACTCAACGGAGCCTTCGGGGCGTTGCTCGCCGCGCTGGGCTACGAGGTGGCGCTGCTCGCGGGGCGGGTGTACGGGGAGGAGGAGCGGCTCGGGATCCCGTACGACCATCTGGCGCTGAGGGTGCGGACGGTGGACGGGGGCGACTGGCTGGCCGACGTCGGGTTCGGGGCGCACAGCCACCTTCCGCTGGCGTTCGGGGAGAGGGGAGAACAGGAGGACCCGGGGGGCACGTTCCGGATCGTGGAGGCGGGGCCGGACGCGGCCGGGGTGCGCGGTGGGCACGACACGGTGGAGGCGGCGGACCTGCACGTGATCCGTGACGGCAGACCGCAGTACCGCCTGGAGACGCGGCCGCGGGCGCTCGGTGACTTCGTGGCCGGGGCGTGGTGGCACAGCACGTCGTCGGTGTCGCACTTCACGCGGTCGCTGGTCTGTTCGCGGGTCACGCGGGACGGAGGGAGGATCACGCTCAGCGGACGCAAGTTCACGGTGACGGCGGCCGACGGGACGCGGGAGGTGACGGAGCTGGGGACGGACGACGAGGTGCTCGGGGTGTACCGGGAGCGGTTCGGGATCGAGCTCGGTGCGGTGCCCGTGGTCCGGGGCGACGGCGGGGAAGGCTGATCCGGACTGGCAGGGAAGGCCGATCCGGATCAGAAGGGGCACACCGTCCACACATGGTCCACATGGTTCCAGTCGGTTCTACTCGGGAGTAGTCCCATCACATGGGCTGGATTCCCGTGATGTGGTCGCGTGTTGCCTCGAAAGCCTCATCGGTGGTCGAATGCGTCCTCGGTGAACAGTGATCGAACCGCTGACTTCGAGTCGCACGAGGTGTCCAGATGATCGGCCGCTGGCTGGGAAGCCGAACCAACCGGGTGCACCGGACGAGCCCTCTGGCGGCGGTGCCGACACCGCCGAGCGCGGGGGTGCTGAGCTGCCGGGTGCTCGACCCGGTCAACGAGCCGGTCAGACACGCCGAGTTCGCGGTCACCGACGCCATGGGGCGTGCGGTGGTCAGCGGGGGCGCGGATCCGTTCGGGTCGTTCGTGACGACGGTGCCCGCGGGGGAGTACCGGCTCGCGGTGTCGGCGGAGGGGTACACGCCGTACCGGGCGACCACGCAGGTCGCCGAGAACACGCTCGCGTCGCTCGGGGACGTGACGCTGCAGGTGGCCCGGCCGCCGGAGCTGCCCGAACCCGGCGACTGGGAGATCGAGTCGGCGCACTCCTCGCTCGCCTTCACCGCGCGGCACATCGGACTGGCCCGGATCCACGGGCAGTTCAAGTCGTTCGCGGGTGTCATACGGGTCGCCGACCCGCTGGAGCGGTCGGCGATGCATGTGGTGATCGACGCGGCGTCCATCGACACCAACGTGAAGATGCGTGACGACCATCTGCGGTCGGCGGACTTCCTGGACATCGCGAAGTTCCCGACGCTCGAGTTCTACAGCGACCGGTTCGTGCACAAGGGCGCGAACCGGTGGGCCGTGACGGGGGCGCTGTCGCTGCACGGCGTCACACGGACGGTCACGCTGGACACGGAGTACCTGGGGCTGGGCAACGGCATGGAGGGCGAGGAGCGGGCGGCCTGCCGGGCCACGACCGAACTGCACAGGGACGACTTCACCGTGAGCTGGCAGACGATGCTGGCGCGGGGCATCGCGGTGGTCGGGCCGAGCATCAGGATCGACCTCGACGTACAGGTCGTCCGCAAGGGCTGAGACGGCGGATCCGGCGGATCGGGCCGCGACACGGTGTCGGACAATGTCCGGCGTGAGTGATGTGCGACATGTGCTGGTGCTGCCCGACCGTGATGCCGCGGAAGAGGTGGTCGAGGCGCTCGGGGAGCGGTTCGGGGTCGTCGAGGAGCCGCAGCTCGTCCGGGACGCGCTGGCCGGTGAGGACGACGCCGAGGACGCGCAGTGGCTGGTCGTCCTGAGGGACGAGGACGGGCGGCTGGACGCCGGGGAGCTGGACCGGTTCGCCGGGGAGTGGGACGGCTGGCGGGAAGAGCCGTAGGGAGCCCGGCCCGCCGCGGTCCGTCCGGCCTCGTTGTCAGTGCCGCGTGGGATGCTTGTCGCGATGGCCAGGAAGACTGCGAATGACGACCCTCTCGCCCCGGTGACGCTCGCCGTGGGCCAGGAGGACCTGCTGCTCGACCGTGCCGTGCAGGAGGTGGTGGCCGCGGCGAAGGCCGCCGACGCCGACACGGACGTACGGGACCTGACCCCGGACCAGTTGCAGCCCGGCACGCTCGCCGAGCTGACGAGTCCGTCGCTCTTCGCGGAGCGCAAGGTCGTGGTCGTACGCAACGCGCAGGATCTCTCGGCCGACACGATCAAGGACGTCAAGGCCTATCTCGGTGCGCCCGCCGAGGAGATCACCCTCGTGCTGCTGCACGCCGGAGGGGCCAAGGGCAAGGGGCTGCTCGACGCGGCACGCAAGGCCGGGGCACGCGAGGTGGCCTGTCCGAAGATGACGAAGCCGGCGGACCGGCTGGCGTTCGTGCGGGGCGAGTTCCGGGGGACGGGAAGGTCAGCCACGCCGGAGGCGTGCCAGGTGCTCGTCGACGCGATCGGGAGCGATCTGCGGGAGCTGGCGTCGGCGGTCTCGCAGCTGGTCGCCGATGTCGAGGGGACGATCGACGAGGCGGTCGTCGGGCGGTACTACACCGGCCGGGCCGAGGCATCGAGCTTCACGGTCGCCGACCGGGCGGTCGAGGGGCGGGCGGCGGAGGCGCTGGAGGCGTTGCGCTGGTCGCTGGCGACCGGGGTGGCGCCGGTGCTGATCACCAGCGCGCTGGCGCAGGGCGTCCGGGCGATCGGGAAGCTGTCCTCGGCGCGCGGAGGCCGGCCGGCCGATCTCGCGCGCGAGCTGGGGATGCCCCCGTGGAAGATCGACCGGGTCAGGCAGCAGATGCGCGGCTGGACCCCGGACGGCGTGTCCGTGGCGCTGCGGGCGGTCGCCGAGGCGGACGCGGGGGTGAAGGGCGGCGGGGACGACCCGGCGTACGCGCTGGAGAAGGCGGTGGTCGCCATCGCCCGGGCCGCCCGGTCCAGGGGACGGGGGTAGGGGCCGCTCCTCCGACCTCGGCGAATGCGTCGAGGGCATCGGCAAGAACACCGCGTTCCGGGCCTGAACAGGCCGAAGGCCGGGTGCCCTCCCATGGGGAACAGGAGAGGCGCCCGGCCTTCGGTACAAGTTGCTGGATCCGCGCCCGCGTGGCGAACGCAGGCCGCGCGCGGATCCGAGGGGTGCCGGAAGGGAGCGGATGAGAGGGCCCGCTCGATTCCCTCCGGCGTCACATCAGATGTCAGCCCTTGAGCGCGGCGACCTTCTGAGCCAGCGCCGACTTCTTGTTGGCAGCCTGGTTCTTGTGGATGACGCCCTTGGAGACGGCCTTGTCGAGCTGACGCGCGGCGACGCGCTGGTACTCGTTGGCCTTCTCGACGTCACCCGCGGCAGCAGCCTCGCGGGCCTTGCGGATCGCGGTCTTGAGGGAGGACTTGACGGCCTTGTTGCGCAGCCGCGCCTTCTCGTTGGTCTTGATCCGCTTGATCTGGGACTTGATGTTCGCCACGAATGAGCCTTTTCAGGTTCTGGCACGGGACCGCGCGGGACCCGCACCGATGATTTCTTGAGGTAGCGCCTCCTGCTGAGAGGGCATGAGGCACAGCCCCCCACGGTACCAGCGGGCCCATCCACGGCCCAAACCCGTCCATGCTCGCCACCCGTGGGACCATGGAGGCTACGTATCGATCCGACCCGAGACCGCAGACACTGCGGACGCCTCAAGAATCAGGACCCTGCGTGCCCGCGATCCCTAGCCATGTGCCCGAACCGAGCCGTACCGACCCGGCTCTGATCCGCAACTTCTGCATCATCGCGCACATCGACCACGGCAAGTCCACGCTCGCCGACCGGATGCTTCAGCTGACCGGAGTGGTCGAGCAGCGGCAGATGCGCGCTCAGTACCTCGACCGCATGGACATCGAGCGTGAGCGCGGCATCACGATCAAGTCCCAGGCGGTGCGTCTGCCCTGGGCTCCCACCGAGGACCCAGGCAACACGCACATCCTCAACATGATCGACACCCCGGGGCACGTCGACTTCACCTACGAGGTCTCGCGGTCGCTCGCCGCCTGCGAGGGCACCGTCCTCCTGGTCGACGCCGCCCAGGGCATCGAGGCCCAGACTCTCGCCAACCTCTACCTGGCGATGGAGAACGACCTCAAGATCATCCCTGTGCTGAACAAGATCGACCTCCCGGCCGCCCAGCCGGAGAAGTTCTCCGAGGAGCTCGCCAACCTCGTCGGCTGCGACCCGGACGACGTCCTCAAGGTCTCCGCGAAGACCGGACTGGGCGTCGACGCGCTGCTCGACAAGGTCGTCGCCGAGGTGCCGGCCCCGGTCGGCGTCGCGGACGCGCCCGCCCGCGCGATGATCTTCGACTCGGTCTACGACTCCTACCGCGGCGTCGTCACGTACGTTCGAGTCGTCGACGGCCAGCTCAACAAGCGCGAGCGCATCCGGATGATGTCCACCAACGCCACGCACGAGCTGCTCGAGATCGGGACGAACTCGCCCGAGATGCTGTCCGCCGACGGCCTCGGTGTCGGCGAGGTGGGCTACATCATCACCGGTGTGAAGGATGTCCGCCAGTCCAAGGTCGGTGACACGATCACCAGCTTGCACAAGGGCGCCACCGAGGCCCTCGGCGGGTACAAGGAACCCAAGCCGATGGTGTTCTCCGGCCTCTACCCCCTCGACGGATCCGACTACCCGGAGCTGCGCGAGGCCCTCGACAAGCTCCAGCTCAACGATGCCGCGCTGGTCTACGAGCCGGAGACCTCCGCGGCCCTCGGCTTCGGATTCCGCGTCGGCTTCCTGGGCCTTCTCCACCTCGACGTCATCCGCGAGCGGCTCGAGCGCGAGTTCGGGCTCGACCTCATCGCCACCGCTCCGAACGTGGTCTACCGCGTGGTCATGGAGGATGGCACCGAGCACACGGTGACCAACCCGAGCGAGTTCCCCGACGGCAAGATCAACGACGTGTACGAGCCGGTCGTGCGCGCCACGCTCCTCGCCCCGAGCGAGTTCATCGGCGCGATCATGGAGCTGTGCCAGACCCGGCGCGGCACGCTGCTCGGTATGGACTACCTCTCCGAGGATCGCGTGGAGATCCGCTACACGCTTCCCCTCGCGGAGATCGTCTTCGACTTCTTCGACCAGCTGAAGTCCAAGACCAAGGGCTACGCCTCGCTCGACTACGAGCCCACCGGCGAGCAGGCCTCCAGCCTGGTCAAGGTCGACATCCTGCTGCACGGCGACAAGGTGGACGCCTTCTCGGCGATCACGCACAAGGACGCGGCGTACGCGTACGGCGTACGGCTCGTCGCCAAGCTGCGCGAGCTGATCCCGCGCCAGGCCTTCGAGATCCCCGTCCAGGCGGCCATCGGCTCCCGGGTCATCTCCCGCGAGACCATCCGCGCCATCCGCAAGGACGTCCTCGCCAAGTGCTACGGCGGTGACATCTCCCGTAAGCGGAAGCTGCTGGAGAAGCAGAAGGAGGGCAAGAAGCGGATGAAGATGGTGGGTTCCGTGGAAGTTCCGCAGGAGGCCTTCATCGCGGTCCTGTCCAGCGATGACAGCGCGGGGTCGGGCAAGGGCAAGAAGTAGTCACGGATTACCGTGGGTTACGCCCCAAACCGGGTAGAACAGGGGCCCGTCGCGCGAGAGCGCGGCGGGCCCCTGTGCGTACGTGGGGTAGCTGTCTGTACGAAGAGACAGGCCGCGGGCCCTTACGCGGGGACCGGTCGGCCTTTACTCTGATCCCTGCTCGATAGTTACTCGCGAGTTAAACAACGGCTCGCGAGTAAAACCAGCCGCACCTGAGCCAGCCGCCTGACGCGGGCCCCGGAGGACGTCGTGAGCGACACACAGACCCTGATCGAGAACCGTCCGCCGTCGGTGGCGGGCCTGTTCCTGGAGCGCGTGGCGGCCACGCCGGACGCCGAGGCCTATCGGTATCCGGTCCCATCGCCCTCCGGTCAGGGGCCGGACGAGTGGAAGTCGCTGAGCTGGGCGCAGGCCGCCGAGCGGGTCTACGCCATCGCGGCGGGACTCATCGAGCTGGGCGTGCGGGCCGAGCAGCGCGTCGCGCTCGCTTCCAGCACCCGGATCGAGTGGATCCTCGCCGACCTCGGCATCATGTGCGCCGGCGCCGCGACCACCACGGTGTACCCGCAGACCAACGCCGAGGAGTCCGCCTACATCCTGTCGGACTCCGAGAGCCGGGTGCTGATCGCGGAGAACGTCGACCAGCTGGCCAAGGCGAAGGAGAAGCGCGCCGAGCTTCCCGAGCTGACCCATGTCGTGGTCGTCGACCCGGCGGGTCTGGCGAACGAGGAGAGCGCCGACTGGATCCTCACCCTCGACGAGCTGGAGAAGCGCGGCGCGGCCCGCCTGGAGAAGGACCCCGACCTGATCAAGGAGCGGGTCGGCGCGATCACCAGGGACCAGCTCGCCACCCTCATCTACACCTCCGGCACCACCGGCCGCCCCAAGGGCGTACGCCTCCCGCACGACAACTGGTCGTACATGGCGAAGGCGATCGCCGCGACCGGCCTGGTCAGCAGCGAGGACGTGCAGTACCTGTGGCTGCCCCTCGCGCATGTCTTCGGCAAGGTGCTCACCTCCGGCCAGATCGAGGTCGGGCACGTCACCGCCGTGGACGGCCGCGTCGACAAGATCATCGAGAATCTGCCGATCGTGCAGCCCACCTACATGGCTGCCGTGCCGCGCATCTTCGAGAAGGTCTACAACGGCGTCGCCGCCAAGGCCCGTGCGGGCGGCGGGGCCAAGTACAAGATCTTCCAGTGGGCGGCCGAGGTCGCCCGCGAGTACGCCAAGGTCTCCCAGGACAACTTCCGGCGCACCGGCACGCTGTCCGTGCCCTTCGGTCTCGGCGCCAAGCACAAGGTCGCCGACGCGCTGGTGTTCGCCAAGATCCGTGAGGCCTTCGGCGGCAACCTGCGGGCCTGTGTCTCCGGGTCGGCCGCCCTCGCGCCGGAGATCGGGTACTTCTTCTCCGGCGCCGGCATCCACATCCTGGAGGGCTACGGCCTGACCGAGTCCTCGGCGGCTTCGTTCGTGAACCCGGGCGAGGCCTACCGCACCGGTACGGTCGGCAAGCCGCTGCCCGGTACGGAGGTGCGGATCGCGGACGACGGGGAGATTCTGCTGCGCGGCCCCGGCATCATGGAGGGCTACCACGGGCTGCCCGAGAAGACCGCCGAGGTGCTGGAGTCGGACGGCTGGTTCCACACCGGGGACATCGGGGAGCTGTCGGCCGACGGGTACCTGCGGATCACCGACCGCAAGAAGGACCTCATCAAGACCTCGGGCGGCAAGTACATCGCGCCGGCGGAGGTCGAGGGGCAGTTCAAGGCGGTGTGCCCGTACGTGTCCAACATCCTGGTGCACGGGGCCGACCGGAACTTCTGCACGGCGCTGATCGCGCTCGACGAGTTGGCCATCGTGGAGTGGGCGAAGGAGAACGGGCTCGGGGGGAAGTCGTACGCCGAGATCGTGGCCGCGCCCGCGACGGTGGCGATGGTCGACGGGTATGTGAAGCAGCTCAACGAGGGGCTTCAGAAGTGGCAGACCATCAAGAAGTTCCGGTTGCTGCCCCGGGATCTTGACGTGGAGCATGGTGAGATCACGCCGAGTCTGAAGTTGAAGCGGCCGGTTGTGGAGCGGGAGTACAAGCATCTGATCGAGGAGATGTACGAGGGATCTCGCGAGGCGTAGGGGGTGGCGGGGGCTGCGCGCGGCGGGTGCGGGTCCGTTGTGGCTTGTCGCGCCCTTCCCCGCGCCCCTAAGGGGCGTCACCCACCCGGCGTCGCAGGTCCTGGACCTGCGTGCGTAGGCGTTCCACCTCTCTGCCCTTGCGGTAGAGGTCCAGGAAGACGCTGACCTTTGCCCTGAGGACCCACGGGTCGAAGGGCTTGGTCAGGTAGTCGGCGGCGCCGGTCGCGTAGCCGCGGAAGGCGTAGCCCGAGTCGTCGTCCGCGCCGGTCAGGAAGATGATCGGGACGTCGCGGGTCTGGTCGAGGCGTTTGATGTGGGCGGCCGTCTCGAAGCCGTCCATGCCGGGCATGCGGATGTCGAGCAGGACCAGGGCGATCGGCTGCCGCAGCAGGGCCTTCATCGCCTCCTCGCCCGAACGGGCGCGCACCAGCGGTTCGTTGAGGGAGGCGAGGACGGCCTCCAGGGCGGTCAGGTTGTCCTCCATGTCGTCGACCAGGAGGATTCCGGCGTGGTCGGTGCTCATGACGGTCGGGCCTCCTCCTGCGAGTCCTCCATGGCCTCCGGCTCCAGGAGTTCGCACACGACCGTCAGCAGCCGGTCGATGTCCACCGGCTTGGGCACGTAGTCGTTGGCGCCGCGGGCGATGGACTTCTCCCGGTCGCCCGGCATCGCCTTGGCGGTCAGCGCCACGATCGGCAGGCCCGTCCAGCGGGGGGTGCGGCGGATGGCGGAGATGGTCTCGTAGCCGTCCATCTCCGGCATCATGATGTCCATCAGGACCAGTTCGACGTCCGCGCTGCGCTCAAGGGTCTCGATGCCCTCGCGGCCGTTCTCCGCATACAGCACGGTCATGCCGACCCGGCCCAGGACATGGGTGAGGGCGAACACGTTGCGGATGTCGTCGTCGACGATCAGCACCCGGCGCCCGGCCAGGATCCGGCCCGGCCTGCCGGACGTCCACGCCTCCAGCTTCGTCGGCGCCGGCCAGGCGTCCTCCGTGTCGTGTGCGGCCGGGTACGGTCCCGCGGTCGACTGGAGGGGCAGGGGCAGCGCCGTGCGCTCCTCCGGGACGGGCACCGGCGCCGTGTGGCCGGGGCTGACGACCGGGACGTACAGGGTGAACCTGGAGCCCTTGCCGGGCTCGCTCTCGGCGATGATCCGGCCGCCGAGCAGGCCCGCGATCTCCCGGCTGATCGACAGGCCGAGGCCGGTGCCGCCGTACTTGCGGTTGGTGGTGCCGTCGGCCTGCTGGAACGCCTCGAAGATCACCGGGAGTTTCTCCGGCGCTATCCCGATGCCCGTGTCGGACACGGCGAACGCGACGACGTCGTCGGTGTCCCGCACCCAACGGTGCTCGGTGTCCTGTACCCGGTCGACCCGCAGCTCGACCTTGCCCGACGCGGTGAACTTGATCGCGTTGGACAGGAGATTGCGCAGGATCTGCTGGAGCCGCTGTTCGTCCGAGTACATCTCGCGCGGTACGTCCTCGCCGACCGCGACCTCGAAGGCGAGCCCCCGGTCGATGGTGAGGGGGCGGAACGTGGCGTGGACGTAGTCGAGCAGCTTGATGAGCGGGAGCCGCTTGGGGCGTACGTCCATCCGGCCCGCCTCGATCTTCGACAGGTCGAGGATGTCGTTGATCAGCTGGAGCAGGTCCGAGCCCGAGCGGTGGATCGTCGTCGCGAACTGCACCTCCTGGTCGGAGAGACGGCCGTCCGGATTGTCGGAGAGCAGCCGGGCCAGGATCAGCAGGGAGTTCAGCGGGGTGCGCAGCTCGTGCGACATGTTCGCCAGGAACTCGGACTTGTACTGGGAGGACGTGGCCAGCAGGGCGGCCTTCTCCTCCAGCGCGGCGTTGGAGCGCTGCAGCTCGCCCTGCTGCTTCTGGAGTTCGTCCGAGCGTTCCTGGAGCTGCATGGCGAGGCGCTGGGACTCGCCGAGCAGGGACTCCGTGCGGGAGTTGGCGATGATCGTGTTGATGGCGACGCCGATGGTGTTGACGAACTGGTCGAAGAACGCCAGGTGTACGTCGGAGAAGCGGGAGAACGAGGCGAGCTCGATGACACCGAGGAGCTTGTCCTCGAAGAGGATCGGGATGATGACGATCGTGGTGGGGGCCGCCTCGCCGAGGCCGCTGTTGATCTTGATGTAGTCGGGCGGGGCGCCCTCCACCAGGATCCGCTTCTTCTCCCGGGCCGCCTGCGCGACCAGGCCGTGCACGGGCAGGCCGCCGGTCTCGACGGTCGCGTCCTGGGCGGCGCCGTAGCCGGCGATGAAGGCCAGGCCCTTGATCGGCACGGTGGTGCGCAGGGCCGCGCCGTCCTCGTCCGCCAGGTAGAACGCGCCGTACTGGGCGTTCACCAGCGGGGTCAGCTCGCGGAGTATCAGGTCGGCGACCTCCATCAGGTCGCGGTGGCCCTGCATCAGGGCGGCGAGGCGGGCCAGATTGGACTCCAGCCAGTCCTTCGCGCGGGTCGTCTCGCGGAGGTTGGCCACCATCAGGTTGATGTTGTCCTTCAGCTCGGCGACCTCGCCGCGCGTCTCGACCGTGATCGAGCGGGACATGT
Source organism: Streptomyces sp. NPDC041940 (assembly GCF_055589465.1). Classification (NCBI taxonomy): domain Bacteria; kingdom Bacillati; phylum Actinomycetota; class Actinomycetes; order Kitasatosporales; family Streptomycetaceae; genus Streptomyces; species Streptomyces sp. NPDC041940. The sequence continues at coordinate 70,387 of NZ_JBVJBP010000001.1, forward strand.
CGCCCTGGGCCACGGCGGAGGCGACCTCGGCGATCGCGCGGACCTGGGTGGTGAGGTTGAGTGCGAGTTCGTTGACGTTCGTCGTCAGGCGCTTCCAGGTGCCGTAGACGCCCTCGACCCGGGCCTGACCGCCCAGTTGGCCCTCGCTGCCGACCTCGCGGGCCACGCGGGTGACCTCGGAGGCGAAGGAGGACAGCGTGTCGACCATCGTGTTGATGGTGGTCTTCAGCTCCAGGATCTCGCCCCGCGCGTCCACGTCGATCTTCCGGGACAGGTCGCCCTGCGCCACGGCCGTCGCCACCTGGGCGATGTTGCGCACCTGGGAGGTGAGGTTGTCGGCCATGTAGTTGACGTTGTCCGTCAGATCCCGCCAGACGCCTGAGACGCCCAGCACCTGGGCCCGGCCGCCGAGCCGGCCGTCGGTGCCGACCTCGCGGGCGACGCGGGTGACCTCGTCGGCGAAGGCGCGCAGCTGCTCCACCATCGTGTTGACGGTGTCCTTCAGCTCCAGGATCTCGCCGCGGGCGTCGACCGTGATCTTCTTCGACAGGTCGCCGTTGGCGACGGCGGTGGTGACCTGGGCGATGTTGCGGACCTGGGAGGTCAGGTTCAGCGCCATGAAGTTGACGTTGTCGGTGAGGTCCTTCCAGACGCCGGAGACGCCCCGGACCTGGGCCTGACCGCCGAGGTTGCCCTCGGTGCCGACTTCGCGGGCGACCCTGGTCACCTCGTCGGCGAAGGCGGAGAGCTGGTCCACCATCGTGTTGATCGTGGACTTGAGCTCCAGGATCTCGCCCTTGGCCTCCACCGTGATCTTCTTGCCGAGGTCGCCCTGGGCGACGGCCGTGGAGACGAGGGCGATGTTGCGCACCTGGGAGGTGAGGTTGTCCGCCATGAAGTTGACGTTGTCGGTGAGGTCCTTCCAGACCCCGGAGACGCCCCGGACCTGAGCGCGGCCGCCGAGGTTGCCCTCGGTGCCGACCTCGCGGGCGACCCTGGTCACCTCGTCGGCGAAGGCGGAGAGCTGGTCCACCATCGTGTTGATGGTCGACTTGAGCTCCAGGATCTCGCCCTGCGCGGCGACCGTGATCTTCTGGGACAGATCGCCGTTGGCCACGGCCGTCGTCACCTGGGCGATGTTGCGGACCTGGGAGGTCAGGTTCGACGCCATGAAGTTGACGTTGTCGGTGAGGTCCTTCCAGACCCCGGAGACGCCCCGCACCTGCGCCCGGCCGCCCAACTGGCCCTCGGTGCCGACCTCGCGGGCGACGCGCGTGACCTCGTCGGCGAAGGCGGAGAGCTGGTCGACCATCGTGTTCACGGTCAGCTTCAGCTCCAGCAGCTCGCCGGTCGCCTCCACCGTGACCGTGCGGGTCAGGTCGCCCCGGGCCACCGCCGTCGTCACGGCCGCGATGTCCCGCACCTGGGCCGTCAGCCGGGACGCCATGGTGTTGACGGCCTCGGTGACGTCCCGCCAACTGCCCGACAGGCCCCGCACATTGGCCCGGCCGCCGAGCCGGCCCTCGGTGCCGACCTCGCGCGCGACCCGTGTCACCTCGCCCGTGAACAGGGACAGCTGATCCACCATCGTGTTCACGGCCCGGCCGAGACGGCGCAGGTCGCCGCGTAACTGCCGGGTCCCGTCGTGCAGATCGACCCGCTGGGTCAGATCGCCTCCGGCCACCGCGTCCAGCACCCGCGTGGCGTTCGCCGCCGGGGCGACCAGGGCGTCGAGCAACTGGTTCACGTCGTTGACGCGGGAGGTCCACAGGCCCTGGCCCGGGCTGGCCGAGAGGCGCTCGTCGAGCCGGCCGTGCCGCACCAGCTCCCGTCGGACGCGCTGCACCTCGGTGGTGAAGTGGACGCTGCGGTCCATGATCTGGTTGTGGACCGCGGTGAGTTCGGCCACCATCCCGTGGCCGGATTCCGGCACCTTGGTGAAGTCGCCGTCGCGTGCGGCGGTCATCGCGGCAAGTAGTGGACGTAGATCGGATGTACGAATCTGACCGTCTTCGTACCGGTCTTCGACCACAGGAGTAGCACTGTTCTCACTCATGGCGGCCCACTTCGGTAACTCGGCGCTTATGGGCGGGGCCAGTCTGTCACTCTGTCGGCATCGACTGTGGCGTATTCGTACGAACTGCCCGGGGAGCCGTCCATGGGGGCCATTCCGACGCAACGGGAGACCGCCTCCCGTGCCTCGCAGGCGCCTGCACACGCTTCGGAGACGCCTGCGTCCGGTGAGGACGCGCTCGTCTCCGAGGAGCCCGCACCGACTGCCGAGACGCTCACGCCCGACGCGTGCGCCCCGGCCTGCGCGGCGCCCGCACCCATATCCCAGGCGCCCGCACGGGAGTGCGCGCGGGCGCACGCGACCCTGTCCGGCAGCTCGCTCGCGCCGGGCACCGCACGCGCCCTTGTGCGCTCGGCGCTCGCCGAGTGGACCCGGCTCGGCCTGCCCGGCACCGGGCACCTCACCGACCGTCTCGCCGACGACGCCACGCTCGTCGTCAGCGAACTGGTCACCAACGCCGTCGTGCACGCCGGCACCGATGTCGAGCTGGAGTGCCGGCTGGAAGGCGCCGACGCTGGCCAGGGCGATGACGGCGGCGACGGCGGCGACAAGGAGACGGTCGCGCTCGTCGTCGAGGTCTGCGACCACCACCCCTCACGCGCCCCGCGCGGCGGCGAACCGGAGACACCGCACGACATGCCCGAGTACGGGCGCGGCCTGCGGCTCGTCGGCGCGCTCTCCGAGGCCTGGGGCATCACGTACCGCACGGGCCGCAAGACCGTCTGGGCGCGGTTGCCCGCCGGGGGGTGCGCGGCGGGCGAGCAGATCGAGGCGTACGCCGAGGAGCAGACGCTGGCGCGCGGGATGCGGGTGGCGGAGATCCTGGCGCCGGAGCCGCGCCAGGGCTGGGAGGCCGAGGGATCGGGTGCGGAGGACGCGGGGGATGCGGGGCACGCGGGGGAGTCGAGGGCGGCCGGACGGGGTCGGCGTGACGGGCGGGGCTCGCGGGACGCGCAGGAATCGCGGGACGCGCAGCACTCTCGTGGCTTACGGGACCGGCAGGGCTCACAGGACCCCCATGCCCTACGGGACCGGCATGACCCGCATGACGCCCGCGGCGCCCTACGGGACTCGCGTGACTGGAACGACGTACGGGACTGGCGGGACCGTCACGAGGGTGGCAGTGACGGGTGCGACGGTGCCTGGCTGGGCCGCGGGGCCCTCTCCTTCCTCGCGGAGGCCTCCGATCTGCTCGCCGGGCAGCTCGACGAGGATCTGGTCGCCGCGCTCGCCGGGCAGCTGATCGTGCCCCGGCTGGCCGACTGGTGCGCGGTGTGGCTGGAGGACGAGGCCACCGGCGGCGGCTGGAGCGGCGGGGCCGGAGCGGGCGGGGCGCGCCTGGCCCGGGTCTGGCACGGCAGCGAGAACCGCATCGAGGAACTGCGCCGGGCCCTGGAGAAGGACCCGCCGCACCCGTCCGACCCGCCCGGGTCCTGGCCCGTCGACTACCTCTGGCCGGGCGAGGCGCTCGGTGACGCGCCGGGCGAACCGGGTTCGGCACTCGCGTACCGGCTGGTCGCCGGGGGACGCCCGCTGGGCACCCTGGTCATCGGCCGCTCCGGGGCCGCCGGCTTCCCCGACGAGATCACCGGCCTCGTGGAGGACCTCAGCCGCCGCGTCGCCCTCGCCATCGGCGCCGCCCGCCAGTACGCCCGCCAGGCCACCATCAGCGCCGTACTCCAGCGCGGACTGCTGCCCGGCGCCGTCGCCGAGATCCCCGGGGTGCGCAGCGCGCTCGTCTACGAGCCGTACGACAAGGGCGGGCCCAGCGGCGACTTCTACGACCTGTTCCCGGCCGGTGACGGCCGCTGGTGCTTCGCCGTGGGCGACGTCCAGGGCAAGGGGCCCGAGGCGGCCGTCGTGATCGGCCTGGCCCGGCCCTGGCTGCGGCTGCTGGCCCGCGAGGGCTACCAGGTCGCCGACGTCCTGGACCGCCTCAACCAGCTCCTGCTCGACGACGCCACGGAGGCCGCCGACGCGGCGACCCGGGCGCTGGTGGCCGCGGGCGCCCGGCCGACCCCGCCGGGCGACGGCCCCCAGACACGCTTCCTGTCCCTGCTCTACGGCGAACTGGTCCCCTTCGACGGCGGCGTCCGCTGCACCGTCGCCTCCGCCGGGCACCCGCTGCCCCTGCTGCTCGGGGCGGGCGGCGAGGTCCACGCGACAGCGCGGCCGGGGACCCTCCTGGGCGTCGTCGAGGACGCCACGTACACCAGCGACACCTTCGAGCTGCGGCCCGGCGACACGCTGCTGTGCGTCACCGACGGCGTGACCGAGCGCCGCTCGGGATCCCGCCAGTTCGACGACGAGGACGGGCTCGCGGCGGCGCTGGCCGGGTGCGCGGGGCTGGACGCCGAGCTGATAGCCGAGCGGATCAAGCGGCTGGTGCACGAGTTCGGGGCGCGGCCCCCGGCCGACGATCTCGCGCTGCTGGTGCTGCAGGCGGAGTGAGCGGAGTGAGGAGGCGGAGCGAGCGCGCGGGTGCTGGACAATGGAAGGCATGCCTTCCGCACTTCCCGACGGCGAGCCCGTCCCCGACGACGGCTCACTGCCCGCGTCCGCGCTCGCCGGGGCCGCCGACCGTCCGCTCGGGTTCTATCTGCACGTCCCGTACTGCGCGACCCGCTGCGGCTACTGCGACTTCAACACCTACACGGCGACCGAGCTGCGCGGCACGGGCGGCGTGCTGGCCTCCCGCGACAACTACGCCGAGACGCTGGTCGAGGAGGTCCGCCTGGCGCGCAAGGTGCTGGGTGATGATCCGCGGCCCGTTCGTACGGTGTTCGTGGGCGGGGGAACGCCCACGCTGCTGGCCGCCGGTGACCTCGTACGGATGCTGGGCGCGATCCGTGACGAGTTCGGGCTCGCACCGGACGCCGAGATCACGACGGAGGCGAATCCGGAGTCGGTGGATCCGGCGTATCTGGCCGCGCTGCGGGAGGGCGGCTTCAACCGGATCTCGTTCGGCATGCAGAGCGCGCGGCAGCATGTGCTGAAGGTCCTGGACCGTACGCATACGCCCGGGCGGCCCGAGGCGTGCGTGGCGGAGGCGCGGGCGGCGGGGTTCGACCATGTGAACCTGGACCTGATCTACGGCACGCCGGGGGAGAGCGACGACGACTGGCGGGCCACGCTGAGTGCCGCGCTGGGGGCGGGGCCGGACCATGTCAGCGCGTACGCGCTGATCGTCGAGGAGGGCACGCAGCTGGCTCGTCGTATCCGCCGGGGCGAGGTCCCCATGACGGACGACGATGTGCACGCCGACCGCTATCTCATCGCCGAGGAGGCGCTGTCCTCGGCGGGCTTCGAGTGGTACGAGGTGTCCAACTGGGCGACCTCGGAGGCGGGGCGGTGTCTGCACAACGAGCTGTACTGGCGGGGGGCCGACTGGTGGGGGGCCGGGCCGGGGGCGCACAGCCATGTGGGCGGGGTGCGGTGGTGGAACGTCAAGCATCCGGGGGCTTATGCGGGGGCGCTGGCGGTGGGGCGGTCGCCGGGGGCCGGGCGTGAGGTGCTGTCGGAGGAGGACCGGCGGGTGGAGCGGATTCTGCTGGAGTTGCGGCTGCGGGAGGGGGTGCCGTTGACGTTGCTGCGGGAGGAGGGGCTGGCTGCCTCGCGCAAGGCGCTGTCGGACGGGCTGCTCCAAGAGGGTCCGTATGAGGGAGGGCGGGCCGTGCTCACTCTGCGGGGGCGGTTGTTGGCCGATGGGGTTGTTCGGGATCTCGTGGACTGAGGTGCTCGGCGTGGGTGCTGGGGGCGGGGTGGGTGCGCAGCCCGGCGTAGCGGGGTGCCGCTGCGCCCACCCGTGCCGCCCTTAGCGGCACGCATGCCCGCAGCTAAGCAGCTACGCAGTGACGAAGTCGATCAGTTCCTCCACCCTGCCCAGCAGCTCCGGCTCCAGGTCCTTGTACGACCGCACGCCCGACAGGATCCGCTGCCAGGCCGCGCCCGTGTTGGGTGGCCAGCCCAGGGCACGGCACACGCCCGTCTTCCAGTCCTGGCCGCGCGGGATCCGGGGCCAGGCCTCGATGCCGAGGGACGTCGGCTTCACCGCTTCCCAGATGTCGATGTACGGGTGGCCGACCACCAGGGCGTGCTCGCTCGTGACCGACTCGGCGATGCGCCACTCCTTCGAGCCCGGCACGAGGTGGTCCACCAGGACGCCCAACCGCGCGTCGGGGCCGGGGGCGAAGTCGGAGACGATCGAGGGCAGGTCGTCGACGCCCTCCAGGTACTCCACGACCACGCCCTCGATGCGCAGGTCGTCGCCCCACACCTTCTCGACCAGCTCGGCGTCGTGCCGGCCCTCGACGTAGATGCGGCCGGCGCGGGCGACACGCGCGCGTGCGCCGGGAACGGCCACCGAACCGGAGGCGGTGCGCGTGGGACGGGAGGGGCCGGACGACGGGCGGACCAGCGTCACCGGCCTGCCCTCCAGCAGGAAGCCGCGCGGCTCCATCGGGAACACGCGGTGCTTGCCGAAGCGGTCCTCCAGTGTCACCGTGCCCGCCTCGCAGCGGATCACCGCGCCGCAGAAGCCGCTCCCGGCCTCCTCGACCACCAGGCCCGGATCCGCCGGAACCTCGGGTACCGGCTTCGGCTTCTTCCACGGCGGGGTCAGGTCGGCGGAGTACTGGCGCATTCGAATGACGATAGGAGAAGGCGTACGGCGATCACCGCGACACGCCGAAACGCGCCGCCAGCGCGTCCCGCTGGGCCCGGACGAACGCCGCGTCCACCACCGCTCCGTGACCGGGCACGTACAGCGCGTCCTCGCCGCCCAGATCCAGCAGCCGGTCCAGGGCGGCCGGCCAGTGCGACGGCACGGCGTCGGGGCCCGCCTGGGGCTCGCCGGACTCCTCGACCAGGTCGCCGCAGAACACCACCTCCGGATCGCCCGGCACCAGCACCGCCAGGTCGTGCCCGGTGTGCCCCGGGCCCACGTTCGCCAGCAGCACCTGGCGGCCGCCGCCCAGGTCGAGCGTCCACTCGCCGGAGACCAGATGGCGGGGCGGGACCAGCCGCTCCGCCGACTCCCGCGCGACAGGCTCCGCCAGGCCGTTGCGTACCGCGTCCGCGCGCAGCTCCTCGCGGTCCCGCACGCGGGTGAGGACCGCGTCCACGCCCACGGCGCCGAACAGCTCCGTCTCCGGGAACGCCGCCGCTCCGAAGACGTGGTCGAAGTGGGGGTGGGTCAGCGCGAGATGCGTCACACGATGACCGGTGAGCGACTGCGCCTGTGTGCGCAACCGCGCGCCCTCGGCCGGGCTCGACCCCGCGTCGATCATGAGGACCGCGCCCTCACCGGCGACCAGTCCCGCCGTGCAGTCCCACACCGGAAGGCGGCACCGCCCCACCCCGGCGGCCACCCGCTCCCACCCGAGCTCTTCCCAAGTCACCGTCATACGGCGACGCTAGCGGTGACACCCGTCGCGGGCACGACAACGCACGACCAGCCTTGCCGGGGGTGCACCCCACCGCCGTACACTGGGCCGGGGAATGCTGGCACTCGCACGCGTAGAGTGCCAGGCCACGACAGGCAGGCAGCAGGCGGACGACTTCTGGAGGTGCGCGCGATGCTCAGTGAACGCAGGCTTCAGGTACTGCGCGCCATCGTCCAGGACTATGTCGGCACCGAGGAGCCCGTCGGCTCCAAGGCCCTCACCGAGCGGCACAGCCTCGGCGTCTCCCCGGCCACCGTCCGCAACGACATGGCGGCCCTCGAGGACGAGGGATACATCGCCCAGCCGCACACCAGTGCCGGGCGCATCCCCACCGACAAGGGCTACCGGCTGTTCGTGGACAAGCTGGCCGGCGTCAAGCCGATGACCGCGCCCGAGCGGCGCGCGATCCAGAACTTCCTCGAGGGCGCCGTCGACCTCGACGACGTCGTGGCGCGTACGGTTCGGCTGCTGGCGCAGCTCACGCGCCAGGTGGCCGTCGTGCAGTACCCGTCGCTGACCCGGTCGACCGTGCGGCATGTGGAGTTGCTCTCCCTCGCGCCCGCGCGGCTGATGCTCGTGCTGATCACGGACACCGGGCGGGTCGAGCAGCGGGTGGTCGACTGCCCGGCGCCCTTCGGCGAGGCCTCGCTCGCGGATCTGCGCGCACGGCTCAACAGCCGTGTCGCGAACCGCCGTTTCGCGGATGTGCCGAGTTTGGTGGAGGATCTGGCGGAGGCGTTCGAGCACGAGGACCGGGGTACGGTCTCCTTGGTGCTCTCCACGCTTCTGGAGACGCTCGTCGAGGAGAACGAGGAGCGGCTGATGATCGGCGGCACCGCCAATCTCACCCGCTTCGGGCATGACTTTCCCCTGGTGATCCGGCCGGTGCTGGAGGCGCTGGAGGAGCAGGTCGTGCTCCTCAAGCTGCTCGGCGAGGCGAAGGATCCGGGCGTGACCGTACGTATCGGTCATGAGAACGCCCACGAAGGACTCAACTCCACGTCCGTCGTGTCGGTCGGCTACGGTTCGGGCGGCGAGGCAGTCGCCAAGCTCGGCGTGGTCGGACCGACCCGCATGGACTACCCGGGAACGATGGGAGCGGTACGCGCAGTGGCACGGTACGTCGGACAGATCCTGGCGGAGTCGTAGTGGCCACGGACTACTACGCCGTACTCGGCGTGCGCCGCGACGCGTCGCAGGAAGAGATCAAGAAGGCCTTCCGGCGGCTCGCACGCGAGCTGCATCCGGACGTCAACCCCGATCCGAAGACCCAGGAGCGGTTCAAGGAGATCAACGCCGCCTACGAGGTGTTGTCGGACCCGCAGAAGAAGCAGGTCTACGACCTCGGCGGTGACCCGCTCTCGCAGGCCGCGGGCGGCGGCGCGGGCGGCTTCGGAGCCGGTGGCTTCGGGAACTTCTCCGACATCATGGACGCGTTCTTCGGCACGGCGTCGCAGCGCGGTCCGCGCTCGCGCACCCGCCGCGGCCAGGACGCCATGATCCGGATCGAGATCGAGCTCGACGAGGCCGCCTTCGGTACGACGAAGGACATCCAGGTCGACACGGCCGTCGTCTGCAACACCTGCAGCGGCGAGGGTGCCGCGCCGGGGACGAGCGCGCAGACGTGTGACATGTGCCGCGGTCGCGGTGAGGTGTCGCAGGTCACCCGGTCGTTCCTCGGCCAGGTCATGACGTCCCGGCCCTGCCCGCAGTGCCAGGGCTTCGGGACCGTGGTGCCGACGCCGTGCCCGGAGTGCGCCGGTGACGGCCGCGTGCGCTCCCGGCGGACCCTGACCGTGAAGATCCCCGCCGGTGTCGACAACGGCACGCGCATCCAGCTCGCCGGTGAGGGCGAGGTCGGGCCCGGTGGTGGTCCCGCCGGTGATCTCTACGTCGAGATCCACGAACTCCCGCACTCCACCTTCCAGCGGCGCGGCGACGACCTGCACTGCACGGTGACGATCCCCATGACGGCCGCGTGCCTCGGCACGAAGGTGCCGCTGGAGACGCTGGACGGCATGGAGGAGGTCGACATCCGCCCGGGCACCCAGTCCGGCCAGTCGATCCCGCTGCACGGCCGGGGCATCACGCACCTGCGGGGCGGCGGACGCGGCGACCTCATCGTCCACGTCGAGGTCCAGACCCCGACGAAGCTCGACCCCGAGCAGGAGCGACTGCTGCGCGAGCTGGCCAAGCTGCGCGGCGAGGAGCGGCCCACGGGGCAGTTCCAGCCCGGGCAGCAAGGGTTGTTCTCGCGGCTCAAGGATGCGTTCAACGGGCGCTGACGCGGGCGGTCCGGCCGCTGCCGGGGGTCCGGGGGTCGCCCCCCGGGCAGGCACAGCCCTCTGGTCTATGCCACACCGCAGGCCGGTTTCGGGGTTGTTCGGAGGACGTGACAACATGCGGTCATGTCCTCCGCGCTGACCGATCTCTTCCCGCACCCGATCGTGCAGGCCCCCATGGCGGGTGGCGTCTCCGTACCGCAGCTCGCCGCCGCCGTGTGCGAGGCGGGCGGGCTCGGATTCCTCGCCGCCGGGTACAAAACCGCCGACGGGGTGTACGAGGAGATCAAGCAGCTGCGGAGCCTCACGAGCAGGCCCTTCGGCGTGAACGTGTTCATGCCGCAGCCCGAGTACGCCGACCCCGCCGCCGTCGACGTCTACGCCCACCAGCTGGCCGGCGAGGCCACCTGGTACGAGGCCGAGCTCGGGGACCCCGACAGCGGTCGCGACGACGGCTACGAGACCAAGCTCGCGGTGTTGCGCGACAACCCCGTGCCCGTGGTGTCGTTCCACTTCGGCGTGCCGAGCCGCGAGGTCGTCGACACCCTGCACCGCGTCGGCACCTTCGTCCTGGCCGCCGCGACCACCCCCGACGAGGCCCGGGCCGTGGAGCGGGCGGGCGCGGACGGGGTCATCGCGCAGGGCGTCGAGGCCGGCGGCCACCAGGGCACGCACCGGGACATCCCCGAGCTGGACGGTTCCGGCATCGGGCTGCTGTCGCTGGTCGCCCAGATCCGGGAATCCGTGAACATCCCGATCGTCGCCGCCGGCGGCATCATGCGCGGCGGCCAGATCGCCGCGGTGCTCGCGGCCGGCGCGAGCGCGGCCCAGCTCGGCACCGCGTTCCTCGCCACGCACGAGTCCGGCGCGAACGCCCTGCACAAGCAGGCGCTGACCAACCCCCTGTTCGTGCGTACCGAGTTGACCCGGGCCTTCTCCGGGCGGCCGGCGCGCGGGCTCGTCAACCGTTTCCTGCGCGAGCACGGCCCGTACGCGCCGCCCGCCTACCCCGAGATCCACCACCTGACCTCGCCGCTGCGCAAGGCCGCCGCCAAGGCGGGTGACGCGCAGGGCATGGCACTCTGGGCCGGGCAGGGCCACCGGATGGCGCGGGAGCTGCCCGCCGGGCAGCTGGTGGAGGTGCTGGCCGGTGAACTCGCCACGGCACGCGCGGTGTTGTCGGGCGGAGGCGGCGTCCGATGACCGCGCCGGTGTTCGTGGTCGAGCACCTCGACGCGGGCGGTGCCAGTGGCAGTAGCGGTGGCCGGTACGTCCTCGACGGTCCGGAAGGGCGGCATGCCGTCTCCGTGAAGCGGCTGCGGCCCGGCGAGGACATCGTCCTCACGGACGGGGCCGGCCGCTGGGCGGACTGCGTCGTGCTCGACACCGAGGGCAAGGACCGGCTGATCGTCCGGCTGGACTCGGTGACCGAGGAGCCGGTGGAGCAGCCCCGGGTCACCGTCGTCCAGGCGCTGCCCAAGGGCGACCGCGGGGAGCTGGCCGTCGAGACGATGACCGAGGTCGGTGTCGACGCGGTCGTGCCCTGGGCGGCGGCGCGTTGCATCACGCAGTGGAAGGGCGAACGCGGGCTGAAGGCGCTGGGCAAGTGGCGGGCGACGGCCCGGGAGGCCGGGAAGCAGTCACGCCGCGTGCGGTTTCCGGAGGTCGCGGAGGCGGCTTCGACCAAGCAGGTCGCCGCGCTGCTGGCCGGTGCCGACTTCGCCGCCGTGCTCCACGAGAGCGGAGACGAGCCGCTGGCTACCGCCGAACTGCCGTCCTCCGGCGAGATCGTGCTGGTCGTGGGCCCCGAAGGGGGCGTTTCGCCCGAGGAGTTGGCGCAGTTCGAGGAGGCGGGGGCGAAGGCGTACCGGCTCGGGCGCAGTGTGCTGCGCACGTCGACCGCTGGGACCGCGGCTGCCGCTGTACTCCTGGCTCGGACCGGTCGCTGGTCCTGAGCCCGCACGGGCAGTGCGCGTCGGGACACCCGTCCGCTGTCCGTTGACGCGCCGGCCGCTGCGGGCCGTGGTGGCCGTATGCGCTCTACCGCCCCGCCCTCGTCGGTGGCAGGCTGCCTTCCATGGGGGCATCGAGGAGGACCGGGCGGGGCTCGCGAGGCCGGCGGGTCGCGGCCGTGGTGGCGTTCGCGGTGGTCGGCGTGGGCGGTGCCGTCGCCTGTGAACCCGGGGCGGGGATCAGTTCCGCGGCCGTCGCCTATACGACCGACGAAACCGTCACCAAGGAACTCAACCGGCAGAAGGCGGGCGTGCGTTGGCTGACCTGTACCGCCTCGTACGGGAACTCCGGCAAGGGCGGGAACGCGTCGCCCTCGGCGCGGGAGAAGACCGTCGCGACCGTCGACTGCGAGGGGGAGACGGAGGACGGGAAGGACATCACCGTCACCGGCAGGGTCACCCACGCCGTGGACGGCGAATGCGTGCGCGGGAAGATCACCGCCAAGGTCGACGGCAAGGTGTGGTTCGAGGTCGACGGGCTCGGCAACTGTGATGCCACTCCGTCGCCCGTGGGAGGCGGCCCGACGAACGGGCGGCCAGGACCCACCGTCACCGTGACCGTCACACAGACCATCTGGTGCGAGCGGTATCCGGACTGCCGGCCCGTCGAGGGCAAGTGATCCGAAGTCTGTCCGCGCGGCGTCGTCCCTGCATAGGGTGATCGGGTGACTCAGTCCGCATCGCCTGCTTACCTCCGGTTCCCCCACGTGCGCGGCGACCTGGTCGCCTTCACCGCCGAGGACGACGTGTGGCTCGCCCCTCTCGACGGGGGCAGGGCCTGGCGGGTCAGCGCCGACAACGTGCCGGTGACCCAGCCCCGCATCTCGCCCGACGGGACCACCGTCGCGTGGACCTCCACCCGCGACGGCGCTCCCGAGGTGCACATCGCCCCGGCCGACGGCGGGCCCGCCAAGCGGCTGACGTACTGGGGCAGTTCGAAGACCCAGGTGCGCGGCTGGACCCCGGACGGCGAGGTCCTGGCCACCAGCACCCAGGGGCAGGCGAGCCTGCGCCGCAGCTGGGCGCGTGCCGTCCCGCTCGACGGCGGTCCGGCCACCACCCTGCCGTACGGGCCCGTCGGCGACATCGCCTACGGGCCGAGTGTCGTCCTGCTCTCCGCGCCGATGGGGCGCGAAGCCGCCTGGTGGAAGCGGTACCGGGGCGGTGGCGCGGGCAAGTTGTGGATCGACCGGGACGGGGACGGGGAGTTCGTACGGCTGCATCAGGAGCTCGACGGGAACATCGAGTACCCGCTGTGGGCCGGCGACCGCATCGCGTTCCTGTCCGACCACGAGGGCACCGGCGCGCTGTACTCCTCCCTCGCCGACGGGTCCGACCTGCGGCGCCACACGCCGCTCGACGGGTTCTACGCCCGGCACGCCGCGACCGACGGCACCCGGGTCGTCTACTCCAGTGCCGGTGAGCTGTGGGTGCTCGACGATCTGGACGGGGCCGAGCCGCGTCGGCTGGACGTGCGGCTGGGCGGGCAGCGCGTCGATCTTCAGCCGTTTCCGCTGCACGCCTCCCAGTCGTTCGGGTCGGCGTCCCCGGACCACACCGCGCGCGGCAGTGCCGTCTCCGTACGCGGCTCCGTCCACTGGGTCACCCACCGCGCCGGCCCCGCCCGTGCCCTCGCCGCGACGCCCGGCGTGCGGGCCCGGCAGCCGCGTGCCTTCCGCGCCGACGGCGAGGAGTGGGTGGTGTGGGTGACGGACGCCGAGGGCGACGACGCCCTGGAGTTCGCGCCCGCCACCGGGCTCGCCCCGGGAGCGACGCCGCGCCGGCTCGCCGCCGGGCAGCTCGGCCGGGTGCTGGACCTCGCCATGTCGCCCGACGGCAGCCGCGCCGCCGTCGCCTCCCACGACGGGCGGCTGCTGCTCGTCGAGCGGGAGACGGGTGAGGTGCGGGAGGTGGACCGCAGCGAGGACGGTGATGTGTCGGGGGTCGTCTTCTCGCCCGACTCCTCCTGGCTGGCCTGGTCCCACCCCGGACCGCGGCCCCTGTCCCAGCTGAAGCTCGCCAACACCACCGACCTGTCGGTCACCGAGGCGACCCCGCTGCGCTTCCAGGACTACGCGCCGGCGTTCACGGTGGACGGCAAGCACCTCGCGTTCCTGTCGACCCGCTCCTTCGACCCGGTCTACGACGAGCACGTCTTCGACCTGGCCTTCGTGGAGGGTGCGAGGCCGCATCTCATCACCCTCGCGGCGACCACCCCCTCCCCGTTCGGGCCGCAGCGGCACGGCCGGTCCTTCGAGACGCCCGACCGCGAGGAGACCCCCGACAGCGAGGGCACCCCCACCACCCGCATCGACCTCGAAGGCCTCGCCGACCGCATCGTGCCCTTCCCGGTCGAGGCCGCCCGCTACTCCAACCTGCGGGCAGCGAAGGACGGCGTCCTGTGGCTGCGCCACCCGGTCGCCGGTGTGCTCGGCGCGTCCCGGGCCACCCCCGGCGACCCGGAGCCCAAGTCCGAGCTGGAGCGGTACGACCTCGCCCAGCAGCGCGTCGAGCATCTCGCCGTCGACGCCGACCACTTCGAGGTCAGCGGCGACGGCAAGCGGGTCCTGTTGTGGACCGACGGGCGGCTGAAGGTCGTCCCCAGCGACCGGCGCGCCTCGAACGACGACGACAGCGACTCCAACATCACCGTCGACCTCGGCCGCGTACGCCAGTTCATCGACCCGGCCGCCGAGTGGCGGCAGATGTTCGACGAGAACGGCCGCATCATGCGGGACCACTTCTGGCGGCCCGACATGAGCGGCGTCGACTGGACCGGCGTCCTCGACCGCTACCGCCCGGTCGTGGACCGGCTCGCCACCCATGACGACCTGGTCGACCTGCTGTGGGAGGTGCAGGGCGAACTCGGCACCTCGCACGCCTATGTCACCCCGCGCGGCGGCTACGGCCGCGGCGCCCGCCAGGGCCTGCTCGGCGCGGACATCTCCCGCCACGAGGACGGCAGTTGGCGCGTCGACCGCATCCTGCCCTCGGAGACCTCCGATCCCGACGCCCGCAGCCCGCTGGCCGCACCCGGTGTCGCCGTACGCCCCGGGGACGCGATCCTCGCCATCGCCGGACAGCCGGTCGACCCGGTCGCCGGGCCCGGCCCGCTGCTGATCGGCACGGCGGGCAAACCGGTGGAGCTGACCATCTCCCCGTCCGGCGGCGGCGACCCACGGCATGCCGTCGTCGTCCCGGTCGCGGACGAGGAGCCGCTGCGCTACCACGCCTGGGTCGCCGACCGGCGCGCCTACGTCCAAGAGAAGTCCGGCGGCCGCCTCGGCTATCTGCACGTCCCGGACATGCAGGCGCCCGGCTGGGCCCAGATCCACCGTGACCTGCGCGTCGAGGTCGCCCGCGAGGGCCTGGTCGTCGACGTCCGCGAGAACCGCGGCGGCCACACCTCCCAGCTGGTCATCGAGAAACTCGCCCGGCGCATCGTCGGCTGGGCCGTGCCCCGTGGCATGCGCCCCTTCAGCTACCCGGAGGACGCCCCCCGCGGCCCCGTCGTGGCCGTCGCCAACGAGTTCTCCGGCTCCGACGGCGACATCGTCAACGCGGCCATCAAGGCCTTGCGGCTCGGCCCCGTCGTCGGCACCCGTACCTGGGGCGGCGTCATCGGCATCGACAGCCGCTACCGCCTCGTCGACGGCACCCTCGTCACCCAACCCAAGTACGCCTTCTGGCTGGAGGGCTACGAGTGGGGCGTCGAGAACCACGGTGTGGACCCGGACGTGGAAGTCGTGCAGCGCCCCCAGGATTACGTAGCGGGCAGGGACGCCCAACTGGACGAGGCCATCCGACTCGCGCTGGAGGCCTTGGAGGCCAGTCCCGCAAAAACGCCCCCGACTGTGCCAACTCTTTAGGGGCGCGGGGAACTGCGCGACCAGCCACAACGCACCCGCAGCCGACGACGATACGATGCCCAAGTCGGACCACACGGCCCAACCCTCGGAGGAGACATGGCAGGGGAGCCCCAGGAAGACTGCCTGTTCTGCAAGATCGTCGCCGGCACCATCCCGGCGACCATCGTCCGCCAGACAGACACCACCATCGCGTTCCGCGACATCAACCCCCAGGCCCCCACCCACGTCCTGATCATCCCCAAGGCGCACTACGAGAACGCCGCCGCCCTCGCCGCCGCCGACCCCGGCCTCACCGCGGACGTGATCCGCGAGGCCCAGGCCGTCGCCGACGAGGAGAAGCTCGACAGCCACCGCCTCGTCTTCAACACCGGCAGCGGCGCCGGCCAGACCGTCTGGCACGTGCACGGCCACGTGCTCGGCGGCCGCGGCCTCGAATGGCCCCCCGGGTAGTCCGCCTTGTCCGTACGCGAACTCGTGGTCCTCGGCACCGCCAGCCAGGTGCCGACCCGGCACCGCAACCACAACGGCTACCTGCTGCGCTGGGACGGCGAGGGCATCCTGTTCGACCCGGGCGAGGGCACGCAGCGCCAGATGCTGCGGGCCGGGGTCGCCGCGCACGACCTGAACCGGATCTGCGTCACGCACTTCCACGGTGACCATTCCCTCGGCCTCGCCGGCGTCATCCAGCGCATCAACCTCGACAAGGTGCCGCACGCGATCACGGCCCACTACCCCGGCTCCGGGCAGCGCTTCTTCGACCGTCTCCGGTACGCCACCGCCTACCGCGAGACCGTCGGGATCACCGAGGCACCCGTCTCCGCCGACGGGCCCCTCGCCCGTACGGGCGGCTACACGCTGGACGCCCGGAAGCTGTCGCACCCCGTGGAGTCGTACGGCTACCGGATCGTCGAGCCCGACGGCCGCCGGATGCTGCCCGAGCGGCTCGCCGCGCACGGCATCAAGGGCCCGGACGTCGGCCGGATCCAGCGTGAGGGCTCGCTCGGCGGAGTTCCGCTCGACGACGTGAGCGAGACGCGGCGCGGGCAGCGGTTCGCGTTCGTCATGGACACCCGGCTGTGCGACGGGGTGTACGCGCTCGCCGAGGGCTGCGACATGCTCGTCATCGAGTCGACCTTCCTCGACGAGGACGAGCAACTCGCCGTGGAACACGGGCATCTGACGGCGGGGCAGGCCGCGCGGGTGGCCCGGGACGGTGGGGTGCGGCATCTGGTGCTGACTCACTTCAGTCAGCGATATTCCGACCCGGACGAGTTCGAGCGGCAGGCGCGGGCCGCCGGGTACGAGGGTGAGCTGACCGTGGCGCACGATCTACTGAGAGTGCCGGTTCCGAAGCGTCGGTGAATCAGCCGTACGATGAATTGATGTCCCTCCCCAAAGCCGAACTGCACCTTCACATCGAAGGCACCCTGGAACCGGAACTCGCCTTCGAGCTTGCCGCGCGCAACGGCGTCACGCTGCCGTACGCCGACACGGACGAGCTGCGCGAGGCGTACCGGTTCGAGGATCTGCAGTCCTTCCTGAACCTGTACTACGAGCTCATGGCCGTCCTGCGCACCGAGCGTGACTTCGAGGACCTGGCCAACGCATACCTCGCCCGCGCCGCCGCCCAGGGGGTCCGGCACGCGGAGATCTTCTTCGACCCGCAGGCCCACACCGGCCGGGGTCTTGAGATCGGCACGGTCGTCGAGGGGCTGTGGCGGGCCCTGGGCAGCAGCGAGGCGAACCACGGTGTCTCGACCCGGCTGATCCTGTGCTTCCTGCGCGACGAGTCCGCCGAGTCGGCCCTGGCGACCCTGGACGCGGCGAAGCCGTACCTCGACCGGATCACCGGCGTCGGCCTCGACTCGGCCGAGGTCGGGCATCCGCCGGTGAAGTTCCGCGAGGTCTACGAGGCCGCCGCCGCGCTCGGGCTGCGCCGGGTCGCGCACGCCGGTGAGGAGGGGCCGCCGGAGTACATCACCGAGGCGCTGGACATCCTCGGCGTGGAGCGGGTCGACCACGGTCTGCGCTGTGTGGAGGACCCGGCGCTGGTGGCGCGGCTGGTACGGGACCGGGTGCCGCTGACGCTGTGCCCGCTGTCGAACGTACGGTTGCGGACCGTCGACACCCTCGCCGACCACCCGCTGCCCGCCATGCTGGACGCCGGGCTCATGTGCACGGTGAACTCGGACGACCCGGCCTACTTCGGCGGGTACGCCGGCGAGAACTTCGACGCCGTGCGCGCCACCCTCGGCCTGAGCGAGGAGCGGCTGCGGGAACTCGCCCGCAACTCCTTCCTCGCCTCCTTCCTGGAGGACGACGAGGAGCTGCGGGCGCGGTATCTCGCCGAGGTGGAGGCCTACACCTTCCCGTAGGCCCGCCTGCCTCACTTCCCGTGGATGCGGTCCACCAGGATGTCGATGACCAGCGGCGTGCGCGGGCCGTAGCCGAGCAGCACGCCGTCCTCGACGTCGACGACGCGGCGGTTCATGCCGGCGGGGGTCTGGGCGATGCCGGGGATCTTGACGAGTCCGTCGAGGCCGCCGACGGACTCCAGGCCCTTCGACATCATCAGGATGACGTCCGGCTGGGCCTGGGCGAGGGCCTCGGTGGTGATCGGGGTGAACGGCTTGTCCAGGCCGGCTTCGGTGCCCGCGTCCACCGCGCCCGCCGCCTCGATCAGGGAGTCGGCGCCGGAGCCCTTGCCGCCGATCAGATAGACGGCCGCGCTGCCGCGCAGGTAGAGGAACGCGACCTTCGGCCTGCTGCCCTCGGGCACGGCGTCCCGGGCGGACGCGAGGTCGGTGCTCATCCGCCGGTTGAGCGCCTTGCCCGCGTCCGGGACGCCGAGGGCCTCGGCGATACGGGTCGTGCGCGTGGTGACGTCGGAGAGCTTCGTCGCCGGGTCGAGGACGACGACGGGGATGCCGGCGTCCCGGATCTGGTCGAGCGCCTCGTCGGGGCCGGTGTCGGTGTCGGCGAGCACCACGGTCGGCCGCAGGGACAGCACGCTCTCGGCGCTCACGTCGTGCGCCTTGGTGACCTGGGGGAGCTTCCTCGCCTCCGCGAACGTCGCGGTGATGTCGCGGCCCACGACGCGGTCGCCGAGCCCCAGCGTGAACACGATCTCCGCCACGCCGCCGTTGAGCGGCAGGATGCGGGAGGCGTCCTCGACGGTGACCTCGCGGCCGTCGGAGGAGTCGACGGTCACAGGCAGTTTCGGCGTGGGAGTCTCGCCCTTCAGGGGCGCGATCGTGTTCTTCGCGAGCTGTTTCCGGGCCTCCGCGGCACGGGCGTTCGCGGAGGCCGGTGCGGCGTCCGAGCCGCCCGAGGACGACGATCCGCCGCCCGGGCCGCAGGCGCCGGTCAGCAGTCCGAGGGTGAGGGCGAGTGCGGCGAGGGCGCGCCTGCGGGCGGGGGGACGGCATCTCGCTGAGTTGAGCATGGCTCCACTTTTCCTCTCACGCGACGCACAATTGACGGTTAGTTTAGGTTAGGCTCACCTTAATAAACCGTGGTGGGGGTGTTTCATGCCATCGTCAAGTGGCCTGCGCCGCAAGGGAGTTGCCCGATATCGGGGAGCTTGGGGGACAGTGGGGGCCGTCGCGGCCCTGATGGTCCCGGCCGCGGCTCCGGCCGTTGCCGCCGGTGGCTCGGCGACCGGCCCCGAGGGGCAGAAACTCACCGTCTCCAAGTCCTCCGGCCTGAAATCGGCGGGCGAGACGGTGACCGTCACCGGCTCCGGCTACAACACGGAGAAGGGCATCTACGTCGCCTTCTGCGTGGACAACGGCCCGGGCAAGACCCCCACTCCCTGTGTCGGCGGCGTCGACATGTCCGGCGAGTCCGGCGCTTCGGCCTGGATCTCCTCCGACCCGCCCTCGTACGGGGACGGGCTGGCGAAGCCGTACGGCGGCAGCGGGCACGACGGCACCTTCAGCGTGAAACTCAAGGTGCGCGCCAAGGACGCCAACACCGACTGCACGAAGACCGGCGTGACCTGCGCCGTCATCACGCGCAACGACCACACGCGCGGCGGCGACCAGAGTCAGACGGTCCGGGTGCCGGTGACCTTCGGCGGCGGTTCGTCCGGGGACGGCGGTGCGTCGGCCACGCCGAGCGCGACCGCCGGGACGAGCACGACCGCCGGGACGAGCACGACCGGCGGGGGCGGCACGGGCGGTTCCGACGACGGTGGCGGGAGCGGCGACAAGGACTCCGGCGGCCCGCTGGCCAGTACCGGCTCCGCCGCGCTGCCGCTCGGGCTCACCGCAGCAGGGCTGGTCGGCGCCGGCACCGGGACCTGGTTCTGGGCGCGCAGGCGCCGGGCCGGGCGCGCGGACGCGAGCTGACCACAACCTCGGCTGACCACAACCTCATAGGGAGAGGGACACGAAGATGGCGAAAAGACCCGGCGCCGTCACCCTGGCCGTCGGTGCCGCCCTGTGCGCGGTGCTGTCGCCGGGCGCGGCGGCCGCGCAGGAGGGGGAGGCCCTTCCGCGCGAGGTGTCCGGAGGGTACGCGAGCTGGAACACGGCCGTACCCGGCCTCACCGGCAGAGGGATCGCGCTGACCACGGACCGGTCGGCCGTACAGGGGGCGGCCGACCGGTCCTGGTTCCCGGCGACGGGCGGCGGCGCGGATCCCGGAACCGGGGCGGCGGACGTCGAGTTGGGCGGTACCGCCCGCCTCGCCCGGTCCGCCGCACCGGACGACCCGCTCGTCCTGGGCGGCCTGCGGCTGGAGTTGACCGGCGGCGGGGACGGCGGCGCCCTGCGCGTCCGTGCCGTACGCGACGGCCGCGCCCAGGAGGTGACGCTGGCCGAGATCGCCACGGGCGGCGCCGAACCCGCCGTACGCGAGGGCGGCATGACCTGGACCGGTCTGCGGGCGTCCCTCACGGACGAGGGAGCGGGGCTGCTGTCCGACTGGAGCGGAGAGCGGTTCGCGTCGGGGGACGCGCTGGGGGTGCTGGACGTGACGGCCGGTACCGGGGCCGGGGGCGGTGCTCCCGGTGACGTACCGCCGTCGCCGATCCCCACGGCCCCGGACGCTCCCGCGCCCGAACCTCGGCGGGAGCAGGCGAGCGCGCCCACGGCCTCCGTCGCGCGTTCCTCCCTCGCTCCCGGCGAGGAACAACGGGTCACCGGAGAGGGCTTCGCGCCCGGCGCGGTCGTGCTCGTCGCGATCGACGGTGACACCCGGTACCAGGCGGTGGCCGACGAGGAGGGCCGTGTCGCCCGGGCCTTCCCGGTGTACGCCACGGCCGTCGAGGGCGGGCACACGGTCGAGTTGTCCGCCGTGACCGGGCAACAGGGCGCCGCTGTAGCGCAGTTCACGGTCCGTATCGCGAACTGACCCTTGCTTAGTTAGGTAAGGCTTACCTAATCTTTGCTCGCTGTCGACCAGCGAGGTCGACCGACGAGAAAGGGCTCGTACCCCATGAGATCCGCCTTCTCCGCCCGTACCGCCGCCCGTGCCGGCGTGGCCGTCGCCGCGTCAGCCGCCCTCACCCTGGGCCTGGCCGGCTCGGCATCCGCCGCCACCTCGACCCGCACGATCACCGACGGCGGCACCACGTACAACCTGTCGGTGACCGCCCCGAACACGGCCTCCGCGGCCGGTCAGGTCATCAAGGTCACCGGCTCCGGCTTCAACCCGGGCCAGGGCATCTACGTCGGCCTGTGCGTGGTCTCGGGCGCTCCGGGGGCCGCCAAGCCGACCCCCTGTCTGGGCGGCCAGGACGAGAGCGGCTCCACCGGCGCCTCGCACTGGGTGAACAACACCTTCGGCGGCATGTTCGCCAACAGCTCCAAGTTCGGCACCGGCGGCACCTTCGACGTGAACATCTTCGTCAAGGCCACCCTCGACAACGGCCAGGTCTGCGGCGACGACGTCACCTGCGCGATCGTGACCCGCGCCGACCACTTCGACAGCAACGACCGCAAGTACGACGTCCACGTCCCGGTCACCTTCCAGTGACGGCCGGCTGACGCACCGCCAGGCCGGGCCCCGGGGCACTCCGGGGCCCGGCCCTCGGCGTCCGTACGGGCCCACCCGACCATGTGAGGAACCGCTCATGCATCACAGACGCCCGGCGGCGCTGCTCGGCGTCGCCGCCCTGGTGGCCGCCTCGGTCGCCCTGGGCGCCGGCACCGCCGCGCAGGCCGCCGACACCCCCAGGACGGGCCTCGGCAAGAACGGCCAGAAACTCACCGTCTCCGCCTCCGCGAACCTCGACCCGGACGGGGAGACCCTGCGCGTCACCGGCTCCGGCTACGACACCGCCAAGGGCATCTACGTCGCCGTGTGCAAGGACAACGGCGACAACCGCATCCCCACCCCCTGCCTGGGCGGCGCCGACCAGAGCGGCGGCAGCGGGGCCTCGAAGTGGATCGTCCCCGAGGGCGACCCCAACGAGGGCCCCCTCACCGAGACCTTCGGCGACGGCGGCACCTTCGACGTCGAGATCGAGGCCGAGGCGAAGGACGGCGGCCTCGACTGCACCCAGGTCGGCTGCTCGGTCGTCACCCGCGTCGATCACCGGGCCGCCGGCGACCGCTCCCAGGACGTCCGGATCCCGGTCACCTTCGAGGGCCAGGACCCCGGTGGCGGCGACGGCGACGGCGTGGACGTCCCGGCCGGCACCGTCACTTACGCGCGCTCCGCCGAGATCACCACGGTCGGCCGCCCCAACGCCCTGCTCCTGCACCCCGAATCCAAGAAGCTGTACGTCGGCTCCGACAACATCCCCGACACCGCCGACGTCAACGAGGCGGGCCTCTACGTCCTGAACCCCGAGGACGGCAGGCTGCTCAGCCATGTCGCCCAGGCCCCCGGCTCCACCGGCACGATGCAGCCCCGCGCGGTGCAGCGGATCATCGCCCCGCTCGCCGGTGACGGGGTCGTCTTCCAGTACCCGGTGCGCGGCATCGGCACCGCCAAGGACGGCGACACGGCGGCGAAGGGCGTCTGGCCGCCCGGCGGTGCCGTCACCGGGGCCGCTCCGGGCACCGGCGCCGACACCGTCCTGATCTCCCAGGGCGCCGTCCTGTCCGAGGTGGAGACCGCCACCGGGGCCGTCCGGCGGACCGTCACCCTCGACGGCGGCGGCGACCTCGCGGCCGACACCGCCCGTAAGGCCATCTGGTCCGCCGAGGCCACCGGCGGCAAGCTCCGCCGTGTCGATGCCGGTTCCTTGACGGTGACCGCCGAGGCCGCCCTGCCCGGGGAGATCCTCGCCTTCGTCGAGGTGGACCCCGAGACCGGCAACGTCTGGGTGGGGACGGGCTCTTCGGTGCTCGTGTACGACAAGGACGCCAAGCTCCTGACGACCCTCAAGGGCAAGGACCGGCCCACGGCGGTCGCCTTCGACAAGACCACGGGTGAGGCCTTCGTCCTCCGCGAGGACTACGGCAGCGCGGAGGACGGCGCGGACAACAACGGCGTCCTGGAGGTGTACGACAGCGTCACCTTCCAGCAGGCGGCCCTGCCCGTCGCCCTGCCCGGCAGCCGGGCGGGCGGCTTCGGCGGTGTCGCCGTCACCCCGGGTGCCGCCTCCGTCTACGTCACCCACCAGGCGGAGAGTTCGGTCCTCCGGTTCGACCGACGCGTCTCGCCCAAGGTCACCCAGTCCCCGACCGACCAGACCGTGGCCCCGGGCGACAAGGTCACCTTCGTCGCGGCGGCCGAGGGCACCCCGGAACCGACCGTGCGCTGGCAGGTCAGCACCGACGGCGGCCAGACCTGGTCCGCGATCGAGGGTGCCACGCGCACCTCGTACTCCTTCACGGCCCAGGCGGGGCAGAACGGCTACCGGTACCGCGCCGAGTTCAAGAACACCGCCGGCACCACCCGCACCTCCCCGATCACCCTGGCCGTGAAGGAAGCGGGCGGCGGCCCCGGAGGCGGTGACGGCGACGGTGACGGCGACACCGAGCCGTCCGGCACGAAGACGGTGACCGGTCCCAACGGGCAGAAGCTCACCGTCACCCCGGTCAACCACCTCTCCACCGAGGACCAGACCCTCAAGATCACCGGCTCCGGCTACGACATGAAGAAGGGCGTCTACGTCGCCCTGTGCGTCGACAACGGCGACGGCGAACTGCCCACCCCGTGCATCGGCGGCGTCGACATGTCCGGCACCTCGCACTCCTCGGCGTGGATCTCCTCCAACCCGCCGGACTACGGCCAGGAGCTGGCGATCCCGTACGGCAAGGGCGGCACCTTCGAGGTCGAGCTGACGGTGGACGCCAAGGACGAGTACACCGACTGCTTCAAGGCGACCTGCGTCCTGGCCACCCGCGCCGACCACACCCTCTCCGGCGACCGCTCCCAGGACGTCAAGGTCCCCGTGGCCTTCGTCGGCCAGGACCCGGTGGACACCGACGACGGGAACGGCGGGGGTGCCGGGGGCGGCACCGGCGGTGGCACCGGAGGCGGTGGCACGGACGGCGGCACCGGTACGACGGGCGGCTCCGGCGGTACCGGTGGCGGTACCGGTACGTCGGCCGCCGGGTCCTCCGGCAGCCTCGCCTCCACCGGTGTCACCGTCCTGACGGTGGCCGCGCTGGCGGCGGCCCTGGTGGCCACGGGCTGGGTC
Organism: Streptomyces sp. NPDC041940; assembly: GCF_055589465.1. Lineage (NCBI taxonomy): Bacteria > Bacillati > Actinomycetota > Actinomycetes > Kitasatosporales > Streptomycetaceae > Streptomyces > Streptomyces sp. NPDC041940. The sequence continues at coordinate 94,670 of NZ_JBVJBP010000001.1, forward strand.
GTGCACCGGCGCGCCCGCGGCACTCTCAGCTGACCTACAGGGCTCCGGACCCCGGTGAGGCACCCGCCTGCCGGGGTCCTGCCTTGTCGTAGGCCCGCTGGGTGGGGATGGCCGCGGCCTCCACGGCGATCTCCACGACCGGCTGTTCCGGGGCGCCGATCTCGGGGACCGCGCCGGTGGGCGTGCCCGTGGCGGCGGCGACCAGGGCGGCCGGGTGGCCGCCGCGACGGCGGATCGCGCCGGGCAGCAGCGGGCGTCCGCCGGTGTGCAGGGCGACGGCGGTCATCGGCACGGCGATGACCAGCAGTCCGGCGGCCAGGATCACGCCCATGACCGGGAACCCGGCCTGTGCCGACAGCACACTGCCGGTGAGCGGTCCGGCGGCCGTGCCCAGCGAGGACGCCGAGCCGACCAGCACCGCCCAGCGGCCGCGCGGGTCGAGCGAGGCGGCGAGCCCGATCAGATACGACAGCACCACCGGGTACATCGTGTTCCAGGCGATCTCGCCGGTCGCGAAGCTCGTCAGGTCGCTCGAAGAGGCGCTGAGCACGATGCAGCCGGCGATGAGGACGGTGCCCGCCCCGATCGGCACGGCGCGACCCAGTCGCGCCCCGAGCAGGCCCGCCAGCAGGACACCGGTCAGTCCGGCGATCAGGGCCACGGCGAAGACGACACCGACGGTGGCCTCACTCAGGTGGGCCTGGTCAAGACCGATCCGTCCGCTCACGCCCCACAGGGAGTTCTGGGCGAGCGACCAGCACAGCATGGCGGCGGCCAGCACCAGTCCCGAACGGGCGTGCGGCAAGCGGGCCTTGTGATGCCGCGTGGGTGCGGCGGGCGCACCTGCGGGGAGGCGGCCGGCCAGCGGCCACACGACCAGGGCCGTGAGGGCGATCGCGGCCAGCGGCAGTCCGTGCCCCGGGCCGAGGTGCGGCACCGTCAGATACACGGCACCCGCGAGGGCGGAGACGGTGAGCAGCCCGGCGGTGGAGGCCCGGTGCGGATCCCGCTGTCCGGCGATGAGGGTGGCGGCGACGGTGGTGGCCGTGCCGGACCCGAACCCGCCGAGGACGGCCCCGGCGACGACGGCCGGGACAGCGGTGGTGAGGGCGGCGCCGCCGTAGCCGAAGAAGGCCAGGGCGAGACCGATGCGGGCGAGGGTGCGGGCCCCGATCCGTTCGACCCGTGAGGCCAGGACGAATCCGGCCGCGGCCGAACTCAGCAGCAGCGCACTGCCGACGGCGCCGGCCTGCGTGGCGGAGAGCGGAAGGCCCGAATCGAGTCGGCCGACGGTGGTCGGCAGCAGATACGGAGCGAGGTACCCGGCCGTGAAAAGGGCGACGAGGGACCAGGGAGTGGTGCGGGGGGCGAACACGGGCGTTCCCAGGGCATGCGAAAGGAGCGGGGGAAATGGGGGGATTGGCGACGACCGTCGATGGACAGGAACGCGCGAGCAATTTGTATCAAGCACGTAGTCGCACACGTGAACCGAAAGAGCGTGATCTGGATCACGTTGTGTTTGGTGTGGTGAAGCCCGGGTAAACGAGCGCCTTTCACCAGGTGGCGCGGGTGTTCCCGCTAGCGCCAGTGGACGGCTCCGGCACCTGTCGGAACCGTCGTCTCGGCCTTCGCCCGGATCTCCCGCATCACGGCGACGATCCGCTCCTCGTGCTCCGGAGTGAGCCGGGCGACCGGCACCGAGCAGCTGATCGCGTCCAGCGCGGGGGAGTCGTAGCGCAGCGCGAACCCGAAGCCGACGATCCCGCTCACGCCCTCCTCCCGGTCCACGGAGTGGCCGCGGGCCCGGATCCGCGCGAGGTCGGCCGCCAGGGACTCCCGGCTCGTGTGCGAGTTCGGGGTCAGCGCCTCGTACGGCCCGTCGGGCAGCCCCTCGTCCGGGCGTTCCGCCAGCAGCGCCTTGCCCAGGGCTCCGACGTGGGCGGGCAGCCGGCGCCCCACCCGGCTGATCGTGCGCAGGTACTCGTGCGACTCCCGGGTCGCCAGATAGGCCACGTCCCGGCCGTCCAGGCGCCCCATGTGGAGGGTCTCGCCGAGTGCCTCGGACGCCTCGTCGAGATACGGCCGTACGGCCCGCACCCGGGGGTCGGAATCGAGATAGCCGGTGCCGGTGAGCAGGGCGTGAATGCCGATGCCGTACAGGGAGCCGGTGACGTCGGTGCGGACCCAGCCGCGCGAGATCAGGGTCTGGAGCAGCGCGTACATCGAGCTGCGCGGCACGCCGAGCGCGTCGGCCAGCTCCTGCAGCCGGGCCGGGCGGTCGCCGCGTGCCGCGAGGAGTTCCAGCAGCTCGACCGTGCGCGCCGCGGACTTCACCTCGCGGACGCCCCCTGTGTCTGACATGCGCCGATCGTAATCGGGCGGCCCCGGGCGGTTGACGTTCGCGTATCCAACCGCCATTCTCATATATAGATGACGTCTACATAAGGAGATGACGTGAGCGCTGGCGCTGGACCGGAAGCGGTCGCGCAGCGGCTGCGGGACGGCATGGCCGGTGGCGTGCTGTCGTTCCCGCTGACCGGCTTCCGCGACGACGGCACCCTCGACCCGGAGGGCTTCCGCGCCTACGTCGCGCAGCGGCTCGCCGCCTCGCCCGGCGCCGTCTTCCCCGCCTGCGGCACCGGCGAGTTCTTCTCGCTGGACGAGGACGAGTACCGGCAGGTCGTCACCATCACCGTCGAGGAGGCGGCGGGCCGCGTACCCGTCGTGGCCGGCATCGGATACGGCTGGGCGCAGGCCGTGCGGTTCGCGCGCATCGCCGAGGACGCCGGCGCCGACGCCCTCCTCGTGCTGCCGCACTACCTCGTCGCCGCCCCGCAGGACGGCCTGGTCGCCCAGCTGGAACAGATCGCCGCCCGCACCCGGCTGCCGCTGATCGCCTACCAGCGCGGCCAGGTCGCCTTCACCGCCGAGTCGCTCCGGCGCATCGCCGCCCTGCCGAACGTCATCGGCCTCAAGGACGGCCACAGCGACCTCGACCGGCTCCAGCGCCTCACGCTCGCGGCCCCCGAGGACTTCCTGTTCTTCAACGGCGCCGCCACCGCCGAGATTCAGGCCCGGGCCTACGCCACCGTCGGCGTCCCCGCCTACTCCTCCGCCGTGCACGCCTTCGCTCCCGAGATCGCCGACGCCTTCTTCGCCGCCCTGCGCGACGGCGACCACGGCACGGTCGACAAGCTGCTGCGCGACTTCTACGTCCCGCTCGTCGAACTGCGCGACCGCGTCCCCGGGTACGCCGTGTCGCTGGTGAAGGCGGCGGCCCGGCTGCGCGGCCACCGGGTCGGGCCGGTCCGCGCCCCGCTCACCGACCCCTCGCCCGCCGACCTGGCGACACTCACCACCGTCCTCACCACCGGCCTCGACCTCGTGGGAGTCGCCCTGTGAACCTCACCATCACGGACGTACGGCTGACGCCGATCCTGGTCGCCGACCCGCCGCTGCTGAACACGCAGGGCGTGCACCAGCCGTACACGCCCCGGCTGATCGTCGAGGTCGTCACGGCCGACGGGATCACGGGCGTCGGGGAGACCTACGGCGACGCCAAGTACCTGGAACTGGCCCGCCCCTTCGCCGAGCGGCTGAAGGGGCACCAGGTCAGCGATCTGAACGGCCTGTTCACCCTCGCGGACCAGGTCGCCGTCGACCGCTCCCGGGTCGAGAACGCCGTCGACGTCGGCGGGCTGCGGGGCGTCCAGACCGCCGACAAGCTGCGGCTGTCCGTCGTCTCCGGCTTCGAGGTCGCCTGCCTCGACGCCCTCGGCAAGGCGCTCGGACTGCCCGTGCACGCGCTGCTCGGCGGCAAGGTGCGCGACGCCGTCGAGTACAGCGCCTACCTGTTCTACAAGTGGGCGGACCACCCGGAGGGCGTGGCGGCCGAGAAGGACGACTGGGGCGCCGCCGTCGACCCGGCGGGCGTGGTGGAACAGGCCCGCCGCTTCAAGGAGCGCTACGGCTTCACCTCCTTCAAGCTCAAGGGCGGCGTCTTCCCGCCCGACGAGGAGATCGCGGCCGTACGCGCGCTCGCCGAGGCCTTCCCCGGGCATCCGCTGCGGCTCGACCCCAACGGCGCCTGGTCCGTCGAGACGTCGGTCAAGGTCGCCCGGGAGCTCGGGGAGGTCCTGGAGTACCTGGAGGACCCCGCGCTCGGCACCCCCGCCATGGCCGAGGTCGCCGAGCGCACAGGCGTGCCGCTCGCCACCAACATGTGCGTGACGACCTTCGCCGAGATCAAGGAGGCGTTCACCAAGGGCGCCGTGCAGGTGGTCCTCTCCGACCACCACTACTGGGGCGGACTGCGCAACACCCAGCAGCTCGCCGCCGTCTGCCGCACCTTCGGCGTCGGCGTGTCGATGCACTCCAACACCCACCTGGGCATCTCGCTCGCCGCGATGACCCACGTGGCGGCCACCGTCCCCGACCTCCACCACGCCTGCGACTCCCACTACCCCTGGCAGTCGGAGGACGTCCTCACCGAGCGGCTCACCTTCGAGGGCGGCAAGGTCGCGGTGCCGGACGTGCCCGGCCTCGGCGTGGAGCTCGACCGCGAGCGCCTCGCCGTACTGCACCGGCGGTGGCTGGACGACGACGGCGCGCTGCGCGACCGCGACGACGCGGCGGCCATGCGGATCGCCGACCCGGAGTGGGTGACGCCCTCGATGCCCCGCTGGTAGGACATGACCGCGTGATCGACGTCACGCTGTCGGTGGTGTGGTGCAGACTGGCCTGATCCGCACCACGTCAGGGAGCGCACCGTGACCGCGTCCACCGCCCCGGCCGGAAAGGGCCCGAGAAAGGGATCGCACCGCCAGAACCAGGTCGATCCCCTCGCCCCGCTGCGCGTGCCGGACGACCCGCCCTGGGATGTCTATCTCACCGGCACCGTCTTCCTCGACATCATCTTCACCGGGCTCGACTCCGCCCCGGTGCGCGGGACCGAGTCCTGGGCACGCGGAATGGGGTCGAGCCCCGGCGGCGTCGCCAACATGGCGACCGCGCTGGCCCGCCTCGGCCTCAGGACGTCCCTCGCGGCGGCCTTCGGCGACGACCACTACGGCGACTACTGCTGGGACGCCCTGGAGCACGGCGAGGGCATCGACCTCTCCCCGTCGCGCACGGTGCCCGGCTGGCACTCCCCGGTGACCGTCTCCATGGCGTACGAGGGGGAGCGCACGATGGTCTCGCACGGCCATGAGCCGCCCCCGGAGGAACCGGCCCCCGAGTGCCCGCCCCGCGCCCGTGCCGCCGTAGCCTCCCTCGCCCCGGGCGTCAGCGCGCCCTGGATCGCCCAGGCCGCGAGCAAGGGCACCCGGGTCTTCGGCGACGTCGGCTGGGACGACACCGGCGCGTGGGACCTGGCGGCACTGCCCGACCTGAGGCACTGCGAGGCGTTCCTGCCGAACGCGCAGGAGGCGATGCGGTACACGGGCGCCGACTGCCCGCGGGCCGCGGCGCACGCCCTGACCGAGTACGTGCCGCTCGCGGTGGTCACGCTCGGGGCGGACGGGGCCTACGCGGTGGACCGGCGTACGGGGCAGACCGCCGAGGTGCCGGCCATCGAGGTCGAGGCGCTCGATCCGACCGGGGCCGGTGACGTGTTCGTCGCCGGGTTCGTGACCGCGACGCTGGCGGACTGGCCGCTCGCGGACCGGCTGGCCTTCGCGGGGCTGACCGCGGCGCTGTCGGTGCAGGAGTTCGGCGGGTCGTTGTCGGCGCCGGGGTGGTCGGAGATCGCGGGGTGGTGGCGGAAGGTGCAGTCGGTCCAGGGGCAGTCGGCGACGGCGTTGCGGCGGTACGGGTTCCTTGCAGGGCTTGTGCCGGAGAAGCTTGTGCGGCCCTGGCCGTTGCGAAGGGCTGTTCCCACGATCGGGTTCCGGCGCTCGGCGTGACGTCCTGGCCTGCCGGAGGTCTCCGGTTAAGGGAAACCGTCGCCTCGGTTTCCAACCCCACCCCTAAAAGCCCTACGGCGTTGTCAGTGCTCCGTCGTACCCTTGGAATCGCGAGGCCGCCCTCAGCTACGCGGCCGTGACGAGGAGGAACCGCAGGCCTTAAGCGCCGGCCCATGACTCAGACACCCACAGCTCACACCCCCGCGCAGGAGCGGGCGAGAGCGCAGTTCACCGTCCCCGCCCAGCACCCCATGGTGACCGTGCTGGGGTCCGGCGACAGCCTCCTGCGCGTGATCGAGAAGGCCTTCCCGGCGGCCGACATCCACGTCCGGGGCAACGAGATCAGCGCGGTCGGCGACCCAGCGGACGTCGCCCTCATTTCGCGCGTGTTCGACGAGATGATGCTCGTGCTCCGCACCGGGCAGCCGATGACGGAGGACGCAGTGGAACGCTCGATCGCCATGCTCAAGGCGAGCGAGAACGGGCAGAGCGACGGCCAGGAGACCCCGGCCGAGGTGCTCACGCAGAACATCCTGTCCTCGCGGGGCCGCACGATCCGCCCCAAGACGCTCAACCAGAAGCGCTACGTGGACGCGATCGACAAGCACACCATCGTCTTCGGCATCGGCCCCGCCGGCACCGGCAAGACGTACCTGGCGATGGCCAAGGCGGTACAGGCCCTGCAGTCCAAGCAGGTCAACCGCATCATCCTGACCCGCCCGGCGGTCGAGGCCGGAGAGCGCCTCGGCTTCCTCCCGGGCACGCTCTACGAGAAGATCGACCCGTATCTGCGCCCGCTCTACGACGCGCTGCACGACATGCTCGACCCGGACTCGATCCCGCGGCTGATGGCTGCGGGGACGATCGAGGTCGCGCCGCTGGCGTACATGAGGGGTCGGGCGCAACCGCGCTTCACAAACGTACTGACGCCAGATGGGTGGCGCCCCATCGGCGACCTCGCGGTGGGCGACCTGGTCATAGGCTCGAACGGTGAACCGACCCCGGTGCTCGGCGTCTACCCGCAGGGCGAGAAGGACATCTACCGCGTCACCGCCCAGGACGGCTCCTGGACCCTGTGCTGCGGCGAGCACCTGTGGACGGTCAGGACACGCGACGACAAGCGCCGCGACAAGCCGTGGCGGGTCCTCGAGACGCAGGAGATGATCGGCAACCTGCGGGCGGCCCATGCTCGCCGGTACGAGCTGCCACTGCTCACCGCGCCTGTGCAGATGCCCGAGCGTGAGGTCCCGATGGACCCGTACGCGCTGGGACTGCTGCTCGGTGACGGATGCCTGACCGGTTCCACCACACCCTCCTTCGCCTCGGACGACCCGGAGCTGGCCGAGGCGCTGGAGGCCGCTCTCCCCGGCATCGCGGTACGGCATCGCGGTGGCCCGAACTACGTACTCAATCGGGTCAAGTCGCCGGGCGACGTGGTCACGCTGGAGAATCCGGTCACCGCTTTCCTGCGCGAGCTGGACCTCCTGCGCACGCGCTCCCACTCCAAGTTCGTCCCGGACGACTACCTGCAAAACTCCGCCGAGGTCCGGCTGGGCCTGTTGCAGGGCCTCCTCGACTCCGATGGCGGCCCGGTCACGCAGCAGGACCGCACCTGCCGGATCCAGTACACGACGACGTCGATCCTGCTCCGTGACGATGTGATCGCTCTCGTCCAGTCGCTGGGTGGCGTCGCGTACACCCGCCGCAGGGCTGCGGAGGGCCGCAAGCCCGGACTCGCGAACGAGCGGGAGGTCGCTTACCGTCACGACGCCCATGTCGTCGACATCCGCCTCCCCGAAGGCATCGAGCCCTTCCGTCTCGCCCGCAAGCGCGACAAGTACCTCGCCGCAGGAGGCGGCGGGCGCCCCATGCGGTTCATCGACAGCATCGAGCCCGCAGGCAAGGAGGAGGCCGTCTGCATCCAGGTGGCGGCCGAGGACTCGCTGTACGTCACGCAGGACTACCTGCTGACGCACAACACCCTCAACGACGCCTTCATCATCCTGGACGAGGCCCAGAACACGAGCCCCGAACAGATGAAGATGTTCCTCACCCGCCTCGGCTTCGACTCGAAGATCGTGATCACGGGTGACGTGACGCAGGTCGACCTCCCCAGCGGGACGAAGAGCGGTCTGCGGCAGGTACAGGACATCCTGGAGGGCCTGGACGACGTCCACTTCTCCAGGCTGTCGTCGCAGGACGTGGTCCGGCACAAGCTGGTGGGCCGTATCGTCGACGCGTACGAGCAGTACGACACCGAGCACGGCACCCAGAACGGCGGGCACAAGAGCCGCGGCAAGTCCGTGCACAAGGGGAAGTAGACAAGCACCACACCATGTCGATCGACGTCAACAACGAGTCCGGCACCGAGGTCGACGAGCAGGCGATCCTCGACATCGCCCGCTACGCGCTCGCCCGGATGCGCATCCACCCGCTCTCCGAGCTCTCGGTCATCGTCGTGGACGCCGACGCCATGGAGCAGCTCCACATCCAGTGGATGGACCTCCCCGGCCCGACGGATGTCATGTCCTTCCCGATGGACGAGCTGCGCCCGCCGTCCAAGGACGACGACGAGCCGCCGCAGGGGCTGCTCGGCGACATCGTGCTCTGCCCCGAGGTCGCCACCAAGCAGGGCGCCGAGGCCGACACGCAGCACTCCATGGACGAAGAGCTCCAGCTGCTCACCGTCCACGGGGTGCTGCACCTGCTGGGCTATGACCACGAGGAACCGGACGAGAAGGCCGAGATGTTCGGCCTTCAGGCGGCCATCGTGGACGGCTGGCGCTCGGAGCGGGGCCTGACCGGCCCGTCCCCCGCGCCGACGGTCTCGTAGAGCCGCCGCCGATGAATCCGCAACTCGCCCTGGGCGCGGTCGCCCTGGTCGTCGTGGCCTGGCTCGCCGCCTGCGCGGAGGCGGGCCTCGCCCGGGTCTCCAGCTTCCGCGCCGAGGAGGCCGTACGCGGCGGCAGGCGCGGCAGCGCCAAGCTCTCCCAGGTCGCCGCCGACCCGACCCGCTATCTCAACGTGGCGCTGCTGGTGCGCGTCGCCTGCGAGATGGCCGCCGCCGCGCTGATCACCTACGGCTGCCTGCAGGAGTTCGACAACACGACCGAGGCCCTCCTGATCGCCATCGCGGTCATGGTGCTCGTGTCGTACGTCGCCGTCGGGGTGTCCCCGCGCACCATCGGCCGCCAGCACCCGCTGAACACGGCGACGCTCTCGGCGTACGTCCTGGTGCCGCTGGCCCGGATCATGGGCCCCATCCCCTCGCTGCTCATCCTCATCGGCAACGCGCTCACCCCCGGCAAGGGCTTCCGCCGCGGCCCCTTCGCCTCCGAGGCGGAGCTGCGTGCGCTGGTCGACCTCGCCGAGAAGGACTCCCTCATCGAGGACGAGGAGCGCCGCATGGTGCACTCGGTCTTCGAGCTGGGCGACACCCTCGTCCGCGAGGTCATGGTCCCGCGCACGGACCTGGTCGTCATCGAGCGCTTCAAGACCATCCGCCAGGCCCTCACCCTCGCCCTGCGCTCCGGCTTCTCCCGGATCCCGGTGACCGGCGAGAGCGAGGACGACATCGTCGGGATCGTGTATCTGAAGGACCTGGTCCGCAAGACGCACATCAGCCGTGAGGCCGAGTCCGAGCAGGTGTCCACGGCGATGCGCCCGGCGTTCTTCGTGCCCGACACCAAGAACGCGGGCGACCTGCTGCGCGAGATGCAGAAGGAGCGCAACCACGTCGCCGTCGCCGTCGACGAGTACGGCGGCACCGCCGGCATCGTCACCATCGAGGACATCCTCGAGGAGATCGTCGGCGAGATCACCGACGAGTACGACCGCGAACTGCCGCCGGTGGAGGACCTCGGCAAGGACCGCTTCCGGGTCACCGCCCGGCTCGACATCGGCGACCTGGGCGACCTGTACGGCCTGGAGGAGTTCGACGACGAGGACGTCGAGACGGTCGGCGGTCTGCTGGCGAAGGCGCTGGGACGGGTCCCCATCGCGGGTGCGTCCTCCGTGGTGGCCCTGCCCGACGGCCGGGAACTGCGTCTGACGGCGGAGGCCGCGGCCGGCCGCCGCAACAAGATCGTGACGGTGCTCGCGGAGCCGGTGGAGCCGGCGGACGCCGCTCAGGAGGAGACGCCCGAATGACCCCGCGGGAGCTGCGCGCGTTCTGCCTGTCCTTCAACGCGGCGGTGGAGGACTTCCCCTTCAGCCCGGAGATCTCGGTCTTCAAGGTCCAGGGCAAGCTGTTCGCCCTGTCGCATCTCGACGAGCGGCCCCTGAAGGTCAACCTCAAGTGCGACCCGGACGACGCGATCCGGCTGCGCGGCGAGCACGAGGGCCTGATCGTCCCCGGCTGGCACATGAACAAGCGGCACTGGAACACGGTCACGGCCGACGGCGGACTCCCGGACCAGCTGGTCCGGGAGCTCGTCGAGGACTCGTACGACCTGGTCGTCGCGGGCCTGCCGCGGGCGGACCGCCTCCGCCTCGACCGTCCCTGAGACCTGGCCGGGACGGTCGCTACGTATGCTCGGATCATGACCGACAGCAGCGCGCTCGACCCCGAGAACCGCAAGATCGTCACCCTGGCCCGCTCCGCGCGGGCCCGCAACGGCGTGCCCGAGGGCGCGGCCGTACGGGACGAGACCGGACGTACGTATGTCGCGGGGACCGTGGCCCTCGACTCCCTGAAACTCAGTGCCCTGCGGACGGCGGTGGCGATGGCGGTCGCCTCGGGGGCGCGGTCCCTGGAGGCGGCGGCGGTCGTGACCGAGGCGGACACCGCGTCCGCCGAGGACCGGGCGGCGGTACGGGATCTCGGCGGCGCGGGAACGCCGGTGTTGGTGGCCGGGCCCGACGGGACGGTCAGGACCACCGTGACCGCTGGTTGACATGCGGTTGACGTGTTGGCCGAACTTCGCTGTAACCGGCGGTAATTAGGCCAGTTTTCAACCTTGCCGCCGTCTGCCCCACACGCATCAATGGAACCGTCAGTTCCGACGGACCGTCAGGTTCGACTCTCGGCAGTGTGTCCGCATCCACGTGCCGAGCGGTCCATCCCCCCCACGGAAACGGAGCCGGAATCCCATGAGATGCAAGCGAATCGCAGCAGGTGCGGCACTGGCGGCCGGGGCCCTCGCGGTCAGCGGGCTCGCCTTCGCCCCCGCCGCTCTCGCCGTCACCCCCCAGGCGGCGACGATCAGCGCGGACTGCGGCACCTTCGGCAGTGGCGAGGCCACCCTCACGGCCACGCAGAACGGCACCGCCGCCACCGTCACCGTCAAGTCCTCGGCGATCACCGCGCCGATCGCCCTGGGCGCGGACTCGATCTCGTCCTCGCTCACGCTGGTGAAGTCCGGCGGCGGCACCGTCGCCTTCACCGGCACGAAGAACCCGGCGATGGCCGCCGGCGCTCCCGTCGAGGTCGGCCCCCTCAGCGGCACCGTTGCCTCCGGCGACAGCCTGGAGGCCTTCGGCGGCTCGCTGAAGATGACCGTCTTCGGCATCACCATCACCTGCACGGCGACCGGGCCGCAGTCGCCGGGCCCGTTCGTGTTCGACTGATCCCGGGGGCCGGGCGCGACCTACAGCGCGTCCGGCCCGCGCTCGCCCGTCCGCACCCGTACGACGGTGTCGACGGGCAGCGCCCACACCTTCCCGTCGCCGATCTTGCCGGTGTGCGCGGCCCTGACGACCGCGTCGATGACGGCCTCGGCGTCCGCGTCCTCGACGACGACCTCGATACGGACCTTCGGCACCAGGTCGACCTGGTACTCGGCGCCGCGGTACACCTCGGTGTGGCCGCGCTGCCGGCCGTAGCCGCTGGCCTCGCTCACGGTCAGGCCGTGCACGCCGAGTTCCTGCAGGGCGTTCTTGACCTCGTCGAGGCGGTACGGCTTGACGATCGCGGTGATGAGCTTCATGCCTGGGGGGTGACCTTCTGGGCGTGGGGGACGACGGAGGAGGAGACCGGGGCGCCGTGGCCCAGGACCCCGTGATCGTAGGCGGTCTCGGCGTGCACCGTAAGGTCCAGGCCGGTCTGCTCCTGCTCCTCGCTCGCGCGGAAGCCCATGGTGACGTCGATCAGCTTGCCGATGCCGTACGTCACGGCGAACGCGTACACCGCCACCACGACCACGGCCAGCAGCTGCTTGCCGAGCTGGGCGAGGCCGCCGCCGTAGAGGAGGCCCTCGGCGCCGCCGGTCATCGACTCGACGGCGAAGACGCCGATGAGGAGGGTGCCGATGACACCTCCGACCAGGTGGACGCCGACGACGTCCAGGGAGTCGTCGTAGTTCAGCTTGAACTTCCAGCTCACGGCGTACGAGCAGACGGCACCGGCGGTGAGGCCGACGACCAGGGCGCCGAGCAGGGAGACCGAGCCGCAGGACGGCGTGATGGCGACCAGGCCGGCGACCGCGCCGGACGCCGCGCCCAGGGTCGTGGGGTGGCCGTCGCGCTTCTGCTCGACGAAGAGCCAGCCGAGCAGGCCGGTGCAGCCCGCGGCGAGGGTGTTGAGGAACGCGGCGGCCGCGAGGCCGTTGGCGCCCAGGGCGGACCCGGCGTTGAAGCCGAACCAGCCGAACCAGAGCAGGCCGGCGCCCAGCATCACCATGGGCAGGTTGTGCGGGCGCATGGAGTCCTTCTTGAAGCCCATGCGCGGGCCCAGGACCAGGCACAGCGCGAGCCCCGAGGCGCCGGAGACGATCTCGACGGGCAGACCGCCCGCGAAGTCCAGCGCGCCCAGCTTCTCCAGGATCCAGCCACCGGGACCCCACACCCAGTGCGCGACCGGAACGTATACGAGCAGCGCCCACACCGGTACGAAGACCAGCCACGCCCCGAACTTCGCCCGGTCGGCGACCGCGCCGCTGACCAGGGCGGCGGTGATGATCGCGAAGGTGAGCTGGAAGGTGGCGAAGAGGAGCGTGGGCACCGTCCCCTGGACGCTGTCCGGGCCGAGGCCGCTCATCCCGATGTGCTCCAGGCCGCCGATGAGACCTCCCGCGGCGTCCTCGCCGAAGGTGAGGGAGAACCCGGCCGCCAGCCAGACCACCGTCACCAGGGCGATCGACACGAAGCTCATCATCAGCATGTTGAGCACGCTCTTCGTGCGGACCATGCCGCCGTAGAAGAGGGCCAGGCCGGGAGTCATCAGCAGGACGAGGGCGGTGGCGGCGAGCAGCCAGGCGGTGTCGCCGGTGTCGGCGCTTGCGGCGGCGAGGGTCACGGTTGTCTCCAACGGTGCGGGGGCTCGTCAGAGGTTCACCGGCGTCCGTTTCCGGTTGCGTACGGGTGTGTTTCCGTGACGTTTCGTTGCGTGAGGGTTTCGAGAAGCTCACGACGCACGTCCGGTACCGGGCGGCTCCGGGGATCAGGGAGAATGGGCGCCATGAGCGTTCGTACCCCGTCATCCGAAGAGCCGGCCGAAGCTGTCCACAGGGCTGGCTTCGCCTGCTTCGTGGGCCGTCCCAACGCGGGCAAGTCCACCCTCACGAATGCTCTGGTCGGCCAGAAGGTGGCGATCACGGCGAATCAGCCGCAGACGACGCGGCACACCGTGCGGGGCATCGTGCACCGCTCGGACGCGCAGTTGATCCTGGTCGACACCCCGGGCCTGCACAAGCCGCGCACGCTGCTGGGCGAGCGGCTGAACGACGTCGTGCGCACGACGTGGGCCGAGGTGGACGTGATCGGCTTCTGCCTGCCCGCGAACGAGAAGCTCGGCCCCGGCGACCGCTTCATCGCGAAGGAACTGGCGTCCATCAAGAAGACGCCGAAGATCGCGATCGTCACGAAGACCGACCTGGTGGACAGCAAGACGCTCGCCGAGCAACTCATCGCGATCGACCAGCTCGGCAAGGAGCTCGGCTTCGAGTGGGCGGAGATCGTCCCGGTGTCGGCGGTCGGGGACCAGCAGGTGAGCCTGCTGGCCGACCTGATCGTCCCGCTCCTGCCGGAGGGCCCGGCGCTCTACCCCGAGGGCGACCTGACCGACGAGCCCGAGCAGGTCATGATCGCGGAGCTGATCCGGGAGGCCGCGCTGGAGGGTGTCCGCGACGAGCTGCCGCACTCCATCGCCGTGGTCGTCGAGGAGATGCTGCCCCGCGAGGACCGCCCCGCCGACAAGCCCCTCCTCGACATCCACGCCTTCGTCTACATCGAGCGCCCCAGCCAGAAGGGCATCATCATCGGCCCCAAGGGCAAGCGCCTGAAGGACGTCGGCATCAAGTCCCGCAAGCAGATCGAGGCCCTGCTGGGCACCCCGGTCTTCCTGGACCTCCACGTGAAGGTCGCGAAGGACTGGCAGCGGGACCCCCGGCAGTTGCGCAAGCTGGGGTTCTGAGGGGGCTCACCTCTCTATATCGGCGTCGCCAGGCTCGCCCACACCGCGTTGCCGCCCGTGAGGGTCGAGCGGGTGATGCCCCAGCTCTCCGCTATCTCCCGGACGAGCAGCAGGCCGCGGCCGTTCTCGTCGTCGAGACCGGGCCGGCGGTCGGGGATGCCGCGGCCCGAGCGGTCGCCGTCGTGCACCTCCAGGCGGAAGCGCTCGTCGGGCGTCAGCCCGACGCCGCACAGGATCCGCTCACTGAGCGTGTGCAGCACGGCGTTGGTCACCAGCTCGGATATGAGCAGGACGGCGTTCGCGCACACCTCGTCGGGCACCTGCCACGAGTCCAGCCGCGCCCGCATGCCGTGACGGGCGCTTCTGACGCTGGTCCGGTGCGGCGGCAGTTCCAGCCAGTGGGTGCGGCCCGGGCGCACCGCGTCCAGGAACCGGGGGGTGGATGTCGTGTGGGGGGACACGGCGGTCGCCTTCCGTGGGGGGTGGGAAGGGGCGAGGCGGACAACGGACCGGCCGGAAAAGGGGAGTGGGGGCTTCCGGCACCCTGGTCACACAAGTAACTATGCTCGTAGAGCAGTTCACGCTGCAACCATCTCCCTGATAATTTCAGAAGGAAGGTATCGCCTCACCTCGATGCCTGGCGGAACGAACAAGTCCTTGTCAGACCCCCGCCGGTGACGGCCCCTCAGGAGGTACGGCGTGAACGACGCGCGATCAGGCACCGGCGCCGGCGCACCCACCGTCCTCCGCATGATCCTCGGCCGCCGCCTCCAGGAAGCCCGGCAGCACGCGGGCCTCACCCTCGACGACGCGGCCAAGGCCCTGCGCGTGACCCCGCTGACCATCCGCCGCCTGGAGAAGTCCGAGGTCGGCCTGAAGATCCTCTACGTCGAGAAGCTGCTGGAGACCTACGGCGCCGGCCGGCAGGAGATCGACGAGTTCGTCACCCTGGCCGAGCGCGCCAACGAGCCCGGCTGGTGGAACCCGTACCGCGATGTCATGCCGTCCTGGTTCACCGCCTACGTCAGCCTGGAGACCGGCGCGAGAACGCTGCGCACCTATGAGCCGCAGTACGTCACCGGCCTGCTCCAGACGCCCGGATACGCCCGTGCCGTGCTGCGCGGCGGCTTCCCGAACGACAGCGACGGGGATCTCGACCGGCGCGTGGAGCTGCGGCTGCGCCGCCAGAGACTGCTCACCAAGCAGGACGCGCCCACGCTGTGGGTGGTGATGGAGGAGGCCGTACTGCACCGCGTGGTGGGCGGCCCCGAGGTGATGCGGGAGCAGATCGACCGGCTCCTGGAGGCGTCCGAGCTGGAGCATGTCAGCGTCGACATCGTGCCGTTCGCCGCGGGTGCCCACGTCGGGGCGTGCGCGCCGTTCACCTATTTCCGGTTCGAGGAGCGGGAGCTGCCGGACATCGTCTACAGCGAGATCCTCTCCGCCTCCGTCTACCTCGACCAGCGTGCCGACGTCGTGGCCCATCTGGAGGCGCACAACCGGCTGTCTCTGAAGACCTCGTCCGCGGACAGCAAGGCGCTGTTGAACCGCATGCGGAAGGAGTACTCATGACCATCGCCGAGGGCACCGTCTACAACGGGATGCCCGCGTCGGACCTGGGGGAGCAGGGCTGGGAACGGCCCTGGAGCGGTCCGAACGGGGGGCAGTGCGTGGAGGCCAAGCAGCTCGCCGACGGCCGCGTGGCGGTCCGGCAGTCCACGGATCCGGCCGGCCCCGCGCTGATCTACACACCCGAGGAGATCACCGCGTTCGTCGCGGGGGTCAAACAGGGCCTCGCCGACCATCTGACGGCTCACTGAAGCCCCACTGAGCCGGCTCGCACCACCACCCCCCACCGAGAGGCACGGCATGACCCACTCGCAGGCCGCGCGGGACATAGACACCAGCAGGCCCCACTCCGCCCGCATGTACGACTACTACCTCGGCGGCAAGGACCACTTCGAGGTCGACAAGCAGGCCGCCGAGCGGGTCGCCGAGGCCTACCCCGCCATCTTCGTGTGCGCCCGCGAGAACCGGGCCTTCATGCACCGGGCCACCCGGGTCCTCGCCCGCGAGCACGGCATCCGCCAGTGGCTGGACATAGGCACCGGCATCCCCACCGAGCCCAACCTGCACCAGGTCGCCCAGTCCGTGGTCCCCGACGCCCGGGTGGTCTACGCCGACAACGACCCCCTGGTCCTCAAGTACGCCGAGCGCCTGATGCGCAGCTCCGCCGAGGGCCGTACGACGTACATCGAGGCGGACGTCAACGACCCCCAGACGCTGCTGAACGCGCCCGCGCTGGCCGAGATCCTGGACCTGAGCCGCCCGGTCGCGCTGTCCCTCAACGCCCTCATGCACTTCGTCACCGACGCCCAGGACCCGTACGGCATCGTGCGCCGCCTGCTGGACGTCCTGCCCTCGGGCAGCGCCCTGGCGCTGAGCCACTGCACGCCCGACTTCGACCCCGCCACCTGGCAGAAGGTCACCGACATCTACACCTCGGCCGGGACCCCGGTGCGGTTCCGGTCCCAGGAGGACGTCGCCCGCTTCTTCGACGGCCTGGACCTGCTGGAGCCGGGCGTCACCGTGGGCCACCGCTGGCGCCCGGACCCCTCCGACGGCGACGCCCCGACGGACGCCGAGGTCAGCCTGTGGACCGGCGTGGGCATCAAGCCGTAGCGCCCTGGGACTTCAGCAGCTCCCGGTACCAGCGGTACGACGACTTCGGGGTCCGCTCCTGGGTCTCGAAGTCGACGTGGACCAGGCCGAAGCGGCGTGCGTAGCCCTCCGCCCACTCGAAGTTGTCGAGCAGGGACCAGACGAAGTAGCCGCGCACGTCGACGCCCGCCTCCAGCGCCCGGTGCAGGGCCCGGACATGGCCGTCCAGGTAGGTGACGCGCTCCTGGTCGTCGACGCCCGGGTAGGAGCAGCCGTTCTCGGTGATGACGACGGGCGGGAGCCGGTCGCCGTAGCGCTCGCGGAACGTCGTGAGGAGTTCGGTGAGGCCCTCGGGTACGACCGGCCAGCCGAAGTCCGTGACCGGGCGGCCTTCGATCTCCCGGACGGAGAAGGGCAGTTCGGCGGGCATGGAGACGCCGCCGAACTCGATCTCCGTGCCCTGCGGGGCGCCCACCCGGGTCGGCGCGTAGTAGTTGACGCCGTACCAGTCGAGCGGCTCGGCGATCACCTTCAGGTCGGCCTCGACGTCCCCGGGCATCAGCTCGCCGATGCCGTCCGGGTACCGGCCCAGCAGCAACGGGTCCGCGAAGAGGCGGTTCAGCAGCAGGTCGTAGAACTCGGCCGCCTCCACGTCCGCCGCCTCGGCCGACGCCGCCCAGGTCGGGCCGTGCGAGTTGGCGACGCCGATGTCCGTGGCCCCCGAGGCGCGCAGCGCCCGGACGGCCAGACCGTGGGCCAGCAGCTGGTGATGCGCGACCGGCAGCGCGTCGAACAGCAGCTTCCGGCCCGGTGCGTGCACGCCCAGGGCGTGGCCCAGCAGGGTGTGCTCGGCGGGCTCGTTCAGGGTGATCCACTTGGTCACCCGGTCACCGAGGCGCTCGGCGACCAGCGCCACGTACTCGGCGAAGCGGGCGGCCGTGTCCCGCTCCAGCCAGTCCAGGTCCGCCGGCAGGTCCCAGTGGAACAGGGTCGGCACCGGGCGGACGCCCGCCGCGCACAGGTCGTCCACCAGCCGGTCGTAGAAGTCCAGGCCCTTCTCGGAGCGCACCCGCGGCCAGGAGACGGAGAAGCGGTACGCGTTCACGCCGAGGTCCGCCAGCAGCGCCACGTCCTCGCGGTGGCGGTGGAAGTGGTCGCAGGCCACCGCCGCCGTCGAGCCGTCCTTGATCCGTCCCGGCTCGGCCGTGAAGGCGTCCCACACGGACGGCTCGCGCGCGTCCACCGCGCCCTCGATCTGGTGCGCCGAGGTGGACACGCCCCAGAGGAAGCCGGCCGGGAAGCGGGGGATCGGGTTGCCTGCGTCAGTCGCCATGCGCGGATCATCCGTACCAGTGGTAACTCACGTCAACAGGCCGCCGCCCAGGACCTGTTAAGCCCCCTCCTTCAGCACCCGCGAGATCAGCTTGCGCTGCTCGTCCGTCAGCCGGGGGTCGGAGCAGTAGACGGTCTTGTCGTCCACCGTGATCTGGTAGCTGAAACCGTCCGGCACCCCGACCGGCGGAGTGCCCCGGCCGGCGGCCACCGCCTGCTCGGCCAGGGCGTGCCACTCGGCGGCATCCGGGCGGCCCGAGGTGTCCACCTCGGCAAACCGCTCGATGCCCGCGAACCCGCCTGTGCGCCTCACCTGAATCCGCATGGCACCTGTCTAGTACGGAACTACAGGGTCCGCACCCCGACCTGCTCCCAGGCCTTCGACACGGCGTCCAGCTCCTCCCCGTCGCCGAAGCGCTCCCGGGCGGCCTTGACGGTGAGCGTGGCGAAGTCGGTGAACATCGCCTTCTCCTTCAGCTCGCCGCCGGTCAGCACGTCGTACCAGACCTGTCCCGCGCGCTCCCAGGCATGGCCGCCGAGGGCCGTGGCCGCGAGGTAGAAGGCGTGGTTGGGGATGCCCGAGTTGATGTGGACACCGCCGTTGTCGCGGCCGGTGCGGACGAAGTCGTCCATGGTCGCGGGCTGCGGGTCCTTGCCGAGGACGTCGTCGTCGTACGCCGTGCCCGGCTCCTTCATGGAGCGCAGCGCCACGCCCGTCACCCGCGGGGCGAGCAGGCCCGCGCCGATCAGCCAGTCGGCCTCGGCGGCGGTCTGGCCGAGCGTGTACTGCTTGATCAGCGCGCCGAAGACGTCCGACACGGACTCGTTCAGCGCGCCGGGCTGGCCGAAGTAGGTGAGGTTCGCGGTGTACTGCGTGACGCCGTGGACGAGTTCGTGGCCGATGACGTCGATCGGGATGGTGAAGTCGAGGAAGATCTCCCCGTCGCCGTCCCCGAAGACCATCTGCTCGCCGTTCCAGAAGGCGTTGTTGTAGTCGCGGTCGTAGTGCACGGTCGCGTCCAGCGGCAGGCCGTTCCCGTCGATCGAGTCGCGCTGGTACGCCGTGAGGAGCAGCTCGAAGGTGGCGCCGAGACCGGCGTAGGCGCGGTTGACCGTGGCGTCCTTGCCGGGCTTGTCGCCCTCGCCGCGGACCTTGTGTCCGGGCAGGTCGGTGCCGTGCCGGGCGTCGTGGACCGTGCGCTGCGGCTTGCCGTCGGCGACCGAGGCGACGGCGCTCGCGCCGAGGACCGTGGTGAGGCGGCGCTGGGTGCGCTCGAAGGCGTCGCGCTGCAGGGTGCGGCGGGCGGGTCCGGCCAGCGCGGGGTCCTCGGCCTGGGAGAGCTTGTCGAGGACATGGGGCGGAACGATGGTGCAGAAGACGGGCTCGAAGCCCCCGTGAGTCGTCATGACCGGCACCCTTGCACTGCGTGACGAAGCTGTCACTAGTCGCCACCATGATTGGTGAAATACGCGGACAAGCGACTTCACGCTCCGTGGCTGAGTGGTATAGCGAAGTGGCATAGCGCACTTTTTGTCCCGAATGTGCGCCCGGTCCCGCATACTGATACGGATCCGCACACCTGGAGGGCCTCGGCTAGCATGCTGCGCATCATGCGTTTCGGGCTGCTTCTCCTTAGCTGCCGCGGCGAGGGCCTGTAGTCGAGGCCGACCCCCTCCCCGCGGAGCTTGGTGCTGCGTCGTCGGCCGTCCATCCGGACATCCTGAGGAGCCCCCGCATCATGGCGAACCGCCAGCAGCCCAGCACCATGCCGATCCACAAGTACGGCCGCTACGAGCAGGTCGACATCCCGGACCGCACCTGGCCGGCCAACCGGATCACCACCGCCCCCCGCTGGCTCTCCACCGACCTGCGCGACGGCAACCAGGCGCTGATCGACCCCATGTCGCCCGCCCGCAAGCGCGCCATGTTCGATCTGCTGGTCACCATGGGCTACAAGGAGATCGAGGTCGGCTTCCCGGCCTCCGGCCAGACCGACTTCGACTTCGTGCGCTCCATCATCGAGGAGCCGGGCGCGATCCCCGACGACGTCACCATCTCCGTACTGACCCAGGCCCGCGAGGACCTGATCGAGCGGACCGTGGAGTCCCTGAAGGGCGCCAAGCGCGCCACGGTGCACCTGTACAACGCGACGGCCCCCGTCTTCCGCCGGGTCGTCTTCCGCGGCTCCAAGGACGACATCAAGCAGATCGCGATCGACGGCACACGGCTGGTCATGGAGTACGCGGAGAAGCTGCTGGACCCGGAGACGGAGTTCGGCTACCAGTACAGCCCGGAGATCTTCACGGACACCGAGCTGGACTTCGCGCTGGAGGTCTGCGAGGCGGTCATGGACGTCTGGCAGCCCGGCCCGGGCCGCGAGATCATCCTCAACCTGCCGGCGACCGTCGAGCGCTCCACCCCCTCCACGCACGCCGACCGCTTCGAGTGGATGGGCCGCAACCTCACCCGCCGCGAGCACGTCGTGCTGTCCATCCACCCGCACAACGACCGCGGCACCGCCGTCGCCGCCGCCGAGCTGGCCCTGATGGCCGGCGCCGACCGCGTCGAGGGCTGCCTGTTCGGGCAGGGCGAGCGCACCGGCAACGTCGACCTGGTCACCCTGGGCATGAACCTCTTCTCCCAGGGCGTCGACCCGCAGATCGACTTCTCCGACATCGACGAGATCCGTCGTACGTGGGAGTACTGCAACCAGATGGAGGTCCACCCGCGCCACCCGTACGTGGGCGACCTGGTCTACACGTCCTTCTCCGGCTCCCACCAGGACGCCATCAAGAAGGGCTTCGACGCCATGGAGGCCGACGCGGCAGCTCGCGGGGTCACGGTCGACGACATCGAGTGGGCGGTGCCCTACCTGCCGATCGACCCGAAGGACGTCGGCCGCTCCTACGAGGCGGTCATCCGGGTCAACTCGCAGTCCGGCAAGGGCGGTATCGCGTACGTCCTGAAGGACGGCCACAGCCTGGACCTGCCGCGCCGTATGCAGGTCGAGTTCTCCAAGGTCATCCAGGCCAAGACGGACGCCGAGGGCGGCGAGGTCACGCCGAAGGACATCTGGGCGGCCTTCCAGGACGAGTACCTGCCCAACCCCGGGAACCCGTGGGGCCGGATCCAGGTCAAGAACAACCAGTCGACCACCGACACCGACGGCGTGGACACGCTGAAGGTGGAGGCCACGGTCGACGGCCAGGACACCGTGCTCACCGGCTCGGGCAACGGCCCGATCTCGGCCTTCTTCGACGCCCTGCAGTCCGTCGGCATCGACGTGCGCCTGCTGGACTACCAGGAGCACACGATGAGCGAGGGTGCCTCCGCGCAGGCCGCCTCCTACATCGAATGCGCGATCGACGACAAGGTTCTGTGGGGGATCGGAATCGACGCGAACACCACGCGCGCCTCCCTGAAGGCGGTCGTCTCGGCCGTCAACCGCGCGACGCGCTGACCAGTCGTAACGGGGATTGTGGGGCTCTGCCCGCCGTTGTCCGGCGGGTGGAGCCCCGTCACATACCGGCCAATCCCTGTGAGGGTCACGGAAAGGTCTCCTCCAGGGTGCTGACTCCTCCTCATGGATGTGGCTAACATCACGCAAGCGCGGCGACGCTGCCGTGCGGCGTGACGGAGGTGCGACGTGCTGCCAGGACGGGGACGAAACGGCCATGCCGCCAGGTTTTCCAGCATCCTGGGCACCCGTATCGCATGGACGGCCGCCGGCGACGGGGAGTTCTTCTGCCCCGGCTGCGGCGGCGACCGCAACTACCAGCGGCTGACCGGACAGCGCCGCTTCACCCTGCTCGGCCTGCCCGTGCTGCCGCGCGGCGAGACCGGCCCGGTCGTGGAGTGCGCGGCCTGCCGCCGCCACTTCGGCACGGACGTCCTCGACCATCCGACGACCACCCGCTTCTCCGCGATGCTCCGCGACGCCGTGCACACCGTCGCCCTCGCGGTACTGGCAGCGGGCGGTGCCGGGTCCCGTGCGGCACTGGAGGCCGCCGTGCCGGCCGTGCGCGCGGCCGGCTTCGACGACTGCACGGAGGAACAGCTCGCCGCCCTCGTCGAGGCGCTGGAGGCCGACACCGGCCGGATCACCGGCGAGCCCTGCGGTGCCGGGCTGGCCATAGAGCTGCACGAGGCCCTGGACCCGCTCGCCCCGCATCTCGCCACCGTCGGCCGTGAGTCGATCCTGCTCCAGGGCGCCCGCATCGCCCTGGCGGACGGGCCGTACACCCCGGCCGAGCGGGACGTCCTCGCGACGGTGGGGGCGGCGCTGACCATCTGCTCGGACGATGTGACCCGGCTGCTGGCGGCGGCCGCGCGTACGCCCTCGTGAAGCGCCCGTTACTCCCCGGGGAGTAATCCACCGCCCGGACCACCCCTCGCAGTAGCCCCCGGCTCGACCTCACGCCCGACGAATCGGCCCCCGCGCGCCGGGAGTCTGGAGAGCGTTCCAGACACCCGACCGGAGGGAGCCGGACAGATGGGGGCTGTGAAAGCACGTACGGGGCGACGGCGGGTCGTGCCCTGGGCGGTGGTCGGGCTGTGGCTGGCCGCGCTCGTCCTGCTCGGGCCGCTCGCCGGGAAGTTCGCCGATATCCAGCAGAACCGCGCGGTCGACTACCTGCCCGACAGCGCCGACTCCACCCAGGTGGCCCGGATCCAGGACCGGCTGCCCGGCGGGGAGTCGACCGACCTGGTGCTCGTCTACCACCGGGACGGCGGCCTGACCGACGCCGACCGGCGCACCGCCGCCGAGCAGGTCGCCGAGGTGAGCGGTGCCCACGACCTGACGGGCGGCGAGGCGCGGGGCGTTCCGTCCCAGGACGGCTCCACCCTGATGTACCCGGTCTCCAGCACCCAGCCGGGGCAGGACGAGGAGGCCCGGGACGCCTTCGTCGACGGGGTGCGCGACATCGCCGAGGGCGGCGGCGGGCTGAGTGCCGAGGTCGGCGGTCCCGGAGCGCTGAACACCGACATGAACAAGGTGTTCGGGACGCTCGACGCCACCCTGCTGCTCGCCACCCTCGGCGTCGTCACCGTGCTGCTCATCCTCATCTACCGCAGCCCCTTCCTGTGGCTGGTCCCGCTCGGCGTCGCGGGCGTCGCCGCCGCCACGGCGATGGCGGCCGGATACGGACTCCACGAACTGTTCGACGTCACCGTCACCGGCCAGAGCGGCGGCGTGATGACCGTGCTCGTGCTCGGCGCCGGCACCGACTACGCGCTGCTGATCGTCTCCCGCTACCGCGAGGAACTGCGGCGCCACGAGCGGCCGTACGACGCCATGCGCGCCGCCCTGCGCGGCTGCGGTCCGGCGGTCCTCGCCTCCTCGGGCACCGTCGCGGCCGGGCTGCTGTGCCTGCTCGCCGCCGACCTCAACAGCAGCAGCGGCATGGGGCCGGTCGGCATGGTCGGGGTGCTCGCCGCGCTGGTCGCCATGACGACCCTGCTGCCCGCGGTGCTGGTCCTGCTCGGGCGGCGCGTCTTCTGGCCGCTGATCCCCGCGTTCGGGAGCGAGCCGAGGGCCCGGCGGTCGCTGTTCGCCGCGATGGGCACCTCGGCGACGCGCCGGCCCGCCCTGGTACTGGTCGGCGGGGGCGTGCTGCTCGGCGCCCTCGCGCTCGGCACGCTCAATCTGTCCGGCAGCGTCAAGCAGGAGGACTCGTTCACCGAGCGGCCCGAGTCGATCACCGCGATGCGGACGCTGGCGCGGGAGTATCCCGAGCGCAGCAGCCGGCCCGTGACGGTCATGGCGCCCGAGGGACGGGCCGGGGCGGTGGCGGAGCGGGCCCGTGCGACCGACGGTGTCGCCGAGGTGGTTCCCGGGCGGAGTGGTTCCGGGTGGACGGAGATCGCCGTCTTCACGACCGCCGCGCCCGAGACGCCGGCGGAGACCCGGACCATCGAGGCGTTGCGGGCCGGGCTGGATCCTAGGGGCGCGTATGTCGGCGGGCCCAGCGCCCAGCAGATCGACCTGGCCGACAGCGAGTCCAGGGACCGCAAGGTGGTCGTGCCGTTGGTGCTCGTCGCCGTGTTCGTCATCCTGGTCGGCCTGTTGCGCAGCCTTGTCGCGCCGTTGCTGCTGCTGGCGGCGGTGGTCGCGGTGTGGGGTGCGGCGCTGGGCATCGGCGGGCTGGTGTTCGAGCCGGTGTTCGGGTTCGGCGGTACGGACGCGGGGCTCGGGTTGCTGTCCTTCGTGTTCCTGGTCGCGCTCGGTGTGGACTACGGCATCTTCCTGATGCACCGGATGCGGGAGGAGTCCGTGCGGGGGGCCGAGCCGGAGGCGGCCGCGTTGACCGCGTTGCGGACGACGGGCGGGGTGATCGCCTCCGCGGGGGTCGTGCTCGCGGCGACGTTCGCCGTGCTGACGACCTTGCCGATGGTCGCGCTGGTGGAACTCGGGTTCGTCATCGCTGTGGGGGTGCTGCTGGATACGTTCCTGGTGCGTACGTACTTGGTGACCACGGCGAGTGTGCCGTTGCGGCGGCGGGTCTGGTGGCCGGGGAGGCTCTCGCGTGCGCCGGAACCGGTCGCCGAGGCCGAGCCGGGGCGAGCGCGCACGCCCGCCCGCAGCTGACTGAGGATGTGACCGTGCAGGCACCCACCACCAGCAACCGGATCATCGCGGCGATCAACCGCGACCCCCTCACCGCCCCGCACGCCCTCCGCAACGACGCGCTGCTCGCGGTCGCCGCCGCCGCGGTCGCCGTCGCCCTCGGGCTGCTGGTCGACGACGGGCGCGGGCCCGACGCGCTGGGGTGGGTGCTGCTTCTCGCGTGCAACGTGCCGATCGTGTGGCGGCGGCGTCGGCCGTTGCTCGCGCTCCTCGGGGTCGTGGCCTGTGTCGCCCCGTACCACGCCCTCGACAACCCCCACTCCGCGCCGACCCCGGCCACGTACATCGCGCTCTACACCGTCGCCGTCACCGGCCGTCCGCTGCGTGCCGTTCTGGTCGGGGCCGGTGTCCTCACCCTCTCGACCAGCGTGATGCTCACCATCAACGCCCACGAGGCCCTGCGGATGCTGCAGATCTCGGGCTGGGTCGTCGCCGTGCTGTTCTGCGGCGTCGACGTGCGGTTCTACCGCCAGTACGTCGCCTCCATCGTGGAGCGGGCCGAACGGGCCGAACGGACAAGGGAGGAGGAAGCCCGGCGGCGGGTCGCCGAGGAGCGGCTTCGGATCGCCCGGGACCTGCACGACCTGCTCGCCCACAGCATCACCCTCATCGGTGTGCAGACCTCCGTCGCCGCCCATGTGCTGTCCGCCGACCCCGAGCGGCTCGACCGGGAGACGGTCGCCAAGGCCCTCGACGACATCGCCGAGACCTGCCGCAGCGCCCGCGGCGAACTCCGTACGACGCTGGAGGTGCTGCGCGAGCACGGCCCGCCGGAGGCCCGCGGCCCGCTGCCCGGACTCGACGGCCTGCCCGACCTCGCGGAGGCCGCACGGCTGGCCGGTGCCCGGGTCGAGCAGACCGTACGGATACGGCAGGCACCGCCCGCCGTCGGCGCCGCCGCCTACCGCATCGTGCAGGAGGCCCTGACGAACGCGGTCCGGCACGCGGGACCCGGCGTCTCGGTCCGGGTGGAGCTGGACGAGCGGCAGGGCGCCCTGCAGCTGTCGGTCAGCGACGACGGCACCGGACCCGCCCCGGGCGGCACCCCGGGCTTCGGGCTCGTCGGAATGCGCGAGCGGGCCCGCAGCGTGGGTGGCACACTCGACGCCGGACCGCGTGCCGGGGGCGGGTTCGAGGTGACCGCCGTCCTGCCGCTGACGATGACGGGGGAGAGAGCCGGATGACCGTCCGAGTGCTGCTCGCGGACGACCAGACCCTGGTGCGCGAGGCGTTCGCCATGCTCGTGGAGTCGGCCCGTGACATGGAGGTCGTCGGCCAGGCCGCCACCGGCCGCCAGGCCGTGGAACTGGCCCGCACCGGGCGCGCCGACCTCGTGCTGATGGACATCCGCATGCCCGACCTGGACGGCATCGAGGCGACCCGGCTCATCGCGGCCGACGACGACCTCGCGGGCGTCCGCGTCCTGGTCCTCACCACCTACGACACCGACGAGCACATCGTGGACGCCCTGCGCGCCGGCGCCTCCGGGTTCCTGGTCAAGGACACCAGGCCGGCCGAACTCCTCGACGCCATCCGCACGGTCGCGGCCGGAGACTCCCTGCTGTCGCCCGGGCCCACGGCACGGCTGATCGAGCGGTTCCTGCGCAGCCCCTCGGCACCGGCGACCGGCGGGCCCGAGTGTCTGTCCGAGCGCGAGCGGGAGGTGCTCGGCCTGGTCGGGCGCGGCCTCAACAACACCGAGATCGCCGAGGTGCTGGGCCTGAGCCCGCTGACCGCGAAGACCCACGTCAGCCGCATCATGGGCAAGCTGGCGGCGCGGGACCGGGCGCAGTTGGTCATCGTGGCGTACGAGTCGGGGATCGTGACACCGGGGAGTATCTGACGGACAGGCACCTTCCGACTCCCCCGTTTCAGGAGCAGGATGAGACTCGTCAGCCGCACCCTCCTCGTCACCACGGTCCTCCTCACCCCTCTCACCGCGACGGCCGCCGCCTCGGCCACCCCCGGCTGCACGTCCTCCGTCCCGTACGTCTCGGGCGAGGGCGGCTACGACACGTACCGCATCCCCGCCGCCGTCACCACGCGCGAGAACACCGTCCTCGCCTTCGCCGAGGGCAGACGCGGCGGCGCGGGGGACACCGGCGCCATCGACATCGTCCTCAGGCGCTCGACGGACGGCGGCTGCACCTGGGGACCGCTCACCGTCGTCGCCGCCGGGAAGGGCGACACCCGGGGCAACCCGGCACCCGTCGTCGACCCGCGCACCGGCGCGGTCGTGCTCCTCACCTCCTACAACAGCGGCAAGGTGACGGAGGCCCAGATCATGCGGGGCGAGGTCACGCCCGAGCAGAGCCGCCGCGTGTTCGTGCAGCACAGCCGGGACGACGGCCGGCACTTCACCGCACCCCGCGAGATCACCGCCCAGGTGAAGCGCCCGGCCTGGCGCTGGTACGCGACCGGCCCCGGCCATGCGATCGCCCTCACCCGGGGCCCGTACGCGGGCCGGCTGGTCGTCCCCGCCAACCACTCGGCGGCACCGCCCGCCGGTTCCCCGGACACCGGCCAGGAGCCCCGCTACTACGGCGCCCACGCGCTCCTCAGCGACGACGGCGGCAGGACCTGGCGCCTGGGCTTCGTCGACGACTCCTACGACGGCGTGAACAACGCCAACGAGTCGATCGCCGCCCAGCTCCCCGACGGCAGGGTCTACTTCAACGCGCGCGACCAGCACGGCACGAGCCCCGGCAACCGCCTCGACAGCCGTTCGCGCGACGGCGGCCGGTCCCTGGAGCGGCCCTACACCGTGCAGCCCGCGCTGAACGACGTCCCGGTCGTCCAGGGCAGCGTCCTGCAACTCTCCGGGAAGCGGGGACCGTTGTTGTTCTCCGGACCGTCCGTCCCCACCGCGCGCCGGGCGATGGCCGTATGGCGCAGTACCGACGGCGGCGCCACGTTCACCAAGGCCCTGACGCTCTCCCAGCAGCCCGCGGCCTACTCCGATCTGGTGCCGCTCGGCCGGAAGACGGTGGGGATCCTCTACGAGACGGGGGTCCAGGGGACCTACGAGACGATCGAGTTCCGCCGCCTCCCCGTCGGTGACCTCTAGAGCAGCCCGGCCGCCGCCAGGTACTTCCCGACCCGTTCCACCTCGTCCGGCGACAGCGGCACCTGGGGCTCCGCAGTCGCCGGGCAGTCGATCACGCCCCGCAGGTGCAGCGCGGCCTTGAAGGCGCCGATCGCCGAGGAACCGGGGCCCATCCGGGCCGGGTCGCCGACGCCCACCATGCCGAACAGGGCGCACAGCCGCTCCTGTTCGGCACGGGCCTCCGCCCAGTCCCCGGAGCGGCAGAGCCTGTCCAGGCGGACGTAGCCGTGCGGGTCGACATTGCCGAGGCCGGGCACCGCCCCGTCCGCGCCGAGCGCGAGCGCCGCGTCGACGATCAGCTCCGAGCCGGTCAGCACGCTGAAGCCGCTGATGCCCTGGCGGTCCCGGGCGCCGGTCAGGACCTGGCGGAAGGCGGCCAGGTCCCCGCTGGAGTCCTTGAGTCCGGCCAGGACACCGTCGGCGGCCAGTTCCAGGACCACGTCCGTGGGCAGCTTCGTGTGGACGGCGACGGGAAGGTCGTAGGCGATGACCGGGACCGGGCTGCCGGCCGCGACGGCGCGGTAGTGGCGGGCGATCTCCGCCGGGTGGGTGCGGGCGTAGAACGGGGCGGTGACGACGACCGCGTCCGCTCCGGCCGCCGTGACCGACGCGACATGGTCCAGGACCCGGGCCGTCGTCATGTCGATCGCCCCGGCCAGCACCGGGAGCTGTCCGCCCACGTGCGCCGCGACCGACTCGACCACCAGCCTGCGCTGCCGGTCCGGCAGATACGCCGCCTCGGACGTCGAGCCGAGCACGAACAGTCCGCTCACCCCGCCGGCGACCAGATGGTCGACCAGTCTGAGCAGCGAGGGGACGTCCACCTCGCGGTCCGGTGTCAGGGGCGTGCACACGGGCGGGATGACACCGGTCAGCGGGGTGAGGGTCATGGAGCCTCCATCGGGGCGCGTCGGTGGACGAGGTCGCGGGTCGACTCGTCCTCCTGGACAGGATGGTGGCAGCGGAAGCGGTGCCCGGGGGCCGACGCGGCCGAGAAGTCCGGCATAGCCGACGCGCACGTCCCGTCCGCCTTCCAGCAGCGCGTCCGGAACGGGCAGCCGCTCGGCGGACGGGTCGCCGACGGCACCGGACCGACCAGCGGGATCGGGTCGATCGGGTCGAGCAGACCGGGCGTGGCGGAGAACAGGGCGCGGGTGTACGGGTGCCGGGCCCGGTCGGTGACCAGGGCGGCCGGGGACTCCTCCACGATCCGGCCCAGGTACATGGTGATCACACGGTCACTCATCCGCCGTACCGTCTGGATGTCGTGCGAGACGAACACCAGGGCCAGCCCCAGGCGTTCCTTCAGATCCAGCAGGAGATTGAGGATCTGCGCCCGGACCGACACGTCCAGGGCACTCGTCGGCTCGTCCGCCACGACCAGGTCCGGGTCCAGTGCCAGCGCCCGGGCGATCGCCACGCGCTGCCGCTGCCCGCCCGACAACTGGCCCGGCAGGGCGTCGGCGAGGGCCCGGGGGAGACCGACGAGGGACATCAACTCCCGGACCCGGTCCTCGCGACTGCTTCTGGTGCCCCGGTCGTGCACGTCCAGCGGGTCCCGCAGGATCTGCCGGACGGGCAGGCGGCGGTTCAGGGCCGTCGACGGGTCCTGGAAGATCATGCCGGTACTGCCGCCGACGGCCCGGCGGCGCTCCCCGGCCGGCATCGCCCACAGGTCCCGGCCCCGGAACGACACCGTCCCCCGCGTCGGCCGTTCCACCCCCACCAGCACCTTCGCCAGCGTCGACTTCCCGCAGCCCGACTCGCCGACCACGCCGATGGTCTCGCCGGGCGCGATGGCCAGGTCGGCGCCGGTCAGGGCGTACACCCGGTCCCGGGTGAACAGGCCGCCGCTGCGGGCCTTGTGGACGACGTGAGCATCCGCCAACTCCACGAGCGCGCTCATGACACCGCCTCGGTCTCGGTGGCCGACAGCTCTATGGCCGGGTGATGGCAGGCCGCCGTGTGCGCCTCGGGGCCGGCCAGGACCGGAGCCGTCGTACGGCAGACCTCGCTCGCGCGCGGGCACCGGTCCGCGAACCGGCAGCCCGCCGGGAAGTCGGCCGGGGACGGCACGACGCCCCTGATCTGCGTCATCCGCTCCTGCGCCGACTCCAGCGACAGCACACTGCCCAGCAGGCCGCGCGTGTAGTGGTGGGCGGGTGCCTCCACCAGGTCGGCGGTCACGCCCGTCTCCACGATCTGCCCGCCGTACATCACCACCACCCGGTCGGTGACGTCCGCGATCAGCGCCAGGTCGTGCGAGACGAGGATCAGCGCGAAGCCCAGCTCCTCGCGCAGCCGCAGCAGCAGCTCTATGACCTGGGCCTGCACGGTGACGTCGAGGGCGGTCGTCGGCTCGTCGGCGACGATCAGCTTGGGGTCGCGGGACAGGGCCATGGCGATCAGGACGCGCTGGCGCTGTCCGCCGGACAGTTCGTGCGGGTAGCTGCGCAGGGTGCGTTCGGGGTCGAGGCCGACCATCGTCAGCAACTCGGCCGGACTGCGCCGCCCGCCGCGCCGGACGACCTGCCCCAGCTGGGCGCGGATCGTCATCGCCGGGTTCAGCGACGACAGCGCGTCCTGGTAGATCATCGCCATCTCGTGGCCCAGCAGCTTGCGGCGTACGCGCATCGGCTCGGCGATCAGGTCCCGTTGGTGGAAGCGGACCTGTCCGCTGACGCGCGCCCCTTTCGGCTGGAGGCCCATGACCGCCAACGCCGTCAGCGACTTGCCGCAGCCCGACTCGCCGACCAGGCCCAGCACCTCACCGGGATGCACCTCGAAGCTGATGCCGTCCACGATGTCCACGCCGCCGTGCCGCCGGTCGAAGCCGATGGCGAGGTTCTCCACCGCGAGCACGGGCTGACCGCCCCGGGGCAGCCGGCGGGCCCGGGCCCGCAGCCGCCGGGCCGCCTCCGCCAGTCCGGGCAGTTGTACGACCTCCCCGGTGCCGGGCTCCGGCGCCTCCAGCCGGTCCTCGCCGGGCGCGTCCACCTCCCGCGCCGACGGGGCCGCCCAGGCGTCGGACACGCCCTCGGACAGGATGTTCAGGGACAGTACCGTGACCAGCATCAGCAGCCCGGGGAACACGGTCGCCCACCAGCCGCCGGTCAGCACCATGTTCTTGCCGTCCGCGATGACACTGCCCCAGGACGGGTCGGGCGGCCGGACACCCGCCCCGATGAAGGACAGCGACGCCTCGAAGACCACCGCCTCGGCGACCTGGACCGTGCAGAACACCAGCACCGGCGCGGCACAGTTGATCGCCACGTGCTTCAGCACGATGTGCGGGGTCCGGGCGCCGATCACCCGTTCCGCCGTCACATAGTCCTCGCCGTACTGGTCGAGGACGTTCGCCCGGACCACCCGTGCCACCGGCGGGGTGAACAGGAACGCGATCGCGCAGATCAGCACCGTGATGCCACCGCCGAACACCGCCACCAGCACGGCGGCCAGCGCGATGCCCGGGAACGCCATCACCACGTCCAG
Organism: Streptomyces sp. NPDC041940; assembly: GCF_055589465.1. Classification (NCBI taxonomy): domain Bacteria; kingdom Bacillati; phylum Actinomycetota; class Actinomycetes; order Kitasatosporales; family Streptomycetaceae; genus Streptomyces; species Streptomyces sp. NPDC041940. The sequence goes on from NZ_JBVJBP010000001.1 coordinate 126,143, forward strand.
ACAGCGCATCAGCGTCTCGTCGACCGCCTTGCGCGAGGTGGCGGCGATCGCCCCGAGCAGCGCACCGACCACCAGCGCCAGACCGGTGGCGCCGAGCCCGATCGCGAGCGACCAGCGCGCCCCGTACATCAGCCGGCTGAGGATGTCCCTGCCGAGGCTGTCCTGGCCCATCCAGTGCGCGGCGGACGGATGCCCGGTGCCGTCGACCGGCGGCTGCTGGTCGAACGGGTCGTGCGGGGCGAGGACCGGCGCGAGCAGCGCCATCAGGACGACGACCGCCAGGAAGCAGACGGCGACCTTCGACAGCAACGGCAGCCGGCGCAGGCCGCGCAGCCGTACGCCGGGCCGGGACAGCGCCTCGGAGAGACTCTTGCGGGTCATCATGTGGTCGCATCCCTCAGTCGCGGGTTGACCAGCAGGTAGAGGACGTCGATGACGAGGTTCACGACGACGAACCCGGCCGCCGTGGTCAGGACGACGCCCTGGACGACGGCCGGATCGCCGTTCTTCACGGCGTCGATCATCAGCTTGCCCATGCCGGGCAGCGAGAAGATCGTCTCGATGACGACCGCGCCGCCGAGGAGATAGCCGACCCGCAGCCCGAGCACGGTGAGGGGATTGATCAGGGCGTTCCGCAGCACGTTCCGCCCGACCACGACCCGGGGCGGCAGCCCGCTCCCGATCGCCGTCCGTACGTAGTCCTTGTCCAGCTCCTCCACCACGGCCGTCCGTACGATCCGGGTCAGCTGTGCCGCCACCGGCAGGGAGAGGGCGAGGGCGGGGAGCGTCATGGTCTTCAGCCAGCCGGTGAAGGAGTCGGCCGGGTTGATGTAGCCGCCGGTCGGGAACCAGCCCAGGTCGACGGCCAGGTACTGGATCATCAGCAGCGCCAGCCAGAAGCCGGGCGCGGCGACGCCGGTCAGCGACACGACCCGGATGATCTGGTCGGGCAGCCGGTCCCGGTAGATCGCCGCCGTCACACCACCGAGGAGGGACAGGACGACCGCGATGCCCAGGCCCAGGAAGGTCAGCTGGAGGGTGAGCGGCAGCGCGGTGGTGACCTGGTCGATCACCGGTGCCCGGGTCAGCGCGCTGGTGCCCATGTCGCCGTGCAGCACGTCGGCGACGAAGTCCACGTAGCGCACGGGCAGCGGGTCCAGCAGGCCGTGTTCCTCCCGGAAGTCGTGCAGCTGCCTCGGTGTCGGGTTGGCGCCCTGGAAGAACGCGGACGCCGGGTCGACGTCCGAGAACCGCATCACCAGGAACACGAACAGCACGATGCCGAGCATCAGCGGAACGAGCAGGGCGATGCGGCGGAGCAGGATCCGAAGAACAGCGGTCATACCGCTAGGCCCACTTGGCCTGGAGGAGGTTGATGCCGGGGTACGGCTGTGGCCTTATCCCGCTGAGCCGCTCGGGGTTCCAGGCCGTCATCAGCTCGTTGTGGACGACCGGGTAGAGCACGGCCTGTTCGGCGACGACGTCGATGTAGTCCTGGACCATCGCCGTCTTCTTCGCGGCGTCCGGCTCCCGGGTGGCCCGGTCCATGTCCCTGAAGAGCGCCTTGGCGACGGAGTTGCCCGCCCACCGGGTGTACTGCATCCAGAGGTTCTCGGGCCCGTAGTTGTAATGCATGATCAGATCGGCGTCGAGACCGAACTGGTTGGGGTTCGATGCCGCGGCGACGACCTGGTAGTCCTGCTTCTGGTCCATCTTGGTGAAGACGGCCGTGGTCTCCTGCGGCGACAGGGTCGTGCGGACGCCGATCGCGTCCCAGGAGGACTTGACGGTCGGCAGGCAGTCCACGATCCAGCTCACGTTCACGGCGAGGATCTCGATGCTCAGCCCCTTGACCCCGGCGGCCTTGAGCAGCGCCTTCGCCTTGTCCGGGTCGTAGTCGTAGACGGCCTTGGCCCGGCGGTAGGACGGGTTGCTCTCGTCGAGGAACGAGCTCGACGGCTTCCCGCGCCCCTTGAGCGCGACCTCCACCATCTTCTCGGTGTCGATGGCGTAGTGCAGGGCCTGGCGCACGCGTACGTCGTCGAAGGGCTTGTGCTTGGTGTTGAACATCAGGAACAGGTTGTTCATCCCGGCCCCGCCGGCGACCGTCAGACCGCCGCTCTCCAGCTGTCCGATGTTGGCGTACGGGATGTTGTCCGCGATCTGCGCCCCCGCGCTCGACCCCGAGATCTTCGCGACGCGGGGCGCGGCGTCCACGATCGTCAGCCAGTTCATCTTCCGGAAGGCGGGCTTGCGCGGCCCGTTGTAGCCGGCGAACGCCTCGAAGGTGGTGTTCGACTTGGGGTGGTGCGCGGTCTGCCGGTACGGTCCCGACCCGACGGCCAGCCCCTTGATGGCCTCGTCCCAGCCGCCCGGCTCGGAGAACACGTGCTTCGGCATGATCTTGGCGAGCGTCAGCCGGGAGAGCCCGTCCGGGAACGGGAACTTGAGCACCAGCTCCACGTTCCGCGCGTCGATCTTCCGGACCTCTTTCAGCCAGCTCGCGAAGAAGCCCTTGGCGAGGGTCTGGGTGTCCGGGTCGAGGATCCGCTCGAAGACGAACACGACATCGTCGGCGGTGACGGGCTTCCCGTCGTGGAACTTCGCACCGGCCCGCAGCGCGAACTTCCAGGACGTGCTGTCCGGGTCCTTCGGCACCTCGGTCGCCAGGGCCGCGTACGGCTCGCGAGAGATCGGATCCGTGTCGAGGAGCCCCTCGTAGATGTGGTTGTTGGCGGCCATGCAGAACGCGGAGGCCGTCTGGGTGGGGTCCCAGCTGCCGTCGTTGCCGTAGCCGATCACCGCGGTGAGCGTCCGGTCGGCGCCGTCGCCCCCGCCGGTCTCGTTGGTGGACTCCGGCCCGGACGAACAGGCCGACAGCGACGCGGAGACGGCGGCGGCCGCGCCCAGCGCGCCGGTGTACTTCAGGAACGTCCGGCGGTGCGGCGCCGGTACGTCGTGGGTCACGTCGCGCACGGGTCCTCCAGCGGAGAGGTGGGAAAGGTGCGAAGGGGAGGGGGAGATACGACGTCCTACGTCCTGCGGTCAGCGCGACCATAGGAGGGGGCGTGAGGGCGGTCAAGGGGTCGCACACGAATGGCGTAGCCGCCAGAGGTCGCACCAATGGTGCTGTGGGGCGGGGCAGTTGACGGACTATCAGGACAGGTCCGGGACCGGGTACCGCCAGAGGTGGGACGTGGGATGTCCGGGGCGCGTACGATGCGGCGCATGTCCGAGGAGCCCAGGACCAGCCGGATACAGCGCCAGGTCGTCCAGCTCATCCTCGACCGCAGACTCACCGCCGGCGCGCCGCTGCCCACCGAGGCCGAGCTGATGGAAGCCCTCGGTGTCAGCCGCAACTCCGTCCGCGAGGCCCTCAAGGCCCTCCAGGCCCTCGACATCGTCGAGATCAGACACGGCTACGGCACCTATGTCGGCAAGGCCTCCCTCACCCCCCTCGTCGACGGCCTGACCTTCCGCACGCTGGCCCGGCACGGCGACGACACCGGCGCCCTCGCCGAGATCCTCCAGGTCCGCGAGGTGCTGGAGGAGGGCCTGATCCGCCGGGTCGCCGCGACACTCACCGAGGCGGAACTGGACCACCTGGAGGGCGTGGTGACCCGCATGGAGTCCGCGGGCGCCACGGCCCGCACGGGCAGCACCCTTCCCGACCTCGACCGCGAGTTCCACGAGGCCCTGTACGCCTCCCTCGGCAACGCCCTCGTCCCGCAGCTCCTCGCCGCCTTCTGGACGGTCTTCCGGCGGGTCTCCGGCGCCCGCGGCTGGACCGACGACCCGACCCCCGAGATCACGGTCCGCCGCCACCGCGACATCGTCACCGCGCTGCGCGCCCGCGACGTGGAGGGCGCGCAACGGGCGATGGCGGTCCACTTCCGGGGGATCGAGGCGCGGGCCGCCGAGGAGTCGCGGGGGGTGGGCTGAATTCGCTCCCGGGCCGGCGGGCGCGGAGCATGATGAGATGCGTGACCGATCTGTGGAGTGAGAGTGACACAGGCGTCCTGAGACTGCCTTCCGGCCGGCTGGTACGAGGACGAGGCCTCCGCAACCCCCTGGACCCCAGCGCACCCCTGCCCTCCCACGGCGCCTACCTGCTCGGCAAGCAGCCGCCCGAGGTCCCCTGGGAATCGGACTGGATCCGCTGGCCCGACTTCCGCCTCCCGTCGGACCGGGCCGCAGCCCGCGAGGTACTGGCCGATACCTGGGAGCGGGCCGCGCGGGAGCGCGTGGAGATCGCCTGCGCCGGAGGCCGCGGCCGCACGGGCACGGCCCTGGCCTGCCTGGCCGTTCTGGACGGCGTACCGGGTGAGGAGGCAGTGGCGTATGTGCGGCGGCACTATGACCGGCGTGCGGTGGAGACGGTTTGGCAGCGGCGCTACGTACGCCGGTTCGGGTAGGGCCTGTCGGTCTCTCCTTCGGCACGGCGGCTCATACCTTGGTCGCGCTGCCGTAGACCGACGGCCGACAGTGGACCCGGGGTCCTGCTCGGCACAGTGAACGGCATGGAAGAGACCAAGGGGAGCAAGCAGGGCAAGGGGATCAGCCGGGCGCAGTTCCTGGCCGGGGCCGCGGCGCTGGGGGCCGCCGGGATGGTGGCATCGGCCGGACAGGCCCGGGCCACGGAAGCCGGGCACGGCCGGGGGCTGCGTCGGCAAGGCGTCGTCTACACCGTCGGGGCGGGGGAGACACCGGGCACCGCGTGGAGTGCGCGCCGGATGCGGGCGGATGTGCGCGCCATCCGTGACGACCTGCACGCCGACACGATCGACGTCACGGGGGACGGTGTCGAACGGCTCACCGCCACCGCCGCCGAGGCCGCCGAACGGGGGCTGCACGTCTGGCTGCAGCCGACCCTCGGCGACGCCCCGCAGCGGGACATCCTGGAACACCTCGCCGAGACCGGCCGGTTCGCGGAGCGGCTGCGGCGCCAGGGCGCGAGCGTCGACCTCAGCGTCGGCTGCGAGTTCTGGCTGTTCGTCCCCGGCATCCTGCCGGGCGAGACGGTCCTGGAACGCATCAGGAACCTCCAGAACGGCACGGTCGACTGGCCCCGGGCGCTGCGCCGCCTCGCCGAGTTCACCGCGAAGGCCGCCGAGGTCGGCCGCTCGGTCTTCAAGGGCGACCTCAGCTATGCCGCTGCCCAGAGCATCGACGACCCGGACTGGAGCCTCTTCGACATCGTCGGCATCGACTACTACTCGTACTTCGAGAAGCGGTCCGACTACGTCCGGGAGCTGAAGCAGTACCTGCGGTGGGGCAAGCCGCTCGCCATCACCGAGTTCGGCACGTGCGCGTACGCCGGTGCCCCCGAGACGGGCGGCATGGGCTGGGACATCGTCGACTATGACAAGGAGCCGCCGGAGATCAAGGGGGACCCGGTCCGCAGCGAGCGCGTCCAGGCCGGCTACGTGGGCGAGCTGCTGGACGTTTTCGCGTCGATGGGCCTGTACGCGGCGATGACCTTCGAATTCATCAGCGCGGACGCCCCGCACCGCCCGGACGAGCCCCGGCTCGACCTCGACATCGCGACGTACGCCATCACCAAGGTGATCAAGGACCGTCCTGACGACCCCGCCTCCGGCTGGCACTGGGAGCCGAAGGAGGCGTTCCACGCGGTGGCCCGCCGCTACGCCCGACGGGCGTGACCCGGGGCACGGAGGGACCATGGCTGAGGAGGTGCACGCATGGAATGGACCCTTGAGGTGATCACCGTGCCGGTCACCGACGTGGACCGGGCCGAGGCCTTCTACGTGGACCGCTGCGGTTTCCGCGCCGAGATCGACGCGACGTTCTTCGAGGGCGTGGGCCGCTTCGTCCAGCTCACGCCACCCGGCTCCCGCTGCTCCGTCGTGCTGGAGTCCGGCATGCCCGACGCACCGGGGCAGCCGCCCATGGCCCCGGGGTCGCTGCAGGGCCTCCAGCTCTGCGTCACGGACATCGAGAAGGCCAGGGCGGAGCTGGTGGGACGCGGGGTGGAGGTATCGCCGGTCCTGCACGTGAGCGCGTCCGGCTGGGCGGAGGGGCGGGGCGAGGAGGGCTGGAACTCCTTCCTCTTCTTCCAGGACCCCGACGGCAACGGCTGGGCGATCCAAGAGGCCCCGGCGCCCCTCGCCCAGCGCTGACCTAGGCGCAGTAGGTGTCCCGGTCCGGGCGCTCGCCCGTCGCGAGGAAACGGGAGACGGCCGCGTCGCCGCAGGCGTTGCCGTTGTCGAGGTAGGCGCCGTGGCCCGTGGAGTTCACCGTCACCATGACGGCCCGGTCGCCGAAGGCACGCCGGAGCTCGCGGGCCCCGCTCAGCGGAGTGGCGACGTCCCGCTCGTTCTGGACGAGCAGGATGTTGGAGGGACCGTCGTCGGTGATCCGTACCGGAGGCTCCTTCGGTGCGAACGGCCAGGCGGCACAAGGCATGGCACCGCGCGGCATGCCCGCCGTCAGGGGGAACTTCGCCCGGCTCTCGGCGGTCCCCTTCTGGTAGTGGGCGACGGACTTGGGCCAGGCGACGTCGTTGCAGAGCGTGCCGACGCCGATGGCGGCAGCGTTCTGCATCATCGACTCGTCCGGGGCCTCGGGCACGGGCGGCACGGTGCCCTTGCGGGCGGCGAGGATCATCTCCGCCAGCACGGGGTAGTCGTCGCGGCCGTACAGGCTGCTCAGCATGGTCTGGCGCAGGACGTTGCCGTTCAGCTCCGCGGGGTCGGCGCCGGGCCAGGGGAGGGGCTCGCGGTCGAGCCGTTCGGCGAGGCGCAGGAAGAGGGGGCGTACGTCGGCAGCCCTACGGGCCACCCGATGCGGATTCCCGGGCCGGGAGGCCCACTTGGCGAACTCCGGGAAGTTGTCCTCCACGCCGGTCTCGAACGCGGCGAACCAGGCGCGTCCGACGCGGGTGTGGTCGGGGTTGAGGTTGCTGTCCAGCACGATGCGGTCGGTGCGGTGCGGGAACAACTGGCTGTAGACGGAGCCGACGTAGGTGCCGTACGAGTCGCCCCACGCGGAGATCCGGCTCTCGCCCAGGGCGGCCCGGACGCGGTCGAGGTCGCGGGCCTCGTTGGCGCTGCTGATGTGCCGTATCAGCTCACCGCCGTTACGGGCACAGGCGCCGGCGATACGCCGGGCGGTGGCCATGTTCTCGGTGACGGAGCCGTCCGGGGCGGGCCAGGGCATTTTGGCGAGGGCGAGGTCCTTGCTCTCCAGCCCACACCCGGCGGTACTGGACGGCGCCATCCCGCGAGGCGCGAACCCGATCAGGTCATAGGCGTCCCGCACCTCCTGCGGCAGCTTCTGCCCCTTGCCCGACGGGTCATCGAGACTGACCCCACCGGGCCCGCCCGGGATGAGTAACAGCGCACCCCTGCGAGCGGACGGTTTCTCACTGGGGATACGGGAGACGGCGATCCGGAGTTTCCGTCCGTCAGGGTCGGAGTAGTCCATGGGTACGGTGACGGTGGCGCACCGCTGACGGGGGTCGAGGCCGGTGCCCTCGCACTTGGTCCACTTGAGGGACTCGGCAACGGCCGCGGACACACCAGTGCCAGGCCCGGCCAGACCGAGAACGACACCGGCGGCGGCGATCAGTGCCGCGTACTTCGTGATCTGCTTCATGTGCAGCAGCGTGGCGGACTCTGACAGCCCTCCCCATCCGGACAACTGCCCGAAATCGCGGGGGGATTACCCCCGGTCCGCCCTTCGGGATACCGTGAGTGAGTGACGTCGGGATCGTCGTGGAACGCTCGGCCGGGGAATGCCGATGTGAACTGGGCGGCATTCGATCCGATCGCCTATGTCGAGCACAACTACCGAGACGTGCAGGCAGAGGACGCGGAGATTCTGCGCATCGTCCGGGATCACTTCGCTGATCATTTCCGTACGACGGACACGCCCGGGCCCGTTTCCGGTATCGACGTGGGTGCCGGCGCGAACCTCTATCCCGCGCTCGCCATGCTGCCGTGGTGCGACGAGATCACTCTCCTCGAGTACTCGTCCGCGAACGTGAGGTACCTGGAGAGCCAGGTCGCGCACTACGACGCGACCTGGGACCGGTTCTGGGGCGTCCTGGGTGAGCACGAGGCGTACGGTGCGCTGGAGTTGGACCCGCGCGAGAGGTTCCGCAGGTCCGTAGAGGTGAAGGAGGGCAGCATCTTCGACCTGGCACGACACGAGGGGCGGTGGTCCCTGGGGACCATGTTCTTCGTCGCCGAGTCGATGACCACGTCGGTGCAGGAGTTCCGACTCGGCGTCGAGCGTTTCCTGCGGGCGCTGACTCCCGGTGCCCCCTTCGCCGCCGCCTTCATGGAACATTCCAGGGGCCACTATGCAGGCGAGTATTTCTTCCCCGCCTGTGACGTGGGGGAATCCGAGGTGCACGCGAGCCTTGAAACACTCGCGGATGACCTCAAGATCGTGCGCCTGGCTTCGTCGGAATGCCTGCGCGACGGCTATTCGGGAATGATCCTTGCCTGTGGCCGGCGTCGGCAGTGACGGCTGTGTGAGCTGTACGGGGGCGAGGGACTTGCAGATCAAACCGCGGCAGCAACTCCTGGACATCTGGCAGGCGATAGCCCGCCACTCCTTCGACGGGGGAACGTGGGACTGGGGCGACCTGGGCGGGGCAAGCAGTGTCGCCGACGCGGAACGGCTGCTCTGTCTGCTGTATCCGGCCATGGAGATCCCCGCGTTCCGGCTGGACGATCCGGACACCACGGAGCGGGACGTCCTGCGCGCGATGAGAAGGGCCGGCGGCCGGCTGGACCTCCCGGCGGCGCTCGTCACGGTCGTCGCCGAGTTCATGCGGACGCACACGCGACCCGGCGACAGCCCCAGCTTCGCCGGCGGTTACTGCTTCCGGCCTGCGGGCGAGACCACGGACCTCACCGACGAGCAGCGCGAACTCGGCGTGGTCGACTCCTACTCCCTGTCGATCACCCTCTGTCTGGCCACGCTCGGCTTCCTCAAGCACTACGGGACCAGGACCCGGCGTCCCGAGGTCCAGGCGGCGATCGCCGAGCTGCGCCACGCCACCAGCACCCGCCTCACAGCCGCGATGGTGGGCCTGCTGCGTTCCTTCACCGTCAGCGTCTACGACCCCGACTCCTCCCAAGGTGAAGTTCTCACCGGCCTCCTGGGGCAGGGCCGGGTGCCGGGGCGGCATGTGGTGGAGAGGTTCCGGCACCGCTTCAAAGCCCTGCGTGCCGTGATCACCGAGAGCCTCGTCCTCGGGCTCGACGTCCATGAGGGGCTGCTGGACGAGAACCGGCTCTTCGAATGCGGCTGGGCCTGGGGCATCGTGAAGGACGCGCCCGAGGTCGAGACCGACGAACCCGTCGGTCCTCAGCCGTACGGCATCGCCGACCCGGTCCCGTACCTCTACTTCACCGTCGTGGCACTCGACGGCATCGAGGACCTGTTCTCCGACCGCACCCTCACCCTCGGGCTGCTCGACTCCGAACAGCAGAGGCTCGCCGAGGCGCTCCGGCTGCGCTGGGAGATCACCCAGCAGTTCTGGTCCGGCATCGCCCGCTTCGACGCCGACCATTGGCCCCTGGAGGACATCCCCTGGCGTACGACCGGGCCGCGGCAGGAATCCGAGTACTTCTCGCTCTCCGTCACCTCCCTCCTCGTCCACGACCTGATGCGGCGCCGCGCCACCGACGACGACCTGATCCGTGTCGTAGGCGTTCTGGAGCGTCTCGCCGATCGCGCCCGCATCACCAGCCGCGTGACACACGACGACCCGATGGTGCGGCTGCACGACCCCGGCGTCACGATGCCGCTGCTGGGCACCGAACGGATCGGGCCGCCGCTGCGATGGACGATGACCGACTTCTCGGCACAGCTGCTGAAGCGGGCCGTGCAACTGCGCTCGCTCGCCCGCGACCTCACCGCGCACGACCGGCTGTCCGGACTCGCGGAGGACATCCTGCGGCACGTGTGGCAGCGCCGTATCAGCCACGGTGAAGGGGCCGGCCTGTGGGACTCCTGGAGTTTCACCGAGCGCGTCGTCGAGGTGATGGTCCAGGCCCACCACATGTACCGGCAGCCGCCGCTCCGCAGCCCCGAACTGACCCATCTGGCCAAGGCGCTGCTCAGCGAGGCCGCCCAGCTCTTCGGCATCGAGGAGTCGGAACTGTCGCCCATCGATGGCGGCAGCCGGGAGAGGGCGCTCAGAGACATTGAGCTCAAGCTGCGCCGCGCCCGTGCACTCGTCGGCGAACAGCCGGGCACCTCCTACGCGTTGGCCCTCGACGCCCTGGGCCTGCTGGACGTTCTCGCCCAGGCCCGGGCCACCGCCCGCCCGGGAGGCGGAACATGCTGATCTTCGCGGCCTCCGACAAGGGCGGCGCGGGCCGCTCCGTCACCAGCGCCAACCTCGCCTACCACCGGGCGCTGGCCGGAGACGACGTCTGCTACCTGGACTTCGACTTCGGCTCGCCCACCGCCTCGGCTGTCTTCGACGTGCCCGAGGCCTGCCGGGCCGCCGAGGGCCGCGGCCTGCATGCCTACCTGAAGAGCGAGGTCGTCGACCCCGCCCGCATCGACGTCTGGGCGGAGACCGAGCACGAGGTGCTGCGCCACCGGCCGTCCTGCTCCGGACGGCTCGTGCTGATGCCCGGTGACCTCAGCGGCGGCGACTTCGCCACCACCGAGAACGACCAGCGGCGGTGCGTCGACCTGCTGCTGAAGCTGCACCACGAGTTCGACCTGATCCTCGTCGACCTCCGGGCCGGCCGCAGCTACGCCCTCGACCTGGCCTTGGCCGCCACCGCACAGCCCGAGATGGAGGCGGTCCCGGCCCGCTGGCTGGTCTTCCACCGCTGGACCCGCCAGCATGTGACCGCCGCCGCGCACCTGGTCTTCGGCAGGCACGGCCTCGTCGCCGGTGGCGTGGCCCGAGGCCATGACGAGGCCGCCCTGCGCGGCGCCATCCGCTTCGTACGGTCCGCCGTGTCCGATCCCGACGCGCCGCCGTGGTCGCAGGTGCCGCCCGCGCAGTCGGCGTGGATGCAGGCGTGCGACAACCGCCTCGATGAACTCGCCTGGGAACACGGCATGGGGCGCAGCCAGGTCCTCGGCTCCGTACCCTTCGAGATCGTCCTGCAGTGGCGTGAGCAGCTCATCACCGACGAGGACGTGCTCAGCAGCCGGATCGCGGACATGACGACCTTGCAGGCCCTGATCGACCTGGCAGATCGGCTCACCGACGACAGGCACTGGGAACTGGCGTGAACCGCACCCCGTGCCGCCGGGGCACCACGAGGCGGGTCGGTTAGTCTCGGCGCAGAGTCGCGGACCAGGGAGGCGAGCCAGTGTCGGCCAGTGCGGTGGTGATCGGCGCCGGAGTCTCCGGGCTCACCACGGCGGTGTGCCTGGCGGAGTCCGGCATGGACGTCCGGGTGGACACCGACCGGCCCCCGTCCGCGACGACCTCGGCGGCCGCGGGCGCCATGTGGGATCCCTATCTGGCCGAACCCCGCGACCTGGTGGAGCGATGGAGCCGGGTGACCCTGTCGGAGCTCACCGAGCTGAGCGCGGACGCCGGCACGGGGATCCGGCTGCTGGAAGGGACCCAGGAGTCCAGAGTCCCCTGTGACCTGCCGGCCTGGGGCGGCCTGGTCGGGGCGGTGGCATGCGCGCCGGACGACCTGCGCGAGGGCTTCGTGTCCGGCTGGCGCTACCGCGCCCCGCTCGTGGACATGCCCCGCTACCTCCAGTACCTCGTCGAACGGCTCGCCAAGGCCGGCGGGCACGTCCGCGATCACCACTACGACACCCTCGACGACGCGCTGGGCGAAGCGCCTGTGGTGGTGAACTGCACCGGTGCCGGGGCCCGGGACCTCGCCGCCGACACCGCGGTCGAGGCGGTGCGCGGCCGGCTCGTAGTCGTGGAGAACCCCGGCATCCGGGCGTTCTTCACCGACGACACCCCTGGCGCCGAGGAACTCACCTACATCTACCCGCACTCCGACGTCGTGGTCCTGGGCGGAACCTCGGACCGGGGCAACTGGGACCTCGGCCCCGACCAGGCCGAGGCCGAGGCGATCATCCGGCGCTGCGCCGACATCGAGCCGTCGCTCGCCGGAGCCCGGGTCGTCGAGCACCGGGTGGGACTGCGGCCGGTCCGCAGCCGGGTCCGGCTCACGGAGGAGCGGCATCGGAGCACGCTGCTGATGCACAACTACGGCCACGGCGGAGCCGGACTGACCCTGTCCTGGGGATGTGCCCGCGAGGTCGCGGACCGGGTCCGCACGGCACTTCGGTCGCATCCCTGAGCCGTGCCGGGACCTACCCCCGGATCTGCCACTGCCTGCGCTCCGCGATGTCGGCCTCCGCGCCTCTGCGAAAGAGATACAGCCAGGTGCGGGCCATGAGCGTGGCGGTCAGGGCGATGGTCCAGGGCCAGCTGACGGCATCCGCCTCCACCAGCGCCGCACCGGCCGTCGGAGAGGCGGCCGTAAGGACCATCAAGCTGACTTCGCTCCGGCTTCGCCGGAATCGGTGGGCGATGGAGAATTCCGACCGCTCGTACCAGGCCATGGCCGCGCTGATCACCACGGCCAGCACCATGGTCGTCCAGGGATTGCCGCTGACCTGCGCGTAGGTGACAGGCAAGGAGATGAGGAAGGGGAACACGCCGCCGTATTCGGACAGCACGTTTCCCCACTTCATTATCTTGCCGAACGCGTTCGAGCGGATCCGGGCGAGTTCGCCGGAGGCACTCGCGTAGACGATCAGGGAGAGCACCGTGCTGAACGTCGCCCCGATGAGAAGCAGACGGACGTCGTCGGGGAACCGGGTGGACGAGAAGGCGAAGCCCAGGAGGAACGTGATGGCGGCCAGGATGGAGCCGGAGAACGCGATGCCGGCAGCGGCCTCCCCGGACTGGAGCGTCGCGGGGTCGTCCTTCTCGAACCGGGCGATCTCGAAGGCGGGTTCACCGCCCAGGCTCACCAGCGCCGTCACCGCGTGGTCGGACGGCCCCAGCGACTCCGCGAGCTGCTCCTTCGCTGTGACATGGACGAGATGCCGCGCGTCCGGATCGATGTACTCGACACGCGACTTGTACTGGTAGTAGATGCGGTCGGCGCCGTCCGCGGCACCCGCGCGCATGACCCGCGTCCCGATGAACCCGCAGGCCAGGAGGAGGCGTGTCACCGCCAGTTCCTCCGTCCCCGCCACGGCGGAGATCAGCGGCGGCTCGCTCGACCTTCCGGGCAGATCCCGCACCATCTCGCCCAGCAACCGCGCGGCGACACCCTGCCGCCGCATTCGGTCGCGCACCGCGATCAGCGACAGCCGCGCATGCCCCGGTGACGGCATCTCCGCGGCGATGCACCCCACCAACTCGCCCTCGGATTCGACCACCCGGACCAGCTCGCGTTCCATGGCTTCGATCAGAAGAGCCGGCGACGGAACGACCGACGCTTCGCACGATTCGGCCAGAAACAGATGGAGCCGGTCCAGATCAGCGGGGCGGGCCGCCCGGGCGGACCATGCGGTCATATCCGTCCATTTCATTCAGTTCGCAGTCGTGTCTCGGCATAGTGCAGCACAACTGGCGAAGCCTGGCACTGAGTTGTACGTTCTGAGGACGGCGCGAAGGGGGGTCGGCCATGACGGAGTCCGTGTTCCGGGAGGCCACCGCCGAGCCCCGTACCCAGGCCGTACCGCTCGCCCATCTCTCCCTGGAAGTGGGCCACCTCTACACGGAGGACTTCGAGGCCGGACCCGGGCGGCTGCGTGCGCACTTCGCCGAGACGCGCCTCTGGGCGGACGCCGCCCGCGCCGCCGCGGCCCGCCGCATCGGCGACCGGCGCCTCCGTATCAGCACCTGCTTCCTCGTCGACGACTACTTCACGCGTTTCTCCACCCCGGCGGAACTCCTCCCCGTCGTCCTGGGTGAAGCGGAGAAGGCAGGCCTGGTCATCGACTATCTGGCACGCGAGTCCGGTTGCGCGGCCGACGGCAGGACCGAGCCGGCCGAGTCCGTCGCGCACCGTCTCGTCGAATCGCCGCCGCCCGGCAGCTACGGCGCCCGCCCACCCGTCGGCCAGACCGGCTGGCTCTCCAACGGGCAGCGCACGCCCGGCGCCGCCCGCAGCGCGCTCTCCGAGGCCCCCGGCTGGCAGCCGCCCCAGGAAACCGCCGCCCGCAACCACTCGGTCTTCATGGACGTCGAGCTCTGGTCGGAGCGGGACGGGCGGCGCCTGTGGTCCTGCCCGTTGCTGGCCGCCGTGTGGCAACTCGCCCGCCTCGGCCTCCTACGGCACCTCGGCGAGCCCGTCCTCACTCCGCAGCCCTGGACCGGCGGCGGCTTCCCGCGCGACTGGGACCAACTGCCCCCGCTGCTCCGCCTCAACGGCTCCGCGGCCCCCTTCAGCGCCTACCGCACCTGCACCCTGCTGCCCAACCGCTTCCTGCCCGTCGAGAACGCCGTACGGCTCATCCTGGACCAGACGGACGTCGACGCCGGGGCGCTGCGGCAAGTCGCCGAGCGGTCAGCGAGTGAAGGGGTGCAGGTGCCGGACGGGATCGCGCAGCGTACGACGTACGTCTTCTACGAAGAGCCCCCGGACTTCTGCTTGTCCGAGGGGACTTGAGTGGCCACCGCCGACCAGCCGGTGCGTCCCGTCCTGGCCTGCGGTGAGGTGCGCACCTGTCTGCTGCCGACCCTCCGGGCGCTGGACAGCCGGGCCGCTCCCCAGGCGCTGCGGCTGCGTGCCGACGAGCACGTCCGTGTCTCCGAGCGGCCGAACCTGTACGTCCGTTCACCGGAGGTCCTCACCGGCGTGGACTGCGGGCTGCCGACCTCCAACGGTGCCAAGGTCCGTGCCGTGGGGACGGTGGCCGCCCGCGCCGCGCTCACCGAGGGGCGTGTCCTACAGGCCACCGCCTACTTCAGCGCACCGGCCTTCGGACCGGAAGCGCGTCGGCCCTGGGGCCAGTACCTCGTACGGCCGGGCCTGGTCGAACCCATCGGAAAGCTGCCCGAGGAAGCGACGGCGAAGGGCGTCCTGCGTGGCCCCGGACGTGACGAGCTGAACCTCGGGATGGTCGCTGAGGGGCTGCTCGCCCAACTCAGCCGAGGTCCCCTACTCGATCAGAGGGTGCCATTCAAGTCCCGCCCCACACGGCTGCGTTGGGTCGCACGGTACGTCCCGATGGGGGAGAAGGCGTCACTGGAGCGCTTCACCCTGGCCGAGGGAGGGCTGCGGACCGTGGAGCTGCGAATGCCGGAAGACATCCCGGCCTCCGCGGCGGCGGGCCTGTGCGAGGACTTCGCGCTGCACGATTGGCTGCTCACGACCGTGACGCACCTGCTGGACGGCAGTCGCGTTCCCGCCTCCTCCGTCCCGGCACTGGGCGCAGCCGCGGAGCACCTCCTGCATCTGTGGATGCCGCGCGCCCGCGTGGCCCCCTCACTGGGCCACCTGTGGGACCCCCTGGAGCAGACACCGGGCTTCACCCGCCAGTGGCAGAACCTCGTCCAGTCCATCCGCGATCGACTGGCCGTCCAGGCCGTATCGCTGCCGACCCAGTCGCGGAACGCGCGTGGAGGGGAGGAATGAGGCCGCCTGGCCCGTCATGACACGGGCAGCAACTGTCGGGGCCGCCCGCTTCTTGCCAGTGTCGTGCCTCCACGAGCCGAGTAAAGGGCGCTGCGCGCCGGCTTCGCCGATGGCCCTGCGGGCCACCCTTGACTCGCCTCGCTCCAGCACGGGAGAGAAGCGAGCGAGCGGCCCGGAAAGGCGGGTGGCCAGGCCCTGTGTGCGAGCTTCGGTCCGTTGCCTCGCCGACCGGCGTGAGCGGGCGCGCTCGCGTCTCGCCTGCACGCCGCGTGGGTGCGGCGGCCGACGGGGCGTGGGTGGCTGAGCCGGGGGGAGTGGAGCGTTTGGGCGGGGGTGACCTCTGTGTTGGCGGGTGGGGGCTCGGCCGGTTGGCCCATGTGCTCCATTTGCTCCCATCGCGGGGATGGGCTGGCTCGTGAGCCCCTCAGTGGTCTCCGTTCGTGCTTGGCGGGCGCAGCATGAAGACGTCGACCGGGTCCTGGGTCTCGACGGTGAAGCCATGGCGTTCGTAGAGGCGGCGGGCCGGGCTGCCCTGGAGGACGTTCAGGCGTACGGGTTCGGCGTCGGCGTCGGTTCGGGCCAGCAGGGTTCGGAGGACTGCCGTACCCAGGCCCCGGCCCTGGAGGCCGGGATCGAGGTAGAAGTGCTCCAGCCAGGTGCCGTCCTCGGACGGTCGCAGTGTGACGCTGCCCGCGAAGGTGCCGGCGGCCTCGATGATCGACGTGTGGTGCGGGGCGAAGCCGTCCCGCAGGCGCTGCCTCACCCGGTGCGCGTCGTAGCGGCCCAACCGCTCCAGGTCCGGGCGCATCACCACGGCCCGTAGTTCCGCTATCGCCTCGACGTCCGCCGGTTCGGCGGGGCGCATGGTCCAGTGCACGGCCGGATCATTTCAGTGGCGATGGTGACGTATGAACGCGCCCCAGGCGTCGGCCCCGACCAGGACCACAGGGCTGTCGGCCAGTTTGCTGTCCCGGACGGGGACCGTGCCGGGGACTCCGTCGGCGACCTCGACGCAGCTGCCGCCCTCGCCGTTGCTGTAGCTGCTCTTGCGCCAGCGGGCGAACTCCACCCAGGCGGCTGCCCCGACCAGGACCACAGGGCTGTCGGCCAGTTTGCTGTCCCGGACGGGTACGGTGCCGGGGATTCCGTCGGCGACCTCGACGCAGTTGCCCCCGTTGCCGTCGCTGTAGGTGCTCTTGCGCCAGTGTGCGGTGGTCAGGTCGTACTCGCGCATCGTCTGAAGTCCTCCGCCGCCGATTCGATCAGGTCCAGGGACGCCTCCGGTGGCAACGCGGCAGCCCTGAGCAGATCGTAGGCCGACTGTGCGTGCTTCACCACGGCCGGATCGTCCAGCAAAGTCCCCGAATACACGGCTTCTGTATAGGCCGTCGGCGGCGCGTCTTCGAACTCCATGAGGCGCAGGTCGCCGGTCATCACGGCGTACGCCCCAGCCGCGTACGGCAACACCTGCACCATCACCGTCCGCTCTCGCGCCAGTGCCACCACGTGCTCCAGCTGTTCCGCCATGACGGCCGGGCCACCGACCGGGATGCGCAGCACGTTCTCGTGGAGGATCACCCAATACAGGGGGCGGGTAGCGTCCTTGAGGATCTGCGCGCGTTCCACGCGGCCCGACACCTTCTCGGCGATGAACTCGTCCGGCGCGAACGGGTTCATTGCCAGTGTGACCGCCCTCGCGTAGGCCGGTGTCTGCAGGAGTCCCGGCACCAGCGCGGGCGCGAACTCGCAGATTTTCGTAGCCTGCGCCTCCAGCTCCGCCGCCCTCGCGAAATAATCCGCATACCGCTTATCGTCAATCAGCTTCCTGCACAACCGCTCGAAAATACCGTCGGTTTGCAGCACCCCGTCGATCCGCTGGGCCACATCCAGCTGTGGCTTGCGAATGGCCTGTTCGAACTGGCCGATGTATCCGCCGGAGACGAAAACCCGTAGCCCCAGCTCCACCTGGGTGATCCCCGCGTCCTCCCTCCGCCGCTTGAGCTCCGTGCCGAAGAACTCCCACGCTGCCTGCCGAGAACCGTTGGCCATTACCGAACCCCTTTGTGCTGCCCCGCAGTTGTAGGGCACAGACCCCTCCCGAGTGTAGGCGCGGAGCGTCACCGTGGGGATGCGAAGAGTGAAACTCCGAATGGAAGGGGAGCACGGTGGAGGCACGACACTCGGCGCACTGCGTCGAAGAAGCGGAGGACGCGGTGAAGGAATTGCGGGCAGAACTCGCGAAGGCGGGAATTATCCTGCCGTCACTGGGCCTGGACCCGGTGAGTCTTGCGCGGGAAGCACCCTGTCCGCTCGTGGAATTGGGCCGGTGTTCCGTGGAGACCGCCCGGCGGCTCGCGGCGGTGCTGCGATGAACCCCCCGGTCGGCGCGTACGTCGTGGACACCCGCAGCGGACGCATCGGCATCGTCATGGGGCATGAGGGGCCCTATGTGCAGCTGCGGCCGTACGGGGGCGGGAAGGAATGGGACGTGGACCCCGGCGCCGTCCGGCACGCCACCCCGGCCGAGCGGCTGAGCGCGGCGACGGCGTACGCCAACGCCCGCAGCAGGGGTGAGGTCCCTTGACCCGGAGGACCCGGGCGACCCGGTGACCCTGCGAGAATGACGCCATGAGTCTGTTCCGCGACGACGGCATCGTGCTGCGCACCCAGAAGCTGGGTGAGGCGGACCGGATCATCACGCTGCTCACACGCGGTCACGGACGCGTACGGGCCGTGGCCCGGGGCGTGCGCCGGACGAAGTCGAAGTTCGGTGCGCGCCTCGAACCGTTCTCGCATGTCGATGTGCAGTTCTTCGCGAAGGGGAGCGAGCTGATCGGGCGCGGGCTGCCGCTGTGTACGCAGAGTGAGACCATCGCGCCGTACGGCGGCGGGATCGTCAGTGATTACGCTCGGTACACCGCCGGGACGGTCATGCTGGAGACCGCCGAGCGGTTCACCGATCACGAGGGCGAGCCGGCCGTGCAGCAGTATCTGCTGCTCGTCGGCGGGCTGCGGACCCTCGCCCGGGGGGAGCACGCCCCGCATCTCGTGCTCGACGCCTTCCTGCTGCGCTCCCTCGCCGTCAACGGCTACGCCCCGAGCTTCACGGACTGCGCGAAGTGCGGAATGCCCGGGCCGAACCGGTTCTTCTCGGTTGCCTCAGGAGGTTCCGTCTGCGTGGACTGCCGGGTGCCCGGCAGCGTCGTACCCTCGCCTCAGGCCCTCGAACTCCTCGCCGCGCTGCTTACGGGAGACTGGGACACCGCGGACGCGTGCGAGGCGCGGTACGTCCGCGAGGGCAGCGGGCTGGTGTCCGCGTATCTGCACTGGCACATGGAGCGCGGGCTGCGCTCCCTGCGGTACGTGGAGAAGTAGCCCCGCCCGTACAGACGCATGGCAAGCGAGCACGAGGAGCGAGAGACACATGGCCGTACGCGGGATCCTGGGGCGGCAGCGCCGGGAGTACAGGACGCCGGAGCCGCACCCCTCCGGCGCACGGCCGCCGAAGCTCGGAGAGCTCGTACCGAAGCATGTGGCGATCGTCATGGACGGCAACGGGCGGTGGGCCAAGGACCGGGGGCTGCCGCGCACCGAGGGGCACAAGGTCGGCGCCGAGCGGGTGCTGGACGTGCTCCAGGGCGCCATCGAGATGGGCGTCGGCGCGATCTCCCTGTACGCCTTCTCCACCGAGAACTGGAAGCGGTCGCCGGACGAGGTGCGCTTCCTGATGAACTTCAACCGGGACTTCATCCGCAAGACCCGCGACCAGCTCGACGAGCTGGGCATCCGGGTCCGCTGGGTGGGCCGGATGCCGAAGCTGTGGCGTTCCGTGGCCAAGGAGCTGCAGATCGCCCAGGAGCAGACCAAGGACAACGACAAGCTGACGCTGTACTTCTGCATGAACTACGGCGGCCGGGCCGAGATCGCCGACGCCGCGCAGGCGCTCGCCGAGGACGTGAAGAGCGGCAAGCTCGACCCGTCCAAGGTCAACGAGAAGACCTTCTCGAAGTACATGTACTACCCGGACATGCCGGACGTGGACCTGTTCCTGCGCCCGAGCGGCGAGCAGCGCACCTCCAACTATCTGATCTGGCAGAGCGCCTACGCCGAGATGGTCTTCCAGGACGTGCTGTGGCCGGACTTCGACCGGCGTGACCTGTGGCGGGCGTGCCTGGAGTTCGCCTCGCGCGACCGGCGGTTCGGCGGGGCCATCCCGAACGAGGAGCTGCTGGCCATGGAGGGCAGGCAGGAGTAGCCGGGGCGGCCCGGTCGCCCTCCGGTGGCAGCCGGGCCCCACCGGCGGTGTGCTGGTGGCATGGGTTCGACGGCCGTCAGCGCACCCCCGCAGACCTCGAAGCGGGCCGGGGCCTTCGTCGCGGCCTCGCTCGCCCTGTTCTGCATCCAGCTGGACTTCTTCGCGCTGAATCTGGCCATCCCCGGCATCTCCGCCGAGCTGGACACGACGGTCTCCGCCGCCCAGTGGACGCTGTCCGCCTACATGCTCGCCATCGGCTGTCTCTTCATCGTCGGCGGGCGGCTCGGGGATCTGCTCGGCCGCCGTCCCGTCCTGCTCGTCGGTATCGGGCTGTTCGCCGCCGCTTCCGTGGGCTGTGCTCTCGCTCCCACCCTGGGCGTCCTCGTCGTGTGCCGGGTGGTGCAGGGCGCGGGCGCGGCGCTGATCTTTCCCGTGTCGGTCTCCGTCATCAGCAACGCCTTTCCCGAGGAGACCCGGGCCCGGGCGCTCGGCGCGGTGTTCGGGATCGCCAACGTCGGCACCGCCCTCGGGCCGTTCGTGGGCGGTGGCTTCACCGACGGCCCCGGCTGGCGGTGGATCTTCTGGCTGCTGGCTCCGCTCAGCGCCCTCTCCCTGCTGATCGCCCTGTGGTGCGTCCCCGACTCCCGGGACGAGAGCGCCCCGCGCCAGGTCGACCTGCCCGGCTGTGTGGCCGTCGTGATCAGCCTGGCCGCGCTGACCCTCGCCGTGGAGCGGGGCAGCGCCTGGGGATGGGACCACGCGCGCACCCTCGCCCTGCTCGGCGTCGCGGTGGTGGCCGGTGCGCTCTTCGTCCGGCGTGAGCGGACCTGCCGGCATCCGCTGGTCGACTTCCGGCTCTTCCGCAACATCCCCTTCGACCTCGTCACCGTGATGGGGTCGGTGGCCAACATGGGCTACGCCGTCACCGTGTTCCTCGCCACCCTGCAGTTGCAGCAGGTGCGGGGCCTGTCCGCGATCCTGTCCGGCACGGTGTTCCTCGCCCCGGCCGTGATGGTGGCCTGCGCCGGTCCCATCGGCGCCTGGCTCTCCACGCGGATGCGTCCCACCAGCGTCATGGCCCTGGCCGGGACCATCGCGGGCACCGGCATGATCGGGCTGAGCTGGGCCTGGTCCTGGTGGGCCTACCTGCCCGTCTTCACCTGGTGCGCGCTCGGCCTGGGCCTCGGCTGGACCTTCGCCAGCGTGGCCACCCAGCAGGTCGTCTCGCCCGCCCGCGCCGGCGAGGCCTCGGGTGTCGTCCTCACGGCCCTCGTCACCCTGGGCGCCATCGGCCTGGCCGCCGTGGCCGCGGCGATCACCTCCCTCACCCCGGAGACCGGCCCGGAGCACGCCTACGACCTCCTCCTGCGCATCGGCGGCGCCGTCATCCTCGCCGCCGCCGCGCTGTCGCTGCTGGTCCGCCGCGGGCTCGGCGCACGAGGCCTGATGCCGTCCGGCTGAGGATTTTTTGGCAAGGGCAGGACGGTCGGCCACGCCCCGGCCGCCACCGGGCCACCCGAAATTCACGTACCGGTTCGACGATGCGGCGGATCACCCGGTCTGCCGCATCAGTCGCTTCAGTCGCTTTGGTGTGGTCCCGAACGAAACGGCACCTCCATGAGACGTCTCACCCCCGCTCTGGCCCTCGGCCTCGCGACCCTCGTGGTGGCCCCGTCGGCCGCCCAGGCGACGGACCACCACACCCGCCATGACACCGGCACCGTCCGCGACAGCTTCGGCACCAAGGCCTCCTACGTCCCCCAGCAGAACGCCCGCACCTACCAGCGGCCCCCGGCCGGCTTCACACCCGTCTTCACCGAGAACGTCTCCCGACACGGCTCCCGCGCCGCCACGGACGGCGAGGACGGCGACCTGATCCTCGCCCTGTGGGACAAGGCGCAGGCCGAGGGGCAGCTCACGCGCGAGGGGCGGGAGTTCGGGCCCCGGGTGCGGGCTCTGGAAGCCGCAATGGCCAAGGTCGGCTACGGCAACCTCAGCGGACGCGGCAAGCAGGAGATCGCGGGCACGGCCGTACGCATGGAGCAGCGCCTGCCCGGCCTGTTCCGGCAGATCGCCAAGAGCGGCGAGAAGATCGACGTCGTCAGCTCCGGGCAGGGCAGGGCCGTCGACAGCGGCAACCTGTTCGCGGCGACCCTCGGGGACACCGACCCGGCGCTGAAGCCGCTGATCGGCCCGGCCCGCGCCGACGCGAACCTGCTGTACTTCCACAAGGCGGCCGGAGGTGCCGCCTACCGCGACTACATCGACAAGGACCAGCGCCTCGCGGACACGCTCGACAAGCTCACCGACCAGCCGAAGACCCACCGGGCCGCCCGCAGTGTCCTGCGCGGGCTCTTCACCCCGGCGTTCGTCCAGCGGATCACCGACGGCGAGTTCGCCTCGATCGGCACCGAGGTCGAAGCCGCGCAGGCCGTCTTCAACCTGTACGCGATCGCCCCGGCCATGAGCGAGGAGAGCCCCGGCGGCAAGGGCTGGGGCATGGAGCGGTACATCTCGCACGGCGACGCCGCCTGGTTCGGCTACCTCAGCGACGTCGAGGACTTCTACGAGAAGGGCCCCGGCTTCGCCGACAGCGACATCACGTACAAGATGGCGGACGTCCTCCTCGACGACTTCTTCAAGCAGGTCGAGGCCAAGCGCGCCGGCACCGGCGACCTGGGCGCCGAACTCCGCTTCACCCACGCCGAGGAGATCATCCCCCTCGCCGCACTGATGAAGCTCCCGGGCAGCACGGCGGGCGTCACGGCCGACCACCCCTACACCTACGCCGACAACCCCTGGCGCGGCGCCTCCGTCGCCCCCATGGCCTCCAACATCCAGTGGGACGTCTTCCACAAGGGCAACACCTATCTCGTCCGCATGCTCTACAACGAGAAGGAGACAGCCTTCAAGGCCGGCTGCCACCCGATAGCCAAGGGCAGCAAGTTCTACGACCTCAAGGAACTGGAGCGCTGCTTCAATCGAACCTGAAGGTGACTAACCCAGGGGCGCGGGGAACTGCGCGACAAGCCCCAACGCACCCGCACCCGGCAACTCAACCCTTGGCGGCCGCCGCACACTCCGCACAGGTACCGAAAATCTCCACCGTGTGAGCCACGTTCACATACCCATGCTCCGCCGCGATGGAATCCGCCCACTTCTCCACGGCCGGCCCCTCCACCTCGACAGCCTTGCCGCACCCCCGGCACACAAGGTGATGGTGATGGTCATCCGTGGAGCAACGGCGGTAGACGGACTCGCCGTCGGCGTTACGCAGGACATCGACCTCACCGGCATCGGCGAGGGACTGCAGCGTCCGGTAGACCGTGGTGAGCCCGACCGAGTCGCCCTTGTGCTTGAGCATGTCGTGCAGGTCCTGCGCACT
Source organism: Streptomyces sp. NPDC041940 (assembly GCF_055589465.1). Classification (NCBI taxonomy): domain Bacteria; kingdom Bacillati; phylum Actinomycetota; class Actinomycetes; order Kitasatosporales; family Streptomycetaceae; genus Streptomyces; species Streptomyces sp. NPDC041940. Next base: position 149,361 of record NZ_JBVJBP010000001.1, read on the forward strand.
GCGGAACTCGTCGACCTCTTCCAGGGCCGCCGACACGGCGGCCCGCTGCCGGGTGGCGCGGCCCTTCACGGACGGTCCAGCGGTCGTCACCGTTGCCTCCTCACGTCTGCCTTGCCCGGGCCATTGTGCCAGCCCGGGGTGGGGGCGGTCAGACGCCGACCTCGTCGGCCGCCTCCCGGGTACCCGGAATCGCGCACTCGCCGGGGTCGTGGGCGGATTGCGCGGAAGTCCGGGCGCGGGCGCGGCGGCGGGCCAGCGGAGCCGCGAGTGCCGTCAGCACGATGAACGCGCCGATGGTCAGCAAGACGATCGTCGCACCGGGCGGGACATCCTGGTAGTACGAGGTGACCGTGCCGCCGATCGTCACGCTCACACCGATGGCGACGGCGATCACGAAGGTGGCGGCGAAGCTGCGGCTGATCTGCTGGGCCGCCGCGACGGGCACCACCATCAGCGCGCTGACCAGCAGCAGACCGACCACGCGCATCGCCACCGTCACCGTGACAGCCGCGGTGACCGCCGTCAGCAGGTTCAGGGCGCGCACCGGCAGGCCCGTCACCCGGGCGAACTCCTCGTCCTGGCTGACCGCGAACAGCTGCCGCCGCAGGCCGAGCGTGACCAGGACGACGAAGGCGGCCAGCACGCAGATCGCCGTGACGTCCGACTCGGACACCGTCGACAGCGAGCCGAAGAGGTACGACGTCAGGCTGGCGTTGGAGCCCGTCGGCGCCAGGTTGATGAACATCACACCGCCGGCCATGCCGCCGTAGAAGAGCATCGCGAGGGCGATGTCGCCGCGGGTCTTGCCGTACCAGCGGATCAGCTCCATGAGGACCGCGCCGAGGACGGAGACGAGGGTCGCCATCCACACCGGGGACCAGGTCAGCAGGAAGCCGAGGCCGACGCCCGTCATCGCCACGTGGCCGATGCCGTCGCCCATCAGGGCCTGGCGGCGCTGGACCAGGTAGATGCCCACCGCGGGGGCGGTGATGCCGACCAGGACGGCGGCGAGCAGGGCCCGCTGCATGAAGGCGTAGTCGAGGAAGTCCATCAGCTCAGCAGTCCCGTACGGATCGGTTCGGCGCCCGCGGGGGCGTGCGGGTGTACGTGGTCGTGGCCGGGGAGGGCGTGCTGCCCGACCGCCTTCGGGGGCGGTCCGTCGTGCACGACGCAGCCGTCGCGCAGGACGACCGCCCGGTCGATGAGGGGCTCCAGGGGGCCCAGTTCGTGCAGCACGAGCAGCACGGTGGTGCCCTGGGAGACCTGCTCGGTGAGGGTGTGCGCGAGGACTTCCTGGCTGGCCAGGTCGACGCCGGCCATCGGCTCGTCCATGATCAGCAGCTCGGGCTCGGAGGCGAGCGCGCGGGCGATCAGGACCCGCTGGTGCTGGCCGCCCGAGAGGGCGTCGACGGAGTCCTTGGCCCGGTCCGCCATGCCGACGAGGTCCAGGGCGCGTCGTACGGCCTCGCGGTCGGCCTTGCGCAGCACGCCGAAGCGGGCCCGGGACAGGCGGCCGGAGGAGACCACCTCGGTCACCGTGGCGGGCACGCCGCCCGCGGCCGTGGTGCGCTGCGGGACGTAGCCCACGCGGTGCCAGTCACGGAACCGCGCGCGGGGGGTGCCGAACAGCTCGATCTCGCCGGCGCCGGTCTGCACCTGGCCGATGACGCTTCGCACGGCCGTGGACTTGCCGGAGCCGTTGGCGCCGAGCAGCGCGACGACCTCACCGCGGTGCACGGTGAGGTCGATACCGCGCAGGACGGGGCGCGAGCCCAGGTCCGCGCGGACGCCGCGCAGGGATACGACGGGCTCGGTCATGCCGTCCTCCGATGAGTGAGTCACTTGGCTCCCAGTGCCGTCTGCAGGGCCTTGAGGTTGGCTTCCATGACCTGGAAGTAGTCGTCGCCGCGGGACTTGTCGGTGATGCCCTCGAGCGGGTCGAGGACGTCCGTCTTCAGGTTCGCGTCCCTGGCCAGGGTCTTCGCGGTGCGGTCGGAGACCAGCGTCTCGTAGAAGACGGTGGTGACGCCGTCGGCCTTCGCCTCCTGCTGGAGCTCCTTGACGCGGGCGGCGCTGGGCTCGCTCTCGGGGTCGACGCCGGAGATGGCCTCCTGGGTGAGACCGTAGCGCTCGGCGAGGTAGCCGAAGGCGGCGTGGTTGGTGAAGAAGACCTTGGACTTGGAGTCCTTCAGGCCGTTCTCGAAGTCGCTGTTCAGGCCGCCCAGCTTCTTGACCAGGGCCTCGGTGTTCTTCTTGTAGTCGGCCGCGTGGTCCGGGTCGGCCTTCTCGAAGGCCTTGCCGACGCCCTGGGCGATCTCGGCGTACTTCACGGGATCGAGCCAGACGTGCGGGTCGCGGCCGTGCTCCTCCTCCTCGGAGTGGGCTTCCTCGCCGTTCTCGTGGGTGTGGCCGCCGGTCCCGTGGTCCTCGAGGTGGGTCAGCGAGGCCGCGTCGATCTTCGTCTCGATGCCGGTCTGTGTCACGGCCTCGTCGACGGCGGGCTGGAGCCCCTTGAGGAAGAGCGCCGCGTCGGCCTCTTCGAGCTGGGCGCGCTGCTGGGTGCTGATCTCCAGGTCGTGCGGCTCCTGGCCCGGCTCGGTCAGACTGGTGACGTTCGCGTGGTCGCCGCCTATCTGCTCGGCGAGGAAGGCCATCGGGTAGAACGACGCGACGACGTCGAACTTCTCCGTGTTGCCCTTCGCCGCGCTGTCGCTGGAGCAGGCGGTCAGAGCGCCGAGGCCGAGAGAGGCGGCCGCGGCGGCGGGTATGAGTCGTCGTCGTACGTTCATGACAGTCATTTTCAACAAATATGGAAACCGTTGTCAACAAACGTCCTGAACAGGCTCGAATCAAGGGCCGTGGCCCTCTGGCGGTCGCTGAGGGGGGAGCGATTTGATTGAGGGGGCGTCCCCGCCGGTAACCTGAATCATTCGCTGGAAGCAACTCGCTTCGTCGCCCGTCGTCGTAATGAAGAGAGCACCGTGGCCGCCGACAAGATCGACACCATCGTCAGCCTGAGCAAGCGCCGGGGCTTCGTATTCCCCTGTAGTGAGATCTACGGCGGTCAGCGCGCCGCCTGGGACTACGGCCCGCTGGGTGTCGAGCTCAAGGAGAACCTCAAGCGCCAGTGGTGGCGCTACATGGTGACGTCGCGCGAGGACGTGGTCGGTATCGACTCGTCCGTCATCCTGGCCCCCGAGGTCTGGGTCGCCTCCGGCCACGTCGCCACGTTCACCGACCCCCTCACCGAGTGCACCTCCTGCCACAAGCGGTTCCGCGCGGACCATCTTGAGGAGGCCTTCGAGGAGAAGAAGGGCCGCGCCCCGGAGAACGGGCTCGCGGACCTCAACTGCCCCAACTGCGGCAACAAGGGCACCTTCACCGAGCCCAAGCAGTTCTCGGGCCTGCTGTCGACCCACCTCGGCCCGACGCAGGACTCCGGCTCCGTCGCCTACCTGCGGCCCGAGACCGCGCAGGGAATCTTCACCAACTTCTCCCAGGTGCAGACCACTTCGCGCCGCAAGCCGCCGTTCGGCATCGCCCAGATGGGCAAGTCCTTCCGCAACGAGATCACGCCCGGCAACTTCATCTTCCGCACGCGCGAGTTCGAGCAGATGGAGATGGAGTTCTTCGTCAAGCCGGGCGAGGACGAGACGTGGCAGGAGTACTGGATGGAGCAGCGCTGGAACTGGTACACCGGCCTCGGCATGCGCGAGGAGAACATGCGGTGGTTCGAGCACCCGAAGGAGAAGCTCTCCCACTACTCCAAGCGCACCGCCGACATCGAGTACCGGTTCTCCTTCGGCGGCAGTGAGTGGGGCGAGCTGGAGGGCGTCGCCAACCGCACCGACTACGACCTCGGTGCCCACTCCAAGGCCTCCGGCCAGGACCTCACCTACTTCGACCAGGAGGCCGGCGAGCGCTGGACGCCGTACGTCATCGAGCCCGCGGCCGGTGTCGGCCGCGCGATGCTGGCGTTCCTCCTGGACGCCTACGTCGAGGACGAGGCGCCCAACGCCAAGGGCAAGATGGAGAAGCGCACCGTGCTGCGCCTCGACCACCGTCTCGCGCCGGTCAAGGTCGCGGTGCTCCCGCTGTCCCGGAACCCGGAGCTGTCCCCGAAGGCCAAGGGCCTCGCCCAGGCGCTGCGCCAGAACTGGAACATCGACTTCGACGACGCCGGCGCCATCGGCCGCCGCTACCGCCGTCAGGACGAGATCGGCACGCCGTTCTGCGTGACCGTCGACTTCGACACGCTCGAGGACAACGCGGTCACCGTCCGCGAGCGTGACTCGATGAAGCAGGAGCGGGTGTCCCTCGACCAGATCGAGGGTTACCTGGCGGCCCGCCTGGTCGGCTGCTGATCGCCTTTCTCGCGCACGACGGTGCCGGGTTCCTCTTCGGAGGGGCCCGGCACCGGCGCGTTCACCTGTTTCTTGCGAGGATGCCCCGGTGTTCATGCCGGGGAGGAATCGCATCCGGGTGTTGCGGCGCGGAGCGTCGCCGCATCCTGTTCGGGGCGTGGAGCGCTCATGCCGTTGTCCGGCGCTTTCGGAGTGATGCGAAGGTGTGGTCCTGTTGCGCGGCCGTCGATTGGCTCTGTTTCCCGGGGCGCGGCGGCGACACGGTGAGCGCATGAGTATCGCGTTTCTGCTGACCACCCTGGTCGTCGTCGCCACGCCCGGTACCGGTGTCGTCTACACCCTCGCCGCCGCGCTCTCCCGGGGGCGCCGCGCGAGTGTCGTCGCGGCCGTCGGCTGCACGCTCGGGATCGTGCCGCATCTGCTGGCCACGGTCACCGGCGTCGCCGCGCTGCTGCACGCGAGCGCGACCGCCTTCGAGGTGCTGAGGTACGCCGGGGTCGCGTACCTGCTGTACATGGCGTGGGCGACCGTGCGGGACAAGGAGGCGCTGGTGGTGGAGGAGCGGGCGGCGCAGGCGCCGGTGTCGGCGCTGCGGGTGATCGTGCGGGGTGTGCTGGTCAACATCCTCAACCCGAAACTGACGATCTTCTTCTTCGCGTTCCTGCCGCAGTTCGTGAGCCCGGGGGAGCCGCACGCGGTGGCGCGGATGCTGGGGCTGGGCGGGGTGTTCATGCTGGCGACCTTCGTCGTGTTCGCGGTGTACGGGGTGCTGGCCGCGTCGGTGCGCAGCCATGTCATCGGACGGCCGCGGGTGATGGCGTGGCTGCGGCGGGGGTTCGCGGGGTCGTTCGTGGCGCTGGGGGCGAAGCTGGCGTTCACGGCGCGGTAGTCGCTGGAGGGGGTGGCGACGGACGGTGGCAACTATGGAGTGACAGATATTGAAATCTGTCAGCTGTCATGTCATGGTGGTTGGCATGACGATGCGAACCCGCCCCCTCGGAACCACCGGCCCCCAGGTCTCCGCCCTCGGTCTCGGCTGCATGGGCATGTCCGCGCTGTATGGCGAGACGGACCGGGCCGAATCCATCGCGACCCTCCACGCGGCGCTCGAAGCGGGCGTCACCCTGCTGGACACCGGCGACTTCTACGGCATGGGCCACAACGAACTGCTGATCGGCGAGGCCCTCCGCGCGGCCCCCGCCGCCCGGCGTGAACAGGCGCTGGTCAGCGTGAAGTTCGGCGGCCTGCGCGACCCGGACGGCGGCTGGTCCGGCTACGACGGCCGGCCCGCCGCCGTGAAGAACTTCGCCGCGTACTCCCTCCAGCGGCTGGGCGTCGACCACATCGACGTCTACCGCATCGCCCGCCTCGACCCGGACGTGCCGATCGAGGAGACGGTCGGCGCGATCGCGGAACTCGTCGAGAAGGGACACGTGCGGCACATCGGCCTGAGCGAGGTCGGCGCCGAGACCATCCGCCGGGCCGCCGCCACCGCGCCGATCTCCGACCTCCAGATCGAGTACTCCCTCATATCGCGCGGCATCGAGGACGAGATCCTCCCGACCACGCGCGAGCTGGGCATCGGCATCACGGCGTACGGGGTGCTCTCCCGGGGGTTGATATCGGGCCACTTCACCGCGGACCGGCAGCTCGGCGCGGGTGACTTCCGGGCGATGTCGCCGCGCTTCCAGGGCGAGAACCTCCGGCACAACCTGGACCTCGTCGAGGCGCTGCGGAAGATCGCCGAGCAGAAGGGCGCCAGCGTCGCGCAGACGGCCATCGCCTGGGTGCTGTCCCGCGGTGAGGACATCGTGCCGCTGGTCGGCGCCCGCCGCCGCGACCGGCTCACGGAGGCGCTGGGCGCGCTGGACGTGACGCTGGACGCGGCCGACCTGACCGCGATCGAGGAGGCCGTGCCGGCGGGTGCCGCAGCCGGTGAGCGCTACCCGGCGGCCCAGATGGCGCACGTCGAGCGCTGAACCGGGCTCCGGGTACGGTCAGGGGCATGGCACCGACCAGCGAGACACTGACCGCCGAGCGCATCCTCGAGGCCACAGAGGAGGTGCTGCGGCGCCACGGCCCGGCCAAGGCCACCGTCGTGGACGTGGCCCGGGCGCTCGGTGTCAGCCACGGCAGCGTCTACCGCCACTTCCGGACCAAGGCGGCGCTGCGCGAGGCGGTCACCAAGCGCTGGCTGGACCGCACGTCCGGGGAGCTGTCCGGCATCGTCGCCGGCGACAGCGCCCCGGAGGCCCGGCTGCGGGACTGGCTCGCCGCGCTGTTCGCCGCGAAGCGCCGCAAGGCGGGCGACGATCCGGAGCTGTTCGCCACGTACATGGTCCTCACGGACGAGGCCGGCACGGCGGTGAACGAGCACATCACCGACCTGGAGTCCCAGCTGACCCGCATCATCCAGTCCGGCGTGGAGGACGGCGACTTCGCGCCCACCGACCCGGAGGCCTCGGCCCGCGCGGTGTTCCAGGCGACGGGGCGGTTCCACGACCCCTGTTACGCGCGGGAGTGGGAGCAGCCGGGCGCGGAGGCCGACTTCGCCGCGGTCGTCGACCTGATGGTGCGGGGTCTGCGCGGCGCGGGGACGACGCCTTAGAGAACTGCGGCCGCCCGAACGAATGCGGCCTCCGCTCCGTCGATACGTATGAGGCCGGGCACATCTGCGGCCCGGAGTGCGGCAGTTCCGGAGATGAGCCCCCGGGGAGGTATCCAGGTGACAGCGGTGACTTCGCCTGACGCTCCCGTGCCTCTCGGCGGTCACGCCGCCGTCGGGTCCACCGTCGCCTGATGGGCCTCCGTCAGATGTTCCTCCGCCTTCAGCCACGGCAGGAACTGCGCGCTTCTGCGCCAGCCGCAGGTGTCGCATCTGATCGTGCGCTGCATGCCCGTGCGCTGGACCCGCACCACGTGTTCGCGGCCGTGCTGGTCCCAGCGGCTGACCTTGCTGGTGTCGATCTGCGTCATGACGCCTCCCGCGTCCAGAAATCCGGCCCGTCCGGTCCGCTCGCAGTAAGGAGTGTGCGGCATGACCAACATCAACAGGGTTTCCCCGGATGCGAGTTATCAGGCCGTGAGATGCCTCAGAAGACCGTGCGCGGCGGCCTGAGGCGCAGCAGACCTCTCAGCACCACCCCGGCGAGCTGCACCAGCGGCGGCGTGACCAGGGCGTCCCGCATGCCCATCGCCGGGACCAGGGACGGGAACAGCGCGCCCAGGGTGGCCAGGCCGAGGGCCAGTGCCGACTGCCGAGTGGTGATCATCACGCCGCCGCCGACGCCGGCACGGGCGGGCGGCACCTCGGAGAGGATGACCCGGTGGATGACGGGCAACCCGGTAGCTGACGGGCAGTTGCAGTGCCTGGCCCGCGCCCGTGCCGGCGATCGCCGCGCCCGGGAGCAGTTCGACGAAACCGAGGTGCGGCCAGAAGCGCCAAGCGGCCAGCGGTCCGCCTCCACGCCGAGATGGCCGGCCATCTCACCGAGCCCGCCTGGAAGATGCTGCTCAAGCGCCTGCGCACGGAGTCCCCCGAGTTCCGCACGCCTGTCCTCACCAGTTCTGGCTGCCCACCAGGTAGGCGATGCCCATGAGGACGGCCAGGATCAGTACCGGGATCGCCAGGCCCTTCGCGACCGCGGTCAGGCTGTGCGTGACGCTTTCCGCCTTGCTCGTCTGGTGCTCCCGAGGTGTTCCCAGATCGTGCCGGGCGAACGCGCCGACGACCAGTGCCAGCGCACCGGTGATCAGGGACACGGTGAGCGGTGTGATCGCTCCGTGCTCGCGGATGTTGTCCTCGACGTTGCCGTAGGCCCCTTCGCCGCCCCGCTCCGTGATGGCCACCACCGCCGCCTGGATGGCCAGTACGAGCGTGATGACAGACGTGACGGCGAGAGCGAGGGCGGCGCCGGCGAGGGGCAGAGCGCGGCGGGACGGCGATGAACGGTCCGTTCGCGTCTGGTGCGCAGCCGTGCGCGCCTGGTCCGCAGAGGGCTCGGGCGGCCTCTTGGGAGGGGGCGGGATGCGCCGGTGCTTGACGGTCACCGTGTCCGGCTTGCCTATCACCGCCTCGACGTGGATCACCGACTCGTCCGCCACACCCTTCAGCACGATGTCGCCGGACAGACGCCCCTCGGCCGTCGTGCCGACGTGGACATCCAGGCCCCGTGGGGTCGGATCGACCCGCAGCCACGACTGCTTGGACTGGGCCACGCAGTGACGGGCCAGGGGTGGGCCGTGCAGGGTCACCGACTGCTTCCGAGGAGGCGAGCCCTTTGGTGCCTGGCCGAAGTCCAGGTGGTCAGGGGACGGTGCCAGGTGGATCTCACTCAAGGCCTCGGACGCCAGTTCGGCGATCGGCTGGATGTCGTTCCGCGCGACCTCCTCCAGGTGCTGACGCGCCCCTTCCGCCACGGGCAGCTCCGTGTGCCGCAGTCGTTTGCGCAACTCCGTCACGGCGCCCTGCCGTGTGAGGAACTCGTCGCTGTTCATGGCCGCCCGCAGGGCGGGCGGCGAGGGAACGGCGGCGATCTTGATGCGACCACGCCGGCTGTGTGCCAGATGCAGCTCCCCGCGCAGCTCCGCCGCCTTCTTCGGCCTCTGATGGGGGTTCTGCTCCTGTACGTGCCGGTAGACGTAGTCGTACAGGTCGTCCAGGGAGACCTTCCCGTCCGCGTCGAGGTCGGCCTCGCCGGTCTCCAGGCCCTCGACGACCGCGTGTGTGAACAGCGAAGGCCGCGGACCGGAGTTCTCCGCGAGTTCGCTGCCCTCGAAGGCGTACTCCATGGAGTCGGACGCGGTGATCACGGCCCACCCCCGCCCAGTGGCCGGCTCGCCCTTGGCGAACGACTCGAGGGCGTTGATCTCTCCGGAGGCGCGTACCGAGGTCGAGCCCCGGGAGAAGGCGCCGCCGTAGCAGCAGTCGAGGAACAGCACGGTGAGGCCCGCACGGGTGCCGTACATGCAACCGCGGACGAACTGGGAGGGGACGGCCGTGGCGGCCAGCAGCGGGGGCTCGGTGTCGCTCGCGGCCAGGTACAGCTCGCCGGACTCGCTCTTGATGCCGTGGCAGGAGAAGTGGAGCAGGAGCGTGTCGGCGCCGCCGCGCTCGTTGAAGAAGCCCTGGATGCGCCTGCGCATGAGGTCGGCGGACGCGTTGTGCACGACCTCCACCTGGAAGTCGCCGATCTGGGGGTCGTGCAGCACCCTTTCGAGGGCGGCGGCGTCCTGGGCGGGTGCCTTGAGTTTCTTGAGCCCCTGGTCGTCGTACCGGCCGTTGGCGATGATCAGCGCGTGTCTGGAATCCGTCATGGCTCGGCTCCAGCCGGGGAATGGCGCTGGACGAAGAGCGTGAACACCTCCGCGACCTGATCGTCGGTCGCCTCGGACACCTCCAAGACGTCGTCGCCCATCTGCAGACGCAGGGACGGGTGGGTGTCGTGGTGCCTGCCCATCCAGGACCGGATCACGGTCACCACCTGGCTCAGGGCGGTTGCCGAGCTGCCCAGGGTCACCAGCAGGGCGCCGATCTGAGTGATGTCCACGGCCCGCGCTCCGGGCGGGGCCTCCCCGCCGGGGAGCGTCGTGACGTCGTCCACGTCGAGTTCGAGCAGTTCCTCGCGCAGGTAGCCGGTCAGCTCCGCGACACGTTCGGCTTCCGCGTCCTCTTCGGCGAGGAGGATGTGCAGTGTGTTGTCCACCGGGTCAGCCCCTTCGTGCTCGTCGGGGCGGCGCAGAGTCGGACTATCGGTGGGCTCTGCGTCCTCACTTACAGTTTCTGCTGCTCAGAGCGGGGTGGCAAGTCGCCACCGGAGGAATGAGTTTGACGCTTCAACCGAAAGGGGTCTCGCCGAACCGCCGCGGACGGGCCCCGTGTTACCGAAGGGCTGCGAACCACGGCTACGAGGTCACGAGGTCACCAGGTCACGAGGTGCGGTGTGCGGTCACCGCCACATCCCGCACCTCCGCCGACTCCAGCCGCTCCGCCGTCCCCTCAGCGGTACGGCGAGCCCACCGCCCGCTCGTCACCGCCCCCAGCAGCAGCACGGCGAAGCCGCACACCGCGAGGATCCACCAGCCCGGTCGCGCCGCCGACACGAACGTCTCCCGGTACGACGACGAGCCCACGCCGGAGGCGAGCACCGCCCCCACCACCGCGACACCCAGCGTCTGCCCGAGCTGCCGGCTCGTCGAGGCGACCGCCGCGGCGACCCCCGCCTGGGCGCGCGGCATCCCGGACACCGCCGTGTTGGTGATCGGCGCGTTGACGAAACCGAAGCCGATGCCGAAGAGGACGTATCCGGCGAAGAGCGTGACGTCGGAGGTCTCGGCCTCGAACGCGGCGAAGAGCACGCCGCTCGCGGTCATCGCGAAGCCGGCGATCAGGAGGGGGAGGCGGGGGCCGCGGGAGCCGACCAGGCGGCCGGAGAGCGGGGCGCAGAGGAACGTCGGGGCCGCCATCGGCAGCATCCACAGGCCCGCCTCCAGCGCGGTCAGGCCGCGCACGTTCTGGAGGTACAGCGTGGACAGGAAGAGGAACCCGCCGAGCGCGGCGAACGCGCTGACCGCGATGGCCGTGGCCCCGCTGAACGGCGCCGAGCGGAAGAACCGCAGATCGATCAGGGGTTCGGTGCGGCGGGGCTCGTACCAGAGCAGGCCGAGCAGGGCGGCCAGGGCGACCGCGGCCAGCGGGGCCGTCGAGGCGAACGGTGTGCTCGGCGCCTCGATGATCGCGTAGGTCAGGGAGCCGAAGAGGGCGATCACCAGCAGCTGGCCGACCGGGTCGGGGCGGCGGGCCTTGGCGGCGCGGGACTCGGGGACGAAGCGGAAGGTGAGGAGGAGGGCGGCGAGGCCCACCGGCAGGTTGATCCAGAAGATGGAGCGCCAGCCGACCGAGTCGACGAGGAGGCCGCCGACCAGCGGGCCGGCGGCCATCGATATGCCGACGACCGCGCCCCACACGCCGATCGCGCGGGCCCGTTCGCGCGGGTCGGTGAAGGTGTTGGTGATGATCGACATGGCGACCGGGTTCAGCATCGAGCCGCCCACCGCCTGCACCATCCGGAAGGCGACCAGCGCCTCCAGGTTCGGTGCGAGGGAACAGAGGACCGAGCCGATGGTGAAGACCACCAGGCCCGCCATGAAGACCCGCTTGCGCCCGATCCGGTCGGCGGTGGAGCCCGCGAGCATCAGCAGCGAGGCCAGGACCAGGGTGTAGGCGTCGATCGTCCACTGCAGACCTGAGGTGCTCGCGTGCAGGTCCTGCTGCATGGAGGGCAGGGCCACGTTCAGGACCGTGTTGTCGAGGCTCACGATCAGCAGGCTCATACAGCAGATCGCGAGCACCAGCATGCGGCGGCGGGGGCTGAGCTCGGGCATGCGGGCCATCGTACGCCGATTTCAATAGTGTGGCTAACTAACGAATTTTACGTTCTCATTGCACGGCACAATGGAGGCATGTCCACGCCCCTCCACATCGGCCCGCACACCGTCCAGCCCCCCGTCGTCCTGGCCCCCATGGCCGGGATCACCAACGCGCCCTTCCGCACCCTGTGCAGGGAGTTCAGCGGAGGAAAGGGCCTGTTCGTCAGCGAGATGATCACCACCCGGGCGCTGGTCGAACGCAACGAGAAGACGATGCAGCTCATCCACTTCGACGAGACGGAGCGGCCCCGGTCGATCCAGCTCTACGGCGTGGACCCGGCGACCGTCGGCAAGGCCGTCCGCATGATCGCGGAGGAGGACCTCGCCGACCACATCGACCTCAACTTCGGCTGCCCCGTGCCGAAGGTCACGCGGAAGGGCGGCGGCTCCGCGCTGCCGTACAAGCGGAACCTGCTGCGGGCCATCCTGCGCGAGGCCGTCAGCGGTGCCGGCGATCTGCCCGTCACGATGAAGATGCGCAAGGGCATCGACGACGACCACATCACCTTCCTGGACGCCGGCCGGATCGCCGTCGAGGAGGGCGTCACCTCCATCGCGCTGCACGGCCGCACCGCCGCCCAGCACTACGGCGGCACCGCCGACTGGGACGCCATCGCCCGGCTGAAGGAGCACGTGCCGGAGATCCCGGTGCTCGGCAACGGCGACATCTGGTCGGCCGAGGACGCGCTGCGGATGGTGCGCGAGACCGGCGTCGACGGCGTGGTCGTGGGACGCGGGTGCCTCGGGCGGCCGTGGCTGTTCGCCGATCTGGTGGCCGCCTTCGAGGGGCGCCCCCAGGACATCGCCCGCCCGGCGCTGCGCGAGGTCGCCGACGTCATGGTCCGGCACGCCACGCTGCTCGGCGAGTGGATCGGGGACGAGGCGCGCGGGGTCATCGACTTCCGCAAGCACGTCGCCTGGTACCTGAAGGGCTTCGCGGTCGGCTCCGAGATGCGCAAGCGCCTCGCGATCACCTCCTCGCTGGAGGAACTGCGCTCCGGGCTGGACGAGCTGGACCTCGACCAGCCCTGGCCCGCCGGCGCCGACGGGCCCCGGGGCCGTACGTCCGGCAACAACCGTGTGGTGCTGCCGGACGGCTGGCTGAAGGACCCCTACGACTGCGCCGGGGTCGGCGAGGACGCCGAACTCGACACCTCCGGCGGCTGATCAGCCTTCCGAGCGGTGCGGTGTGGAGCCGTACGCCTTGAGGAAACGGTCGCGGAAGGAGCTCATCTTCCACACCGGGGCGTCGCGGTCGGGCTTGAGGCCCTCCGTCCAGTTCCAGTCGGCGACCTTGTCGAGGACCTTCGGGTCCTTCGCGACGATGGAGACCGGCACGTCGCGGCTGGCGCGGGTGCCGCTGACCCGGGCCATGGGCTGGTGGTCGCCGAGGAAGACCAGGACGGTGTCGTCGGTGCCGTAGCGCTCCAGCCACTGGGTGAGGCTGGTGACCGAGTACTGGATGGACTTGCCGTACTCCTGCCGGGACTGGGTGGTGTCGGTGAGGACGTCCGACGCCTTCTTGCCGGCCTTCTGGACGGCGTCGAAGCGTGAGCCGTCGCCGAGTTCGTCCCAGTCGACCATCTTCGGCAGGGGCGCCCAGGGCTGGTGACTGGAGGTCAGGATGACGAACGACATCAGCGGCTTGTCGCGCTTCTCGCCGTGCACCTGGCGCTGGAACGCCTCCAGCGCGTACTGGTCGGGCATGGTCGACCAGCTGAACTTCGGGCCCTTGTATCCCAGGTCGTAGGCGTCGTAGAGCTTGTCGAGGCCGTACCACTTCTCCTCCGGCCAGCCCTTCTGCACGCCGGGCATCACGCCGACCGTGTCCCAGGCGCCGCTCTTGCGGAACGCCTTGGTGAGGGTGAGATGGTCGCCCGCGGTGACCGTGCGGTAGCGGCGCTGGTTGTCGATCCACAGGCCGGACATGGTCGTCGAGTGGCCGAGCCAGCTGCTGCCGCCAAAGGTCGCCGAGGTCAGCCAGCCGCTGCGGGCCGCGAAGCCGGCCTTCTCCAGGGCCTTGCCGCTGGTGTCGAGGGTGCGATCGACGCCGGGTGCCATGATCGGGTCCTCGATGGCGCTGCGGCCGTAGCTCTCGATGAACGTGAAGATGACGTCCTTGCCGCGCAGGTCGGGCAGCAGCTGGTCGGGCGGGGTGTTGCCGAAGGTGTCCGCCTGGGCGTGCTTCGCGAAGGCCGCCTCGTCGCGCAGGGACTCCACCGTCCGCTGGGCGTGGACCCGGAGGGCTCCGGCGCCGCGCTCGGAGGCGATCGGCCCGCCGAAGAGCGTCAGGCCCAGGGCGGAGCAGGTGACCCAGACGACGCCGGCGATCAGCGCGCCCCGGGCCGCCCGGGGCCGGTGGCGTACGAGCAGGTCGCTGAGCCGGACCGTCGCCGCGACCATGACGGCCGCCAGCAGCAGGACCAGCACGATCGCGCCGACGGCGGCGGCGGTCGCGACGCCCCCGCCCAGCGTGTCCCCGACGTACGCCTGGGCGTCGGGCAGCAGGTCCCAGTCGAGCGCGGCGTTGAAGCCCCGGCCCAGATACTCGTTGAACCCCATGTCGAGCAGGTTCACGGCGGTCAGCGCGGTCAGGCCCAGTCCGTACAGCGCCGCCGCGACCAGCCGGGGCCGACGCGGCAGCCACAGCACCACGACGGCCCCGACGACCGCCTCGGCCGGTATGCGCGTGAAGCTCTTCGGCCCCATGGCGGGGAGGGTGTTGGGCAGCAGCAGGGCACCGAGGACCAGGACGGCGGCGAGGGCGGTGGTGGTCCAGCGGAGGGCGCGGGCGGCTCGGGGGTGGCGGGCGCGGAGACCGGATTCCGACACGGGAGTCTCCGGTGCCGGTGCCGGTGCCGACGCAGGCTCTGACCGCGATGACTGGCGCAAGCGTGTGAAGACAGGCACCCGAAGGTCCTTCCCGTACGAAACCCGGTGAGGTGGGCGGACCCGCATGGGGATCGGGTCCGCCTCAGTTCCGTACGGGGCGCTCACCAGGTGCGTTCAGCCCGCCGGGCCAGCGCTCGGCAAACACCCGGCAAACGCCCGGCCAACCGTCCCTAGGGCGTGTTGCGAAAGTAGCGTCGTCCGCCCGAAGGGCGGGGCCGGGGGCGTCTGGTGCGTGCGATCGCAAGGCGGAGGGAGGAGAGCGCAGCGGGCTGCGCCGACGACCGACAACGCGGCGAGCGTGCGTGCCAGGGGTTTCCGGCCAGACGGGACTTTCGCAACACGCCCTAGACGCCCCCGACCGCCGTGAGCAGCGCCAACGGGGCCGAGGCCGAGCGGGATTCGCGTACGCAGGCGTGCGGGTACGGCACCGGCACCGGGTGGGTGTCGCGGCCGTAGCCCGCGAGGACCTCGGGGAGCCGGTTGCCGGTCGCGGTCGCCGCGTCGACCAGGCCGCGGGCGATCGCGCGGGCCTCGTCGTGCAGCCCGTAGCGGGCCAGGCCCAGCGCGATCAGCGCGTTGTCGTGCGGCCAGACCGAACCGCGGTGGTAGGAGAGCGGATGGAACGCCGGCTGGCCGGCGGCCAGGGTGCGCACGCCCCAGCCGGAGAAGAAGTCCGGTTCGAGGAGGCGCCGGCCGACCTGTTCGCCGTACTCCTTGTCCAGCAGGCCCGACCACAGCAGATGCCCGGCGTCGGAGGCCAGGGCATCGACCTGGGCGCCCCGGCCGTCGAGCGCGAGCGCCGGGAAGGAGTGCTCGTCCATCCAGAAGTCCCGCTGGAAACGGTCGCGCAGGTCACCGGCCGCCTGCTCCAGCAGGTCCGCGTACGTCCCGTCCTGCCACACCGTGCGCGCGAGCCACGCCGTGCGGCGCAGCGCGTCGTAGGCGTAGCCCTGGGCGCCCGCGGCCGTCACCGGGCCGTGGGGGCGGGTGCCCTCGGCGGAGCAGATGGCGCCGGGGGAGTCCTTCCAGTTCTGGTTGGCGAGGCCGCCCTGGTCGGCGCGGTAGACGAGGTAGCCGCGCGAGGTCAGGCCGCCGTGGTCGAGCATCCAGCCGACAGCCGCGCGGGCGTGGGACCGGAGGCGGTGGGCCAGGGCGGTGTCGCCGGTCTGTTCCGTGTAGGCGCCGAGGAGGACGAGGAACAGCGGTGTGGCGTCGACCGAGCCGTAGTAGCGGCCGTAGGGGACCTGGCCGAAGTGCGCCAGTTCGCCGTGCCGCACCTCGTGGACGATCTTTCCGGGCTGGGCGACCTCGCTCGCGGCCGCGTCCGTGGCCTGGGTCGCGGCGAGCGCGGGCAGGGTGGCGGCGGCCAGCCGGGGCCGGTAGGGCAGCGCGAACAGCGAGGTGAGCAGGGCGTCCCGGCCCAGCAGCGTCAGGAACCAGGGGGCACCGGCGGCCGGGACGCGCAGTTCCTCGCCGTCCGGTCCCTTCGCCGGGACCTGGAGCGCGGCGAGGTCGGCGAGACCCCGGGAGCAGGCCGCGGCCAGCTCCGGCCAGCCGGTGGGGAAGGCCAGGCCCTCCACGAACTCGCCCTCCCGGGCGAGCAGTCGCTCCCGCACGGCGGCCGGGGAGCGGGGGACACGCAGGGCCCGCTGCTCGCCGTGCGGGCGGGCCATGACCCGCAGGACCAGCTCGGCGGTGCCGTGCGGTGCGAGCTCCAGGGTCCACACCAGGCGGCGGGCGCCGGTGCCGGTCTCCTCCACGGCGTCCGGCTGGGGCTCGGCCGTCACCGTCGTGCACGAGCGCCACTCGCCGCGCCGGTAGGTGAACTCCACGCCGTGGCCGAGGACCTGGCGGGAGCGGACCGCACCGGCCTTGGTGTAGGTGCGGTGGTCGGAGCGCAGCTCGAACTGGTCGGTGAAGTCGGCGTCGGCGGTGAGCGCGAGGCGGACCGTCGTCGGCGCCGGGCGGTTGCTGGTGATCCGCAGCGATTCCACGAAGGAGGCGTCGCCGACGGCCTGTTCACGGAAGAGCGTGTACGCGGGCGGCTCGTCGCGGCCGCCGCGCGGGACGAGGACGCAGCGCGCGGTGTCCCCGTCGGCCACCGGCGTCAGCGTGTCGGGCACGGCCCCGTCCACGGTGAGCTGCCACCGGCTGAGATGCCGTGCGTCCCGTACGAACATTCCGTCCGGGGCGCTGCCGCCCCGGTAGCCGCTGATGTCGCCGCGGTCGCCGACGGCGGCGAACGTCCCGCCGTGCACGAGCAGATGATGCCGGTCCGTCATCCCCGGTCCCCTCCCTTGATCGCCGTGACGCCGTTTCTGTCCCCTGCGGGCCGGTCGTGCAGCAGGTCGAGCGTGAGCGCGGCGGTCCAGCCGAAGCCGGTGGCGCCGCAGGCCTGTGCCGTGTACGGGTCGACGTACTCCGCGAAGTCGGAGGCGCCGGCGGTGTGCAGGATGCCCTTGCGCAGGGCGTCGGCCCGGCCGCGCTCGCCGTGCAGCCGCAGACCGCCCTCCAGGAGCCAGTTGGTGTTGATCCAGGCCGGGCCGCGCCAGTAGCGGTGCGGGTCGAAGGCCTCGCCGAGCAGGTCGTAGCTGGGCACCAGGCGGGTGGTGCCGCCGAGGCCGAAGTGCGGGCCGCACATCGTGCGGACCAGGGTGGTGGCGAGCTCGCGGGGCAGGGTCGGCAGCAGCAGCGGGATCAGGCCGGAGACACCGCGCTCGGGGATCAGCTCCCCGGCGCGCACGTCCCGGCACAGGAACATCCCCGCGGCGGGCTCCCACAGCCGCTCCACCAGGGCGGCGGTGAGCCGCTCGGCGCGGGCCTGCCGGGCCGTCGAAGCCGCGCCCAGCTCGTGGGCGATCCGGGCCAGGGCGTACTCGGAGGCGATGAGCAGCGCGTTGAACGCCGGGTCCTCCACGGCGAACTCCCCTGCCCCGTCGGCGTATCCGCGGTCCCGGTAGTCGCTCGCGAGGCGCACGTACCGCCCGTAGTCCAGATCCGTCGGCCGGTCCTCGGGGGAGCCGTGGTCGAGGTCGGCGCGGCGGAAGGAGCGGGCCGGGGCCGGGGTGACCCGGGACAGCGGACGGTCCCAGCAGGGGCTGTTGTCCATACCCTGCTCCCAGGGGTGCACGACGGAGACCAGCCCGCCCCCGCCCAGGTCGCGCCGGTGCAGCAGATACCGGTGCCAGGCGGCGAGGCGGGGATACATCCGGGCGAGGAAGCCGCGCGCCCGCGACAGGCCCGGGTCGGCGAGGTGCACCAGCCACACGGCCAGCGCGTGGACCGGTGGTTGCACGATCCCGGAGGTCTGTACGGTGCGCGGGGCGCCCGCGGTACGTCCGGCGGTCGAGGAGCGCCAGAAGTCGGGGCTCGGGAAGTACGCGTCGAGGGGGACGGAGGGGTTGAAGACGATGTGCGGGATCCGCCCGTCCGCCCACTGGGCCGCCAGCAGCGTGTCCAGTTCCGTCTGGGCGCGTAACGGCGAGACGTGCCGCAGGCCGATCGCGATGAACGCCGAGTCCCACGACCACTGGTGCGGATACAGGCTGCGCGAGGGCACCGTGGACGTACCCGTCCAGTCTGCCTCCAGCACGGCGGCGGCCCTGACCTGCAGGGGTGAGACGGTGCTGGGCGGATCGTATGCAACGGTGCGTCCGGTACGACGTAGGGCGCGTTGGGCGGTGCGGTCCACTCGGGGCTCTCCGAAAAGACGTCCGGCCGGCCGGTTCGGCTGCGGCTACCGTGGGGTTACGTCTATTTAACACGCAAAACCCACTATGTAAGGCAAGGTTGGGAAACACAAGGGGGTGTGCATGACCGGACAGCCCGGAAGAACGGGACAGCGGACGGGACGAGGTGCCGGCCAGGCGAGCGCCGGCGAACTGCTCGAACTGGTGCGCAGTCGCCGCGCGGTGACCCGGGGCGCGCTCCAGCAGGCGACCGGACTGTCCCGGGCCACCGTCGGACAGCGGCTCGACCGGCTGTTCCGCGCGGGCTGGCTGCGCGAGGGCGCCGGGGGACCGGTGGACTCCCCGCTGGGCGGACGCCCCTCCATCACCCTGGAATTCGACGACGAGCACGCCGTTGTCCTGGCCGCCGACCTCGACACCCGGCACGCACGGGCGGCCGTGCTGTCGCTGAGCGGCGAGATCCTCGCCGAGCACTCCGGCACCCTGGTCGTCGAGGACGGGCCGGACCTCGTGCTCGGCGAACTCGGCCGCTGGTTCGCCGGGCTGCTGGAGAAGGCGGGCTGCCCGGCCGCGTCGGTGTGCGGGGTCGGGCTCGCGGTGCCCGGCCCGGTCGACACCGAGACCGGCCGTGTCGTCCAGCCGCCGATCATGCCCGGCTGGGACGGCTACGGCATAAGGGACCGGCTGGCCAGGGCGCTCACCGAGCACACCGGCGCCGCCGCCGTGCCCGTGCTGGTGGACAACGACGCCAACCTCATGGCGTACGGCGAACAGCGCACCGGCTATCCCGACTGCTCCGCCTTCGTGCTGGTCAAGGTCTCCACCGGCATCGGCGCCGGGGTCGTGGTGGACGGCTCGGTGTTCCGGGGCATCGACGGGGGCGCCGGGGACATCGGGCACATCCGGGTGCCGGAGGGCGCCCAGGCGCTGTGCCGGTGCGGTTCGTACGGCTGTCTGGCCGCCGTCGCGAGCGGCGGGGCGGTGGCGCGGCGGCTGGCGGAGGCCGGGGTGCCGGCGGCCTCCGGCTCGGATGTGCGGGACCTGCTGGCGTCCGGGCACCCCGAGGCGGTCGGTCTCGCCCGGGACGCCGGGCGCCGGGTCGGGGACGTCCTGGCGACCGTCGTGACCCTGCTGAACCCCGGCGTGCTGATGATCGCCGGGGATCTGGCCGGAACTCCCTTCCTGACAGGGGTGCGCGAACTGCTCTATCAGCGGGCGCTGCCCCGCTCCACGGCCCACCTGGACGTGGTGACCTCACGGCTGGGCGAACGAGCCGGGCTGGTGGGAGCCGGTGCGATGGTCGTGGAGCACCTGTACGCCCCCGAGCGGGTCGAGGAGCGGCTGCGGGCGCTCGGAGTGTGACAGGGACATTTCGACCCCGTCACGCGTCCGCATGGTGAAATCCGGCGGGCTGTGGCAGCGTGATTCTCGCCACCTCTGATAAGCGTTGCGCTCAGATGAGCGGATCATGAGCGGCTGCACTTCTCCAAAGGGTGGCACTGAGTGCCATGCTTTGATCGTTCATCGATCGAACTCAAGCGTGCTGAACGCCGCTCAGGTGAGCGCTCAGAGAGCTCGATGGAGGTTCATGCGTTCAAGAAGTGAACACATGCGGCTGTGATTGCTTGCCAAGCCTTGACTTTCGATCCGCTGGCGGACGAGTGGTTACAGGCGCATGACGCGCGCATGGACGTACCCAGACGCCTTCGATCTGGGTATGTTCCTCGCCGTCAGGGCAGCCACCGCGTCCTCGAGGAGTCGAGACCCGTGTCGGAAAACAAAGATCTCCCGGTAGCCGAGCAGGCCGCGAGCGTTGAGGGCGTGAAGTTCGTTTACGACTTCACCGAGGGAAACAAGGACCTCAAGGACCTCCTCGGTGGCAAGGGCGCGAACCTCGCCGAGATGACGAACCTCGGCCTGCCGGTCCCGCCCGGCTTCACGATCACCACCGAGGCCTGCAAGGTCTACCTCGACAGCGGCGCGGAGCCGGCGGCACTGCGTGACGAGGTGAGTGCGCACCTCGACGCCCTCGAGGCCCGCATGGGCAAGAAGCTCGGCCAGGCCGACGACCCGCTGCTGGTGTCGGTGCGCTCGGGCGCCAAGTTCTCCATGCCCGGCATGATGGACACCGTCCTCAACATCGGCCTCTCCGACAAGTCGGTGCAGGGCCTCGCCAAGCAGGCCGGCGACGACCGGTTCGCCTGGGACTCCTACCGCCGCCTCATCCAGATGTTCGGCAAGACCGTCCTCGGCGTCGACGGGGAGCTCTTCGAGGACGCGCTGGAGGCGGCGAAGGCGGCCAAGAAGGTCAGCGTCGACACCGAGCTGGAGGCCGCCGACCTCAAGAAGCTCGTCACCAAGTTCAAGAAGATCGTCAAGACCGAGGCCGGCCGGGACTTCCCGCAGAGCCCGCGCGAGCAGATGGACCTCGCCATCCACGCGGTCTTCGACTCCTGGAACACCGACCGGGCCAAGCTCTACCGCCGCCAGGAGCGCATCCCGCACGACCTGGGCACGGCCGTCAACGTCTGCTCCATGGTCTTCGGCAACCTCGGCCCCGACTCCGGCACCGGCGTCGCCTTCACCCGCGACCCCGCCTCCGGCCACCAGGGCGTCTACGGCGACTACCTGCAGAACGCCCAGGGCGAGGACGTCGTCGCGGGCATCCGCAACACCGTGCCGCTCGCCGATCTGGAGCAGATCGACAAGAAGTCGTACGACCAGCTCATGCAGATCATGGAGACGCTGGAGAACCACTACAAGGATCTCTGCGACATCGAGTTCACCATCGAGCGCGGTGTGCTGTGGATGCTCCAGACCCGCGTCGGCAAGCGCACCGCGGGCGCGGCCTTCCGTATCGCGACCCAGCTGGTGGACCAGGGCCTGATCGACGAGGCCGAGGCGCTCACCCGCGTCAACGGCGCCCAGCTCGCGCAGCTGATGTTCCCGCGCTTCGACGAGGACGCGAAGGTCTCCCAGGTCGGCCGGGGCATCGCGGCCTCGCCGGGCGCGGCGGTCGGCAAGGCCGTCTTCGACTCCTACACGGCCGTGAAGTGGTCGCGTTCGGGCGAGAAGGTCATCCTGATCCGCCGCGAGACCAACCCCGACGACCTGGACGGCATGATCGCCGCCGAGGGCATCCTGACCTCGCGCGGCGGCAAGACCTCCCACGCGGCCGTCGTCGCGCGCGGCATGGGCAAGACCTGTGTCTGCGGCGCCGAGGAGCTGGAGGTCGACACCAAGCGCCGCCGGATGACCGTCCCGGGCGGGCACGTCGTCGAGGAGGGCGACGTCGTCTCCATCGACGGCTCCTCCGGCAAGGTCTACCTCGGTGAGGTGCCGGTCGTGCCCTCACCGGTCGTGGAGTACTTCGAGGGCCGGATGCACCCGGGTGCCGACGACGCCGACGAGCTCGTCGAGGCCGTCCACCGGATGATGGCCTTCGCCGACCGCAAGCGCCGGCTGCGCGTGCGCGCCAACGCGGACAACGCCGAGGACGCGCTGCGGGCCCGCCGCTTCGGCGCCCAGGGCATCGGCCTGTGCCGCACCGAGCACATGTTCCTCGGCGACCGGCGCGAGCTGGTGGAGCGGCTGATCCTGGCCGACACCCAGGCCGAGCGCGAGGAGTCCCTCAAGGAGCTGCTCCCGCTCCAGAAGCAGGACTTCGTCCAGCTCTTCGAGTCGATGGACGGCCTCCCGGTCACCATCCGCCTCCTGGACCCGCCGCTGCACGAGTTCCTCCCGGACATCACCGAGCTGTCCGTCCGGGTGGCCCTCGCCGAGTCCCGCCAGGAGCCGCACGAGAACGAACTGCGCCTCCTCCAGGCGGTCCACCGCCTGCACGAGCAGAACCCGATGCTGGGCCTGCGCGGCGTCCGTCTCGGCCTGGTCATCCCCGGCCTGTTCACCATGCAGGTCCGGGCGATCGCCGAGGCCGCGGCCGAACGCAAGGCAGCCAAGGGCGACCCGCGCGCCGAGATCATGATCCCGCTCGTCGGCACGGTGCAGGAGCTGGAGATCGTGCGCGAGGAGGCCGACAAGGTCATCGCCGAGGTGGAGGCGGCCTCGGGCGCCCAGCTCAAGCTGTCCATCGGCACGATGATCGAGCTGCCGCGCGCCGCCCTGACCGCCGGTCAGATCGCCGAGGCCGCGCAGTTCTTCTCCTTCGGCACGAACGACCTGACCCAGACGGTGTGGGGCTTCAGCCGGGACGACGTGGAGGCCTCGTTCTTCACCGCGTACCTGGAGAAGGGCATCTTCGGCGTCTCCCCCTTCGAGACGATCGACAGGGACGGCGTCGGCTCCCTGGTGAAGCTCGCCGCCAAGGCCGGCCGCGAGACCCGCCCCGACCTCAAGCTCGGCGTCTGCGGCGAGCACGGCGGCGACCCGGAGTCGGTCCACTTCTTCCACGAGGTCGGACTCGACTACGTCTCCTGCTCCCCGTTCCGCATCCCGGTGGCCCGTCTCGAGGCCGGCCGGGCGGCGGTCCAGTCCCAGGGCAGCGACCACCGCTAGCCCGGCGGCCCTCGCGGCCCCCAGAACCCGGAGCCGTCGTCGGTCCCCGACCCTCATTCCGATCGCGGCGGCTCCGGACCACGGAAGAGAGCGGAGACGGCACCTTGTGCGGGGTGCCGTCCCCGCTCTCTCGCGCGTGTACGCGGGTGCGGCGCCCTACTCGGGCAGGCCTTCCCGCAGGCACACGGCGGTGCCGGTCAGCGCGGCGGTGTGCAGGGCGGTCAGGGTCTCCGGCTGGTTCGTCAGCGGGGTGGACTCCAGGTCGCCGAGGGCGAACAGGCCGTGGTCGTCGTGCTCCGCGCTGCGCGTGACCGACAGCCCGGCCGGGAGACGGCCGCCGTGGAAGTAGAAGTCGATCACCGGGCCCGTGCCGTTCACGTCCGCCCGGTGGTCGTAGCCGATGAGCCGGGGATCCCGGTCGAGGACGATGCCGGTCTCCTCGTACAGCTCCCGGCACGCGGCACCGAGGGGGTCCTCTCCGTGGTCGAGCATGCCGCCCGGCAGCCCCCAGAGCCCGGCGGCGGGCTGGTGCCCGGCGTAGCGCAGCAGCAGGATCCGGTCCTCGGCGTCGAGGAGCAGGACGCAGGACGCGACGATGATCTGCGGCAGCGTCTTGACCCACTCGTCGCGCGGCAGCACGGGCTGTGCGTCGGGGGCGGGCACGGTCGTGTCCACGGTGGTGTTCCTTCCGTCGGCCGGGCAGCCCGTACGAGCTGCCCAACCGGAGGAACGGCCGGACGCGCCGATGGTCACCGGCCCACCGGGTCACGTGTCGCAGGCGACCCCGTCGTTGTCCCGGTCCAGGTGGGAGGCGTACCCGGGTTCACCACGGCTGATGGGCGCGGCACCGGCGGCCCGGACGGCGCTGCAGTTGGCGTAGTAGACGTCCTCGCCGCCCGAGTCGCTTCCCGAGTCACTGTCGTCGGAGCCGCCGCCGGCCGCCGGCCGGGCGGTGACCGTGGTGGTGGCCCGGACCGTCTTCGTGGCGGTGACGGTGGGTGCGGGCTCCGGCTTCTTCGCGAGCGGCGTCGCGGTGGCGGTGGTCGTCGCGGTGACCGTGACGGTCGGCCGCGGCTTGGCGGCCGCGGGCTTCGCGTCGGTCGTCGTGGACTCCCCTCCGCTCGCGCCCATGCCGATGCCGAGGAACAGGGCCAGGCCGAGGGCCGGGAGAACGTAGCGCTTCCGGGCCCAGCGGGGCGCCGGGCGCATGGGCCCCGGCATGGGCGGCGGCGCGGGATAGGGATTGTTGTGCGGGCCGGTGTACGGATTGGTCATGGTCATCCCCCCAGAGGTGTTACGTGAGGGGATGACCGTAGGGCCGAGAAGCCCTTGATGAGGGCTAGGTGACCATCTTGTGATGGTTGTGTGAAGCCGAGTTGGGCGGCTACGAGCGGAACGGGCCCTTCACCTCGTACGTGATGCCTCCCGACGAGCTGCCGGTCGTGCCGCGCTGGCTGGAGAAGTAGAGGCGGGTGCCGTCCGGGGAGAACGCCGGGCCCGTGATCTCGGAGCCCGACTGGCCGTCTACGCGCAGGAACGAGGCGACGACGTCGTCCGGGGTGATGACGCAGATCTCCATGTTGCCGCCGTCCTCGGCGACGAAGAGGTCGCCGGAGGAGGTGCCGGTGATGTTGTCGACGCCGGTGAGGGGGGCCGTGCCGTTGACGAGGGAGTCGTCGTAGGCCAGTTCGTACGTGTTGTTCAGCAGGTTGAGCTGCCAGACGCGGTTGTCGCCCTTGGTCGTGAACCAGACGGTGTCGTTCGCGTAGTGGCAGCCCTCGCCGCCGTTGAAGGACTTCGAGCCGGAGACCTGGGAGCGGGTGGCCGTGGGGGAGCCGTCCGGGTCGGGGACGTCGGTCCAGGTGAAGGAGCCGCTCGTGGCGCTGCCCGCGACCATCACCTGGAGCTTGCCGGACGCCAGGTTGCCCCAGGCCGTCGGGACGAAGCGGTAGAAGCGGCCGTTGGTCTCGTCCTCGGTCAGGTAGACCACCTTGCGCACCGGGTCGGCGGCCGCCGCCTCGTGCTTGAAGCGGCCCATAGCCGGACGCTGCACCGCCGCGTTCGTGCCCCACGGGTCGGTCTCGTAGACGTAGCCGAGGGACACCTCCTCGCAGGACAGCCAGGTGTTCCACGGCGTCTTGCCGCCCGCGCAGTTCTGGCGGGTGGAGGAGAGGATGCGGTACGCGGCCGTGATCGCGCCCGTCGACGAGAACTTCACCGCGCTCGCGCCGCCCGAGGGGTTGATCTCGGAGTTGGAGACATAGATCCAGCCCGTGCCGTCGGCGTAACAGGCGCCGCCGTCCGGGGCGTTGTGCCAGGTGTACGACGTGCTCCCGACCCGCTGGCCGGAGCGGGCGATCACGCGGCTCGTGAAGCCGCCGGGGAGTCTGATGCCGTTGGCGTCCGGGGAACCCAGCGCCCCGTAGGGGCCGGATCCGGGCTGGGCCGGGGCCGCGTGGGCGGCGCCGCGCCACAGGGTTCCGCCCAACGCGGCCGAGGTGCCGCCGATGACGGCCGCACGCAGAAGGCTACGACGTTCCACTCTCACTCCAGGAGGTGCCGTACCGCCCTGCCGACGGTCGACGGCAGGGTCGAACTCGGGGAGGCGGAAAGGACACTAGGGGAGCGGGGTTGACGGGGCATGGACAACTCGTGGCCGTGCGGCGGCAGCGTACTCACGCGGGCAGCGCCGGTGCCTCCCGTCTCGGCTTCCTCGAACGGTCGCCGCCCGGTCCTGGCCCCTCGACCGGCGGGCGTACGGAGGGGAGGCGGATCACCACGTCCAGGCCGCCCGTCGCCGCCGCGTGCAGGGTCGCCTCGCCGCCGCTGGCGTGGGCGAGGCGCTGCACCAGGGCGAGGCCGAGCCCCGTGCCGCCCTTGGGGGCGCCCGGGGCGCGCCAGAAGCGGTCGAAGGCGCGGGCGCGCTGCTCCTCCGTCATGCCCGGGCCCTCGTCGGTGATGTGCAGGTCGACCCAGCGGGGGCGGCTGTCGCGCAGGGCGCGGCGCGAGGGGGCGTGCAGGCGCAGCTCGACGGTGACGGTGCTGCCGGCCGGGGACGCCCGCAGCGCGTTGGAGAGCAGGTTGTCCATGATCTGCTCGACGGCTCCCGGCACCGCGAGCACCGGGCCCACGCTCCCCGCGAAGAGCACGAGGGAGACGTCCTCCCGCGCGAACAGGGGCTGCCAGGTGCGATGCCGTTCCGTGCAGAGCGCGCCCAGGTCGACGGTGGCGGGGATGGCCGCGTGCTCCTCCAGCCGGGCCATCGCCAGCAGGTGCTCGACCATCCGGGCGAGCCGGTCCGTCTCCGTGACCGCGGCGGTGAGGTTGCCCCGGGCCCGGACGGCGATGTCCGGCTCCAGGTTCTCCAGGCGCAGCCGCAGCGCCGCCAGCGGCGTCTTCAGCTGGTGCGAGGCCTCGCCCGCGAACGCCCTCTGGGAGGCGAGCAGATGTGCGAACCGGGCCGCGGTGTGGTTGAACGCGGCGGCCAGGCTGCGGACCTCCGGCGGTCCCTTCGTGATCGTCACCGGCGTGAACCGGCCGCCGTCCGCCAAGTCGTGCGTGGCCTGCTCCAGTTCGAGGATGGGGCGGCTCGTCCACCGGGCGAAGGCGAAGCCGACCACGGTGACCGCCGTCAGCACGGCGAGGCCGCCCAGGGCGAGCAGCAGCCACACATGGTGGACGCGCTCGTGCACCATGCGCGTGGGCACCGTCAGCCACACCGCGCCCACCGGCCGCGCCTCCTGGCCCACCGGCGCCGCCACCGACAGGTACTCCACGCCCCCGATGGTGGAGGTGCGGACGTCCACCGTCGAGGTGCCTCGCAATGCTGCCGCGATGCCCGGCCGAGCGGCCAGATTGCCGGACATCGCGGGGTCCCTGGGGTGGGAGGTGGCGAGTGACGCGCCCGAGGCGTCGACGATCACCACCTTCCCGCCGATGCGCTGCGCGCAGTGCGTCACCCGCTTGGGCAGGTCCCGCTCGGCCCGCCCCGCCGCGAGGGACAGCCCGGCGTACGCGGAGACCGACTCGGCCTCGTCCTTCGCCGCGTTGACCACCCGCTCCCGCTCCCCGCGCGAGTAGACGAAGCCCAGCGGGATCTCCAGGCAGAGCAGCACCAGCGCGGCGAGACTGAGGTAGCTGAGCAGCAGCCGACGGGTCACGGAGAGGCCACCTGCGCGGCGTTCGGCCCGGTGTGCACGGACAGCCGGAAACCGACGCCCCGCAGCGTGCGGATCCACGCCGGGTGCCCCAGCTTGCGGCGCAGCGCGGCGACATGGACGTCCAGCGTCTTGGTCGGGCCGTCGTAGTGCGGGTCCCAGACGCGGTCCAGGATCTGCTGGCGCGAGTAGACCGCCCCCGGGTCCTCGCTGAGGAGTGCCAGCAGGTCGAACTCCTTGGGTGTGAGCAGGACGGGGGCCTCGCCGACCCAGACCTGGCGGGTGCGGCGGTCCACCACGAGCGGGCCCGGGTCGTGCGGGGTGTCGGGGGCGGGGTCGTACGAGGCTGCCGCGGGGGCTTCGTAGGACATGGCCGGGGCCGGTTCGTAGAGGGGTGGCGGTGTGGGGGTGGGGTCGTACGAGGGCTGGGGCTGCTGGTCAGGCTGTTGCTGTGTACCTGGTGCGCCCGGTGTGCCCGGTGCGCCCGGTGCGCCCGGTGCTTCGGGGAGCGCCTGGTGGGTGCGTTGGGTGCGGCGGGTCACCGCCCGGACCCGGGCCACCAGCTCTCGTACGCTGAAAGGTTTCGCCAGGTAGTCGTCGGCGCCCAGTTCCAGGCCCAGTACGCGGTCGGCCTCCTCGCCGCGTGCGCTGAGGATGACGATGGGGACGTCCGAGACCTGCCGGATGCCCCGGCAGACGTCGATGCCGTCCATGTCGGGCAGTCCCAGGTCGAGCAGGACGACGTCGTTGTACGGCCCTCTCAGTCCGTCCGTGCCCGTGGCGACATGATCGACCGTCAGTCCGAAGTGGCCGAGGCCCTCGGTGAGCGGCTCGGCGATCGTCTCGTCGTCCTCGATGAGCAGCACTCGTATGCCCATACGTCCTGTCTCTCCGTGAGCCGGCATGAATCCGGGCAGCGCGAATTCGCATTCTCTGCCCTGGAGTTCACACGCTACAAGACGACCGTTCGTATGTATATGAGGGGCAAAGAATGTTCAATTCCTTGCCGGGCTCTGGAGTTCGCTTAACCTTCCTCTGTAGGTCGGCCGTCTACGGTGGGGTGCAGAGAAAGAAACCCCAGCTCAGGAGGCGGAGTTGAAGGCACTGCTCGATCGGGCCCGCACGTTCAGGAAGCGCATCGATTTCGACAGCAGCGAATACCGGAAACTGGCTGAAGGGCAATATCCGGAGGTGCTGTTCATCACCTGTTCGGATTCGCGGGTCATTCCAGCTCTGATCACGGGCGCGCGGCCCGGAGAGATATTCGAGCTGCGCAACGCAGGCAATATCGTGCCGCCCTACGGACGGCCCGGGGCCTCCGGCGAGGCGGCCACCATCGAGTACGCACTGGAGGTGCTCGGGGTTCAGGACATCGTGGTGTGCGGTCACTCACACTGCGGTGCGATGGGCGCGCTGAAGTCCGGCGACGACCTGTCCGGACTGCCCGGCGTCGACGCCTGGCTCCGCATCGCCCGCCCGGAGCTGGCCGCCGTACTGGAGACCGCGCCGGACGACCCGTCCCTGCCGGAGGTGTCCCAGGGCAACGTCGTCAACCAGCTGGCCGCACTGCGGAGTTACCCCGTCGTCCGGCAGCGGCTCGACTCGGGCCGGCTGCGGCTGCACGGCTGGTACTACGAGGTCGACACGGGCTTCGTGTACGAACGCGGCGACGACGGCACGTTCCTGGTGCATGCCGCATGAGCGGGGCGCACGCGCGAGGACGGGGTGCTGCCGCACGGGCCGGCCGCGGGGCCGGCCCGGGGGGAGGCACGGCGGAGCCAGGAGCGGCCGGGGCCGAGGGGGGTGTCTCGGACTGGGGGGCGAGTGCTTCGGGGCAGGACAGCGGGGGTTGGCGGCCGGCGGGGGCGGCGGGGAGTGGCGCTGACTGGGGGGCGGGGGGTTCTGCGGGCTGGGAGTCGAGTGATCAGGGGCAGGACACGGGGAGTTGGCGCTCGACTGCGCCACCGGAGGCCGCTGCGGACTGGGGAGCTGGTGGTCGTTCGGGGGACGGGGCTGGCCGGGGGGCGAGTGGTCCGGGGGAGCGTACGGGGGGTTGGGCGTCGGCTGGGTCTGGGGAGGCCGTTGAGGACTGGGGGGCGAGTAGTGCCGGGGAGGGCACGGGGAGTTGGCGGTCGGCCGGGTCTGCCGAGGCTGCTGCGGACTGGGGGGCGGGGGATCTTCCGGGTTGGGGGCCGGGTGGTGCCGGGGAGGGCACGGGGGGTTGGCGGGCGGACGGGGCTTCGGACGTCGTCGCGGACTGGGGGGCGGGCGGTCGTTCCGAGGGTGGGGGTGACCGGCGGTCGGGGGGCTCCGTAGGGGGTGACGCGGACTGGCGGGCCGGTGTGTCGGGGCAGCCCCGGGGGCGTCCGGGGGGTGGTTCTGGCGGAGGTCCGGCGGCGGGTGGGCCTCCTGGAGGTGCGGCAGGGGGAGGTCCTGCCGTAGGCCCATCAGGGAGTGTGCTGGGCGGGCTCGCCCGCAGGGCGAAAGGTGGCGCGGGTGGCAAGGCCGGGGCCAAGGCTGATCTCGTCACCGACATCACCGCCTCGCTCGTCGTCTTCCTCGTCGCGCTGCCGCTGTGCATCGGCGTGGCCGTCGCCTCGGGCGTCCCGGCCGAGCTCGGGATCATCTCCGGGGTGATCGGCGGCTTGGTCGTGGGCGCGGTCAAGGGCAGTACGCTCCAGGTCAGCGGCCCGGCCGCCGGACTCGCCGCGCTCGTGGCGGACACCGTCGCCGACGTCGGCGTGGCCATGCTCGGCGTGATCGTGCTCTTCGCCGGCCTGCTGCAGATCGTCCTGGGCCTGGTGAAACTGGGCCGGATGTTCCAGGCCACCTCGGTCGCCGTCGTCCAGGGCATGCTGGCCGGCATCGGCGTGCCGCTGATGTTCAGCCAGGTCTATCCGATGGCCGACGCCAAGGCCCCCGGCGCGGCGATCGAGAACATGGCCGGCATCCCCGGGCTGCTGGCCGGCATCCTGACGAACCCGCAGGCGATGATCGCCACGCTGCTCGGCATCGTCACGATCGTGCTCAGCTTCGTGTGGAAGAAGGTGCCGGGCCCGGCCGGGAAGATCCCGGCCGCGCTGGTCGCCGTAGGCATCGGCGTGCTCGTCGCCGCGCTGCCCGGCGTGGACGTGAAGACGCTCCAGGTGGGCAACCTGCTCGCGTCCGTGAACCTGCCGGGCGCGGAGCAGTTCGGCGCGCTCACCGACGGGGCGATCATCACCGCCATCCTCACCTTCACGGTCATCGCGTCCGCCGAGAGCCTGTTCACGGCCGCCGCCGTGGACCGGATGCACAGCGGCCCGCGCACCCGCTACAACACCGAGCTGGTCGCCCAGGGCGTCGGCAACACCGTCGCGGGCGTCCTCGGCGCACTCCCGATCACCGCGGTCGTGGCGCGCAGTTCGGCCAACGTCCAGGCCGGGGCCAAGACCCGGCTCTCCCGTACGCTGCACGGCCTGTGGCTGCTCGCGTTCGCGCTGCTGCTGCCGCAGGTGCTCGCGCTGATCCCGATCTCGGTGCTGGCCGGTGTCCTCGTGCACAGCGGCTGGAAGCTGTTCGCGCCCGCCGAGTTCCCGAAGATGTGGCGGCAGGACCGGGGCGAGTTCGCGGTGATGACGCTGACCACGCTGGTCATCGTGGCGACCGCGCTGCTGGAGGGCGTGCTGTTCGGCGTCGCCGCGGGGATCGTGCTGGCCGCGCTGCGCATGTCGCAGACCGTGATCCGCCAGCACCTGGAGGAGGACACGGCCAAGGTCGTGATGGCCGGCAACGCCACGTTCCTGCGCCTGCCGAAGGTGATCGAGGCGCTGGAGGCGGCCGCCGCGTCCGGGAAGCCGCGGATCCGGCTCGACCTGACCGGCGTGACCCACCTGGACCACGCCTGCCGCAACCAGGTCGAGGAGTTCACCGCCCAGCAGCGCGGGCTGGGGCTCCGGGTGGAACTGCTGATGCCCGGGGAGGCGAAGCAGGCCGAACCGGCCGGGTCCCGTACCGCCGCGTCCGCGGGGGAAGCCCCGGCCACGACGCCGCTGCCCAGGCGCCCGGTCACCGGCATGGGGGAGGAGCCGGCCGGAGCGGGAGAGCCGCCGCCCTGGCCCACCGCCGACGCCGAGTGGTTCTACCTCGACACCCGGCCCCTCCCCGAGGAGCAGTCCCGCTCATCCCTCCTGGGATGACCCCCCACGCGGGACACGTCGCGGTGGCGTGCACGCAGGAGCGGGCGTGCGCGCCACCGCGTTCGGATCACCGGGGGCGTCAGCCGCAGCTGCCGCTGATCCACCGGTGCGAGCGGACCTTGTACGTACCGGCCAGGTTGCCGCCGTGCTGCTGCCGGGTGCAGCCGATCCGGTCGCTGTAGTCGGCGCCCCGGTAGTAGGCGACACCGGTGGAGCTGCTGGTGCCGGCGTTCCACACCGACTTCACGTTGGTCGTGGCGGCCCAGGAACACCTGATGGCACCGCTCTGCCAGTCGGGGTCGGCCACGTCCCACGCGCACTTGCTGCCGGTGAAGTTGGCGCCGGTCCAGAAGCAGATGTGCCCACTCGCGCAGTCCACCGCCGTGGGAGCGGCCGGGGCGGCCGAAGCGGAGGACGGCACGGCCAGCGTGGTGATCGCGGCGGCGCTGACGGCGAGGACCGCGAACAGCGGTGTGGTGCGGGAGTTCCTGCGGACGGAAAGGCGCATGGGCCTGGTCTCCTCGGGAGTCGGGGGCGGTCGTTCGGACGGCCCGACGCTGGCAAGGCGCGACCGGGTCCGGCAAGGGCAGCGGGGCCGGGTGGGATGCCGGGACGGCTGGGACGGCGCTTGACTGGCGCGTTCCGTAACCGTTGGGACGGCCATGGGATGCCTTTGGTGGCACAGTGGCGCCTGAGGCGCCCGACCTGCGCCCGTGGGGGTATCCGAGGGGGGAATCCCGATGTCCGTATGCCCGGAAACGGAACGGTTCGCCGCGCTGCTGCGTTCGCTGAAGAGCCGGTCGGGCCTGAGTTACGAGGCCCTCGCCAAGAAGTCCGGCCTGGCCGGTTCGACACTGCACCGCTACTGCCGTGGCACGTCCGTGCCCCAGGACTACGGCAGCGTCCACCGGCTGGCCACGGTCTGCGGCGCGACCCCGGAGGAACTCCGCACCCTGCACCGCCTGTGGGCCCTGGCGGACGCGGCGAGAACCGCGGCGGCCGGTGCGGAGGAAGAGGCGGCGGCAGCGGAAGCGCGGCAGGAAGCACCTGAGGAAGCACCTCAGGAAGCGGAGGACGCGGCAGAAGAGAAAGCGGAACCGGGGGGCGAGGAGCGAGCGGAACCTGGGGGCGAGGAGCACGCGGTCCCTGACGACGCCGGGGAGCCCGCCCCCGAAACCACCCACGAAACCGCCCCCGAAACCGGTCCCGAACTCGCCCCCGCCTTCCGCCCCGACGCCCGCTCACGCCGGCGCCGCCTGCGCACCTCCGTCGTCACCGCCGCCCTCGTCGCGGCCCTCAGCGTCTCCGCCTGGGCGCTGTACAGCGGCCGGACGCCGTCCGGCAGCGGCGGTGGTGGTGGGCGCGGTTCCGGTGACGACCGGGCGTTGTTCTCGGCCAGCTGCCCACCCGTGATCGCCATGGGCGAGCACGACGAGTGCGTGCGGGAGGTACAGCGCCTGCTGCACGCCAAGGGCGCGGACATCGGCGTCGACGGCAGCTTCGGGCCGCAGACCCTGCGCCGTGTCACCGCCTTCCAGGTGCTCGCCGGGATCCAGCCCAACGGCGTCGTCGAGGAACCCACCAAGAAGGCGCTGTACGCCTCACGGGTCCGGATGAGCGTGTGGTCGCAGGAGAAGGTGCGGCAGCGGGTCCGCGAGGTGTTCCCCGAGGTGCCGGACAAGGCGGTGGCCATCGCCGACTGCCAGTCCTTCCTGGACCCGCTGCACATCCTGCCCAACACCAACGGCACTCGGAACTGGGGCCTGTTCCAGATCTCCGACGCCCGGCTGCGCGAGCTGGGAGGAACGCCCCGTCAGGCCCTGGACCCGGAGTGGAACATCCAGGCCGCCAGACGGCTGTGGAGCGAGGACCGCGACTTCGGTGACTGGCCGCACTGCGCACGGGCCGCCGGAGCCACCCCGCTCACCGGGACACCGTCACCGCATTGAGGAAACAGAAGAGACACCCCTCAAAGGACGAGGGGTGTCTCGGCCCGGCACTCCTACGCGGTGCGCACCCGGTACGCCGTCACACGTACCTCCTCGTCGTCCAGGCACTGCCCGGACGCCAGGTCGAAGCGCTGCTTCAGCAGCGGCGAGGCGACGAACGGGCGGCCCTGGTGGGTGCCGGTCAGGCCGCGGGAGAGGACGGCCGCGCCGGTGAAGGGGTCGCGGTTGTCGATGGCGAACAGCTCGCCGGAGCGGTCGCGGAAGACCGCGGCCTGGTGGCCGTCCGGCAGCAGGGCCGCCACCCCGCGGCCCGGGAGCAGCGTGCTCAGGTCGCAGACCGTGAACCAGTCGCCGTCCAGGGAGAGTTCGATCTTCAGCTCGGTGGTCTCGGGTGCCAGGGTCATCGCTGGGCGCTTCCTTCCAGAACGTCGGCGGGTCGCATGCCGATGGACAGCAGCGGCAGGTCGGGCTTCATCTGGTCGCGCTCGGGCACGAAGGCGACGACCGGGTCCGGGGTGTCCGGGGCGTTCACGAAGGACACGAACCGGGCCAGCTTCTCGGGGTCGTTGATGGTCTCGGCCCACTCGTCGCGGTAGTACGCGACATGCGCCCGCATCAGCTTCTCCAGCTCGTCGCAGATGCCGAGGGAGTCGTGCACGACCACGTCCCGTACGTGGTCGAGGCCGCCCGGGATCCGCTCCAGCCAGGTCGAGGTGCGCTCCAGCCGGTCGGCCGTACGGATGTAGAACATCAGGAACCGGTCGATCAGGCGGACCAGTTCGGCGTCCGACAGGTCCTGGGCCAGCAGGTCCGCGTGCCGCGGGGTCGCGCCGCCGTTGCCGCCGACGTAGAGGTTCCAGCCGTTGGCCGTGGCGATCACGCCGAAGTCCTTCGACTGGGCCTCCGCGCACTCGCGCTGGCAGCCGGAGACCGCCGACTTGAGCTTGTGCGGCGACCTGAGGCCCCGGTAGCGCAGCTCCAGGTCGATCGCCATGCGGACCGAGTCCTGGACGCCGTAGCGGCACCAGGTCTGGCCGACGCAGGACTTCACCGTGCGCAGCGACTTGCCGTAGGCGTGGCCGGACTCGAAGCCGGCGTCGACCAGGCGGGCCCAGATCAGCGGGAGCTGCTCGACGCGGGCGCCGAACATGTCGATCCGCTGACCACCGGTGATCTTCGTGTAGAGGCCGAAGTCGCGGGCGATCTCGCCGATGACGATCAGCTTCTCCGGGGCGATCTCGCCGCCGGGGATGCGCGGGACGACCGAGTAGGAGCCGTTCTTCTGCAGGTTGGCCAGGAAGTGGTCGTTGGTGTCCTGGAGGGAGGCCTGCTCGCCGTCCAGGACGTAGCCGCTCGCGCCGATCGCCGGGGCGAGGGAGGCGATGATCGAGCCGACGGCCGGCTTGCAGACCTCGCAGCCGTCACCGCCCCGGGCCTCCTCGCGGCCGTGCCGGTCCAGCAGGTCCTGGAAGGTGGTGACGCGCAGGGCGTGGACGATCTCGTACAGCTCCTCGCGGGTCTGCCCGAAGCAGCCGCACAGGCCCTTGTCGACCTCGATGCCGCCGGCCTCCAGCTCGGCGTTGACGAGCTGGCCGAGGACCTTGACGCAGGAACCGCAGCCGGTGCCGGCCTTGGTGCACTTCTTCACCTCGGGCACGGTCACGCACTGGTGGTCGGTGACCGCGCCGCGGATGGTGCCCTTGGAGACGTTGTGGCAGGAGCAGACGATCGCGTCGTCCGGCAGCGCGGACGGGCCGAGCTGGACCGACTCCCCGGACCCCGCGGGCAGCACCAGCGACTCGGGGGAGACCGGCGGGACCGAGCCGGTGAAGGCCTTGAGCGTGCCGTACGCCTCCGCGTCGCCGACCAGGATGCCGCCGAGCAGCGTGCCGTCGCGGCCGATGACCAGCTTCTTGTACAGACCGGAGCGGGAGTCGGAGTAGACGACGTCCAGGCAGTCCTCGGCGGTGCCGTGCGCGTCACCGAAGGACGCCACGTCCACGCCGAGCAGCTTCAGCTTGGTGGACAGGTCGGCCCCGACAAAAGACGCCTCATCGGAAGCGATCGTCGCCGCCGCCGTCTCCGCCTGCTCGTAACCAGGGGCGACCAGGCCGTACACCCGGCCGTCGGAGGCCAGCGCGCACTCGCCGATCGCGAACACGTGCGGGTCGTCGACCGTGCGGCACTGCTCGTCGACCGTGATGCCGCCGCGCTCGCCGACCGTGAGACCGCAGTCGCGGGCCAGCTGGTCGCGGGGGCGGACACCGGCGGAGAACACCACCAGGTCGGTGGCGAGTTCGGAGCCGTCGGACAGCTTCATGCCGGTGACGGCGCCGTCCTCGCCGACCACGACCTCCTGCGTGCCCACGCCCGTGTGGACGCTCAGGCCCATCTCCTCGATGGTGCGCAGCAGGGCCGCGCCGCCGCCGTCGTCGACCTGCACCGGCATCAGCCGGGGCGCGAACTCCACGATGTGGGAGGTCAGTCCGAGGCCCTTGAGGGCACCGGCCGCCTCAAGACCGAGCAGACCGCCGCCGACCACGGCACCCACCTGGGCGTTCTTCGCGTACTCCTCGATCGCGAGCAGGTCCTCGATCGTGCGGTAGACGAAACAGCCCTCGGCGTCCTTGCCCGGGACCGGCGGCACGAACGGGTAGGAGCCGGTGGCCAGGACCAGCACGTCGTAGTCGACGACGAGCCCGGAACGGGCGGTGACCCTGCGGGCCTCCCGGTCGACGGTCTCGGCCGGGTCACCGATGTGCAGCTCGATGCCGTGGTCCTTGATGAACTCCATGTCCGTCATGGACAGGTCCTCGGGCGTCCGGCCCGCGAAGTACGAGGTGAGCTGGACGCGGTCGTACGCCGGACGCGGCTCCTCGCAGAGCACCACCACGCGGTGCGTGGCGGTCAGGCCGCGCTCGGCGAGCGCTTCGAGGAAGCGCTGGCCGACCATGCCGTGGCCGACGAGCACGATCGTGGGGGTGGCCTCCGTGGCCTCCGGGGTGGCGGTCATCAGGAGCCTCCATCGTTGGTGAGCAGGTGGAGCAGCGGGCCGCCGTCGGAGGGGAGCGGCTCTGCTCCCTCCCAGGCGCGGGCGAGCGCGCCGACGGTGCCGAGTTCGCCGACGAGGACCCCGCCGACCAGGCGGTCGTCGCGGACGACGACCTTGCGGTAGGTGCCGCGGGTGGCGTCGGCGAGCTGGACGACGTCGTCGCCCGGGAGGGCCTCGGTCTCGCCGAACGCGGCGAGGTCGAACGGGCTGTCGTGCCCGTTCAGGGTGAGCCGGGTCAGGGAGCGGGTGCCGGTGTAGCGGGCGTCCGCGTCACCGGCGAGCAACTCCGCGAGCGCGTCGGCCTGTTCGAGCGCCGGGGCGGCGAGGCCGTAGAGCACGCCGTCGTGCTGGGCGCAGTCGCCGATCGCGTGGACGTACGGGTCGGAGGTGCGCAGCTCGTCGTCGACGACGACACCCTTGCGGACGTCGAGCCCGGCGGCCTGCGCGAGACCCACCCGGGGGCGGACACCGCAGGCGACGACCACGAGATCCGCGTCGAGCGCGTACCCGTCGGCCATCTCCACCGAGCGGACGGCACCGCCGACGCAGCGCACGTCCCGTACGCGGCACTCGGTGTGCACCTCCACGCTCAGCTCGGTCAGATGCCGCTTGACGAGCTTGGACGCGGCCGGGTCGAGCTGGCGCTCCATGAGCCGCTCGGACTGCTGGGCGAGCACGACCTGGGCGCCGCGCAGGGCGAGCGCCCGGGCCGCGGAGACCCCGAGGAGCCCGCCGCCGATGACGACGGCCTTCGCTCCCGGCCGGACCGCCTTGGAAAGACCCAGGCAGTCGTCCATGGTCCGGAAGGCGTGCACGCCCTCGGGCAGTTGGCGGCCTTCGGTGAACAGCCCGCGCAGCGGAGGCAGTACGGGGTTCGAGCCGGTGGCCAGCACCAGCCGGTCGTATGCGATCACCGAACCGTCCGCGCACACGACGCTCCGCCGCTCGCGGTCGATGCCGGTGACCCGGCCCCGGGTCAGCTCCGCGGGCGCGGGCAGGGCGATCACCTCGGGGCTGTACCGTCCGGCCAGCACCTCGGCGAGCAGCACCCGGTTGTAGGGCCGGTGCTCCTCCTCGCCGATCAGCAGCGCGGGCGTGCCGAGCTCACCGAGCCGCCGGGCGAGGCGTACGCCCGCGAGGCCGGTGCCGATCACCACCACACGCTCATTCGAGGTCATGCCCTTGAGCGTGCGGTGCCGGTGTTACCCGGCAGCATCACATCTGTTTCCCACGGGGAACGCTGCCCTCAGCGTGGGCGGGGGGCGGATGTGAGGGTTCCTGACGTGGGGCGGAGGCGGGCTGTGAGGGGCGCGTGGGGGCCTCGCATAGGGTCTCGATCATGCCCGACATATCGCTGACCATGATCGTTCTGCTCTGCCTCGCGGCTTTCGCCGCCGGATGGATCGACGCCGTGGTCGGCGGCGGCGGGCTCCTGCTGCTGCCGGTCCTGCTGCTCGGGCTGCCGACGCACACACCCGCCGCGCACGCGCTCGGCACCAACAAGGCGGTCGCCATCGTCGGCACGACGGGAGCGGCGGTGACGTACGCCCGCAAGGCCCCGGTGGACGTGAAGACAGCGGTCCGCATCGGTCTCGCCGCCCTCGCCGGATCCTCCGCCGGGGCCTTCTTCGCGGCCGGGATGAGCACCGAGGTCCTCAAGCCGGTGATCATGGTGGTGCTGCTCGCCGTCGCGGCCTTCGTGATCCTGCGGCCCGCCTTCGGCACGGCCCCCGCGACCGGCCCGGCCTCCCGCCGCCAGATCCTCGCGGCGATCGGCCTCGCGGGCCTCGGCATCGGCTTCTACGACGGTCTGATCGGCCCCGGCACCGGCACCTTCCTGGTCCTCGCCCTCACCGCGGTCCTCCACCTCGACCTCGTCTCCGCCTCCGCCACGGCCAAGATCGTCAACTGCTGCACCAACGCGGGCGCCCTGGCCACCTTCGCCTGGCAGGGCGCGGTCCTGTGGCAACTGGCCGCCCTGATGGCCGTCTTCAACCTGGCGGGCGGCACCCTGGGCGCCCACACCGCCCTGAAGAAGGGCAGCGGCTTCGTCCGCGTGGTGCTGCTGACGGTGGTGTTCGCCCTGGTGGCGAATCTGGCGTATGAGCAGTGGCTGGCTTGAGGGCGTGGTCGGAGTACGGCCGTTCACGGCGTGGGGATGCCCGCGGGGCGCGCCGGACGGCCGAGGCGGACGGGGACGCCGGGGGAGTACAGCACGCTGGCCGGGGCGCCGTCCGGGGTGGGGAGGCCGGATGACGCGATCAGGTTCTCGTCGCAGGTGATCAGGTCGGCGCGGTACAGGGGCCAGCGGGGGTGGTGGTTGGGCAGGTAGCCCGTTCCGCCGAAGAACGCGTTGTGCATGCCCCAGCGGGCGGTGAGGAAGTGCTCCAACTCCGTGGGTTCTTCGATGCGTTCACCGGTTCGTACGGTGATGCGGCTGGAGGCGCCGCGAGGACCGGGCCAGCGGCGGGAGCTGGTGTAGGTGACGGTGTCTCCGGCACGGCGGACGGTCATCCGGGACCACAGGTACGGCAGCCGGAAGCCGACGCGCCCCATCAGAACTGGTATCAGCCGGGAGGCGTCCATCGACCGGAAGACGACTCCGCGCCGCCCGTGGGCGTCCACCGAGTACAGGCGCACGTTGGTCTCCGGAAAGGTCCCGAGATACGGGACTCCCGGCAGCCGCAGCCAGCCGACCCGGTGCATCCGGAAGGCCACGAGCCCGACGTAGGTGACCCCGTCGTGCGTATCGGGAACGGTGCCGCTCGGCAGGTGCGGCGCCACGGTGTCCGGGTCGACGGCCCAGTGGATGAAGGCGAGGTCGAGCCACTGCTGGGTGAGGAGCGGGGCGGCTATGGCGGCGGGCGCGTCGGGGGTGACGGAGGTCGGCTTCTGCACCGTGCCAGCGTGGCAGAGGCTTCGGGAGGGGCGCTCCGCTTTCCCTCGGGCGCTGGCTTTCCGCCGTGCCCTGGCTTTCCGCCGTGCCCTGGCTTTCCCCGTGCGCTGGCCTTCCCGTGTGCCCTGGCTTTCCCGGTGCGCTGGCTTCCCCTCGTGCGCCGGGATTCGGGTCTCGTGCGCTCGGATCCGGATCCGGATCAGGATCAGGATCCGGGTCCGGGTCCTGTCTCGGGCTCGGGAGGGGCCGCAGCGTCGTCGTCGGCATGCGGGCCGGCCGCCCGCCCGGGCGGCGGGAAGCGCGCACGGCTGAGACTGGAGAGTGACGCGCACCGGCCTGCCCCCCGGGGGTCGCCCTGTCATCGGGCCGCGCGGCCCGGAACGGCTGGGCCGCTTCGCCCCCTCAGCCTCGCGGAACGCCCCCTGGACGCGACGCTCGCCGCCGCCTGCTCCGAGGGGCTGCGGCGGCCCTCTGAGCCAGGTCGCCGGTCGACCGGCGCTCACCGCAAGGGCGGCGGGAGTGGTCGGGCCATCCCGGCCGGTCCCGGGGCGGTGCGTCACCGTCCGGAGCAGGGCGAGGCATCGCCACCCGCTACGAGGAGGCCGCGCCTCCCTGTGCCAGCAGTTCGACGATCCCCGTCCCGTCCTCGTCGCCGTGTCCCTGGGCGAGGCGCCGCTCCATCAGGGCCATGTACGGGGTCAGCAGCTCCGGGCTGACCCGCTGTTCCTCGGCCGTGCGCAGCAGGGTGGTGTTGCCCGCGACCTGCATCGCGAGGTTGGAGACGACGTTCCTGGTGTAGTCGCCGCTCTCCAGCCCGTCGGCGGTCTGGTGCACGGCCGGTGCCATCGCGGTCAGCCAGTCCATGAGCAGCGGGGCGAAGTCCTTCGGGGCGATGTCCTCGGGGCGGATCAGCGCGAAGGCGTGGGTGACGCCCGCGAACATGCCGCTCATCGCGCTCAGCAGTGCCACGTCGTGCAGCGCGGCGAAGCCCGGGTCGGCCCCGACATAGCGGGTGGCGACCGGGACGGCGAGGGTGCCGCGGTGCTCCTCGAACAGCTCGGGGGAGCCGCTGTAGAAGACGTAACCTCCTGCTTCGGGCTGCCCCACCATCGGCGGTACGGCCATGATCCCGCCGTCCAGGAAACGGGCGCCGCGGGCCTCGGCCCAGGCGGCACGGGTACGGCCCTCGGCGGGCGTTCCAGTCGTGAGGTTCACCAGGTCCCGACCCGCCAGGTCGGCCCCTTCCAGGGCGTCGCCCACGGAGGCGTCGTCGAGCAGGCAGGCGATCACAAGGCGGTTCGCGGCCACCGCCTCGGCGGCACTCGCGGCCACTGTCGCGCCCTCGGTGGCGAGCGCTTCGGCGCGGGCGGGGGTGCGGTTCCAGACGGTCACCGGGTGACCGGCGGCGAGCCAGGCGCGGGCGAGGGCGGTGCCCATGGCGCCGGCGCCGAGGAGGGTGAGGGGCGTACGGGAAGCAACGGCGTTGTCAGTCATGGCGTTTAGGCTCGTCGGAAGGGACCGGCCTGCTCAAGTACGTACTTCGAAGTGGGCGGTTACCTCGGGGGAAGCGTGCAGGCGGCAGGGGAAGGGGCTCGGGCATGGGGACGACGGTGCGGCGGCCGGGTGCGTACATCTGCGGGATCGACGCGGCGATGGACGTGATCGGCGGCAAGTGGAAGGTGCTCATCCTCTGGGCGTTGAACGAGCGGCCCCGCCGCTTCGGCGAACTGCGCCGGGAGCTGCCGGGCGTCACCGAGAAGGTGCTCGCCTCACAGCTGCGGGAGATGGAGGCCGACGGCCTGGTGCATCGCGAGGCGTACGACGAGGTGCCGCCCCGCGTGGAGTACTCGCTGACGCCGCGGGGCGTGTCCCTGAACGAGGCCCTGGAACCTCTGGGGGCCTGGGGGAGGACCAACATCCTGGGCGGGTCACCGGCTCCCGGTCAGGTGCGCGAAGACGACCACGTTGCCCTGATAGCCGGTGGCCCGTGAGTAGCCGCCGCCGCAGGTGATGACCCGCAGCTCGGGGCGGCGGGCGGGGCCGTAGACCTTGCGGTCGGGGAAGTCCTTCGCGGCGTACGCCTCGACGGCGTCCACGGTGAACACGGCGACCCTGCCGTCGCGCCGGTCCACCTCGATCGTGCTGCCCTTGGTCAGGGAGCCCAGGCCGTAGAAGACGGCGGGGCCGTCGGCGTTGTCGACATGGCCGGCGACGATCGCGGTGCCCCGCTCACCGGGGGTGGTGCCGGCCTCGTACCAGCCGGCGAGGTTCGCGCGCGCGGCGGGCGGTGCGTCCAGGCTGCCGGTCCTCGTCAGGCCGAGCCCGGTCAGGGGCGCGTTCACGCGGATCGCCGGGATGCGGATGCGGTCGGGAGGCGAGGGCGGCAGCGCGGGCGCGGCATGCCGCTCACCGGCCCGGCCGGCCTGCCCGGCGCGGCCGTCCTGTCCATCCTGCCGCTCGCCCCCGTTCTGCTCCTCCCGCCCGTCCTGACCCGCGCGGGCCTGGGCGAGCGACGGCTGGGGCGGGGCATGTGTCTCGGCGCCGTTGCGCAGCAGCCATGCCCCGGAGCACAGGGCGAACACCGTGACCGCCGCCATGGCGGCGTTGGCCGGGTTGCCGAACGTGCTGCCGTACCTGGGGAATCTGCGCATGGCCCACCCTTTCTCCTGATCACCCCTCTGCGTTCCAGGAGCCCTGCGGGCCCCGTACCCCCCTCCGGGCCGCGAGGGGCGTCGGACCCGGAGGGGGAGGGGACATGCGGTACCGGCGACGGACAGCGGAGGGTGTCCGTCAGATCCCGTCGCCTCTCGCCCGGCGATGCAGGAGCCAGGTACCGCCCGCGGCGGCGACGGCGAGAGCCGCCACACCGGCCGCGGTCTGCACGGGATCGGCGCTCAGGGCGCCGCCGACCCCCGTCTTCACACTCCCCCTGGGATCTACCCGCTGGCGCACGGATGTCAGCGTGACCACCAGGTCACCCGTGACCGGCCGGCCGCTCCCGGTGCACGTCGCCGTGATCTCGTACGTCCCCGGCTGCGCGCTCGGCGGCACCCTGAACCGCCCGGTCGCGTCCTGGTCGTCCGGGCCCGGGGCCAGACTGAGGGAACCGGCCCCGACCGCGCTGGCGTCACCCGTCGCCGTGCCGCCGTCGCCGCAGGCCGCCGTGCGGACGGTGACCTGGCCGCCCGGCACCACGGAGGAGGGGGAGACCTCCAGGCCGCCGGTGGCGCCGTACGCGGGGGCGGCGGCGAGGGCCGCGGCGGCGACGGCGAGCGCGGTGCCGGTCAGCGGCCGGGCGGTACGTCGCATCGGTGCTCCTTCGAGCGGTTCGTTCGTGCACCTGCCCTTCCGAGGTAACGGGCAGTGCGGCGACCGCGCTTTCTGATGGTGCGTCAGAATTGGGGTGAATGGGTGTCAGGGGGTGCTCGGCCGGGCGACTCCTCGGGGGTGTTTGGCCAGGTCAAGGGCGTTCTGCTGGCAGGTCCCGGAAAAGCCTGCCGAGCACGTGTGAACGGGTGACCGCGGGCCTGGTCCGGACATGGGGGCGCACCCGGGCTTGACCTCAACAAAAGTTGAGGTACGAGGCTGTGCCGCATGAACGCATCCGGTACCCACGCACCCACCCCGGCCCACGTATCCGCCGCTGCCCCCTCCGCGACCGAGCCGCTCCAGGTGACCCTCATCGTCGGCAGCAACCGCCACGGCCGCTTCGGTCCCGTCGTCGCCGACTGGCTCCTCGACCGTCTCCGGGGCCGGGACGACCTGGTCACCGAGGTCGTCGACGTCGCCGGAACCGACCTGCCGATGTCCTTCGAGCGAACCCCCGACGCGACCGCCACCCTCTCCGGCATCACCCCGAAACTGGCCCGCGCGGACGCCTTCGTCGTCCTCACCCCCGAGTACAACCACTCCTACCCGGCGGGCCTGAAGAACCTCGTCGACTGGCACTTCACCGAGTGGCGGGCCAAGCCGGTCGCCCTCGTCTCCTACGGCGGCCTCTCCGGCGGCCTGCGCGCGGTGGAACACCTCCGCCAGGTCTTCGCCGAACTCCACGCCGTGACGGTCCGCGACACCATCTCCTTCCACAACGCGGGCGCGTCCTTCGACGACGAGGGCGCCCTACGGGACCCCGCGGGCCCGGACGCCGCTGCGAAGACCATGCTCGACCAACTGGCTTGGTGGGGCGAGGCGTTGCGGGAGGCCCGGGAGAGGCGCCCGTACGGGGGCTGACTGACCTGCGCCCCTGGTCCGACGGTGCTTGGCGGCACTCAGCGGACCGAGGGGCCCCTGGATAGACTGCGCCGCTGCAGCCCGACAGGAGGTCGTCCGCGTGTTCACCGCACGGTTGCTCGCCGGTGCCGCGTCGGCTCTGGTGGTGCTCGCCCTGTCCGGCTGCTCCGCGTCCTGGGGCTGCACGGACACGACGGCGGAGCGCGGTGAGGCCCGGGTCGAGGTACAGGTCGAGGACCCGTTCGGGCGGCCTCTCGGCGTCACCGCCGAGGTCGTCGACTGGCGCCTGGAGCCCCACCCGCAGGTGCCCTCCGAAGGTGACTGGGTCAGCTTCCGCTTCCGCTTCGACGGGGCTGACGAGATGTCCGACCCCGCGGTGGACGCCTGCGCGGTCGATGAGAAGCGCGTGGCGCTGGGGTGCGAGACGGTCCACGCGGCCGAGGCGTTCGGGCCGGGCGGTGACCCCACAGGCGAGGCCTGGCTCGACGTCGAGCACCCTGAGCGGGTCGCCGGAGTGCTGCTGATCCCCAACGACCAGTCCTACGACCGGCGGACCTGCGAGCAGGACATCAAGGACGGTGGCGGCCGGCATCCTCCGGAGCCGGCCGTCATGGGGGACCAGCTGTAGGCCGCCCCCCCGGCCCGGTGAGCCGACGGTGGCACCGGCGCGCGGTGATGGCGGGGGAGTGTCCTCACCCCCGCCACTCCCCGCCCTCGATCCGCCGCCCCCTCTCCCGCAGCCGCGCCGCCACCCCCGGCCCCGCCACATAGACCCAGGCCCGCACGGTCGCCCCGTCCAGCTCCCGGACGACCTTCCGCTCCACGCGCAGATACAGGCTGTCCGGGTCGCCCGGGGCGTACTCCTCCAGCCGGTCCA
Source organism: Streptomyces sp. NPDC041940 (assembly GCF_055589465.1). Taxonomy (NCBI): domain Bacteria; kingdom Bacillati; phylum Actinomycetota; class Actinomycetes; order Kitasatosporales; family Streptomycetaceae; genus Streptomyces; species Streptomyces sp. NPDC041940. Next base: position 193,588 of record NZ_JBVJBP010000001.1, read on the forward strand.
GCTCGGAGAGCAGCCCCGCGTACGCCTCCGGCAGCGCGGTCACCAGCTCCCCGCCCACCCCGCCGCCGCCCGGCTCCTCGACCGCGTACGGATAGCCCGGACCCTCGTACAGCACCGCCCCCGCGAGGCGGCCCGCCTCCTCGGAGCGGGTGCGCCCCCGCAGGAAGAGGTCGTGGTTGACCTCGCCGGGGCGGAGCGTGCCGTAGACGAAGAAAGGGAGGGTCACAGGAACGATTCTGCACCCTCACACACCTGCACAACGGGCCTATGGACATGCCATGTCCGGGCCGCCTTAACTCGCGGTCAACATCAACGCCGCCCCCGGTCGACCCCACGCGACCGGGTGCGCCCGTATGAGGAGACCGATGAGTCGGATACGTCCCGTCCGAGGTTCCCGTCTCGCCACCGCAGGCGCGGCCGCCACCGGCATCGGCGCCCTGGTGGCCGCCGTACTCTCACCCACCGCCCAGGCGGACGAACGGCCGACCCGGTCCGACGCGATCGAGAGTGCGGAGACGGTCCTCGCCGACCGGGCCGCCGAACTGGGCCTCGGCTCGGCCCAGGAGACGAAGGTCCGGGACGTGGTCGTCGACGAGGACGGTACCCAGCACGTCCGCTACGACCGGACCTACCACCGACTCCCGGTCCTCGGCGGCGACTTCGTGCTCCACCTGAACCCGGACGGCAGCTACCGCGGCGCCAACCGCGCGACGAAGTCCGCGCTCTCCATAGCCGACGTCACCCCGAAGGTGACCGCCCCGAAGGCCGCCGACCTGGCCGCGAGCCTGCTGCGCGCCGCACACCTCGGCGAGACCCTGAAGAAGCTGACCGCCAAGCCGCGCCTGGTCGTCGACGCCCTGCACGGCGCCCCGAAGCTGGCCTGGCAGACCGACGCGGTCGCGCACGACGGACTCGGCAACCCCGTCGGGCACACCGTGCTGACCGACGCGACCACCGGCGACCGAATAGACGCCTGGGACACCATGGAGACGGTGTCGGGCGACGGCAAGTCCCTCTACGGCGGCACGGTCGGGCTGAACACGACGAAGTCCGGGTCGTCGTACCGGCTGAAGGACGCGACGCGCGGCGGCACGTACACGGGCGACGCGGAGAACAAGACGGACAAGTGCCTGCTGACGGTCTGCGTGACCCGCGCCCCCGCGACGCTCTTCACGGACGCGGACAACCACTGGGCCACGGGCAAGACCTCCGACCGCGCCACGGTGGCGGTCGACGCCCAGTACGGCACGGACGTCACATGGGACTACTACAAGAACGTCCACGGCCGGAAGGGCATCGCCGGCGACGGCAAGGGCTCCTTCAACCGCGTCCACTACGGCAAGAACTACAACAACGCCTTCTGGGACGACAACTGCTTCTGCATGACGTACGGCGACGGCGACGGCAAGCAGCTCGGTCCGCTGGTGTCGCTGGACGTCGCCGGGCACGAGATGTCCCACGGTGTCACCTCGAAGACGGCGGCGCTGACGTACTCGGGCGAGTCCGGCGGACTGAACGAGGCCACCTCCGACATCTTCGGCACGCTGGTGGAGTTCCACGCGAACAACGCCAAGGACCGAGGTGACTGGCTCATCGGCGAGAAGGTCGTCCGCTCCGGGCTCGGCCGGGAGTCCCTGCGCCGCATGGACAAGCCGTCGAAGGACGGCAAGTCCGCCGACTGCTGGAGCGACAAGGCCGCCGACCTCGACGTGCACTACTCCTCGGGCATCGGCAACCACTTCGCCTACCTGCTCGCGGAGGGCAGCGGCACCAAGACGATCAACGGCGTCAGCCACTCCTCCCCGACCTGCGACGGCGCCACGGTCAAGGGCATCGGCAAGGCCAAGCTGGGCAAGATCTGGTACCGCGCCCTGACGGTCTACATGACCTCCTCGACCGACTACGCGGCCGCCCGCAAGGCGACCCTGAACGCGGCCAAGGACCTCTACGGCAGCGGCAGCACGGAGCAGAAGGCCGTGGCCGCCGCCTGGAGCGCCGTCGACGTGGGCTGAACCGCCCCCTCACGACCCTCGGTGGTGTCCGCAGTTCGGGTGCGGACACCACCGAGGCCTGTGCCGGAGGGCCCGGGTCCGGCAGCACGGGGACTCAGCCCCGCACCGCCTCCAACCGCACCGCACACGCCTTGAACTCCGGCATCCGGGAGGTCGGGTCGAGCGCGGGGTTGGTGAGGGTGTTGGCGCGGCCCTCGCCCGGCCAGTGGAAGGGCATGAACACGGTGTCGGGGCGGATGGAGTCGGTGATCCTCGCGGGCGCCACGGCCCGGCCCCGCCGCGACACGACGGCGACCGGATCCCCCTCGGCCGCCCCGAGCCGCGCCGCCAGCCGCGGATGCAACTCCACGAACGGCCCGGGCGCGGCAGCGTTCAGCTCCGCCACACGCCGCGTCTGCGCCCCGGACTGGTACTGCGCCACGACCCGTCCCGTGGTCAGCAGCACGGGGTACTCCTCGTCCGGTTCCTCGGCGACCGCCCGATGCGAGACAGCGACGAACCGGGCACGCCCGTCGGGGGTGGCGAACCGGTCGAGGAAGAGGCGGGGGGTGCCGGGGTGGGCCACGGCCGCCGTGTCACCTGCGGCGGGCCGCTCCGCAGTCTCCCCACCCCCCGGACAAGGCCAGAACACCCCGTCCTCCTCCACCAGCCTGCGGTACGTGATCCCCGAGTAGTCCGCCGGGCCGCCCGCGCTCGCGCGGCGCAGTTCCTCGAAGACCTCCTCGGGGTCGGTCGGGAAGCCCTTCTCCACGCCCAGGCGGGCGGCGAGTTCGTGGAGGACCTCCAGGTCGCTGCGGACACCGGAGGGCGGGGTGATCGCCCGGCGGCGGAGCAGGACCCTGCCTTCCAGGTTCGTCGTCGTGCCCGTCTCCTCCGCCCACTGCGTGACCGGCAGGACCACGTCCGCGAGCGCCGCCGTCTCCGACAGCACCACGTCACACACGGCCAGGAAGTCCAGCGACCTGATGCGCTCCTCGATGTGCGCGGCACGCGGCGCCGACACCACCGGGTTGGAGGCCATCAGCAGCAGGGACCTGATGTCCGTGCCCAGCGCGTCCAGCAGCTCGTACGCACTGCGCCCCGGGCCGGGCAGTGCATCGGGGTCCACCCCCCACACCTCGGCGACATGCCGCCGCGCCGCCGGATCGTCGAGCTTGCGATAGCCCGGCAGCTGGTCGGCCTTCTGCCCGTGTTCGCGTCCGCCCTGCCCGTTGCCCTGCCCGGTCAGACAGCCGTACCCGGACAGCGGGCGTCCCGCCCGGCCGGTCGCCAGACACAGGTTGATCCACGCGCCCACCGTGTCCGTGCCTTTGGACTGCTGCTCGGGCCCGCGCGCGGTGAGCACCATCGCCGACTCCGGCGCGCAGAACAGCCGTACGGTCTCCCGCAGTTGAGGAACGGACACCCCCGTGATCCGCTCCACGTACTCCGGCCAGTGCGCCATCGCCGCGGCCCGCGCGTCCTCCCAGCCCACCGTGCGCTCCTGGACGTACTCCTCGTCCACCCGCCCCTCGGCGATCACCAGATGCAGCAGGCCCAGCGCCAGGGCCAGGTCCGTGCCCGGCCGGGGCGCCAGGTGCAGGTCCGCCTGCTCGGCGGTCTTCGTACGGCGCGGGTCGATCACGATCAGCGTGCCGCCGTTCTCCCGCAGCTCGTTGAAGAAGCGGAGCGACGGCGGCATGGTCTCCGCGAGGTTCGACCCGACGAGGATCACACAGCCCGTCTTCGGGATGTCCTCCAGCGGGAACGGCAGCCCCCGGTCGAGCCCGAACGCCTTGATGCCGCCGGCGGCCGCCGACGACATGCAGAAACGGCCGTTGTAGTCGATCTGGGACGTGCCGAGCACGACCCGCGCGAACTTGCCGAGCGTGTACGCCTTCTCGTTCGTCAGTCCGCCCCCGCCGAACACCCCGACCGCGTCCGGCCCGTGCTCCGCGCGCGTCCGGCGCAGCCCCGCGGCGATCCGGTCCAGCGCCTCGTCCCAGGAGGCGGGCACCAGCTCGCTCCCGGAACGCACCAGCGGCGAGGTCAGGCGGACGTTCGACGCCAGTACCGCCGGTGCCGTACGGCCCTTGCCGCACAGCGCGCCCCGGTTCACCGGGAAGTCCGCGCGCTCGCTCACCTCGACGGTCCCGTCCGGCGCGGGCGTCAGGTTCATCCCGCACTGCAGGGCGCAGTACGGGCAGTGCGTGGGCGTCGCGGTGTTCTGCATACCGTTCAGCGTGCTTCGGCCGTGTTACGCCCGGCACGGCTCCCTGTTACGCGGCCGGGACGGGGACCTCCCCGCCGCCGCCGGGTCCGCGTGAGGCACACGGGCCGGGGGCGGGAGCCCCGCTCCCACCCCCGGCCGCGTTCAGGGACCGTGCCTGGTCAGGGCACGGCCCCGGTCAGCACTCGTACGCGTAGTACGGCTCGTCGCCCACGTCCAGACCGATCCTCCCGACGCCGCCGGGGCCGATCTGGATGCACGAGGGGTCGAAGCCGTCGACTTCCACGCTGGCGGAGATGGTGTGCCCGCACACGTTGTGGATGTCGGCCCACCACTGGCCGGAGGCGCCGAGCTTCGCGCAGCCCGGCTCCGGGGCCTTGACCGCCGCGGCCGCCACGGGCGCCGCCGAGGCGGTCCCCATGGCGGCCGGTACGGCCAGCAGCGCGCCCGCGGCGGCCATCACCAGCGCGGAGCGAAGTCGAGTCATGAGATGTCCTTTCCCCCAGTTCGCGACGGCGGCCCGATCCGCCGCCGCACGGCGAAGACACTAAGCGTGACCGCGTGAACACGCAGAGCGCCCGGGCTGTATTTCATGCCCTGGGGTGAAATGTGCGCGTCAAACCCGCTCCGGCAGAACGTCCTGATTCATCCGACAGGCTATTCGGCCGTGGCCAACGCCCGCTCCACACCCGGCTCCTGAGGCCCGAGGAACCGGGGATCCGGCCGGAACACCGCGTCCAGTGCCGCCTTCCCGGCCGCGAAGATCTCCCGGGCGCCGCCGTAGTACCAGGTCGCGTCGTGCACCGCGTCCACCCCGACCCCGTACGACTCGACCCCCGCCGCCCGGCACAGCGCCACCGCCCGCCGGATGTGGAAGCCCTGGCTGATCAGCACGGCCTCGTCCACACCGAAGATCTTCTTCGCGCGCACGCAGGAGTCCCATGTGTCGAACCCCGCGTAGTCGCTGACGATCCGCCCGTCGGGCACCCCGTGCCGCGTCAGATACCCGCGCATCGCGTCCGGCTCGTCGTAGTCCTCGCGGCTGTTGTCCCCGGTGACGAGCACCACCTCCACCCGCCCCTTCCGGTACAGCTCCGCCGCCGCGTCCAGCCGGTGCGCGAGGTACGGCGACGGCTCCCCCTCCCACAGCCCCGCCCCGAACACCACCGCCACATCGGTACGCGGCACGTCCGCCGCCGTCCGCAGCCGGTCACCCGCCACCGCGTACATCCAGGTCGCCGGAAGCAGCGCGAGCACGCACCCGGCCATCACGGCCTGTACCAGCCGCCGCTGCCCCCGGCGGGTACGCGGCAGCCTCGGTCTGCGGAACTTCGGAGCACGCATCGGACAGGTCCCTCCCCAGGTCGGTCTGACCTTCGAGGACGTCCGATCGGCCCGTCCGGTTCACCGCCGGGTGTCCCCGACGGTGAACCGCCGGAAAACACCTGTGACCCCCACGCAACGGGGAGGCAACGTGGCGCGGCGACCATCGGTACATGCCCAGCCAGCTCAGCCTCGTCCCGCCGACCGCGGCCCGCCGCCCGGTCCCGCCCGCCCTCGTCGTCGTGGCGCACGGCAGCCGTGACCCGCGCGCGCTGAGCACGGTCCGCGCCCTCCTCGACCGGGTCCGCGCGCTGCGCCCCGGCCTGCCGGTGCACCTCGGGCACATCGAACTGAACGCCCCCCTGCTCCCCGACACGCTCGCCGCCCTCGGGGACACGGAAGCGGTCCTCGTCCCGCTCCTCCTCAGCCGCGGCTACCACGTCAAGCAGGACATCCCCGAGATGGCGGCAGCCTCCCCGGCCCGCACGCACCTGGCGGCCCCCCTGGGCCCGCACCCCCTCCTGGTGGACGCCCTCCAGTCCCGCCTCACGGAGGCCGGCTGGGGCCGCACACCCCGCGGCACCAGCGCGGTCGTCCTCGCCGCTGCGGGCTCCCGCGACCCGGACGCGAAGCGGGACACCGCCCGCACGGCCCACCTCCTGGCGTCCCGCCTGGGCGTCCCCGTCCTCCCCGCCTACGCCTCGGCCGCGACCCCGACGGTCGACACGGCCGTCCGTACCCTCGTCGCGAGAGGCCGCCACCAGATCGCCCTCGCGTCCTACTTCACGGCCCCGGGCCGCTTCGCCACGGAGTGCGCCCAGCAGGCCCCCTGGATAGCGGCGTCCCCCCTCGGCACCCACCCGTCGATGGCCCGCCTCCTCCTCCACCGCTACGACGAGGCTCTGGCGAAGTCGCTGGCTACAAGGGAACTGGCCTCGGCCTAGAACGCCAGGTGGCGCAGTTCCCTCAGGGGCGCGGGGAACTGCGCGACAAGCCACGACCACCCCGCACCCGCCCGAATTCAGAACCCGGCACAGGCACAGGCGCATACTGTCGACACATGGACGGCACCGCACAACACCCCCCGGCCTACGACCCGACGTCAGTCGACCGCTGGGCCCAAGAACCCGACAAACGCCCCGGCCGCACAGCCTTCCAGCGCGACAGGGCAAGGGTCCTGCACTCTGCCGCCCTGCGACGCCTCGCCGGCAAGACCCAGGTCGTGACGCCCGGCACCATGGGCCCGGCCTGGGACGCCAGCCCCCGTACCCGCCTCACCCACTCCCTCGAATGCGCCCAGGTCGGCCGGGAGCTGGGTGCGGCCCTCGGCTGTGACCCGGACCTCGTGGAAGCCGCCTGTCTCTCCCACGACCTGGGCCACCCGCCCTTCGGGCACAACGGCGAACAGGCCCTCAACGAGTTCGCGGCGGACTGCGGCGGCTTCGAGGGCAACGCCCAGTCCCTCAGGCTCCTCACCCGCATCGAGCCCAAGCGGTTCACCCCCGAGGGCTCCGTCGGCCTCAACCTCACCCGTGCCGCCCTCGACGCCGCCACCAAGTACCCCTGGCCGCGAGGCGCCCACCCCACCGACCCGGACTCCCCGAAGTTCGGGGTCTACGAGGACGACCGCCCCGTCTTCGACTGGCTCCGCAAGGACGCCCCCGGCACCCGCACCTGCTTCGAGGCACAGGTCATGGACTGGGCCGACGACGTGGCCTACTCGGTGCACGACGTGGAGGACGGCCTGCACGCCGGCCACATCGACCCGAACTGCCTGCACGCCGACCCCGAACGCCAGGACGTCTTCGAGGTCGCCCGCGGCCGCTACGTACCGTCCGACACCGACCCCGCGGAACTCGCCGAGGCCCTGGACGGGCTCCTCGCCCAGGAGTGGTGGCCGCACGGCTACGACGGCACCGCCGTGGCCCAGGCCCGGCTGAAGGACGCCACCAGCCAGCTCATCGGCCGCTTCTGCCTGGCCGCCGAGTCCGCGACCCGCGCCGCGTGGGGTACCGGACGGCTCACCCGGTACGCCGCTGAACTGGTCGTGCCGCGCCGGGCCCGGATGGAGTGCGCCGTCCTCAAGGCCGTCGCCGACCTCTACGTCATGCAGCGCGCCGAGCAGGAACGCCTGCGCGCCGACCAGCGCGTCGTCGTGGCCGAACTGGCCGAGGCGCTCACCGCCCGCGCCCCCGACGGCCTGGACCCGCAGTTCCGCGCCCTGTTCGACCAGGCGCCGGACGACCGTGCGCGCAAGCGGGTGATCGTCGACCACATCGCCTCCCTCACCGACACGTCGGCCCGTTCGCTTCACGCCCGTCTGACGGGGCAGGCATGAGACTGACGCGACGTCCGGGACGTGAGCACCCCCGAATGTGACCCTCCGTGGCCTGATCGGGTCACTCCCTCTTCCCGCATCACGCTCCGTGCGGGACGCTCGCAAGTGGCGACATCATTACGAGGAGGCATCAAGTGGTCGACGCGGATCAGACATTCGTCATCGTCGGAGGCGGACTGGCAGGCGCCAAGGCAGCCGAGACGCTCCGCACGGAGGGCTTCACCGGCCGCGTGATACTGATCTGCGACGAACGTGACCACCCCTACGAGCGCCCGCCCCTGTCCAAGGGCTACCTCCTCGGCAAGGAGGAACGCGACAGCGTCTTCGTGCACGAGCCCGCCTGGTACGCGGCCAACGACATCGAGCTCCACCTCGGCCAGACGGTGGACGCGATCGACCGCACGGCGAAGACGGTCCGCTTCGGCGAGGACGGCACCGTCGTCCGCTACGACAAGCTGCTCCTGGCGACCGGCGCCGAGCCCCGCCGCCTCGACATCCCGGGCACGGACCTGGCGGGCGTGCACCACCTGCGCCGCCTCGCCCACGCCGAACGGCTCAAACACGTCCTGGCCAACCTCGGCCGCGACAACGGCCACCTCGTGATCGCGGGCGCCGGCTGGATCGGCCTGGAGGTCGCGGCGGCGGCCCGCGAGTACGGCGCCGAGGTCACGGTCATCGAACCCGAGGCGACCCCGCTGCACGGCGTTCTCGGCCCGGAGCTCGGCGGGCTCTTCGCCGAGCTGCACCGCGAGCGCGGCGTCCGCTTCCACTTCGGCGGCCGGCTCACCGAGATCGTCGGCCAGGACGGCATGGTCCTCGCGGCCCGCACCGACGACGGCGAGGAGCACCCGGCGCACGACGTCCTGGCCGCGATCGGCGCGGCCCCCCGCACCCACCTCGCCGATGCGGCAGGCCTGGAGATCGCCGACCGTGCCCACGGCGGCGGCATCGTCGTCGACGAGCGGCTGCGCACCTCCGACCCCGACATCTACGCGGCCGGCGACGTGGCCTCCTTCCACCACGCCCTCTTCGAGACCAGCCTGCGGGTGGAGCACTGGGCCAACGCGCTGCACGGCGGACCGGCGGCCGCCCGCTGCATGCTCGACCGCGAGGTGACGTACGACCGCGTGCCCTACTTCTTCTCCGACCAGTACGACCTGGGCATGGAGTACTCCGGCTGGGCGCCTCCGGGCACCTATGACCAGGTGGTGATCCGCGGGGACGCGGGCAAGCGCGAGTTCATCGCCTTCTGGGTGAAGGAGGGCCGCGTCCTGGCCGGGATGAACGTCAACGTGTGGGACGTCACAGACAAGATCCAGCACCTGATCCGCACCAAGGCCCAGGTGAACACGGAGTCGCTGGCGGACCCGCACGTTCCGCTGGAAAACCTGGCGCCGTAGGCCCGCTCCGGCCCCCGTAGAATTCACGCGTGGCTGGACGGATCAACGACGAGGACGTGAAGGCGGTACGGGACGCGGTCCCGATCGACGCCGTGGTGTCCGAGTACCTCCAGTTGCGCAACGCGGGCGGCGGGAACCTCAAGGGTCTCTGCCCGTTCCACGACGAGAAGTCGCCCTCCTTCCAGGTCAGCCCCAGCAAGGGGTTCTTCCACTGCTTCGGCTGCCAGGAGGGCGGCGACACCATCACGTTCGTGATGAAGATCGACCACCTCTCCTTCTCGGAGGCGGTCGAGCGCCTGGCCGGCCAGGCGGGCATCACCCTGCGCTACGAGGAGGGCGGATACAACCCCTCCCACCAGCGCGGCGAACGGATCCGCCTGGTCGAGGCCCACAAGATCGCGGCGGAGTGGTACGCGGAACAGCTCGCGACGTCCCCCGAGGCCGACACCGGCCGGGTCTTCCTCGCCGAGCGCGGCTTCGACCAGGCCGCCGCCGTCCACTTCGGCGTCGGCTACAGCCCCCAGGGCTGGGATCACCTCACGCGCTTCCTGCGCGGCAAGGGCTTCACCGACAAGGAGCTCCTGCTCTCCGGGCTCGCCCAGGAGGGCCGCCGCGGCCCCATCGACCGCTTCCGCGGCCGTCTCATGTGGCCCATCCGCGACATCGGCGGCGAGGTCGTCGGCTTCGGCGCCCGCAAGCTCTACGAAGCGGACAACGGCCCCAAGTACCTCAACACGCCCGACACGGCGATCTACAAGAAGTCCCAGGTCCTCTACGGCATCGACCTGGCCAAGAAGGACATCGCGAAGTCGAGCCGCGCGGTCGTGGTCGAGGGCTACACGGACGTCATGGCCTGCCACCTGGCCGGCGTCACCACGGCCATCGCCACCTGCGGCACCGCCTTCGGCGGCGACCACATCAAGATCCTGCGCCGGCTCCTCATGGACAACGGCTCGGCCCGCGTCATCTTCACCTTCGACGGCGACGCCGCCGGCCAGAAGGCGGCCCTGCGCGCCTTCGAGGACGACCAGAAGTTCGCCGCCGAGACGTACATCGCCATCGCCCCGGACGGCATGGACCCCTGCGACCTGCGCCTCGCCAAGGGCGACGAGGCCGTGGCCGACCTGGTCGAACCCCGCACCCCGCTCTTCGAGTTCGCCCTGCGCCAGATCGTCGCCCGCTACGACCTCGACACCCCGGCGGGCCGCGCCGCCGCCCTGGACGAGGCGGCCCCCATCGTCGCCCGCATCAAGAACAGCGGCGCCCAGCACGAGGTCGCCGTCCAGCTCGCCGGCATGCTCGGCATCCTCGACACCCAGTTCGTGGTCAAGCGCGTGGCCCAGCTGGCCCGCTGGGCCCGCGACCGCGGCGGCAAGGGCCCGGCCCCCGACCGGCACCAGCAGGCGTCACCCCAGTACGCCTCCGCCCAGCGGTCCGCCGCCCCCCGCGGCCCGGCCCTCAACCTCCGCAACCCCGTCTTCGCCACCGAACGCGAACTCCTCAAACTGGCCCTCCAGCGCCCGGAACTCGTCTCCCCGGCCTTCGACGCCTACGGAGCCGACGAGTTCACCGCCCCGCCCTACACCGCCGTCCGCATGGCCATCCTGGACGCCGGCGGCGCCGAACTGGGCGTCGAGGACCCCCAGGACTACCTGGTCAAGGTCCGCGAGGCCGCCCCCGACGACGCGGTCCGCGCCATGGTCACCGAACTGGCCGTAGAGGCGATCATGCTCCACAAGGGCGTGAAGGGCGTCGACGAGGTGTACGCCGGCGCCCAACTGGTCACCGTCCGCCGCCGCGCCGTGGAGCGCCGCATCCGGGACATCACCGGCCAGCTCACCCGCCTCAGCACCCACGGCGACCCGGCCCAGCTCGCCGCCGTCCAGAACGAACTCTGGGTCCTCCAGCAGTACGACCAGACCCTGCGCGAACACGGCGCCGCCGCGCTCTGAGGTCACCGCGCGGTCACGTCCCGGATGCAAAAAGTCATCGCACGCCCCTCGTGGCGACGATGTGTCTTCCCCCACACTGGGTTGCGGTGCCTGAGTCCTCGGAGCGCGGCCGATCCGTCACCCACGGGTCCCAGACCCCCGCGGTTCCGCTCATCGCGTGCGGGACGGAAAGCGGCGAGGCCGTCGACTCCGCCCCCGAAGTACCGCTGCCGCCCGCCTTGGCAGCGATCATCCTGGAGGTCGCCCCCGTGCAGACCCAGACCCTCACCCAGACCGACGCCGATGGCGCGCCGGACGCGGAGGCCGACACCCTCCCGGCGGTTCCGGCGCAGAGCCTCGTCGTGCACCACCCCGAGACGGAACCGGAGCCGGAGGAGCCGCCCGCCGAGGCCATCGAGACGGCCGAGGCTCCCGAAGCCGTCGTGCGGCCGCCCGTCCGCACCGAGAGCGGCAGTCCCTCCTCGGACCTGTTTCGCCAGTACCTGCGGGAGATCGGCCGCATCCCCCTGCTGACCGCGGCCGAGGAGGTCGAACTCGCCCGCCGGGTCGAGGCCGGCCTGTTCGCCGAGGAGAAGCTGAGCAACACACCCGATCTGGACAGCCAGTTGGCGCTGGACCTCGACCGGCTCGTCGTCATGGGCAGGATGGCCAAGCGCCGGCTCATCGAGGCGAACCTGCGGCTCGTCGTGTCCGTGGCGAAGCGGTACGTCGGGCGCGGGCTGACCATGCTCGACCTCGTCCAGGAGGGCAACCTCGGCCTCATCCGGGCCGTCGAGAAGTTCGACTACGCCCGCGGCTACAAGTTCTCCACCTACGCCACCTGGTGGATCCGCCAGGCCATGTCCCGCGCCCTGGCCGACCAGGCCCGCACCATCCGGGTCCCCGTCCACGTCGTGGAGCTCATCAACCGCGTCGTACGGGTGCAGCGGCGGATGCTCCAGGAACGGGGGTACGAGCCCACGCCCGAGGAGGTCGCCGCGCACCTGGACCTGGCGCCGGAGCGGGTCAGCGAGGTCCTGCGTCTCGCCCAGGAGCCCGTGTCGTTGCATGCGCCGGTGGGCGAGGAGGACGACGTCGCCCTCGGCGACCTCATCGAGGACGGCGACGCGACCAGCCCCGTGGAGTCGGCCGCGTTCCTCCTCCTCAGGGAGCACCTGGAAGCGGTCCTGTCGACCCTGGGGGAGCGGGAGCGGAAGGTCGTCCAGCTCCGCTACGGGCTGGCGGACGGCCGCCCCCGCACCCTGGAGGAGATCGGCCGCATCTTCGGAGTGACCAGGGAACGGATACGCCAGATCGAGTCCAAGACCCTGAACAAACTCCGCGACCACACCTTCGCGGACCAGCTGAGGGGCTATCTGGACTGACGCCGCCCGCGCCCCCGGTGGGGGCTGGTCGCGCAGTTCCCCGCGCCCCTGAAGGGGCTCAGCTGCACGTACCTCAAGGGGCGCGGGGAACTGCGCGACCAGCCACGACGGGCCCGCGGCCGCCCCACGACACGCGACTCAGTCCACCTCGGCCACCGCCTGCGCGAACTGCGCCTTGTACAGCCGCGCGTAGGCCCCGTCCGCCGCCAGCAGCTCCCCGTGCGTGCCCTGCTCGACGATCGAACCGTTCTCCATCACGAGAATCGCGTCCGCGTCCCGGATCGTCGACAGCCGGTGCGCGATGACGAACGACGTACGCCCATGGGCCAGCTTCGCCATGGCCTTCTGGATCAGCACCTCGGTCCGGGTGTCGACCGAGGACGTCGCCTCGTCCAGCACCAGGATCACCGGGTCGGACAGGAACGCCCGGGCGATGGTGATCAGCTGCTTCTCGCCCGCGCTGACCCCGGTCCCCTCGTCGTCGATCACCGTGTCGTAGCCGTCCGGCAGCGTACGGATGAACCGGTCCGCGTGCGCGGCCCGGGCCGCCTCCTCGATCTCCCCCCGGGTCACCTTCCGGGACGCCCCGTACGCGATGTTCTCCGCGATCGTGCCGCCGAACAGCCAGGTGTCCTGGAGCACCATGCCGATCCCGGCCCGCAGTTCGTCCCGGGACATCCGCGCGATGTCGACCCCGTCGAGGGTGATGCGCCCGCCGGTGACGTCGTAGAACCGCATCAGCAGATTCACCAGCGTCGTCTTCCCGGCGCCCGTCGGCCCGACGATGGCCACCGTGTGCCCGGGCTCGACCTTCAGGGACAGGTCCTCGATCAGCGGTGTGTCGGGGTCGTAGCGGAACGACACCCGCTCCAGCGCCACCAGCCCGCGCAGCTCCTCGGGCCGCACGCCCGGCACCGGATCGGCCCCCTGCTCCTCCGCGTCCAGCAGCTCGAAGACCCGCTCCGCCGAGGCGACACCCGACTGCACCAGGTTCGCCATGGAGGCGACCTGCGTCAGCGGCATCGAGAACTGCCGCGAGTACTGGATGAAGGCCTGCACATCACCGATGGACAGCGAGCCCGAGGCGACCCGCAGCCCGCCGACGACCGCGACCAGCACGTAGTTGAGGTTCGACACGAACATCATCAGCGGCTGCATGACCCCGCTGTTGAACTGCGCCCGGAACCCGGCCTCGTACAGCGCCTCGTTCTGCTCGGCGAACTGCCGGGCCGACTCCTCCTGCCGCCCGAACACCTTCACCAGGGTGTGACCGGTGTACATCTCCTCGATGTGCGCGTTCAGCTGGCCCGTCGTACGCCACTGCTGCACGAAGTGCGGCTGCGACCGCTTGCCCACCCGCGTGGCGATGACGAACGACAGCGGCACGGTCACCAGCGCGACCAGCGCGAGGATCCAGGAGACCCAGAACATCATCGCGAGGACGCCGATGATGGTCAGCACGGAGTTGATGAGCTGCCCCATCGACTGCTGGAGCGTCTGCCCGATGTTGTCGATGTCGTTCGTGGCCCGGGACAGCACCTCGCCGCGCTGACGCTTGTCGAAGTACGACAGCGGCAGCCGCGACAGCTTCGTCTGCACGTCCTCCCGCATCCGGAACATGGTCCGGTTCACGGCCCGGTTCACCAGCCGTGTCGCCACCGCCATCAGCAGTCCGGCCACCGCGAACACGCCCAGCGCGAGCAGCAGCACATGTCCCACGGCCGTGAAGTCGATGCCCTGGCCCGGGGTGAAGTCGGTGCTGCGCAGCATGTCGGCGACGTCACCGTCCCCGCGCTCCCGCATGGAGTCGAGGACCTGCTCCTTGCTCGCCCCCTCGGGCATGTCCCGCCCGACGATTCCCGCGAAGACCAGGTCGGTCGCCTTGCCGAGGATCTTCGGCCCGACGACGCTGAGCCCGACGCTCAGCACCACGCACAGCAGCAGTACGCAGATGGTCACGCGCTCCGGCCGGAACCGCGCGACCAGCCGTTTGCCCGACCCCTTGAAGTCCAGCGAGCGCTGGTCGGGGCCGCCCCCGGCCATCATCCGCCCCATCGGCCCGGCCATCAGGCAGCCTCCGCTTCCGTGAGCTGGGAGAGCACGATCTCCCGGTAGGTCTCGTTGTCCGCCATCAGCTCGTGGTGCCGGCCGGTGCCGACGACCCGGCCCTCGTCGAGGACGACGATCCGGTCGGCGTCCCGGATGGTCGCCACCCGCTGGGCGACGATCACGACGGTCGCCTCGGCGGTCTCCTCAGCGAGCGCGGCCCGCAGGGCGGCGTCCGTGGCGTAGTCGAGCGCGGAGAAGGAGTCGTCGAAGAGATAGATCTCGGGCCGCTGCACCAGCGTCCGGGCGATCGCCAGCCGCTGCCGCTGACCGCCCGACACATTCGTCCCGCCCTGCGCGATCGGCGCGTCGAGCCCGCCCTCAAGCCGCTCGACGAAGTCCTTGCCCTGCGCCACCTCCAGCGCGTGCCACAGCTCCTCGTCGGTGGCGTCCGGATTGCCGTAGCGCAGGTTCGTCGCCACCGTGCCCGCGAACAGATACGGCTTCTGCGGCACCAGCCCGACGGTCCGCGCGAGCAGCACCGGATCGATCTCCGCCACCCCGACACCGTCCACGAGCACCTGCCCGTCGGTCGCGTCGAACAGCCGCGGCACCAGCCCGAGCAGTGTGGACTTGCCGCTGCCGGTCGAGCCGATGACGGCGGTCGTCTCGCCCGGCCGGGCGAGCAGGTCCACGGCCCGCAGCACCGGCTCCTCGGCCCCCGGATAGCGGAAGCCCGCCCCCCGGATCTCCAGATGCCCGTGCCGGCGCAGCTCCCGCACCGGCGCCGACGGCGGCACCACACTCGACGAGGTGTCCAGCACCTCCTGGATCCGCTCGGCACACACCTCCGCGCGCGGCACCATCATGAACATGAAGGTGGCCATCATCACGGACATGACGATCTGCATCAGATAGGCCAGGAACGCCGTCAGATCACCGATCTGCATACCGCCGCTGTCGATGCGGTGCGCGCCGAACCACACCACGGCGATCGACGACAGGTTCACCACCGTCATGACGATCGGGAACATCAGCGCGAGCAGATTGCCGGTGCCCAGCGCGAAGTCCGTGAGATCGGTGTTGGCCTTCCGGAAGCGCTGCTGCTCGTACTCGTCCCGGACGAAGGCGCGGATCACCCGGTTGCCGGTGATCTGCTCGCGCAGCACCCGGTTCACCGTGTCCAGCCGCTCCTGCATCGCCCGGAACAGCGGCCGCAGCCGCCGCACGATCAGCGTCACGCAGACGCCCAGCACCGGCACGACCGCCACCAGCACCCCGGACAGCGGAACGTCCAGCCCGAGCGCCAGCACGATGCCGCCCACGCACATGATCGGCGCCGACACCATCAGCGTGAACGTCATCAGCGCCAGCATCTGCACCTGCTGGACGTCGTTCGTCGTACGGGTGATCAGCGTCGGCGCCCCGAAATGACCCACCTCGCGCGCGGAGAACGACTGCACCCGGTCGAACACGGACGCCCGCACGTCCCGCCCGAGCGCGGCGGCCGTACGGGCGCCGTAGTACACGGCACCGATGTTGGTGACGACCTGGACCAGCGAGATGCCGATCATCAGGCCGCCGTAGCCCACGATGTAGCCGGTGTCACCGTTCACGACACCCTGGTCGATGATGTCCGCGTTCAGCGTGGGCAGGTAGAGCGTGGCGCAGGTCTGCAGGAACTGCAGCAGCACCAGCAGGGCTATGGGTTTCTTGTAGGGCCTGAGATAGGTCCGCAGAAGTCGTATGAGCACGCTGCTTCTCTCGGAGTGGGCGACGGGGCGGTTGGTTGCCCCTGGCCCCTATCGTCGAACACTCCACCCGCGTTACCTCAACCGAATTAACCCAACAGGGCCTCCGGACCCTCCTACCGAAGCGCTCCGGGATGCGTCTGCTCCCGCACCGCCACGAACTGCTGCCGCACCGCCTGCCCCACGGCCAGGTCCTCCCCGGGATCCAGCACCTGGGCGACCGCGCCCTGCCAGGTCGGCGGGGTCCGCGCGTCGAGCGAGCCCTGCGACACCCCGAGCGCCCAGGCCGCCTGGCGGGCCGCGCCGATCGCGGCGTAGTCCGCGGGCTGCGGCACCACGACCTGCGTCCCGAACAGCGAGGGCGCTGCCGCCTGCACGGCGGGCAGTTCGGCGGCCGACCCGAGCAGGAAGACCCGCCGCACCTCCACACCCCGGCCGCGCAGCACGTCCAGCGCGTCCGCGAGCCCGCACAGCATGCCCTCGAACGCGGCCCGCGCCAGATGCTCCGCCTTCATCGACTCACGCCTCAGCCCCGCCAGGGTCCCGGCGGTGTGCGGCAGATTAGGCGTCCGCTCGCCCTCCAGATAGGGCAGCAGCACCAGCCCGTGCGACCCCGGCGTCGACTTCATCGCCAGGTCGGACAGGCTCTCCAGATCGGGCAGCCCGAGCAGCTCGGCGGTCCCGCGCAGCGTCCGTACGGCGTTCAGCGTGGTGACGACCGGCAGGTGCATGCCGGTCGCGTCGGCCAGCGCGGTGATCATCCCGGAGCCGTCGACCAGCGCCTCGGGGTGTACGGCCATCACGGACCCGGACGCGCCCAGCGACACGACCGCGTCCCCGAGGCCGATGCCCAGGCCGAACGCCGCCGCCATGGTCTCGCCGGTCCCTACGGAGATCAGCAGCCCCTCCGGGGTCCGGCCGGCCGCGTCCGCCGGGCCGATCACCTCCGGCAGCATCGCCTGCTGCCCGAGCGCCAGCTCGACGAGATCGGTCCGGTAGCCGCCGGTCGCCGCCGACCAGTACCCGGTGCCGGACGCCCCGCCCCGGTCGGTGGTTCTTCTGACCGGCCGGCCCAGCAACTGCCACACCAGCCAGTCGTGCGCCTGCAGGAGGATCGCGGTGCGCTGCGCGTTCTCGGGCTCGGTCCGGGCCAGCCAGCGCAGCTTCGTCACCGGCTGCGCGGCCTGCGGCACACAGCCCACCGCCTGCGCCCACGCCTCGCGTCCGCCGAGCGCGTCGACCAGATCGGCCGCCGCGACCTGCGTCCGCTTGTCGCTGCCGACCATCGCGGGCCGCACGGTGTTGCCCTGCGCGTCCAGCGGCACGACGGCGTTCTGCTGCGCCGACACGCCGATGGCCTGCACGCCTTCGAGGAGCCCGCCGCCCGCGGCCTCGCCCAGGGAGAGCAGCCAGGCCTGCGGATCGACGTCGGACGGCCGGCCGCCGCCCTCGGGGCTCTCCACCGGATGCTGCGCATATCCCTGCCTGAGCACGGCTCCGGAGTCCGTGTCACAGACGACGATACGAGTGAATTCGGGTGAACTGTCCAACCCGGCGACTATCCCCATGGCCAAAATTCTGCCGCACGCTCCGCTCGGGTCGGGCCGTGGGCGCTGTGGGGGTGTGTCGCCGAGTCTGTGTGCGGGCGCGTTGTGGCTGGTCGCGCCCACGCGGCGGAGCCGCACATCGATACAGCCCCGCGCCCCTGAGGCAGTGCCCCGCCCGGCGTCACAGCAGAACTGTCACGTGTTACTGGTCCCCCAGTCGTCCTCGCCGCCGTTGTGGGTGGCGCGGTCGCGGAGGTGGCGGACGCGGTCGGCCACCGACTCGGGGACGCGGTCCCCGACCTTGTCGCTCACCACGTGGTACGCCTTGCCGGCGAACTCCCGGCCCTGGTGCGCCGCCGACTCCGCGGTGTTGCGGACGGCGGGGTTCTGCGCGAACTGCTGGGCCGTCTTCTTCAGCTGCTCGTAGCGCTCGCGTCCGGCCCTCGTGCCCAGCACGTAACCCAGGACGGCTCCGGCGACGAACGTGAGCCGGTAACGCATGGCGGCCACCCTTCCCTTGCGTAGGTCTCCTGTGCGGTGTCGGCGCCCCGCCGGGTACCGATTGGCGGAGCACCCCCCTGCTTGCGCTAATGTATGTGTCGCAGCGAGCGAGCGCCCCCTGGCGAATACCCAGGTAGGTACGTTCGATGCAACGAGGCATTCCTCGGTAGCTCAATTGGCAGAGCAGCCGGCTGTTAACCGGCAGGTTACTGGTTCGAGTCCAGTCCGAGGAGCTCGGTCCTCCGTAGCTCAATTGGCAGAGCAGCCGGCTGTTAACCGGCAGGTTACTGGTTCGAGTCCAGTCGGGGGAGCATGGTGAACGAGGACCCCTCTCAGGGGTCCTTTTTCATGTCCGTTCCGATCTTCTGGGAACCGCGCGGAGCCCGTCGCAGTCCTCATGGTCACGAAGGCCGTGCGAAGCCGCCCAGCCGAAGCAGGAGATCGTATGAGCGGCTATGCTGCGGCAGACGGCGCGCACACATGTACGCGACACGCCGCTATGGGGCGGTAGCTCAGCCGGTTAGAGCAGCGGACTCATAATCCGTCGGCCGTGGGTTCGAGTCCCACCCGCCCCACTCCAGCAGAATCGTCGTGACCTGCTGAAACGACCCGCCGTAAGCTCCTTCGTTTGGCTTACAACATGTGGCTTACAACATGGCCCACGAGCGCCTTCGCGCCGGCGCGGTAGCGGCGCATGACAGCGTCAGGGACGGCTGTCAACGGGCTTGTCTCCGACCGAAGTTGACGATGAGTAGAGAAGCCCTCCGGTAGCGCGCGTCGCGCGTGGGGGGCTTCTGGCGCGTTGGTGACGGGTGGACGTGCTTCTGTGCCCCTGTGCAGCCCTGCTGTGGTGATGGAAGGGATCAAGAGGCCGGGGTCTCCGGCAGACAGCAGGGTGCCGACCGTCGCCCACGTCCGGTCGGCGACAGCGAGAGGACGGGCTTCGTTGAGCCACCCCCAGGAAGACGACGCGATCACCACGGTCACCACAGCGCAGCTGAGCCGGATCGCCGAGCAGGGCGTCTACGCTTCGCCCACGTCGCTCGATCCGGCCGCGGCCAATGTCGCCGCGGCCCTGGTCGCGACGCTGAACGGCACGACCGAGGAAGCGGTGCTGCCCCCTGACCTCCAGGAGCTGACGGAAGAGGTCCGGCGGAAGGCGACCATCGGCTTCCCCCGCATCACCGCCGACGACGGAGTACGGCTGTCGGCGCACACGATCAAACTGAACACCGACGAGCCCCGGCCCGTGGTGATCGTGCCCTCGGGCTGGACGCCCTTCGGCTGGGCCTTGTTCGAGTACACGTACCTCCAGCTGGCGCTGCGCGGCTACCACGTGCTGGCCTACACCCCCCGTGGCATCGGCTACACGATGCGCCTCCCCGGCGGCGGCTACATCGACGCCCCGTTCACCTCCGGGGGCACGATCGATGTGGCCGGCCCCGCGGACTGGGCCGACGGTTCGACCGTCATCGACTACGCCCAGCAGCACTTCAACCCGAGCGCCATCGCCTTCCTGGGCGAGTCGTACGGCTCGGGCATCAGCCAGCTGGTCGCGGCGCACGACCCGGCGGGACGGGTGGCCGCGGTGGTCGCCCTGAGCACCTGGGGAGACCTGGCCGACAGCCTCTACCTCCACGACACCCGGCACCTGGCGGCGGTGGACGCACTGATCGACTTCACCGGCGGCCCGCCCGAGCGGAAGTTCGACCCGGCCACCCAGCAGTTGCTGGCGGACTTCCAGGCCGGCCAGAACCTCGACGATGTCGTGGCCTGGGGCAAGGAACGATCGCCGTCCTCGTACGTCGACCTGACCAACGCCCGCGGCGTGCCCACGTTCCTCTCCAACACCTGGCACGAGACGCTCTTCCCGGCCAACCAGGTCGTCGAGCACTTCGGTCAGCTGACCGTGCCCAAGCACCTCAACCTGTGGATCGGCGACCATGCCGCGCCGGAGGGCGCCGGTCTCACCGTCCCGCTCAGCGGCCCGAACGCGCCGGTCGAGGAGGCGCTCGCCTGGCTGGACCACTATGTGGGCGGGGTCGCGAACGACGTGCCCTCCTGGTCCGAGGTCCGCAGCCAGATCATGTTCACCTACGAGACCCGGACCGATCCGGACACCGGGAAGAACGTCATCACCGTGCCGGCCGTGCGCGAGTCCAGGCAGTCCTGGGCGGACGTCACCACCTCCGTCGAGCCCTGGTACCTCACCGCCTCGTCGGACCGTCCCGACGGCGTTCTGGGGACGGCTCCGCGGACGGGCTGGGCACGGGAGTTCACCGCCGGGCAGTCGACCGACTGCACCGCCGTGGACGCCATCATCACCACCGGCCAGGCCGAGTGGAACGGCAACCCCAAGAGCTACCAGCCGGACAAGTTCGACCGCCGCAGCCTCGCGGTCTTCACCAGCGACCCGATCGCGGCAAGCGGCGACGGCGACGGCGGCGGCACCGGTGAGGCCCGCCGGATCCGGGGCATCCCCGAACTCACGCTGACCGTGCGCAGCTCCGCCGACTCCACCACCCTCGTCGCCTACCTCTACGACGTCAGCCCCGACGACACGGCCCGCATCATCACGCACGAGCCCCTCACCCTCACCGGTCTGACCCCCGGCCAGGACCGCACCAGCACCTGGAGGTTGCAGGCCGCCGGATACGACCTGCCCCCGGACCACCGGCTGATGCTGGCCATCACCAGCAAGGACCCCCTCTACTCCGACGCGAGCGTCGAAGGCAGCACCACCACGATCACCTCGCCCGACAACCGTCCCTCCTTCCTGGCTCTGCCCCTGGGATGACCGCACGGCCCTGCTCCGTGGCAGCCGGCCACGGAGCCCTTCACCCTCGGCGAGATCCCAGGCACCCTGTGGACGCCGGGCTCCGCTGGATCCGCGGCGTACGGCTACGCGGCGGCCACCATCGACGCCGCCGGGTGCGGTGACCGGCCCCGTTTCGCCGCCGACGAGCAGGCCCGCGCCGACATCCGCCGGGGCGATCCAGGCCGGCGAGCCGGTCGACGAGATCTTCGAGTCCTGTATCGGCCCGCTGGTCGAGAAGGCGGTCCCGGACTGGCGGCCCCCCTGGATGCCCTCCTCGCGCTGCCCGGGATCGGCGGCCCGGTCGGGTACTCGGGGCGGACCGCCGTCGGCATTCGGCTGGCGGTGGCCGAGCCGCGCATCGCGGCCGCCGGATTCTTCGCCGGGGATTACGTGCCCCGCGCCCAGCGCGAGGAGGTCCGGCAGGCCGGCGGCAGATGACAGGCAGGTGCCGGGTGGGGTGCGGGCTCTTCGGCAGTGTGGGCGTGCACGCGTGGGTGGCGGCGGGGGACGATGGGATGGCCGGGGTGCCGGTGCGTGGTCGGACCCGGCGGGACGGCGGCCTGGTCGGCGGCCGGAAGGAGCCTGGGGTATGGGTGCGACCGAACCCTTCCGGGACGGGCCCGGCGCGGCGGGTGTGGTCGCGTCCACGCCGGGTGGCCTGCTGGACGTACTGAACGTGGCGGCCGTCCTCCTCGATGCCGAGGGCAGGATCGATCTCTGGAGCCCGCAGGCCGAGATCCTCTTCGGCTACAGCGCCGAGGAGGCCCTGGGGCAGTACGCGGGCCGGCTGCTGATCGACGAGGAGCACCTCGACACGGTGCTGGCGCTGTTCGCCCAGGTCATGCGGGACGGCAAGAGCTGGGCCGGGGTCGCTCCCGTCCGGCACAAGGACGGCGGCACGCGCATGGTGGAGTTCCGCAACATGCGGTTGCAGGACGACCAGCGCGACTTCTGGGCGCTGGGTCTGGCCACCGACCAGGAGACCCTGCGGCAGGTGGAGCGGAACCTGGCCCTGTCCGCACAGCTGGTGTCCCAGTCACCGATCGGGCTGGCCATGCTGGACACCGACCTCCGGTACATCTCCGTCAACCCCGCCGAGGAACGGATGAACGGCGTGCCGGCCGCCGAGCACATCGGCCGCCACATCCATGACGTGCTGCCCTATGTGGACCAGTCCTTCGAAGCCGCCATGCGTGAGGTTCTGGCGTCCGGGACGCCGGTCGTGGACCAGTACACAGTCGGCCGTACGGCGGCCGACCCGGACAACGATCACGCCTGGTCGATCTCCTTCTACCGGCTCGAGTCCCCCAACGGGAAAGTGCTGGGTGTGGCCACCTCCAGCGTCGACGTCACCGACCGGCACCGCGCCGTGGAGGAACAGCGCCGCATCGCCCTCACACTCCAGCGCAGCCTGCTGCCCCACCCCCCGCCACAGCGGCCCGGTCTCGACGTCGCCTGCCGCTACCGTCCGGCCCAGGCCACGATCGAGATCGGCGGCGACTGGTTCGACGTCATCCCCCTGAACGGCGACAAGACCGCCCTCGTCGTCGGCGACGTCATGGGGAGCGGTGTCACGGCCGCGGCCACCATGGGACAGCTGCGCACCGCCACCAGGACCCTGGCCGATCTCGATCTGCCCGCCGACCAGGTCCTGCACCACCTCGACCACATCACGGACGGCATCGACACCATCGCCACCTGCGTCTACGCCGTCTTCGATCCGCACACCGCGCGCTGCCACATCTCCCTCGCCGGGCACCTGCCGCCCGTCCTCCTCCGCCCGGACGGCACACGCGAGCTGCTCGACACACCCACCGGCGCGCCCTTGGGAGGCTGCGGCATTCCGTTCGACTCCACCTCCATCGACTTCGGACCGGGGGACCAGCTCGTCCTCTACACCGACGGCCTCGTCGAGACCCGCGACCAGCCGATCGACGTCCGGCTGGACGCCCTTCTCGATGTCCTCGACGACCCCGACCGCTCCCTCGACGCCACCTGCGACCTGCTTCTGCACTCCCTGCGCGCCGAGGGAGACCTCGATGACGTGGCCCTGCTCATCGCCCGGGCCAAGGCGGGGGCGTGACCCCGCACGGACGGCACTGACCGCGCGTAGACGCCCAAAAGGGATCAAAATAGTCGAAAGGTATGCCAAAACCCTGGAGGCGTGGCGATGCGTGGCAACGCCGGGAACGACGAGGAGTCTGTCGAGGAGTACGACGAGGACGCGTACGTCGATCCCGAGGCTTACGACGAGGACGAGGACGAGGACGAGGAGGACGCCGTCGGGGGGAGCCCTGATGTCTTCCTCGATGTTCCGGTCCTGAAGGTCGACGAGATCGACCTGGACGTCGAGGACCTGCGGGCACATGTCTCGTTGCGGGCCGAGGTGCTGGATCTGCTCAAACTGAACGTGGGCGCCGACGTCACGCTCGGACGGGTGCATCTGGGGATCTCGGGCGTCGAGGCACAGGCCCAGCTCAAGGTACGGCTCCATCACGTCGCGAAGATCATCGACCGCGTGCTCACCACGCTCGACAGCAACCCGGAGATCCTGCACGAGCTGGCGCGTGGCGCCGGGGCCGCTGTCCAGGACGTGGGCCGGGGCGTCGGATCCGTGGCGCAGGACGTCGGTCAGGGGGCCGGGAGGGCCGTTCAGGACGTGGGCGGTAGTGCCGGGCGCGCGGTGGAGGGCGTCGGGCAGGAGGCGGGCCGGGCCGTCGGAAGCGCCGGCGAGGCGCTGGGTGGCGCTGCCGAGGGCTTGGCCGAAACGGCCGCGAGTGGGACGGAGGCCGTGGGCGACGCGGTACGGGGGAGCGGCCAGGCCGTCGCGGGCGCCGCCGAAGCGGTCGAGCCGCGTGCGGCGCGCAAGGGCGCGGAGGAGGAGCGGGGGCGAGCCGGCCGGAGTCAGGGTGGCACCCGCAAGCGCCGGGTGCGGGGAGAGGACGGGAAGCTGCCGTCGAGGTCCGGTCGCCCTCGTGCCGCCAGGGAGTCGGAGCAACCGGAGGAGCCGGAGGAGCCGCCCTGAACGGGGGACATCTCGTTCCGGTCGACGGTCCACGCCGAACGGCTCCGCTTCAGGGAGGAACCCCGGACGGCCGTTCGCTTCACCGGCACCGGGAAGCGGGCGTCGACGAGCCGCGGTGACCGCACCCACCTGCCGGACCCGGTCGTCCCCGGTCGGGAGTACGAGGACGTCACCGTCGCCTACCGCCTTGCCACGGGGACACGCTAGGACCTGTCGTTTGGATCACGCCGCAGACGCGGGGTCTGGCACGCACATCTGCCGCGTTGTCGTCACTCGCCGATTCCCCCACGCTCGGCTTCGCTCGCGCGGGAGGGGCCCCCATCGCATCGACTCCCTCCTCCGCCTTGCAGCTGCACGCACCAGACCCCGCTCACCGGCGCTGACAAGGTGCCGCCGATTCCCTGCGACCTGATCCAAACGACAGGCCCTAGTCCAGCGGGCCCGCGGTGGCCGGAGTCGTGCCGTGGCGGCGTTGGCGGTGGGTGTAGGCGGTGACGGCCTGCCAGAGGTCGCGGCGGTCGGTGTCCGGCCAGAGACCGGGGGTGAAGTGGAGTTCGGCGTAAGCCGTGTGCCAGGGCAGGAAGTTGGAGACCCGGTGTTCGCCGCCCGTGCGCCAGAGCAGGTCCACGTCCGGCAGGTCCGGGCGGGGCAGGTGCCGGGCGAAGTCGTCCTCGGTGATCAGGTCCGGATCCAGGTGGCCGGCCCGGGCGCGGCGGGCCAGGGCGGCGGCCGTACGGGTGATCTCGTCCCGGCCGCCGTAGTCGATGCACATCGTCAGCGTCAGGCCCGTGCGGGTGCGGGTGGTGCGCTCCCGGAGGTGGAGCAGGTCGGCCAGGTCGGGCGGCAGACGGCCGGCGCGGCCGTGCCAGCCCAGCCGGACGTCGAGGTCGCGGAAGGGGTCGTCGGCCAGTTCACGGCGCAGGAGGTCGAGGATCGCGTCGACCTCGTCGGTGTCGCGGTGCCAGTTCTCGGTGGAGAAGGTGTAGAGGGTCAGATGCCGCAGGCCGATGTCCAGGGCGCCGTGGACCACCTCGCGGACGGCGGTGGCACCGGCGCGGTGGCCCTCGTGGCGGGGGAGGCCCCGCTGCTGGGCCCAGCGGCCGTTGCCGTCCATGATCACGGCGACGTGGGCGGGCAGGTGGGTGAGTGCGATCTCCGGTGGCCGCTCGCCGCTGGGGTGAGGTGGCGGAGAGCGGAAGGCGGCGGTGCGGGGCGGGCGAGCCGGCGTGGGGCGTCTGCCGTGGGCGGGCCGGTGTGCGGGCGGCACCGTCAGCGGGGTCAGGCTCCAGGCCAGGGTCGCGCGGGCCCGGGCGGGGGCGAGGATCCGGGCGCGGGTGAGGGGCGCGGGCCGGGGCGGGGCCTGGAGCACGGCCGGACCCGCGGTGTCGATGGCGTCGAGCTGGGCGCGCAGCAGGGCCGCCATGGTGTGCAGGACGGTGGCGGGGCCGGGGTGCATGCCGCGGCTGAGGGTCTCCTGGGTCACCCACCGGCGGGCCAGGCCCGTCAGGTGCGTGACCAGGGCGGACACGGCGGGACTCCAGCGGCGGTGCGCCAAGTCGGCGGCGGACCCGGGGTGGTCGTCGAGGACCTCGTCGGGCAGGAGGAGGTCGCCCTGGGCGAGGTCGGCGGACAGGTCGGTGAGGATGTCCGTGAGCCGGACGCCGTCGAGGAACTCCTCGTAGGTCTCCCGGGTGTCCAGCCGGAGCGCCACGGGTACGCCGGCCCGGTCGAAGAGGGTGCGGACCTGGCCGAACCAGGGCAGCAGGTTGTCCCGGCCCCAGGTCCGCCACTCGGTCCAGTCGGCGAAGTGCCTGCCCCGGGTGTCGTCCTGGACCTGGGCCATGGCGGCGTGCAGTTCGGACAGGTCCAGGCGCCAGCGGACCGCGGTGTGCACGAGGGCGTGGCGGATCGGGTCGAGGCTGGTGCCGGTGGGCAGTTCGCGGTGCAGGGCGGTGATCCACTCCTCGACCCGGGTGGCCCGTTCGGCGGCGGGGGCGGTGCGGTCGTCGCCCAGGTCGTCGAGGGCGTTGGCGGCCGCCCACAGGGCGTGGAGCGCCGGGCGCAGCGGGGCGGGCACCAGCTGGATCAGGGCGTACTCCGCGGGGTCCTGCCGCCTGGTCCGGAGCCGGCACAGCCGGTAGGCCGCCCGTAGCGCCGGGTCGTCGCCGATCACCGCCCGAGCGGTGGTCGTGCGTCGGTCTGCCGGGGCTGGGGTCGCGGGAGGCACATCGCTGACAACGAGAGCGGTTCGTCCAGGTATTGCGCTGATCAAGTGGGTTGCTGCGCGGCGGCCGGCCGCCACCCCCGGGTCAGCCGTGGTGGCGTCGGGCGAGGGCCTTGTTCAGGGCCGTGCGGAGTTCGGGGGGCGGCGGAGGGCCGTCGGATTCCGCGCTGGCCGTGACCGCGGCGGCGACGTCGCGGAGCTTGGTGTTGGAGAGCTGGGACGTTTCCCGCAGGATGTGCCAGGCCTGGTCGGAGCTGCAGCCGTGGGTGGCCATGAGGATGCCGCGGGCCTGGTCGATGACCGGGCGGGAGGCGATGGCCTGGCGGAGCTGCTCGACCTCCGACTGGAGGAGGTGCAGGCGCTCCGCGCGTTCCAGGGCGACCGCGGAGGAGGCGGCCGGGGCGGGGTCGTGGGCCGCGGGGCGCAGCGGATCCGTGGTGTCCAGGCCCGCCAGCTCCAGGATCCGGCGCGGCTGGCCGTTCCAGTTCGTGGTCGTGACCGTCGTCGTCGTCGCACGCTCCCGGCCGTAGTCGCCCAGGACGTCCAGGAACTGCAGTCCGGCCGTGTCCATGAAATGCACGCCCCCCATGTCCAGGTCGACCCGGGTGATCGTGGCCGGCAGCTCGGCCAGGATTGCGGCCAGGATGTCCGCGCAGCCGTGAACGAGCTCACCACGCGGGGTGAGCTCGGCACGATCCGCGTCGACGCGGCCACTGATGACCAGGGTGTTCAGCCCTCCTGTGAGGTGTGGTGATGCCGCTGACGTCATGTCACCGCCCTGTCGTTCCTCGTCGGTCGTCATCGGTCCCAGCCGGACTGCGCAACGATCACGTCGCCCCCCGGTGGACGTCGGTGTGACGTGCGCCTGCCCCCCTTACGGCGTACTACACCCGGTTCGGGGGAATGAGATTTTCCCGGGCGGGTACGAGCGTTGTGGTCCGCGAGCGTGGGGAGAGGGGCTTGAACACTCGATATCAGGTGCCTGCCGCCGGTCCCCGCGTGCCGGGCCTGGCGGTGTTTCCGCTGGCCGGGCGGCAGGGGGTCCGGGCTGCGGGAGAAGTCGGCCTGACGACCCGTGCGATCTGGGAAGGCGTACTGGAGCAGGCCGTTCGCGAGGATGAGGACGTGTACTACCTGGAGCTGTCCGACGTGACGTTCGTCGACGTGGCGGGCGCCGGTGCGCTCGCGGCCGCGGCCGGGCAGCTCAGGGACGGCCGCAGGTTCGTCGTGCGCCGCCCGCCGCCGGCCCTGCGACGGACGCTGGATCTGCTCTGGCCCGACCAGGAGGGAATCGAGGTGGCGACGTCATGACCGCTGTCGCGACCGAGCCGTTCGGGCCTCTCGCCCCCTTCGTCCACCCCGCGCTCTTCTACCGGGACGAGCGGGAGTACCTCGACGTCACCGTGCCCTTCGTGCGTGACGGCCTTGCCGCCGGCGAGCCCGTGGCGGTCGCGGTGCCCGGCAAGAACCTCGCGCTGATCCGGGACGCCCTGGGCGAGGTCGCGGGCGCCGTGAAGTTCCTGGACATGCGGGAGGCCGGGCGCAACCCCGGGCGGATCATCCCGGGCGTGCTACGCGCGTTCGCCGACGCCCAGCCGTCCGGCCGCCGGGTGCGGATCATCGGCGAGCCCGTCTGGGCCGGGCGCTCCGCCGCCGAGTACCCGGCCTGCGTCCAGCACGAGGCGCTCATCAACGCGGCCTTCCGGGGCCGTTCGGCGACCATCCTGTGTCCGTACGACGTCCAGGAGCTCCCCGAGTACGTCCTCGCCGACGCGTACGCCACCCACCCCACCGTCATCCCCTCCGGCTCCCGGACGGAGCGGAACAGCGACACGTACGCCCCCTGGGCCGTCGTCGACCGCTACAACGAGCCGCTGCCGCCCGTACCGGACGCGCTGACGTTCCCCTTCGACTCCGACTCGCTCTCCCCGGCCCGGCACGTGGCCGTCGGTGAGGCGGCGCGGCTCGGTCTCACCGGCGTCAAGCTGGACGACCTGGCCCTGGCCACGGCCGAGCTCACCACGAACAGCGTGGTCCACGGCGGTGGTTCGGGTGTGCTGCGGATGTGGACCGAGGACGGGTACGTGGTGTGCGAGGTGCGCGACGAGGGACGGCTCGCCGACGTCCTGGCCGGGCGCCGGCCCGTCCCCCGCGACCAGCGCGGAGGGCGCGGGATCCTGCTGGTCAACCTGATCGCCGACCTGGTGCGGGTGCACCGGAGCGACGGCGGTACGACGGTGCGCTGCTGGTTCGTCCGCTGAGGGGCCCGGGGCGGCTCAGGCCCCCAGCGGAGCCAGCGCGAGCGGTTCGATCTTGCCCTCCAGCATGGCGCCGAGGCCCTGCACGGCGCACACGTCCGGGCGCTCGGCGATACGCACGGGCATCCCGGTCGCCTCGCGCAGCATCTCGTCCAGGCCCGGCAGCAGCGCGCTGCCGCCGACCATCATGATCCCCCGGTCGGCGAGGTCGGCGACCAGGTCGGGCGGGCAGTCCCGGAGCACCTTGCCGATGCCGTCGAGGATGGCGGTGAGCGGCGTCTGGATGGCGTCCCGCACGGCGGCGGTGTCGACCGTGACCGAGCGGGCCAGGCCCGTGGCGACGTCCCGGCCGTGGATCTCCGTCGAGACCGGGCCGTGCGGGGTGAGGCCGTTCCCGGACAGGGCCAGCTGCAACGGCCGTACGGACTGGCTCGGCAGCATCAGCTCGTGTTGGTGGCGCAGGTGCTGCACGATCGCGTGGTCGACGGCCTCGCCGCCCACCGGGATGCGCTCGGCGGTCACGATCGCGCCCAGGGACAGCACGGCCACCTGGGTGGCCGCCGCCCCGCACACCATGATCATCGTGGCCTCGGGCTGCTCCACGGGCAGCCCGCAGCCGACGGCGGCGGCGATCAGCGTGTCGACCAGTTCCACGCGGCGGGCCCCGAGACCGACCAGGGTCTCGATTGCGGCGCGCTGGGCCAGCGGGTCGGCGTCGTGCGGGGTGCAGGCCGCGGCGCGCAGGATCGGCTTGCGGCGCAGGCTGCGGCGCATCTTGTCGCCGAGCAGGTGCCGCAGCATGCGCTGGGCCATCTCGATGTCCACGACCGTGCCGCCGGAGACCGGCCGCACCACCCGGATGTAGTGCGGCGTACGGCCCGTCATCTTCTCGGCGAGCTCGCCGACCGCGATCAGGGCGCCGGTGCGGGTGTTCACGGCGGCGGCGGACGGCTGGTCGACGACGAGCCCGGCACCCTTGACGTAGACGCGGGTGCGGGCCGCACCCAGGTCGACGGCGAAGTGGCAGCGGCGCAACTGCTCCAGACTGGCGGTCATGGCAGGTCCTCCCGAGAGCACAGACCGTGGAGGGCCGCCAGGATGGCGGGCCTCCTTCGCATCGTGCGCGGGAGGCGCCGGGGCCGCCTTTCCAAGGGGGCCGGGTGGGGCGCCGCCGAACGGGGGGTTCGGCCCAGGTCCTAGGGCTGGAGCGAGCGTGCGGCTTCCAGGAGGGGGGCCAGGGACGTGACGGTGGTGTCGCAGCCCGCCTCGTCGAGGTGCCGGGCGGCGGTGGTGTTGCGGGCGAGGCCGATGAAGCGCAGGCCGGCCTGCTGGGCGGCGGTGAGTTCGGCGACCGTGGAGCCGATGAGCACGCCGGTCGCGGCGGCGCCGCCGGAGGAGTGCATCGCGCGCAGCAGACAGTCGGGGTGCGGGGTCAGCAGGGCGAGGTCGTTGCCGCGGCCGTGGACGCCGGCCAGGGGGAGGCCGTAGGGCTCCAGGTAGCGGTGGACGGCCGGTGCGCCGACGTCCGTGACCACGCTGACCCGGCGTCCGGAGTCGTGCAGGGCACGGACCAGCGGCACGCAGTTGTGCGTGGTCGGCGCGGCGGGGAGCGCCAGCAGTTCGAGTTCCTCCAGGCGGTCCCGGAGCAGCGGGCCGAGCCGGTCGCGGGCGAACGCCCGCAGGACGTCCAGCGGATGGACGAACGTCTCCCGCCCCGCCCCCGCCACGGTGTCCCGCGGGTCGCGGTGCTCGGCGGCCAGGGCGAGCAGGTCGAGGGCGGCCTCGCGCGCGGAGGTCGCCGAGAACAGGCGGGCCACCGGGCCGTCGAAGCCCAGCAGCACGGTCTCGGCGTCGCCGAGGAGACCTGACAGCGGGCGCGCCGACGGGGCCGGGCCCTGCGGTCCGGGCAGGGCCGCCCCCTCCGGGGCCAGCTGCACCGACGCCGTCACCGAAAGACCCGGCACGGGCCACCGGCGCAGCCCGGCGTTGACCGCGCGCTGGGCCGCGCCCGCCCGGCGCAGCGGATGCCGGCGGGTGATCCGGGCCGCCTCCTCCAGCAGATGCTCCAGCAGCGGCTCCGACACCCGGGCGACCTCGCCGCGGACGAAGGCGACCGCGTCGTCCACATGCCAGGACAGCTCGACCGCCGCGGCGAAGGCGCCCTTGCCCGAGCTCGGCAGGGAGACCCGGTGGTGGGACTGGTGCGTGGTGAGGTCCACCTCGTAGTACGTGACGTGCCGCGGCGGCCCGT
This sequence comes from Streptomyces sp. NPDC041940, assembly GCF_055589465.1. Taxonomy (NCBI): domain Bacteria; kingdom Bacillati; phylum Actinomycetota; class Actinomycetes; order Kitasatosporales; family Streptomycetaceae; genus Streptomyces; species Streptomyces sp. NPDC041940. Next base: position 224,607 of record NZ_JBVJBP010000001.1, read on the forward strand.
CGCCGTGCGGCTGGGCGGGGTTGAGGAGGGTGAGCGGGCCGTCCGGCTGGGTGTGGACGACGGCGGTGCGGCCCGGGGCCGGTATGCCGAGCCGGCGCAGATCGTGCGTGATGAAGGGCCCCCGCACCAGGTCGCGCTCCTCGGGTTCGGCGGCCGTGGAGGGGGACAGCGGGCAGTGCCAGGCGACGGGCGGGGTGTCCGTGGCGCCGCCCTGGTAGAGGGGCTGGAAGCGCCGGGGGCCCTGGGCCGCCGAGCTGCCGGCGAACTGCTCGTACACCGCCGGGGAGACGACCACCTGGAGGTCGGAGGGCACGGGCGCCGCCACGGCCGGCGGGGTGGGCCGGTCCCAGAACGTCACGGTGAGCGGCGGCGGGTCCACGAGCCCGGTCAGGACCTCGGGGAGCCAGCGCAGTACCGCGACCAGCACAGGGAGGACGTAGGTGCCGGGCTCGGTGTGGACCACGTAGCCGTTGCCGCGGACCCGGACGTCGACCTGGTGGGTGGCGAGGGCGCCGCGGGAGAGCATCTCGTGCACCGCGTACTCGAGGGTGATGCGTGCCTCGGGGTGGCCGGTGAGGTCGTCGGCCTCGAAGAGGATCGTGGGGCCGGCTCCCTCCTCGGACGACCTCCCGTCCTGCTCGGCCAGCGTGGTCTCGAGGTCCAGCCTGAGCGCGCGCAGACGGTCCCGGGTGGTTGCGGCGGCGGGGCCGGGGACGCCTTCGAGGGGGTCGCCGTACCAGAGGCCGAGAGCGCGCCGGAGCTCGGCGGGCCCGCGTGTCGTCCCGCCGCGGAGCTCCTCGCAATGGAGCGCGTCGACGTAGACGTCCGGCAGGTGCACGGCGTACGCGTGCGAGAAGGAGACGAGCGCGCCGGGGGGCAGCAGGGGCCGCACCTCCGCTGCCAGGCGCTCGAGGCGGTCGGCGGCCTCGTTCTCCGGCAGGGGCTCCTCCCACAGCCCCCCGGCCAGCTCGGAGTGGGTCACACGCCGGCCCTGGTCGAGGAGCAGCATGCACAGCAGTGCCTGGGCGTACGGCGAGGGAGGCTCGACGGGGTCCGTGCCGTCGCTGATGCGCAGCGGACCGAGCAGGGTGACGTGGCGTGGCGGCGACCACGGGGCCGTCGAGAGCAGGAGTGCGGCGTGGTCGGCGGCTTGGGACAGGCTGTGCTTGTCGATCAGGTCGAGCAGGCGTCCGTACTGGACCGGCACCGACATGCCCGCGGTCAGCTGCCTGAGCAGCCAGCGGAACTCGGCGACATCCGACTCGGGGTCCTTGCCCCGGGACTCCTCGCCCAGGGCGAACCGGCTCAGCACCACCGTGCCGTCGGGCCGCAGCAGCAGCCCCGCGGGCCCGCGCTCCCCACGCACCAGACCGTGTTCGTGGAGGGCCGTGAGGCCGGCCACGCCCTGGCACACCAGGCGGGCGAACGTCCGGAAGGCGACACCCGAGAGCACTTCGGACAGCGCCAGGCCGTCCACGAACTCCGTCACCAGGTACGGCGCGTCGTCCTCCACCCCGAAGTCGAGCACCCGCACCACATGCGGATGCTCCAGCTCGGCGAGCGCTCGTGCCTCCCTCAGGAACCGCTCGTGCGGAGCGGGCTGATCGCGATACTGGCGTACGACCACCTGCCGGTCCGTGCGGACGTCCACGGCCTTGGACACCCGGCCGCTCCACCCCCGCCGCCCGATCAGCCGGTACCGGCCGCCGATGAGGCGCTCCGGTGCCCCGGCGCCGCCCAGCCGCCGCACCGTCTCCTCGCTCACCGTCGCGAACGCCGGCCCCGGGCCGTGCTGTCCGCCGTCCGTCTCGGCCCGGAACTCCCCGGCCGCGAGCCCCGCCCGTTCGTCGATCAGACCGCCGACCCGTTCGAGGAACTCCCGGGTCCGTCCCCGGGCCGTGCGGGGCAGGGAGCGCAGCAGCAACTCCCGTACACCGGGCCGGAATTCATAGGAGCCGGGCGGGCCGGGTGCTGCCGCGAGCATGCCGCTGAGGATCACCTCGGCGAGGTGCTGGGGGCGCGGGTCACGGTCGACCGTGCGCTGGACGAGGCGCATCACCGGGACCGAGGGGACCGCCAGCGCGAGATGCCCGGCGAGGCGGAAGGCCTCCGGGGACGCGGTCGCGCGGAAGCGCAGCACCAGGTCCTCGGGGGAGGCGGTGGTGAGGTCGGGGGTGGGTTCGGCAGGCGGTGCGGGAGTCGGGGAAAGCCAGGCCGCCGCGCCCGGGACGCGGGCGCCGCCCGGGTCGGAGACCAGGGCCGCCCAGTGGGCGAGCCAGGGGGCGCCCGGTTCCAGGACCGGCAGGGGCAGGGCCTGGTCGGGGGCGGGCGTGGCCTCGTACGGGGTGAAGGCGAGTGCCGCCGAGGGCGCCGCCGTGGACGGGGCGGTCAGCAGGCCCGGTTCGGCGGGGAGGGCCGTGGTGGGCCAGAGGTGCTCCGGCAGGGGCTGGACCACGGCGAGCGGCAGGTGGCGGGCCCAGTGGCGCAGGGTGCGGTACCAGCGGTCGCCCGCCTCGCCAGGGCGCCACTGCGGGCCCATGCAGTCGCTGACGACGAGGGTGACCGTGCGGCCGTCGTCGAGGACGGGGACCTGGCGAGCCCGGCCGTCGGGCGTGGCCGGATGCAGGGTGACCGTACGGAAGATGCCCGACTGGGCGAGGGCCGTGTGCAGTTCGCTCACCAGGGGGCGCCAGACCGGCATGGTGGGGCCGGTGTCGTGCACGAGGTTCAGCCGCAGCCAGCGGTCGGGGGCCGGGCGCAGCACCGGGAGCCACACCTCGGGGTGGGCGCCGAGGCGGGCGATCCGGTCGGCCGTCGCCCGTTCGTCCAGCACCCGCAGGTGCGGGGAGGGCACCTTGCGCTGCAGCGGACGCAGGGCGCGCTGGAGTGCGAGGGGGTGGGACAGCATCGGGGGTGCCGGGGCGAGGAGGGGGGAACCGCCGCCGGTCGCTTCCCCCTCGGCGTGGCCCGGGGAACGCGGGGCGGGCAGGCGCAGGGGGACGCGGTCGGGTGCCGGAGCCGTCGGTGGTGGCTCGGAGGAACGTGGTGGTACGGGAGCGGCCGGGGGGTCACCCTCGGGCGCGGGGGCCTCCGCTGTCGCTTCGGGCGTGGCGGGACCGACGGTGCCGGGCTCCCGCCCGGACTGTTCGTCCGCCTCCAACCGGCCCGCCAGCCACAGCAGTTCCGCGAGCTCCCGGGGCGTCGGCGACGCACCCGCGGCGGACAGCGCGGCCGCCAGGCGGGCGACGGGGGACTGTCCGGCTCCGTGATCAGAAGCCATCGCCGTCGGCCGTCGCGCTGAGGTACGGCATCAGCTGCTCGGCGAGGTCGTCGCGGGACTCGGCGTCCAGGCCGGAGACTCCGGTGAGGTAGAGGGCGTTCAGGAGCTGGTCGGTGGCGAGTTCGCCGCCGTTGGCCCGCTCCAGGAATCGGGTGATCAGACGGTCCGCGGCGGCGTCCGGGGTGTCGAGGTGGGCGCGGACGATGTCGGTGAGCTGGTCGCGGTCGGGGCGGCGCAGCTTCAGCCGGACGCAGCGGCGCAGGAACGCGGGCGGGAACTCGCGTTCGCCGTTGCTGGTCAGTACGACGAAGGGGAAGGCCCGGCAGCGGACCCGGCCGCGCCGGACGGCGACCGGGGTGTCCGTGCCGTCGGCCAGGACCTCGGCCGCCGGGTCGTCCGAGTGGCGGGCGGCGCGGACCAGTTCGGGGATCTCGTACTGGCCCTCCTCCAGGACGTTCAGCAGGTCGTTGGGCAGATCGAGGTCGCTCTTGTCGACCTCGTCGACGAGCAGGGCCCGGGGCCGGTCGTAGGGGAGCAGGGCCGTGCCCAGCGGGCCCAGGCGCAGATGGTCCTCGACATCGCCGGCGGCCGGCCGGTCCTGCCGCTGCCGGTCCTGCCGGTCCTGCCGGTCCTGCCGCTCCCGGGCCGCGTACAGCCGGGACAGCGGGTCGTACTGGTAGAGGCCGTCGGACAGCGAGCTGCGGCTGGTGATGTTCCAGCGCAGCACCGGGCCGAGGCGCAGTTCGCGGGCCACCGCGTACGCCAGCGAGGACTTGCCGGTGCCGGGCGGTCCGGTGACGAGCAGGGGGCGGCGCAGGCAGAGCGCGGCGTTGACGAGCCGGACGCTCTCCGGGGTGGCCACGTACGACCTGGCCCGGTGCACGCGGTCGGGCGAGACGGCCGTCGCGTCGTCGGTGTCGCCGGGCGGCGGCAGGGCGGGCCCGCCGTCGAAGGCGCGCCAGGGCGGTGGGACGGGGAGGTGGTCGATGCCGTCGTGCGGCTCGTTCTTGCCGGTGTAGACCGACCAGTGCGGCATGGGGGGTGGTCTCCGCTCTCCGTTTTCGTGCTGGTGTCTCTCAAGGCGCCCCGGACCGCGTCCGGGTGGGTCAGGACACCGGCGACCCCGCGTGCGCGGCGACGACCGCGTGCGGGTCGGTGAAGACGCGCGGGTCGTCCCACAGCAGCTGGATGCCGTGGGCCCAGTGGTCGTCCTCCGCGTCGGCCTCCTCGCGCAGGGCCAGGACGCGGCGCGGGAGTTCGGCGGGCGGTACGGCCGAGAGGCAGGCGTCCAGCGCGTCGAGGAAGGCCTTGCCGGTGCAGCCGTCCGCTCCGGCACACTCCTCCTGCCCGGAGTCGCAGCCACCGCGCGACCACACGATGACCGGGGCCGGCGCGGTGAGCGAGGTGTCGAAGTGCGGCCGGGTACGGGAGGCGGCCGGGGCGGTGCCGAACCCGGCGAGGCAGGCGTCGGGCCGCCGCATCCGCATCCGCAGCCGCCCGGGTTCCTCCGGGACGCCGCACTCCACCCGGTGCATCCGCGCGCCCGGCAGGGCGTCCAGGCGCTTCCACGCCCGGGTCAGGACATGCCGGGTACTGGCCTTGCGCCGGGCGTGGTCGGTGACGACCAGCGGGTAGACGCAGCCGAGGGGCGTCGCGTCGTCGGGGGCGCTCTCCCAGAGGTCGACGGGCCAGTCCAGCCAGTCCCGGGGCAGCGCGAACGCGACGAGTTCGTCGGCGCCGGGCGTCAGGTACCGGAAGGCCGCCTCGATCCGGTCCCGCACATAGGCGTGCAGCCGGTGCTGTTCGACCGTGCCGGAGTCCACCGGGTGCCGTCGCCCCTCGCTGTACGCGGACACCTCGACCCGGACCAGGCCGTCGCCCGCTCCGCTGTGCCCCAGTTCGACGAGGATGGGCGACCAGTCGGGCGCCGACGGCTCCACGGCCGGGGTGTGCAACAGGGCTTCGAGCCGGTCGGCGAACCGGGACACGGTCCGCGCGGCGCCCGGCCCGTCGAGTTCGCACAGCACGAACAGGGCCGCCGACCACAGTGAGTCGAAGCCTTCCTCGGGCGGCGGCGGATCGAACGGGTCGGCGGCCGAGGAGTAGAGCCGGGCCGGGTCGCAGTCCACGCCCGCCCGGGCCGCCTTCTCGACCAGGGCGCGCAGCCGGGCCCGGTCGGCGCCGGCGTGGTCCGAGGTGGGGACGAGGCTCTGCAGGCCGGGCCAGTAGCGGGCCATGACCTGGGTGGGCATCATCCGGCCGTTGCGCACGTCCCGGCTGCCGGCCGCCGCCGTGACCATGCCGACGACCTCGCCGGTCTCGGCCAGGGTGACGGCCGCCCCGCTGAAGCCGGGGGCCAGGGTCTGGCCTCCCTGGTACCAGGCCTCCAGCTGGAGCCACTCCCGTTTGATCAACTGCGGTGCGGTGACGCGGTACTCGGCGAGGGTGCCCTCGTCGAAGCCGACCGGGAAGCCGTAGACGACCAGCTTGCGGGGGCTCGTGCCGTGCGCGGCGTCGACGGGCGCCAGCGCGGCCGGGGCGATGGGCATCTCCCGGTCCAGTTCCAGCACGGCCAGGTCACCGAGGTCGGTGCCGGCGCCGGTCCAGCCGCCGTGCGCGACGACCCGGGCGGGCACGGCGGGGGAGCCGGGCAGCTCCGTGAAGGTCACCGTCAGGCCGTCGCCGTCCCGCACGACATGGGCGCAGGTCAGCACCGTGCTGGGGGTGACAAGAAAGCCCGCTCCGGCCACCTGGCCGCGTAATTCGATCCGGGCGTGCCACTCGGCGCTGTTCACCACACTGTTCATGAGGTGGCGCCGGCCTCCCGAGCGCCGGCCTCCCGAGCGCCGGCCTCCGGAGCGGACGGGGACCAGGACAGCTTCACCACCAGATGGCCCTCGGCGGTCCCCTTGGCGATGAACGCGCCCGCCTCGGCGGACAGTTTCACCCCGAACTCGATCTCCACACCGTCGGGCTTCAGCGAGCCGTCCCGGAAGACGCGCAGCGCGGACTCGGCGGCGGCGCGCACCCCGTCCAGGGCGCCCTCGAAGGTACGGGTCGCCTGGACCGCACCGTCGCCGCGGGAGACCAGGCGGGAGCCGGACGGCTCCTCCAGCCCCTCGACCGCGACCACGGCACCGTCACCGGTCCTGAATTCGACCAACCCGTCCACGGAACCCCCGTCGTCCCACTGCACTGAGCATTTCCATTGTTACGGAAGGTACTTGATGTCGCGTGGGGGCATCCACCGGACTCACGGACCCACCGCGCGCCTACGGACCCACCGTCCCCCGGATCACCCCCAGCTCCACCAGATCCTGCGGCCGGATGCGGAGCCGGTCCGCCGTCGGCTCCACCTCGCGCGGCGGCCGCTTGAGGATGGCCGCGGCCAGCTCCGGGGCGATCACCGAGAAGTAACTGTCAGGCGTGGCCCAGGTGTTGCCGGGCGCGGCCAGGGCCAGCGCACCGCCGGAGCCGCCCTCGCCGATCACCAGCGTCGTCACCGGCGTACGGGCGCCCGCCACCGCCACGAACAGGTCGGCGATCGCCGCGCCCGCGCCCTGCCGCTCCGCCTCCGCGTCGTTGGCGGCGCCCGGAGTGTCGACGAGGGTCAGCACCGGGATGCCGAGCCGGTCCGCGAGCCGGATCAGCCGGGCGGCGGTGCGATAGCCGGCGGGACGGGTCGCGGACCCGGTCTGCGCCGCGTACGCGACCGTACGGCCCTGGTGTTCACCGAACCCGCACAGCATGCCGTCCGGGTCGGTGCCGCCGCAGCGGTCGCCGCTGATCGCGACCCGGTGGGTGAAGTAGGCGTCCAGATAGGCGGCGGCGCGCGGGCGCCGCGGCGAGCGGGCCCGCCGTACGGCGTCCCAGCCGGTGCCGGGCAGGCCCGCGCTGTCGCCGAGCGGTTCCGGCGGCGGGGCGGGCGTGCCGGACGGGGACGTCAGCAGCGGCAGCCACCGCCCCAGCGCCTCGCGCAGTTCCTCCGGCCGTACGACCGCGTCCACCGCCCCCGCCGCGAACTGCGCCTCGGCCGTGTACGCCGCCGGGTCCGCGTCCGCCGGCCGCACCCGGGAGCCGGCGAAGCCGATCTGCGCCCCGGGCAGCGCGAGGACCACGTCCGCGCCCGCGCCGAGGGTGGCCCAGCCGCCCCCGGTCGTCGGGTCGCGCACCACGGCGACCTGGGCCAGCCCGGCCTCCCTGGTGAGCGCCGACTGGCGGGCCACCCGCTGGAGCTGGGTCAGCGCGAGCATGCCCTCCTGCATCCGGCTGCCGCCGGTCGCGACCAGCGGCACGACCGGGAGACGGTGCTCACGGGCGTACACGTACGCCGCCTCCAGCAGGTCGCCGGTGCGCTGCCCCAGGGAGCCGCCGAGGAAGCCGAACTCGAAGGCGATCAGCACGGCCCGGGCACCGCCGATCCGGGCGGTGCCGCAGACCACGGACTCCCGCTCGCCGGTGCGTTCGGCGGCACGGGCGCGCAAGGCGTCGTAGCCCGGCCACGCGAGCGGACCGTCGGGCCTGGGGTCCCTTATGGAGGCGGGGAGTTCGGCGAAGGTGGAGTCGTCGGCGACCAGGGCGACGATCTCGCGAGCCGAGTGCCGGTCACTCATGGGTCAGCGCCCGCTTCATGATCTTCCCCATGTCGTTGCGGGGCAGCGCGTTCAGGTGGTGGACGACCCGAGGGCGCTTGTGCGGTGCGAGACGCCGGGCCACGTGATCGGCCAACTCCGCCAGTGCGGGCGGTGACTGGGGATCCGCGGGCACGATCCACGCCACGATCCGCTCGCCCAGGTCGGGGTCCGGCTCCCCGGTCACCGCGGCCTCCCGCACCCCGGGGTGTTCGAGGAGCGCGTTCTCGATCTCGCCGGCCCCGATCTTGTAACCGCCGCTCTTGATCAGGTCGGTGGCCTTGCGGCCGACGATCCGCACATAGCCGTCGGGGTCGCGCACCGCCATGTCGCCGGTGCGGAACCAGCCGTCGGCGGTGAAGGCGGCGGCGGTGGCGTCGGGCCGGTTGAGGTACTCGGTGAACAGGTTCGGGCCGCGCACCTGGATCTCGCCGACGGTCTCCCCGTCGTACGCGCCGACCTCCGAGCCGTCCTCCTCGACCAGCCGCAGCTCCACGCCCGGCAGCGGCACGCCGACCGTGCCGGGGCGGGCCTCGCCGTCGGCGCGGACGCTGGTGTTCATCAGCGTCTCCGTCATGCCGTAGCGCTCGATCACCCGCCGCCCCGTCGCCGTCGCGATCCGCCCGTGGTCGTGCACGGGCAGCGCGGCCGAACCGGAGACCAGCAGCCGCGCCCCCGTCAGCGCCTTCACCAGATCCGGGTCACTGGTCACCGCCTCGGCGATCCGGTGGTACATCGTCGGCACGCCGAACAGCATGGTCGCGCCGCCGGCCAGCTCGCGGGCCACACCCTGGGTGCTGAACCGGCCCAGGTGCCGGACCGACCCGCCGCGCCGCAGCGGGCCGAGCGTGCCCAGGACCAGGCCGTGTACGTGGAACAGCGGCAGTCCGTGGACGAGGACGTCGTCGCCGCTCCACTGCCAGGCGTCGGCCAGCGCGTCCAGCGTCGAGGAGATCGCCCGGCGCGGGATGACGGCGCCCTTGGGCGGGCCGGTGGTGCCGGAGGTGTAGACGATCAGGGCCGGGGCGGTGTCGTCGGCGTGCTCCTCGGGGGCGGCGGGGCCGGTGCCGTGTGCGTCGACGTCGAGGCGGGGCAGATCCCGTACCGGGGAGGGGAGCTGGTCCTCGGGGGACGTGAGTACCAGGTCGGGGGCGCTGTCCGACAGGATGTGGCCGAGTTCCTTCTCGCCCGACTTGGGGTTGAGCGGTACGGCGGGGATGCCGGCCAGCAGGGCGGCGACGACGGCGACGGCGGTCTCCATCGTGGGCGTCGCCCAGACGGCGACCCGCCTGGCCTCGGCGATCCGTCCGGCGAGGGCGCCGGCCGCGGCGGCGAGTTCTCCGTACGTCAGCGAGCGCTCGCCGAACCGGAGAGCGGGCCGGTCGGCCGGGGCTTCGGTCAGGGCCGGGAAGAGAGGGGTCACGCGTCCGTCTCCTTAGGTGTTGTGCCTGGCTGTTCTGTGCGTTCTGCCTGTTCGACGGGGAATCGGCCGGTCATCCCCAGCCGGGGACGACCATCACCAGCCATGCCGCCGCCGGTACCACCGCAACCACGATTCCTCCGTACACCATCAGCTGCCGGAAGAAACGCTCGCGGTCGACGTCCGGCGCGGCGGCCAGGACCAGGGCGCCGTTCGTGGAGAACGGGCTGACGTCCACGACCGTCGCCGATACGGCCAGTGCGGCGACCATGCCGATCGCGCCGATCTCGCCCTGTTCCAGGAAGGGGACGGCCAGAGGGATCAGTGCGCCCATGATTCCCACGGAGGAGGCGAAGGCGGAGACCAGTGCGCCGATGTAGCAGAGCAGAAGGGCGGCGAGGAGGGGGATGCCGATGCCGCCCACGCCCTCGCCGGCCCAGGTGATGGTGCCCATCTCCTCGAGGACGCCTACGTAGGTGAGGACGCCGCAGATGAGGAGGACGGTGGGCCAGGCGATCTCGCCCACTGCCTTGCGGCTGTCTTCGGGCCACAGCGTGCTGAGGACCACGGCGAGGGTGATGGCCGTGAGGCCTGCGTCGAGGTCGAAGACGAGGACGGCGACGACCAGGGCGAGGAGGGAGGTGAGGGTGGCTGTGCGGGGTGGGGTGAGGGTGGTTTCTTCCGGGCTCAAGGTGGGAGTGGCTTCGGCGGGATCGCCGGATTCGTCCACCGCGCCCTGGGCCCACAGCTTGAGGCCCCCGCAGACGACGAACACCACACCGGCGATCACGAGGTTCGCCGTCAGGGAGGCCAGGAAGAGGACGAGTTCGTTGCCGGGGAGGTTCTCGCGTTCCACGAGGCCGTTGACGATCGAGCCGTAGATGCTGATCGGGGAGAAGCCGCCGGCCTGGGCGCCGTGTACGACCATCGCGCCCATCAGGAGCGGGCTGATCCCGTGGCGCGTGGCGAAGCTCAGGGCGATCGGGGCGACGATCGCGACCGCGGCCGGGCTGACCGCGCCGATCGCCGTGAGCGCGCCGGTCAGCGCGAACATCACCCAGGGGATGAGCGCCACCCGCCCCCGCACGAGCCGCACGGCGGCGTGCACCAGCCAGTCGGTGGTGCCGTTGGCGCGGGCGATCGCGAAGAGGTACGTGACGCCGACCAGGACGACGAACAGGTCACCGGGGAAGCCGGCGAAGATGCCGTCCGCGTCGAGGTCGGCGACGAGCCCGCCGACCCCGAAGGCCGCGGCGAAGGCGAGCGCGCCCATGTTGACGGAACGGGTGGTGGCGATGACGAACACCACGACGAGGACGAGGATCGAGATGAGTTCGGGGGACATACGGGCTCCCGTCGTTGGGCCCCGGAGCGGCTGGAAGCACCTGGGAGTGGCCGAGTGGCTGAGCCACTTGGGGTGCGTTGGCTGAAAGCGTGGGTGCGGCCCGGGCGCCCGTCAAGGGGTCGCGCGAGAATTGGTTCAGCCACTTGGCCACTGGGCGGGCGAATGGGACACGGCCCGGTGCTACGCTCCCGGCGAGAGGGGGACTCCGTGACCGACGCCCTGCGCCCCATGATGAAACAGCGCCTCTACGAGCAGGTGCTGGAGCGGCTGCGCCAGTACGTCGCCGAGGGCGGGCTGCGCGCCGGCGACCGGCTGCCGCCCGAGCGTGATCTCGCCCAGCGGCTCGGAGTCAGCCGGGCCTCGGTGAAGCAGGCGATCGTGGTGCTGGAGGTCCAGGGCCTGGTGGAAGCCCGGCACGGGGGCGGTACGTACCTCGTGCGGGACAGTCTCGACACCGAGCCCGTGGAGCGGATGGTCGAACGCCGCAGGCGCCTCCCGGATGTCCTGGAGGCCCGGGAGGCGCTGGAGACGAAGCTCGCCGAACTGGCCGCCGAGCGGCGCACGGAGGACGACCTGGCGGCGATGCGCTCGGCGCTCTCGCACATGACGGAGGAGATCGAGGCGGACGGTCACGGCGTGGAGGGCGACCGCCTGTTCCACGCGGCCGTGACGGCGGCGGCCCACAGCAGTCTGCTCGCCGAATTCATGCGCTCCATCGCCGAGCAGATCGCCGAGAGCCGCACCGAGTCGCTGCGCCAGCCCGGCCGCCCGTCCCGTTCCCTCTCCCAGCACCAGGCCATCCTCGACGCGATCGCCGACGGGGAACCCCGCCGGGCGGCCACGGCCATGCGCCGCCATGTCCGCACGGTGGCGAAGGTGCGGCTGCTGGACTGGGAGCCGGGAGAAGAGGAGTAGCAGCCCGGGGCCAGGTGGCCGGCCGCTCCACCACGTCCGCCACCACACAGCTGACGTTGTAGCCTGCGCCGGAATGGGTTTCGATCGTCCGTACGAAAATGGAGTCGCCGTGGCCGGCACCCCGCGCATCGCGCTCGTCACCTACGACCCCGGCGGCGAGGTGAGCAAGGACCAGGACCTGCCGGTGCTGGCGGCCGCGCTGCGGGAGGCCGGGGCCGAGCCCGCCGTCGTCTTCTGGGACGACCCCGACGTCGACTGGGCCGGGTTCGACCTCGTCGTCATACGGTCCACCTGGGACTACAGCTGGCGGGCCGAGGAGTTCACGGCGTGGGCCGAGCGGTGCGGGAAGGTGACGCGGCTCGCCAACCCGGTGGACATCGTGCGGTGGAACGCCGACAAGAGGTACCTGGGCATGCTCGCGGAGGCCGGGGTGCCCGCCGTGCCCACCCGCTACTTCGCGCCCGGCGACCCCGTCGACCTGCCCGACGACCACGAGTACGTCGTGAAGCCCACCTCCGGCGCCGGCGCCCGGTACGCCGCCCGCTACCCGGCCGGAGAGCGGGACGCCGCCCTGAGCCAGGTCGAGCGGATGCACGCCGAGGGCTTCACCGTCATGCTCCAGCCCTATCTGACCAGCATCGACACCCACGGCGAGCGGGCCCTGCAGTTCTACGGCGGCCGTCTGCTGCACGCCAGCCGCAAGGGCGCCGTCCTCGCGCCGGGCACCCCGTACGACGCCGACAAGATCGCCCACCCGGATCCTCGGCCCTGGGAGCCGACCCCCGCCGAACTGGCCGTCGCCGAGCGGGCCCTGGCCGCCGTGCCCGGTGATCAGGAGCTGCTGTACGCGCGCGTGGACCTCGTCACCGGGCCGGACGGGGAGCCGTGCGTGATGGAACTGGAGCTGATCGAGCCGAATCTGTTCCTGTTCCTGCACCCGGATTCCGTGCCGAGGGTGGTGGAGGCGGTTCTCGCCGCCGCCGGCTGACCGCAGCGCGTGGGGCATGCGTCCCTTTGTGAGGCTTTTGGTGTACCTGTAGGGCCATGCCCTCCGAGCGACGGTCCTGGGCACCGCTGCTGGCGGTGTGTGCCGGGTACTTCATGGTGATCCTGGACGTGACGGTCATCAACGTCGCCGTGCCGGTGATCGGGCGGGAGCTGTCGGCCTCGCTGACCGGCATCCAGTGGATCACCGACGGATACACCCTGGTCTTCGCCGGGTTCCTGCTGACCGGCGGTGCGCTGGGGGACCGGCTGGGCAACCGGCGGGTGTTCTGCACGGGCGTGGCGGTGTTCACCGTGTCCTCGGCCGCGTGCGCGCTGGCGCCGAGCGCCCCGTTCCTGGTGGTGGCCCGGCTGGTGGAGGGGCTCGGGGCGGCGCTGATCGTGCCCGGGTCTCTGGCCCTGCTCCAGCAGGCCTATCCGGAGAAGGCCGTACGCGCGCGGGCCTTCGGGCTGTGGGGTTCGATGGCGGGCATCGCGGCCTCCGCCGGGCCGCTGCTGGGCGGGCTGCTCGTCTCCACGGTGGGCTGGCGCTGGGTGTTCCTCATCAACCTGCCCGTCGGCGTGGCCTGCGTGGCGCTGACCCTGCGGCACGTCGGCCGCTCGCCCCGGCGCGCCGACCGGGCCCTGGACTGGCCGGCTCAGGTCGCGGTCGTGGCGGCGGTGGCGCTGCTGACGGCGGCCCTCAACGAGGCCGGACGGCGTGGCTGGTCCGACCCGGCCGTGCTCGCCGGGCTCGGCCTGGCCGTACTGGCCGCCGCGGCCTTCGCGCTGCGCGAGCGGCTGGCCCGCTCCCCGGTGCTGCCGCTGGGCCTGCTGCGCTCCCGCGCCATGAGCGGCGGGGCGGTCATCGGCCTGCTGTTCAACTTCGGCTTCTACGGCATGGTGTTCACCGCCAGCCTGGAGTTTCAGCACCAGCGCGGCTACAGCGCCCTCGGCACCGGTCTCGCGCTGTTCCCGGCGGTGGCGATGACCATGTTCGCCTCCGTCCTGTCGGGCCGGCTGTCCCGCCGCACCGGCGATCGTCCGCTGGTGGTCTCCGGGATGCTCCTGGCCGCACTCGGGCTGGCCGGCTGGGCCGCGGCGGGCGCCGACCCCGCCTACGCGCTGCTGGTGCTCCCGATGATGGCCGCCGGATTCGGTACGTCCTTCGCCCTCACCGGCTCGACCGCCACCGTGATGGGCGCCGCCCCCGAGGCGTACTCGGGGGCCGCCTCCGCCCTGTTCAACACCACCCGCCAGGTCGGCAGCGCCACCGGCGTGGCACTGGGCGGCAGCCTGCTCGCCTCGGCCGGCGACTACGGCACCGGGATCCGGACCAGCATGTTCATCGGCGCGCTGGCCTATCTGGCCGCGGCGGCCCTCGCGTGGCGGTGCGTGCCCGCGAAAGGTGCCTCCCCGTCCTCGACCGGCCCGGAGCCCCTCAGTCCTGACGGCCGGTGACGGCCACCCGCTGCAGCAGCCCCCAGGTGAACTCCGCGACGACCTCCCACCGCGCCCCCGCCCCGTCCGGGGCCGTGAACGCCAGCCCCCACCGGGTCGGTGCAGTGCCCTCCAGGGGACGGGCCGGGGCGAAGGCCCGGGCCGCCTCGTCCACCGTGCAGGACCAGGGGGCGAGATCGTCGAGGGTGCGCAGCCCGGGGCCCTCGGCGCCCGGGGCGCGGACCAGCCACTCGTTCCACACGGCGCCGTTCGGAGCGGTGAGGACCTCGAAGCGCAGGGCGGGCCAGAGCGGGACGGGCCACAGCCACGCCTCGCAGTCGAGGTCGCCGATGCGGCGGGGCGTACGGGACTCCGGGGCGCCGAGGACCGAGCGATAGCGGGACAGGGCCGGGCGCGGGGAGCGGATCATCGCCTGCCAGCGCTTGTTCGCCTCGCGCATGTCCGCGAGGGAGACTCCCAGCTCGTGCCGGGCGTCCTCCACCGGGCCGGGATTGTGGTCGGCCATGCGGCGCAGCAGCACCAGCTGGAAATCGAGCGGGGTGAAGGGGCTAGCGGGGCGCTTTCCGGAAGGCATGGGAACCATCGTCGCCCACCGGGGCCCGGCCGGGGCGCCGGCCGTCGGGCAGGAACAGCACCGAGTTGACGTAGCGCGGGCCCCTGAGCAGGGGGGAGGGCAGGACGCGGCGGAGCAGGCCGTGGGAGACGACGTAGGAGGCGTCGGCCTGATGGTCCTCCAGCGGGAACTCGGCCAGTGGCACCCAGGTGTCGCCCGGCAGCACCCAGCCGTCGTAGCCCAGCAGGGCCAGATAGGTCACCACCGGGGCGATCGGCTGGATGCGGGACTCCAGCTCCACGAACAGGGCCGGGCGGTCGCGGGCCAGCAGACCCGTCGCCCCGCGCAGGACCGCCGGCTCGTTGCCGTCCACGTCGATCTTGATGAAGCCGACGTCGCGCAGCCCCAGATCGTCCAGCGTGACGCAGGGGACGTCCAGCGCACGGCCGTGGATGTCACGGCGGACCAGCGAGGACACGCCCCGGTCGCCCGAGTCGTCCGACGGCAGCCACAGGCGGGCGAGGCCCGGGCGGTCCGAGGCCGCCGCCCGGACCACCCGGACGTTCGGCGGGACCGCGGCGGCCAGCAGCCGGGCCAGATGCGGCACCGGCTCGATCGTCACCACCTGCTCGGCGCGGCCGGACAGGCGGTGCGTCCAGGGGCCGTACCAGCCGCCGACGTCCACCGCCGTACCGCAGCCCGGCGGGCACAGCTCGGCGAGCCGGGCCAGCTCCGGTTCGAACCGGGGATACAGGGCCCGGGCCGTCGCGGCCACCAGTCGGGTGGGCAGAAGGGGAGCGACACGGGCGGCCAGGCTGGTCACGGCGACATCCTCTTCAGGAGTTCCTCGTGCTCGTCGTCCGGCACCTGCTCGCCCGAGGACGGCAGCAGTTGCGGAATGCCGTCGAGGATCGGATAGCGGCGGCGCAGCCGTGGGTTGTACAGGGCCTCCTCCTGCTCGGCCTCCTCGGCCAGCAGATGCAGCGGGCCCTTGTCGAGCGGGCACGCCAGGATCTTCAGCAGCGGGTCGTCGGGCTTCACGGTGATGCCAACTCCTTGGCTGGGGCGGGCTCCTGGGGAGCGGAGTCGTGTTTGGGCATGGTCAGCAGTACGGCGACGGCCAGGGTCGTGCCCGCCACCCGCAGCGCGAGCCGCAGCGGATCGTCCGGCAGCGCCTCGCCGAACGACAGCGTGCCGAGCACCGCGGTGAACAGGCAGGTCACGGTCGTGCACACCGGCACGATCAGCGAGGCCCGGCAGCGCTGCAGCGCGGCCTGCGACATCACCAGGCCGAACACGCCGGTGAACAGCAGCAGATACGGATACGGGGAGGCCAGCAGATCCAGGACGGCGCCGCCGATCCCGCTGGTCGTCAGCCGGCTCGACACCCCCTTGATGGCCAGCGAGCTGACGCCGTACAGCAGGCCGACGGCCACGCCGTACTCGACGCCGGTCGTCGGGCGCCGGTGCCGGTTGCGGGCGCGGCGCTCGGCGGAGCCGTACAGCCACACCCCGGCTGCCAGCGACGGCACGCAGACCAGCAGGATCAGCGGGTAGGGCGCGTCCTGGCTGACGGAGTCCGAGCCTTCGCGCAAAGACAGCACCACCATCAGCAGCGCGAGCAGGATCGCGCCCAGGGCGTACCGCTCCCGGCCGGTCGTCTCCTCGCCGAGCAGCCGGGCCGACAGCAGCACGAGCAGCACCAGGCCGGAGACGAAGATGCCCTGCGCGGCGGCGATCGGCAGCGTCCGGTACACGGCGAGCTGGGCGGCGAACCCGGCCGCGAGCGAGAGCGAACCGCCGATCCACAGCGGGCTGCCGAGCACCAGGCGCAGCAGCCGGGCGGGCTGCCGGATCGTCACTTCGGGCAGGGCGGCGAGCGCGCGTTTCTCCAGGACGAATCCGGTGCTGTACAGGACGTTCGCCAGCAGGGCCGCGGCCACTCCCCACCACATGGGCTACGTCCTCCTGGCGTGCAGCAGCAGGATCGACGCCAACTGCGGCCGGGCGCAGACGAGCCGGTCCAGCGGGCGCAGCGGGCGCGGTACGCCGTGGAAGGGAGCGCCTTCGAGCCCTACGACCGTGAATCCGGACGCGGCGACGAACTCCCTGAGCGCGCGGGCGGTGTAGAGGCGCAGGTGTCCCACGACCTCTTTACCCGGGCGGCCGTGGATGCCGCGCAGGCTGACCTCCGAGAAGACCGGCTGCACGCCGGCGAGCAGCAGGACGCGGTTGTACCAGGCCGCCAGGTTCGGGGTGGACAGCATGAGATGCCCGCCGGGCCGCAGGATCCTGCGGATCTCGTCGAGCGCGGCGTCCGGATCGACGAGGTGCTCGATCACCTCGCTGAACAGCACCGCGTCGGCCGACTCGGAGGCGAACGGCAGCCCGCCGCCGGTGAGTTCACCGCGCACCGCGTACGGGATGCGGGTGCGGGCGCGTCTGAGGGCGTCCTGGGACCAGTCGACGCCGATGACGCGGTGGCCGGGCAGGAGGGGCGCGGCGGTGGCGGCGGCGGTGCCGTCGCCGCAGCCGATGTCGAGGACCGTGCGGGGGCGGTCGGCGGCCGGTCCGACGGCCCGGGCCAGCATGCGGGCCTGGCGGAGGCTGCGGGGGGTGCCGGACGCCACCGGGACGGCGGGGTTCTCGTAGAAGTCGCGCAGGTCGCGGGGCGGGCGCCGCTGGTCGGCGGTCGTTGCCGGTCCTGTCATGGGGCGACCTCCGTGGTGTGCAGGTAGTGCTCGAAGAGGTCGCGGAGGTGGGCGCCGTCGCCGTGGCTGAGCAGCGCCCGGGACCAGCGCAGGGCGAGGTGGAGACGGCCGGCGGTGGAGGCGGTGGTGACGGTCAGGCCGCGCGGCATCCGGGCCGGGGCGGAGAACCAGACCGCGTGCGCGCGGCCCGCCTCCTCGCCGAAGTCCAGCGGGTACGGGATACGGCCGATGTTGCTGAGCAGGGTCGTCGACGTCCACGGCGCGGCGGCCCTGCGCAGACCGCGGGTGAGGGCGGCACGGGCGGCGACCGGGGCCCAGGGGGTGGTGAGGAGTGCGGCCCCGTGGCCCAGTTGGGGGCGGGACAGGGCTTTCAGCGCCCGGGTGCGCTCCGCGGTGCGGCGGAGCAGGGTGGGCATCTCGGTCTTCAACTCTGCTGGTGCGAACGGTACTTCGACCAGGCGGGTGCCGTTGCCGATGGGCATCGTCGCGTCACGGGGGCGGTCGTCCACGGGCATGGTGATGCGCAGGGGGCGGGGGCGGGCGCCGTGTTCCCTGTTCCAGTGGGCGATGGTCAGGGCCGTGGTCACCATGAGCTGGTCGTTGACGGTGTAGGGGGAGCCCTTGGGGCGGTGCGGGAGGGGGAGTTCGGTGACGAGCATGCCGTTGCCGGGGGAGGGGTCGGGCGTGCCTTGCGCCACCCGGGCGGGGGGTGACCAGGTGGTGGGGGTGTCCGGGGGCTCCTTTCCGGGTTCTGCGGGGCGGGTGGGAGGTGCGGCGGGGTTGTTGTCCCTGCCGCCGTAGAGCTCGGCCGCGGTGGCGAGTATGCGGAGACAGGCCGGGCCGTCGAGGGCGGTGTGGTTGATGGTGAGGAGGAGGACCGATCCCACGACCTCCAGCCGTATCGGCGGCGACATCGACAGGGGCGGTGCCTCGGCGAGCGCCCTCGTCCTGGCGTCCTGCAACGCCCTCGGGCCCGTGGGTGTGAAGGTCACCACCTCCGTGTCCGGCTCGCCCGTCAGCTCCCACTCGTAGCGGCGGCGGAACCACGGCCCCCCTGCCTCCCGCATCAGGATCCGGGGATGCCGGTGCAGGGCCTCCGTGAAGGCCTTGCGCAGGCGGGCGGGTTCCAGGGGGCCCGGGAGGTGGACCTCGATGTGGACCGTTTCCGGTTCCTCCTCCTGGAGGCAGTGCCGGGACACCTCGTCCACCACCGGGAACGGGATGCGGGTCGGAGGGGTCATGCGGGCTCGGTCCTCTCCGGGTCGGGCTCGCGCAGGCTCACCAGGCCCGCGAACAGGCCGACCAACGCCAGCAGTTGGGCCACATGGCCGAACGCACCCGTGCCCGCCCCCACCGGCTCCCCGGCCCCGATCGCGGCGACGACACCCGCTCCCGCCAGCGCGGTGAACGCGATCGGCACCAGCAGGGCGTGCCGCCGCGAGGCCAGCAGCGCCAGCGCCGGGACCAGCAGCGCGAACCAGCCCGCGATCACCACTCCGACCAGCGTCAGCGCCACCGTGCCGAGCCACAGCCCGGGCAGCGGCGGAACCGGCTGAGGCGCGTCGGGGTTGGGGGCGCGGCGGCGCCACAGGGCGAGGCCCAGCAGGACCGCGATACCGGCGCCGCTGCCGATCAGCCCGGCGTCGTACGTGGTGGCCGGTTCGTACGACAGCTTGACCGCGCCGCCCGCCCCGGCCGGGATCCGCCAGCCCTGCTGCCAGCCGTCCAGCCGTACCGGGGTCAGCTCCTTGCCGTCGAGGGTGGCCTTCCAGCCGTCGTTGAAGTTCTCGTACGTCGTGAGGTACGAGGCGGCGCCCGAGCCGGCCGTCACCTCGCGCCGGTCGCCCAGCCAGTCCCGGACCTTCAGCTCACGCCCGGCCGCCGCTGCCTCCGGGACCGTCCCGCGGGTCAGGGTCACGTCCGTGAGCGCGAGCGGGCCCGCGTCGCCGCCCTCCAGCCGGTGTTCGCCGGCGGGGAGCCGCACCTCCGAGTCGCCCCGGCCCTCCTGGCAGAGCGTCACCTCGACGCCCCGCCGCTCCACCAGGTCCCGCACCGTTCCCTTCACGCTTGTCCGGTACAGCTCGCTGTCCAGCGCCACGTCCGGGCCCTTGCCGCACGGCAGGGAGAACTTCCGGGTGCCGTCCGGCTGCGGGGTGCGGTACTGGTCGAGGGCCGGGACGTAGGCCTCCGTCAGGCCCACCGGGAGGCGCAGGTCCTCGTCGGCGACCGGGTTGTGCAGGGTCAGCGGGGCGGTCTCGGTGACCGTGATGTCGAGCCGGTCCGTGGTGATCGGCGGGAAGCGGACCCAGCCGTTCTCGTCGACTCCGGCGATCGTCGCGCCGTCGGGGGAGCTGATGTGCACCTGGGAGGCACGGGTGGACAGGCCGCCCGCGGGGGCCAGGACGACTTCGCCGACCGCCTGCTTGCCCTCCCAGCTCAGGTGGATCGTCGGCCGGTCGCCCGCGATCCACGCCGTCGTCAGGTCGCCGTCGGTGAGGTTGCGTGCCGTCAGGCCCGCGCCGAGGCTCGCCGTGGAGTCGGCGGTGGCGACGATCCGGGTCTGCTGCTCGGGCGCGACCTCGTAGAGCAGCCGGTCGAGTTCCTCGCCCGGCACCGGCACCGCGTTCGCCTTCACCTCGTAGGTTCCGGCGGCCGGTGTCGTGAAGCGGCGGTGCAGTCCGGCCTCCGTGCCGGTCGCGGACAGGCCCGTCGGGTCGGCGGCGCGGTGCAGGGAGACCAGGGTGGCGGGCGCGGTGGCGTTGTCCGCGTCGCTCGGCAGCTTCAGCAGCCGGGTCACCTGGATGTCCGGCAGGTCGATCTCGGAGAAGCCCGCGCCCGTCAGACCGGCCCGGCGCTCCACCGAGTCCACGATCGTCAGCTTCATCCACCGGCTCGTGCCCTCGGGCGCCTTGATCCGCTGTGTCTTTCCGTTCGGCTGGAGGAAGCTGGTCTTCGAGCCCTTCTCGGTCTCCACCCGTACCTTCGTGGCCGCCGCGCGCACGCTCTCCTGCGGCAACGGCGTGACCTTGAAGGAGGACGGCATGTCGTAGGGGCCGGTGAAGCCGACGCGCAACCACTGGCCGTCCGGGGTGTCCGGCGCGCCCTCCGCCCACGCGGTGTCCGGGTTGCCGTCGAAGGCGTTCACCGGGTCGTACTGCGGCAGGTGGAAGAGCCAGTTGCCGTACGAGGACGCCGTCACCGACTCGGCGCCGCGCAGTTCGGCCACG
Source organism: Streptomyces sp. NPDC041940 (assembly GCF_055589465.1). NCBI lineage: Bacteria > Bacillati > Actinomycetota > Actinomycetes > Kitasatosporales > Streptomycetaceae > Streptomyces > Streptomyces sp. NPDC041940. Next base: position 245,134 of record NZ_JBVJBP010000001.1, read on the forward strand.
GTCTGGTGGTCGGTGCCCTCGGCGGGCAGGATCTGCCGCGGCTTTTCGCCCGGGTCCTGCTGGGCGTCGGGCGCGTTGCGCTCGTCCCGCGTGTACGTGTACGACGTACCGGCGTTGACCAGGCCGAACCGGGTGTCGGCGCGCCGCATCCCATCGCCCACGACCTGCACGGCGGGGGTGCCGAGCCCGGGATGGTTGTCGCCGGTCAGGACGGCCGCCCGCCCGCGCAGCCGGGACGCCAGCGGCAGCAGCGCCTCCGGGCCGCCGGACACCACGGCCGTGTCGGAGACCGGGGTGAGCCCGGCCTGCCCGGGCCGGAGCACGTCGTCCCCGGTCGGCCGGTAGATCTCGACCGCCCGCTGCCGCGCGTACAGGCCCTCGACCTGGAGCGGGGCGTCCTGCGCGATCCGCCCGCCGGTCATCACAGGACCGAGCCCCGTCACCCGCTCGTACCCGGACTGCTCCAGCGTCCGCTTGACCGTCGCGGTCGGCACCGCGCCGATCTGGTCGGGATCGAGATCGTTGCGTACGACGACGTAGTACAGCCCCGCCCGGCTCAAGTAGTCGGCGAGACCGGGGACTTCGCCTCCCGTCAGCAGCGCCTGCTCGACGGCGTCCATCGCGCGCCGGTTGCCGGGCGTGCCGAACGGGACGTAGTCGCGCTGTGCCCAGCGCGACTCGGCGAGCACGTCGAGCGGCTGGTCGATGGGGGAGCCCCAGGTGTACATGCCGTGCGCGGTCGCCGGGACGACCAGGGCACGGGAGTCCGGGGAGTACTTCTCCAGCCAGTCGGCCGTGGCCTGCCAGTAGGTGGGCAGCTTCTGGAAGGAACCCGGGTTGAGGATCGAGCCGTTGAGGTACGGCAGCAGCAGCCCCGGCAGGATCAGCACGGCCGCGACCAGCGGGGCGAGGCGCCGGCCGCGCACCTGGCGGGCCCCGCGCGGCTCGGCGGCCACACCCACCAGGTGGACCAGGCCCAGCACGAGCGCCAGCGCCAGCCCCGCCTGGAACTTGTAGATGTTCCGGAACGGCGACAGCCACCCGTCCAGCCAGCCCTGCACCACCCCGTGGAACGGCGCCCCGAACGCCCCGCCGTACCCGGCGAGCAGCACCAGCGCCGCCACCAGCACGGTCAGCACGAGCCACCGCCGCTCGGGCACATCCCGCCGGGCGAGTCCGGCGAGCCCCAGCCCGGCCGCCAGCGCCGAGCACACGATCACGACGACCGACGAGGCCACGGCCCACCCCGCGGGCAGCCACGCCTCACCGAAGTGCAGATAGGCGACCCAGTTCCCGGCGCCGCGCAGCGCCTCGGTCGCCGACATGGTGTCCGTGGTCGTCTGCGAAGTCTCTATGTAGGGGAGGAAGTTCTCGCCGTAGACCCCGAGCAGCAGCAGCGGCACCCACCACCAGGCCGTCACGACGATCACGGCCGGGGCCCACCAGGCGATCAGCTTGCGCTGCCGGGGGCCGGGCGGCCGGGACAGCAGATACAGCCCGACCGGCAGCAGCGAGGCCAGGGTCGCCGAGGCGTTCACCCCGCCCATGAACGGCACGAGCAGCGCCGAGCGCAGCGCGGCGACCCTTGCGGCGTACCGCTCGTTGGTCAGCGGCAGCAGCACCCACGGCAGGAAAGCGCCGGGCAGCGCGGCGGCCGACGTCGACCCGATGACCGTCGTGAACACCGGCCACAGCGCGTACGCCACGGCCCCCAGCAGCCGGGACGTCCCACTGCCCACCCGCAGCCGCTCGGCCAGCCGCAACGCACCCCAGAAGGCGACGGACACGACGACCGACAGCCACAGCCGCTCCGCCAGCCACACCGGCAGGTGGACGAGGTCGCACAGCCAGTAGAACGGCAGCATCGGCCACAGATAGCCGGCGTACTGGTCCTGGATCCCGCCGAACCCGGCCCGGTCGTGCCACAACTGGCCCAGGTCGGCGAGGAACTGCCCCGGATCGACGGTGACGCCCAGCTTGGTGTCGAAGGTCTGCCGCCCGGGTTGCACCACCAGGAACAACACGAACACCACGGCCCAGAAACCCAGCAGCCAGCGCCGCGACCGCGGGCCCTCGGGGGGACCCGCCGCGCTCGCGGTCGTGGGAACGGCCGCCGGTGGAGGAGCCTGGACCGTGGTTGTCATGAAGGGCACCGCCGCAGAATGAGGAGGAGGTTCCAGGTGGCGAACTCGCGGATCCCGGGCGCCTTGACGACGGTCTCCGCGAGGAAGGGCCAGTAGCGGGAGCGCGCCGAGACGACCGTGACGTCGTCGCGGGCACGCACCTGCCGCAGGGTGGAGCCGATGTGCACCGCGAACAGGTTCTCGCCGAGCGTGTGCTTGGCGGGCCGGCCGGTCCGCCGCAGATAGCGGGCCCGGGCCCGCTCGGCACCGAAGTAGTGCCACGGGGCCCACTCGTGCCCGCCCCACGGCGACAGCCAGTTGGTGAACGACACATAGATCAGCCCGCCCGGGCGCGTCACCCGGGCCAGCTCACTGAGGAAGGTCTCCGGATCGGCCACGTGCTCCAGCACGTTGGAGGAGAAGGTGACGTCGGCGATGCCGTCCCGCAGGGGCAGCAGGTATCCGTCGGCGACGACCGCCCCATCGGGCGGCTTCTCGCCCAACTCGGCCATGTCCGGCTCGAACAGATAGGCATGAGCACCACGCCGCCGGAACTCCTCGGTGAAGTACCCGCTGCCCCCACCGATGTCCAGGACGGTACGCCCGGCGATGGGCCCGTCGTAGGCCTCGACCTGATCGACGGCATCCCGGGCGAGCAATGAGTAGCAGTACTCGGGATCGTCCTGCTCATGAAGAAAGGCACGGAACAGCGCAACAGATCTTCGAAACGAGGGGTCGCTGCGATAGGGGCGCGGGGCTGTGACATGTGCGGCTCCGCCGCGTGGGCGCGGCCAGCCACGACGCACCGCAAGCCGCCTCACGGCCCCCAGCCCCTCACCGCCTCCGCGGCCACCACCCGAAACTGCCGCACAGTCCGATCCCACCGAAACTGCGCGGCCCGATCCCGAGCCGCCTTCCCCATCAACTCCCGCTCCCGCCCGGCCAGGGCAAGCGCACACCACGCCGCGGCGAACGACGACTCACCCCGCGCGAGCACCCCGGTCTCACCATCGACCACGGAGTCCTTGAGCCCGGGCACATCGAAAGCCACACTCGGCGTCTCCCGTGTCGCGGCCTCCGTCACGACCAGCCCCCATCCCTCCACGGCGGAGGGATGCAGCAACAACCAGGCCGCACACAGCAGCCGGTGCTTCTCGGCCTCGGAGACATACCCGGTGAACTCCACACCGGGCCCGGCCAGCCGCTCCAGCCGTTCGCGCTCCGGCCCGTCCCCGACGATCACCAACCGCCCGCCGGTCACCGGCCGCACCCGCTCCCACAACCGCAGCAGCAGATCGATCCGCTTGTACTCGACGAGCCGCCCGACGGCGACGAACAACGGTTCCGCCGAGCGCTCGGCTCGCGGCCCCGGCTCCTCGACCCCGTTGTGCACGACCCGGATCCGGTCCCGCTCGACCCCGATCGCCCGCAGCGCGTGGGCCGTCGAGGAGGACACGGCGACCATCAGGCTTCCCTGCCGCGCGCCGGTCAGCGCCCAGTGTTCGAGTCTTCGGCCGATCCGCGCCGCCGGGGCCAGCGGCCCGCCGAAGCGCATCTTCCACAGATCCGTATGGACGTGGTTGACCAGGCACAGCGTGGGACCGCGATGCCACAGCGGCGCCAGATACGGCATGCCGTTGCACACCTCGACCAGCAGATCGCAGTCGCCGATCTGGCGGGCGAAGGCGGAACGGGCGCGCAGATAGTGCCCGTAGGGGCCGCCCGCCGACACGACCCGGTAGTCACGGAAGGCCGCGGGGCCTCCGCACAGCAGGGTCACCTGGTGGCCCAGCCGGGTCAGCCCGTCGGCGAGTTTGTCGACCAGCAGCTCGGAGCCGCCGGCCGAGGGGTTGTCCAGATCACGATGGGCGAGGAAGACGATCCGGCGCGGATGTGGGGGGAGCGCCGGAAGGGGTCGCTGCGCGCCGTGGGACGCGCGCAGCGGGGACGGTACGTGCTGGGGCATGGGTGCTCCAACTCGTCTCGGGGTGCGGAACTCAACGTGGGAAAACGTGGGGGGTTCGTTCCGAACGGGAGTCTTGGAAGGGGAGTCGTGAAGGGGAAGGGGAGTCTTGAAGAGGTCTGCCTGTGGGGGGCCTGAGCTCTTCCTGGGAGGGGTGTGTGGACGGGATGTGCTCGGGTGGGGTTGGACAGTTTTCGCCCGGACGATCGCCACGGCTACTCACCGACGTGACAATTTCGGGCTTTGTTGGAGCTGACGTCACATCACATCGTGAGGGTGGGCTGGGGCGTACCGGGCTTTTCGGACGGAACGGGCTGCTCCGGCTCCTTCCGCCCACGCGCCACGAGAACACCACCCACCACCACGAGCACAAAACCGGTCACGGCCGCACCGATCGGCAACGTCACGCCCACGAGCCGCAGTTGGTCGCTGTCCCGCTTCGCCTGCCGCACCGCTTCCTTCTGCGTCGCGGTCGTGAAGGAGACCTTCCGGCTGTCCAGCAGCACCGCCGCGTCCTTCTTCCCGCCCGGCGCCCGCAGGGTCCGCTTCGGGCCGGTCTGCGCGTAGATCACGCGGCCGGTGGCCTGGTCGACGACCAGCTCGAACCCGTGGTTGGAGTACCACTCCTCGGCGAGCACCTGCGGCCGGCCCGGCTGGTCGACGATGCTGCCGGGCACCATGCGCGTGCCGGTCCTGGTCGGGGGCACCGAGCCGGTGAACTTGTAGCCCGTGTACCCCTGGACCTTCTCGGTGCCCCGGTAGTGCAGGACGACCGTGTCGCCGAGGGTGTTGTCCCACCACTGGTACGAGCGTTTCTGCACGTCGAAGGGGAACTTCAGATAGGCCTCGCCCTCGATGTACGGCTTCTCCCCGCAGCAGTGCACCGGCCGGTTGGTCTTACGGTCCATCACCCAGCGGTGCGGCTTGAAGTCCAGCGCGTCGTGCGGATCGGCGGCCGGCAGCGACTTGTCCGTGTCGACCGAGGTGATCACGTCCCAGACGGCCTTGCCGCTGCGTTCGCTGTCCTCGACATTGCCCCGGACGCGCTGCGTCACGGTGATCTTCCGGCCGGGAACCGTCTCGATCCGGTCAGTGTCGAAGACGCTGCCCCGGCCGGTGTAGACGGCGGTCGTGTCGATGTCGATCGGATTCACCGCGGCACGCGGCTGCACATACCAGGCGAGCAGGGGGGCCAGCACCAGCAGGAACGTGCCGAGACCCAGCAGGACCAGGGAAAACGGAGAGGTTGTACGGCGCATCCGGGCACTCCAGTGGCTTGGGACGGCTCGACGTACGAGAGGACCGGCACGGCGGAGGGATCGGCGCGTGCGGTTGGGCCGGGAACCGTAGGCGGCTCTTGACGGGGTGTCAATGCTTGTCGAGACTGGGCGTGACAGGCAGGGACGGGACGCCGGGGTGGGGAAACCTCCGGATGATCTCCGGACGAATCCGGACAGAGAGGCTGACCCTGCGATGTCGAGACTGCTCGCTGCCGCGCTGACCGTCGCGCTCGCCGCTGCCCTTGCCGTGGGCGCCGCGCTGGGCGTGGTCGCGCTGCTCCAGGCCACACCCGACCAGCCGAACACCCCCCTGATCACGTACGAGCAAGCGGACCAGGGGAGTTGACGGTGACAGCCGCCCGCACCGGAACCGTCACCGCGCGCTCGGCCTGGCACGACGTACCGCGCCTGCAGGTGCGCCGGTTCGCGGCGATCGCCATGGCCGAGGCGCCCGCGCTCGCCGAGGAGATCCTCTGCGAGATACAGCGCGAGTACCCGCATCTGCCCGTCGTCCTCGACGACTCGGGCGAGCCCATGGCCCTGGTCGGCATCCGCCGCGCCATCGAGGTCTTCGTGCAGCACCTGGAACACTCGGAGGGCCGGCCCACCGTCCCGCCCGGCGTCTTCCAGGACTTCGGCCGCGGCGAGGGCCTGAACGGCCGCTCGCTCGACTCCCTCCAGGCCATCTACCGCATGGGCGTCCGCCTGGCCTGGCGCCGCTTCGCCGACATCGGCCAGCGCGTGGAGATCCCGCCCCCGGCGATGTACGAACTCGTCGACGCGGGCTACGAGTACCTGGACGGCCTCGTCGACCAGTCCGTACGCGGCTACGCGGAAGCGGCGGCCCGCCAGGCGGGCGAACGACTGCGCCTGCAACGCCGCCTGATGGAGCTGCTCCTCGCCGAGCACCACCGCGGCGACCCCGCCGAGGCCCTCACCGAACGCGCCGCCCGCATCGGCTGGCCCTTACCGGCGAGGGTCGCGGTCGGTGTCCTGCTGCGCCCCGCCCGGGAGGCCATGGCCCCCGCGGTCGGCCAGGGCGTGCTGCTCGACATGGAGTACGAGCAGCCCCGCATGGTCGTGCCCGACCCGGGCGCGGCAGGCCGCCCCGAGCTGCTGCACCGGGCCCTGGCCGGCTGGTCCGGCGCGATCGGCCCGCCCGTACCGCTCGCCGACGCGGCGAAGTCGCTGCGCTGGGCCGAGGCCGCGGTACGCCTGATGGAACGCGAGCTGCTCCCCATGGGCGAGGTCCTCTACTGCACCGAGCACACCGAGGCGCTGGTCCTCCTCCAGCCGGAGGAACTCATCGACGACCTGGCCCTGCGATGCCTGGCCCCCCTGACCCACTGCGGCCCCACCCACGGCCGCCGCCTCGCGGAAACACTCCTCGCCTGGCTGGAGACCAGAGGCGGAGCCCCGGAGGTCGCGACCCGCCTCGGCGTCCACCCCCAGACGGTCCGCTACCGCCTGCGCCAGATCAGAGAACTCTGGGGCGACGAGATCGACAACCCCGACCGCCGCTTCGAACTGGAACTGGTCCTGCGGGCCCAGCGGCTGCGGGGGCAACTGGGGGCGATGCGCGGGCGACGGTGAGCCTCCGGCGGCCTACCCGGTGATCACTGGCGTGCCCGTGACGGGCTCGCCGGTTTCCGCCCGCTCTGCCTTTGCCCATTGCCCGGCCAAACCTCTATGGCTAGCCTGTGTTCGTCATGCCGATCGCCTGTTGAAATCTCGAACACAGGCGCCTGAGACACATAGGGAGGGGCCGGTCGTGGGACGACTCGTACCAGCCGTGACCCGGGCTCTCGACATTCTCGAGCTCTTCCTCGACGGGGACGGGACGCTGTCCGCCCCCGACATCGTGCGCAAGCTGCAGCTGCCGCGCACCACCGTGCACGAGCTGGTGACCACGCTCGCCGCCCGGAAGTACATCGTCCAGGTGCCCGGCCAGCCGGGACGCTACCGGCTCGGCGTACGGCCGTACCAGCTCGGCGCCCGTTACGCCGAGCAGCTCGACCTCGCCGCCGAGGGGCAGTTGGTCGCCCGGTCCGTCGCCGAGACCTGCGACGAGACGGTGCACGTGGCGATCCTCGAGGACACGGACGTCATCTACATCGCCAAGGTGGACTCCACGCACGCCGTGCGGATGGTGTCGGCGGCCGGCCGCCGGCTGCCCGCCCACTGCACCTCCGTCGGCAAGATGCTGCTGGCCTCCCTTCCCGAGCACGAGCTCGCCACGCGGATCCCCGACAACGCCGCGCTGGTCGCGATGACCCCCAACAGCATCACCGACCCGGCCGCCCTGCGCGAGGCCCTGACCGAGATCCGTGAGCGGGGCCTCGCCGTGGAGAACCGTGAGTCCAATCCGGACGTGAGCTGCGTGGCCGCGCCGGTCCGCGACCGCACCGGCCAGGTCGTCGCCGCCCTGTCGATCTCCGTGCCCATGATCCGCTGGAGCGAGGAGCGCCGCGCCGAGCTGGAGCAGTTCGCCGCGAAGGGCGCCGCCGACCTGTCGGAGCACCTCGGCCACCGGAGCCTGGCGTGACGGAGAAGCCGTACGAGGTCGCCGTCCGGGCCGAGGCCGAGCTCGGCGAGGGGCCGACCTGGGACGCGGCGGCCGGCCGGCTGCTCTGGATCGACATCCTCGGCTCCCGGGTGCACACCTACGACCCCGCCACCGGGCGCCGCACGGTCCGCCGCACCGAACAGCACGTGGGCGCGGTCAAGCCGCGCGCCGGGGGTGGACTGGTGCTGAACCTGCGCGACGGCATCGGCCTCCTGGACGGTGACGCCGAAGGCGGCGGGTTCCGCTGGCTGCACCACGAGCCGGTGCCCGGCCGCCGCGCCAACGACGCCGCCGTGGCACCCGACGGCACGCTCTGGGCCGGCACGATGCGCTACGACGAGGCCCCGGGCGGCGGCACGCTGTCCCGCGTCGCCGGTGACGGCACGGTCGGCGTCGTCCTGGACGACGTGGCCGTCAGCAACGGCACGGGGTGGAGCCCCGACGGGCGGCTTCTGTACTACATAGACTCCCCGACCCGGCGGGTCGACGTCTTCGACCACGCGGACGGGCGGGTGTCCGGCCGCCGGACCCTCGCCGTGATCGAGGACGGCGCGGGCTTTCCCGACGGGCTGACCGTGGATGCCGACGGGTGCGTGTGGGTCGCCCTCTGGCAGGGCTCGGCGGTACGGCGCTACACACCCGACGGTGAGCTGGACCGGGTGATCGAACTGCCGGTGCCGCTGGTGACGGCCTGCGCGTTCGGCGGGGCAGACCTGAGCGACCTGTACATCACGACGGCCCGGGTGGGACTGACGGAACCGCCCGCACTGGCCGGGTCGGTGTTCGTGGTGCCGGGCGCGGGCAAGGGCGTGGCCCAGCCCGCGTTCGCCGGCTAGTCCTGCTGGAGCCCTACGGCTCCAGCCCGGCCGCTTTTCGCTCCGCGGCCGTCAACGGCGGTCCGCTCAACGACGGCTTGAGCGGCCCCACCGCCGCCGCCAGCAGCACCGACGGAGTCAGCAGCACCCCCGCCCCCCGCTCCAGTGACGTCACGTCGGTCACCCGCCGCGCGATACGGCCGCTGCCCGTGGCCGTGTACATCAGCCGGTCCACGTACGCGGTCACCAGCCGGTCCCGGCGGGTGGGGCCCTGCTCCGTCGCGCCCGGGTAGAACACGTCCTGGCCGATCGCCAGGTCCCAGGCCGCGCCGACCGGGCGGGAGGCGGCCTTCTGGATCCGCCGGGACAGCCCGGGCGTGGCCCAGCCGTGCCGCCGTACCGTGTCCCGCAGCAGCAGGGCGCTCTGCGCGGCGACCGCCAGGCCGTGCCCGTAGACCGGGTTGAACGCGGCGAGGGCGTCGCCGAGGACGGCGAAGTTCTCGGGCCAGGCCGGCATCCGCTCGTAGAAGTGCCGGCGGTTGACGGTGGTGCGGGTGAAGGACACGTCCGACAGGGGCTCGGCCTGTTCGAGCAGGTCGCCGATCAGCGGGTGCCGCAGGTCCTCACGGGCGAAGCGGACGAAGTCGTCGTTCTCCCGGGACGGCCGGCCGCCGCGCGTGCCGCACAGGGTGACGATCCACCGGCCCTCCTCGATGGGCAGCAGGAACCCCGCCCGGCCGGGCCCGCCGTCCCGCCGGTCGGGCTGGACGTTGACGACCGGGAAGCCGTCGCGTGCCGCCGCGGGGGCCAGGTAGAGGCGGCTGGCGTAGGCCAGGCCCGCGTCGACCTCGCGGCACTCCGGCGCGGGCAGCCCGAGGGCGGTCAGCCAGTTCGCGGCCTGGGAGCCGCGGCCCGAGGCGTCGACGACCAGGTCCGCGTCGAGGACGACCTCGGGGCCGGCGTCCGGCCGGATCCGCACGCCCGTGACCGCCGCGTCCGTGCCGGTCAGGCCCACCGCCTCCGCGCGCTCGACGACCTCGATCCGCTCGTCGGCCAGGACCCGCGCGCGGACCGTCGCGTCCAGCAGGTCCCGGCCTGCCAGGATCACATGGTGGGACTCGGGCCAGCGCCGGAACCAGCCCCGGGTGCCCAGGGCGACGATGTCCGTCGTGACCGGCCGCCGGTTCGCCCCGGCCTCCCGGAGCGCCCCGGTGATCCCGGGCAGCAGTTCCTCCATGGCCCGCACCCCGCCCGACCAGAGCATGTGGGCGTGCCGTGCCTGCGGAAGTCCCTTGCGGGGTCCGGGAGCGGCGGGCAGCGCGTCGCGCTCCACGACGACGACCCGGTCGGCGACATCGGCCAGGGCGCGTGCCGCGAGCATGCCGGAGTGGGATCCCCCCAGGACGACGGCGGTTCTGGCGGGGGTGGAGCTGTCAGTCATGCGCGGGCGTTCTCTCTCCCGGGGGCGGCCGCGCGCGAGCGTACCGCCTCGATGTGGTCGCGGTGACGCAGGGCGCGGGACACGGCCTGGATCTCCCGCAGCAGATACGTGGTGTCGGGGCCGGAGGGCGAGGCGGCGCTGTCGCTCCGCGGGGCCTGTTCCCGGGCGGCGACGGCGTCCAGGATCGTGACGGCGGCGGCCAGCGCCTTCGCCCGGCCGGCCTCGAAGCCGAGCCCCAGGGCCGCGTCGTACGACCGTTCCCGCAGTTCCTCGTCGAGGTGCCGGGAGAGCTGGAGGAGCACGTCGCGGATGTACGTCTCGCGGCGGATCAGGCGCAGTTCACCGGTGGCGCGCGGGGCGAAGGGGGCGCCGCCGCCGTTGACGGTGCGCAGTAACCGGTAGAGGGGGCGCAGCTGCCAGTGGGCGAGCCGGATGCGCCACCGTTCGTGCAGGTACTGGCCGCCGTGCGGGATGATGAAGCCGATCGCGACCATGGTGGCCGAGAGGCACGCGGCCGAGGGGGCCAGGTAGGTGCTCAGCCAGTCCAGGTCGTTGCCGGTCAACCGGGCGATGACGGCGGTGAGTTTGGCCGCGTCGAAGAGCAGGTTCGTCGCGTAGCCGACACCGAGGAACCTCAGGCCCCAGCGCAGCCAGGCGTCCAGGCCGTCGGTGCGGACCCAGTTCCAGATCAGCCGGGCAGTGACCGAGCAGGCCACGGTGTGCGCCAGGAGGTAGAGCAGGATCTCCTCGCGCATGAAGGGCGTGTTGGCGTAGTACGTGTCCAGGTCCCGGCGGCGTTCCACGGGCACGTCCGCGAGCCAGAAGAGCACCCACAGGGCGACGACCACACCCGCGTAGGCGAAGACGACCCAGCGGGCGGCGCGGCGCGTCGAGGCCGAGCGGTCGGACAGGCCGTTGCGCCAGGCGACGATCAGCAGCAGCCAGGACGCGCACAGCGCGGTGAGCAGCGAGTACACCAGCGGCGCCGCGATGTTCGGCACGCCGGTGACGCGGTTGGTCCAGCCGATGACGGCCGGGGAGGCGAAGACGAACACGGCGCAGGCGAACAGCAGCAGCCCGCCGACCGCGCGCAGCATCGGGTCCCGCCACATCTTCACCAGGCTGGGCAGCTTGATGACCAGGGCGACGGTCAGCGCCCCGATCGGCAGCCAGAAGGAGACGGAGAAGCTGTCGAGGACGTCCCGGGCGTGGATCATCGCGCGCCGCCTCCGCGTCCCCGGTAGCCCATCGACCGCCGCACCGGATCGAGAGCGGCGTCCGCGGCGCGCGGGGCGCCCTCCGCGTAGGAGCGGAACGCCGCCGCCAGCCGGTGCCCGAACGCGTCGGCCTCGGCCTCGTCCCGCTCACGCGAGCCGTCGCGGGCGGCCACCGTCAGCACCACGGACTTCCAGCCGGGCTCCCGGTCCAGCGCCCGGACCGCCGCCGTACCGGCGACATGGTGATGTCCGTGCCCGGCGTGCAGATGCCACAACTCATGCCCGAGGATGACCAGTTGCTGCACGGCCTCGGCCCGCTCCTCGACGATGACGAGGTCGAAGTCCTGGAACTCGACCCACAGCCCGGTCACTTCGAACTCGTCGGGAAAGCGCTCGAAACGCAGCTCGACGGGACGCCCTCCGCGCCGCGCGCTCATCTCCTCGCACAGCGCCCGGCACAACGACCGTACGTCGGCGGGGGACTGCTCTCTCGCCCGGACCGCGTCGGCGAGCCCGGCGGCCAGGCCGCGCATGGCGGAACCACGTCGCGAGCGCCTGAACACGGCCGCGATGCCCATCGCTCCCCCTTCTCACCGCCGGCCGGCGGCTTGGCAGCGGGTCCGAGACTACGCGCCCGAATGTGTTCACGTCATGCGATCCGGCGCCCGTTGTTCAATGGAGAACGACCGTTCTTGAGCAGAAAGCGGTGTCCAGACTCCGGCCGCGCCATTGACGCGCCCGCGCTTCGAATTTACGGTCCTGTTCGAAGTAACGAGCATAATTCGAAATGCCGAACGCCGGCCGTCCTGGAGATCCGGCAGTCCTGGAGAAAGGCGACCATGCACACGGCCCGCTTCACCCTCGACCCCGCCTTCACCATCGGCGAGGTGAACCCCCGCCTCTTCGGCAGCTTCGTGGAACACCTCGGCCGCTGCGTCTACACCGGCATCTTCGAACCCGGCCACCCCACAGCCGACGAGGCCGGCCTCCGCCAGGACGTCCTGGACCTCGTCAAGGAACTCGGCGTCACCGCCATCCGCTACCCCGGCGGCAACTTCGTCTCGGGCTACAAGTGGGAAGACTCGGTCGGCCCCGCGGAGACCCGCCCCCGCCGCCTCGACCTCGCCTGGCACTCGACGGAGTCCAACCGTTTCGGCCTCTCCGAGTACATCGCCTTCCTCCGCAGGATCGGCCCCCAGGCCGAGCCCATGATGGCCATCAACCTCGGCACCCGCGGCGTCGCCGAAGCCCTGGAACTCCAGGAGTACGCCAACCACACCGAGGGCACCGCCCTGTCCGACCTCCGTGTCTCCCACGGCGACAAGGACCCCTTCGGCATCAGGCTCTGGTGCCTCGGCAACGAGATGGACGGCCCCTGGCAGACCGGCCACAAGACGGCCGAGGAGTACGGCCGGGTCGCCGCCGAGACGGCCCGTGCCATGCGCCAGATGGACCCGAAGGTCGAACTGGTCGCCTGCGGCTCCTCCAGCCAGTCCATGCCGACCTTCGCCGAGTGGGAGGCGACGGTCCTCAAGGAGACGTACGACCTCGTCGACTACATCTCGCTGCACGCCTACTACTGGCCCGAGAACGGCGACGTCGACTCCTTCCTCGCCTCCGCCGTCGACATGGAGTCCTTCATCGACAACGTCGTCGCGACCGCCGACCACGTGGGCGCGCGCCTGAAGTCGAAGAAGAAGATCAACCTCTCCTTCGACGAGTGGAACGTCTGGTACATCTCCGAGTGGCACGAGATCGAGAACTCCGGCGAACGGGCCTGGTCCGAGGCCCCCCGCCTCCTGGAGAACAACTACAGCGTCATGGACGCGGTCGTCTTCGGCTCGCTCCTCATCGCCCTGCTCCGGCACGCCGACCGCGTCACGGTCGCCTGCCTCGCCCAGCTCGTCAACGTCATCGCGCCGATCATGACCGAGCCGGGCGGCCCGGCCTGGCGGCAGACCACGTTCTTCCCGTTCGCGCAGGCGAGCCGGCACGGCCGCGGCCAGGTCCTCGACGTCCGCGTCGACTCGCCCACGTACGAGACGAAGAAGTACGGCGAGGCCGACCTGCTGCACGCCACCGCCGTACGCGCCGAGGACGGCACGGTCACCGTGTTCGCCGTCAACCGCAGCCGCACCGAGGCACTGCCGCTCGACGTCGCCCTGAGCGGGCTCGGCCTGACGTCGGTCGTCGAGCACAGCGCCCTCGCGGACGCCGACCCCGACGCCCGCAACACCCTCGACGACCCCGAGCGGGTCACCCCGCACACCGTCGACGGCACGGCTCTCCAGGACGGCACGCTGAGCACCGTCCTGGAGCCGCTGTCATGGAACGTGATCCGGCTGGCGTGACCACCGGACGGGCGGATCAGCGCTCGATGCGGAGCAGGGCGGACGAGGACGCGGAGGTGGACGTCGTGCCGACCGCCCAGTAGCCGCCCGCCGAACCCGGCACGGAGGCAAGGGCGTTCATGACGACGGGGGTCGTGGCCACCGGCCCCCGTTCGCTCACCCAGGCCGTGCCGTCCCAGCGCAGGTGGTGGGCCCGGGTCTGGTCCCAGAAGTCCCAGCCCGCGATGCGGTCGGGGCGGCCCTGCGCGTCGCCGACGATCCCGTTGAGCATCCCGACGCCGAACGGCCCCGTCACGCCCTGCCAGGTGCTGCCGTCGCCGTGCAGGAGCAGAACACCGGGGGGCTTGCCGATCGGGCCGCCCACCCCGTAGTCGTAGCCGACGAGCCACAGGTCGTCGTCGGCGACGGGCAGCAGCCCCGTGACGCTGGCGCGAATGCCCTGGTAGGCGGGCAGTTCGGTCCAGGCCGAGCCGTCCCAGCGGGCGACGATCCCGACGCCGTACAACCAGACGTCACCGGCCGGGGTCAGCTGGACGCCCGAAGGAGTGGCGGCGGTCGCGCTCGGCGGTGCGGGCAGCCAGGTCCAGGTGCCGCCGTCCCGGTGCAGGAGCAGCTCGCCGTCCGAGGTGCGCCCGGAGAACCAGGCTCCGCCGCCCGGGTCGACCGCGACACCGGTGAGGGAGGTGCCGGACCGGCCCCGGCCGGGGAAGTCGCTCTCCCGCCAGGTTCCGCCGTCCCAGGCGAGCAGGTGCGTGGCCCCGGCCGTGTCGGTGCCGATCGCCCACGCCGAGCGGGCGCAGGTACCGGCCACGGAGTGCAGGTAGCCGCGGAAGCCCAGATGGCCGAGGTCGGTCCGCGCCCAAGCGGTGCCGTCCCACGCCAGGGCCAGCGGCGAGCCCAGCGTGCCCCCGCTGCGGCCCTCCTCGCCCACGGCCCACGCGAGACCGGCTCCGGCGGCCGCGACGTCCCGCAACTGGGCGGCCGCTGTGCCCGCCGGTGTCGGCACGGCCTGCCACGCATGAGGTGCGCCGGTGTCCCGGGCGACCGCGGCCGGGGCGAGTCCGAGACCCACCCCGGCACCGACTAATCCGCTGATGAAACGCCGTCTTCGCACGAGGTTCCCTCCCCTGTCCGCGGCTTGCGGAGCAACACCGTGTCCCAGCCCGCCGGAGAAGGCAATGCGCGCGGACACCACGATCCGGTCACACCGGCTTGACCGGCACCCCTCCCGCCGCCGCGCCCAGCAGCGTCAGCCGTACGTCCTCCGGCCCGGACGGCGTGCTGCCGTCCGACAGCACCGCCAGCGCCAGTGTGTTGGCCCCCCGTGTGCGGAGGATCCCGTTCGGCAGCACGAAGGTGTGCTGCGGCCCCACGTCGTTGATGTACTGGCCCAGGTTCCAGCCGTTGAGGAAGATCTGCGCGCGGTAGGCCCGGCCCGGGTCGTCGTCGAGGACGAGCCCGACCGAGGCGTCGACGCCCGGGTCGAAGTCCAGCCGGAACTCCGTCCGGTACCAGGTGACGCCCTGCCGCCGGTCGGCCCGGGGCAGCTCCACGTCCTTCCAGTCCCCGCCGTCGCGATCGTCGTGCTCGGGCAGATGCCAGCCCTCGCGCTCCCCGTGCAGTCCGCCGTTGTTCATCGGCCCGCGCTCGGGGTCGGGCGTGGACGCGCCCTGGATACGCCACTTCACCTCGGGGGAGCCGCCCTCGAAGGTGACGGCGGTCAGGCCGCGCGCCGCCTTGTGCGTGTCGAGGGCCTTGCCGTCCATGTCGTGCGGCATCGGCCGGACGAGCACGGACAGCACATGCCGGTCGCGCTCTCCGTCCCGCGCCTCACGGAACCTCTCCCGCAGTTCCTCCGGCAGGGCGAAGCCGGCCTTCGCGGTCCACGTCCCCTGCCGGGCCCGGCTCTTGTCCGGTACGGGCATCCGGTGGGTACCCAACGGCTCGCCGTCCAGCCAGGCCATCAGCAGGCCCTGCGTGCCCGTGCTGTAGGCGAGGGAGACCGACTCGATGCCGTTCTCGTCGTTCCACTCACCCCGGTACCAGACGTCGCCGTAGTGGAAGCCGTAGTCGTCGGCGAACAGCACGGGCTGCCCGTCGGGCACGGGCGTCGTGCTGAAGGACGTCTCCTTGTCGGCCGCAGTCCAGCCGGAGTCGTCGAAACCGGGCTCGGCCTCCGGGTTCTCGGTCCGCCGCCGCCACCCGTCGAGCGCGGGCAGGGCGGGCCGGGTCACCCCGGGCAGCGGCCGCAGCGCGAGCAGGCTGCCGGAGGCGCTGATCCGCGTGGGCACCGCACGCCCGTTCCACGTCACATGAGTGATCCCGGGCGGCCCCCACACCTCCAGGCCGGTCGCGCCGACGGTGTCACCGGTGAGATGGACCGTGGAGCCGCGCAGGGTGGCGGACCGCAGCAGCGACGGGCCGTAGACGAGGAGCCGGCCGGAGGGCGTCTCGTACGGCCACAGCCGCAGGGCGGTCGCGTCGTCGGCGAACAGCACCAGCATCGGTGTGTCCACGCCGTCGCCCTCGACCCGCACCCGGCTCAGCCCGCCGGCGCCGAGCGGAGCCGTGATGTTCAGCTTGTTGAGGTTCCAGGACCACGCGGGCTCCGCGTCCAGCCGCATGGGGGTCGGCTCGTCGGCGCACTCCAGCACGACCTGCGCGAGGTCGCCGCGCCGCCCCGCGAACACGGCGATGTCCTGCCGCCCTGCGGTCAGGCTCAGCATCGGCTGCACGGTGGCGTGCACCAGCGTCCGCTTCCCGAGCTTCAGATCGGCGGCGATCAGCTTGGCGTCCCGCGCCGGGACCATGACCGGTACATCGATCCCGGCGTCCGGCAGCGTCACCGAGACCGCCTCGGCGGAGTCGTTGCGCAGGACGTAGAAGCGGGCGCCGGTGTCGGGGTTGGCCAGGGGGTAGACCTTGACCCGCTTGTCGGTGGCGCGTACGGCCTTCGCCCGGTCCAGCTTGGCGAGGTCGGGCAGATGGCGCACCGACTGCCCGATCTGGTGCATCGAGGCGAGCTTGGGGGTGGCGTTGCGGGCCTCGTCGATGGCCGCGCCGTAGTCGTACGACGTGTAGACGGCCGGTGCGGGCAGCCAGCCCCAGGAGGTGCCGCCGAACGTCATGTAGACGTTGTGCAGCGTGATGCCGTTGGCGAGGTTGGTCAGGTAGAAGCGCCGCTCGTACGCCGCGTCCCGGGTCCGGCGCGACTCGGCGTACCCCTTCCCGCCGAACCAGGACCCGCCCCACGGGTCGAACCAGCCCCCGCCGAACTCGGGCACGAACCCGGGCGTGCGCGGACTGGCCGTGGCCCCGCCCTTCGGGCCGCCGGGCCCGAAGTGCCCCCAGTCGGGCGGTACTTCGTCCGGCTCCGGATACCCGTCGAACCCGTACAGCCAGCGGCCCTTCTCGCCGCCGGTGCCGAACGACCCGGGTGCCCAGTGGCCGTTGCGGCCCTTGTCGTTGTGGAACAGCGGGACGTCGATGCCGTCGGAGCGGACCTTCTCGTACAGGTAGGACATGTAGGCGCGCCCGGCCGGCTCGTCGACGTGGGCGTCGTACTCGTTCTCGATCTGGTAGAGCAGGACCGTGCCCGTACCCCGCGTGAACAGCCGCTTGGCGACGACGGCGTTGACGGCGGTCAGCCACTCGTCGACGTACTTCAGATACGTCGGGTCGGAGGTCCGGGCCGTGCCCTCGGTGGCGGTCAGCCAGCCGGGGAAGCCGCCGGCGTCGACCTCGGCATTGATGTACGGGCCGGGCCGCAGGATGACGTACAGGCCGGTCTCGGCGGCCATGCGCAGGAACAGGTCCAGATCGCGCACCCCGGTGAAGTCGTACCGGCCGGGCGCCGCGGAATGGTAGTTCCAGGCGACGTACACGCTGACGGCGTTGTAGCCATGCGCGCGCATCTTCTGCAGCACGTCCCGCCACAGGGACGGGCTCGGCAGCCGGAAGGGGTGCATCTCGCCCGACCAGAGCACCAGGCGGCGGCCGTCGACCAGCAGCGAGTACCGGTCGAAGCCGATGCTGTGCCGCCTGCCGTCCGCGCTCGGCACCGGAGGCGGCGGGCCCGTGGGCGCGGTCCGTGCCGTATGGGCGGAGGTCGGCGACCCGCTGCCGGTCAGCGCGAAGCCGAGCGCCGCCGTGCCGGCGAGAGCGTGGAAGGTACGCCTGCTGAGCTCCAAGGGAGCGCCTCCTGTTGTGCTGCCGTGCCGTACGTGGTGCTGGTGCGTCATTGTCTACAGGCCGACCGCGACAATGGTCCTATGAGGATCTCGGCACGAGCGGACTATGCGGTACGAGCGGTCGTGGAGCTGGCCGTCCGGCAGGGGGAGGGCCCGGTCAAGGCGGAGGCCGTGGCCACCGCGCAGGACATCCCCCACAAGTTCCTCGAGGGCATTCTCGGCGATCTGCGGCGCGGCGGTGTCGTCGACAGCCGCCGGGGCGGGGGCGGTGGCTACCGGCTGGCCCGCGAGGCCACCGAGATCACGGTCGCGGACGTGATCCGGGCCGTGGACGGCCCGATCGTCTCGGTGCGCGGCGAGCGGCCGACCGGCCTCGCCTACAGCGGCACCGCCGAGCCGCTGCTGCCGCTGTGGATCGCCCTGCGGGCCAATGTGCGCAGGATCCTGGAGGGCGTGACGGTCGCCGACCTCGCGTCCGGCGCGCTGCCCGAGCAGGTGGAGCGGCTGGCGGCGGAACCGGCGGCCTGGGAGAACCCCTGACGGGCCGCGTCCGTGGCGGAGCCGGTGGGTGATCCTCATCGGGTCCTCGGGGTGTCCTGGGGGCTGGGGTATTGGTAACGCACCTTATGCGCCCACCGGCACCACACGTGAACCCGCCACTGTGAATGGCCGGAGACCGCTCTGTCCGCCTCTTCCCGCCCTGCGTACGATGCGACCGCCCCGGCCTTCACAGCTCCTTCATGGAACGGTCACAGGTGGGGGTGCATGCGCTGTCGTCTTGACATGCCCATGTTCACTTTCATGATCCACCCCCCACGAACGGATGGGAGAACCATGGCCGGTGGCCTGCTCCTGAGCGGCGCGGTAGCCGCGCTCCTCACCAGCGCACTCCCCGCAACATCCCCGTCCTCCGGGTTCGACGACCCGCCCCCGGACAAGATCATCATCCAGGTCGCCACGGTGAACGGCTCCGGCTGTCCGCAGGGCACGGCGGCGGTCGCCGTCTCCGAGGACAACACCGCCTTCACGGTGACCTACAGCGACTACCTCGCCCAGGCCGGCGGGAACTCCGACCCGACCGCGTTCCGCAGGAACTGCCAGCTCAACCTGAAGGTCCACGTCCCCGGCGGCTTCACCTACGCCATCGCGAGCGCGGACTACCGAGGCTTCGCCGCCCTCCAGCGCGGCGCGAGCGCCTCCCAGCGAGCCTCGTACTACTTCCAGGGCTCGCCCAGCACGGTGTACAAGAACCACCCCTTCAGCGGCCCCCTCAACGACAACTGGCAGGCCACCGACGAGACGGACTGGGCCCAACTGGTCTACGCACCCTGCGGAGTCCAGCGCAACTTCAACATCAACACCGAGATCCGAGTCAACGCCGGCACCCAGTCGGCCGACAAGGTCAGCTTCATGACCATGGACTCGACGGACGGGGACATCAGCACGGTGTACCACCTGGCGTGGAAGGAGTGCCCGTAGTCCTGACGGCGGCGCGGGAGCGTCAACCGCGGTGTCCGGGGCTGCCGGCCCCGGACACCGCGGTACCGACGAGAACGTACGCGACGAGGGCGGGGACCGGCATGTGCCCGCCCGCGCGGTCGATGTCGTCGATGTAATACCCGGAGAGCACCGCCCAGACCAGCCCGCCGACCAGCACGAGCACGGCGTTTCCGCTCTCGCCCATGATGCGCATGCCGGCCCACAGCAGGAGGGGCATCAGCGCCCAGGCAGCAGCTGTGGTGAACAGGAACTCGAAGGCGCCGGCCCACTCGTCCTCGCTCGCCGCCGAGCTCTCGCGTGCCCCAGCGAAGCCGGCGTACATGAGGGAGTGGCAGGCCGCGGTGGCGGCGACGACAGTGACGGCGCCTTTGACAGGTCGTATGTACCGCATGGCGGGAATCCTCGCTCTTCGCAGGCCGATGGGCCCCAACACGGGTGCGTTGGGGCCCACGGATGTGTGCAGGTGCTACAGGGAACGCTCCAGCGCGTTGGCGTAGAGCCGGGCGCCGGAGATCTTCGGGTGGAACGACTTCATCGACGGCTGGGGCGCGTCGTTGTCCGCCTCGGACCGGCCGGAGAATACGGCACCGTTGATGGTTTCGGGGTCACCGCAGATCGCCTTGCCCTTGAAGTCCGACGCGGGGTCGACGAACGTGGCCCCGGCCGACGTCGCGGCGGCCTTCATCTCCTGGCTGAGCTTCGGAGCGATCTCGTCGTTCAGCCAGGGCGCCTCCTCGGTTCCGATACCCGGGATGCACTGGCCGTTGCCTTCCAGCAGGGGCGGGTAACCCACGAGGTAGATCTTGGCCTGCGGCGCACGCTCCTTGATCTGGTTGAGTACCTTGACGATCCGCGGCTTGACCTGGTTGGTGATCCAGCCGGGCATGAAGTCCTTGAGCGGACCGGTCATCTCGCCCGTCTTGTCACCCGTGTCCGGGTTCCGCTTCTCGATCTCGGCGTTCTGGCAGAGACTCAGTCCGGCGTACAGGACGCATTCCTGGAACACGTCCGAGAACATGGAGTCGTTACCGCCGACGGCGAGGGTGACGATGTCCGTGTTCTGGTCGAGGTAACCGAGGTCCATCTGCGGCAGCGAGTTCTGCTGGTTCTTGCCACCCGTCCAGATGTTGTAGGTGCGGGCGCCCGAGCAGGCGATGAAGCTCAGGTCGACATTGCCGTAGTCGTCGGAGATCGTGCCTATGGACTGGGACCTGCCGGGCAGGGTCGCCTGCCGGATCCAGGCCTGCTTGGAGCGGTGGCACTTGTTGACGATCTCGCTGTCGCCGAGGTCCTCCTTGTAGTCCGTCTCCCGGAAGTAGTCCTTGCCGCCCTCGGTGTCGGCGCCTTCGCCGGAGGCGAAGGAGTCACCCATGCCGACCACGTGCGTGGGGTTGGCGTCGAGCTTCTGGAAGGCGACGGCGTCCCAGGCGATGTCGACGCCCGGTGCCTCGTCGGTGATGTTGGACAGGGCCACCGACGGGGTTCCGGTGAAGTTGAAGACGCCGAGCGAGCGCCACTCGTTGCTGCGGATGCGCTGCGGGGCGACACGCTGCGGAGACTTGGAGTCGGTGCCCGACACCGTGTACTTCGCCTGCTGCGACCGTGCGGCCACGTTGGGCATGTGGACCAGGACCCGGGTCCAGCCCTTGACGGTGCTGGGGCCGGTCCAGGTGCCGGTGGCCTTCAGCCGCTGGTCCGTTCCCGGGGAACTGGCCTTACGGGTGGTGGAGAACCAGGTGTGGTTGCCGTAGCCCACGCCGAGCTGATGGGTGTCCATCTTGGCCGAGGGCGTGGCGAAGTCGAACTTGAACGATCCCGACGTCTGCGCGGTGTCCGAGCAGCGTCTGAAGTCGGAGCCCGCGATCCGCTGACCGGAGTTCACGTTGTCGACGATGGTCGTACCGATCGGGAGTCCGGAGTTGCACCGGGGCGGGTGGGAGTTGCCGTCCGCCTCCTCCGGGTAGGTGTTGTTGAAGCGGAAGATCTCGTTGCCGCAGGCACCGGCTCCGCAGTTCTTCCACTCCACCTTCTTGTTCCACCAGCACTTGAAGTCACCACGCTGGCAGGGACCCGACGCGGGCGAGTCGTTCGACGCGCCTTCCTTGATCTTGGCCGGGTCGCACTCGTTGGAGCCGTCACAGAACAGGGTGACCGGCGGCTTGGCCATGGTGCGGAACATGGGCTCGGTCCACCAGGCCGGCCGGTAACCGTGGACGAGGGTGCCCGGCGCCTCCAGCCCCTCCAGCGGGCGCGCGGCCCAGCCGATGACCTTCTCCGGGTACGGCCAGAACTGCGGCCTGGCGGCGTGGGAGTAGTCGTTGCCGCCGCTCTCGCTCTCCAGGAACGGGGTCCGGTTCGGCTTGTAGGTGGGGTTGGCCGGGTTGTTGGCCCAGCCCACGCCCCACTTGCCCCCGTTCGCGCCCGCGTCCGCCTGCTCGTAGAACCCGGAGTTGTAGGCCCACAGGGCGAAGAACCAGTTCTCGATCCACTTGGGGTCACCGTTGTTCACGGTGAGGCCGGCCTTGCGGGTCTGGTTCCACTTCTCGGCGAGGATGTTCACGCCGGCCGCGACGTTCGCGGTGTAGTCCAGCGCGACGGCGTCCTGGTAGGCGCGCGGCTTGGACGGCCGGACCTCGCCGTCCTCGTACGGCTTGCCGGGCAGCCGCATGCCGTCGGTGACCTGCGTGATGCCGTAACCGCAGTCCGCGGCGGGCCAGTTGATGGCCCAGGGGTCGTCGACCTGGCCGTGCTCGTTGTGGACGAGGCCGTAGTAGTTGCCGATGAGGCTGTTGGCGGTGGTGCCCGGCGCGGCGAAGCGGGTGGCCTGCCACATGTTGGACTCCTGGGCGGTGATGCCGAGGAACACCTGGGCCGGCATGCGCCCGCCGCCCGTGAGCGGGGTGAGACCGCCTGCGAGGGACTGCGGCGAGTAGGCGCCCATGCCCATGTTCTTCCAGTTGGCGGCCCGCTTCACATGCTGGTCCATCGTGCCTTCGATGGCACGGTTGACCGCCCACTCGATCTGCCGCGGCTTCGGCTGGAAGGCCTGCTTCTGCGGGTTGCCCCGCTCCACGGCGCAGGTGCGCTCCGACTCCGGCTCGGCGATGTTCAGCAGCGCCGTCTTCTTGCCGCCCACGGTGCCGCCGCTCTTGGCGGGAGCGGTGCCGAGAGCCGGGGAGCGGTTCTCGCCCTCGGCCGGATCGGGACTGACCGGGGACGCGGCCGGGTTGGCCTCGAACACCGGCTTGCTGCCGGTGGGCAGGTGGTTCATCTCGATGCGGGCCGTGCGCGCCGTGTCGTACTCGGAGGGGCGGACACGGGTGTCCTTGCCGTCGGCCCACGCGGTGTCCACGACGGACCGGGCCCGGGTGGAGGCGGTGGCGTCCTTGTCGATCCCGCCCGGGTTGCGCACGTCCTTGGGCAGGGTGCCGACGTTCTTCGCCGCGCCGGTGACGATCGCGGTGCCGTCGGCGGCGCGGGTGAGGTCCATGCCGGTCAGGTTGCCCTCGGCGACCGTACGGGCCTTGACGTCCTTGCCGTCGAGCTGTCCGCCGGTCAGGTACTTGACCTCGGAGGTGGTGCCGGCGGACGCGGCCTCGGCGGGCTTGGCCTCGGCGGCCCGGGCCCGCAGATCCTTCGCGGCCCGGGCGCTGTAGGAGCGGTCCAGGAAGGCGAGGCCGCCGTCCTTGGTGACGGACAGGCTGTAGGGCGTGTTCTCCGTGCGCGTGACCAGCTCGGTCTTCCCGCTCGCGGTGACCCGGACGACCGCGTTGCCCTGTGCGGCGACGATGCCGTCGCGGGTCGGGACCGCGGAGGTGATCTGGCCCTTCACCGTGGTCTTCTTCTTCGTCTTGCCCGTACGGGCGTCGACGGTGATCAGACGGGTCTCGTTCCGGTCCGACGTCTTCTCGTCGGTGAACTGCGAGAGCACCGCCTGCTCGCCGTCGCCGCAACCGGGCGAGAAGTAGGCGAGGCTCGCCTGGAACGGGAGCTTCGTGACCTCGCCCGAGTTCAGGTCCACGGCGGCCGTGAAGGCGCCCCGGGCCATGAGGTTGGGCTTGTTGGTGAAGGTGCGCGGCGCGTAGGCGACCAGGGCGCGGTCACCGGAGGCGGTGACACAGGCGTTGCCGATCCAGGTGTCGGTGTCGCTGAACCCGGGTTCGACGAGGGTCGCGGCGGTCTTCCAGCGGTAGCCGTCGGCCTCGTCGGCGGTCATGAGGTGGAAGCCGGTGGCGTCACCGGTGGTGGTCCACGCGGTGTCGGAGGACTTGGCGTAGCCGCTGCCGAGCACCTTCTTGCGCTTCTTGGCCGGAACGCGGTCCTTGTCGCCGTTCTCGTCCGCCTTCACGCGCGGCGCGGCGGGGCCGGACCATCCTTCGGCGGCATTCGGGGGTGGCGTCGGTGCCTGCTGGGGAGCGGCCTGCGCCTGGACCGCGGTTCCGAACGCGATCGCGGTGGCGATGGCGCAACTGATCGGAACACGCGCGTATGTGTATCTGCCGGCCCGTCTCAAAGAACATCTCCATGAGTGAGAGGTGGGGGAATGCTCGTGCGCGGGCACAACGAGGCCTCGGCACACGGATGGTTGCGTCGACAGGGGGGGTGAAAGCGACCGCCACGGCAGAGGAGGACCGCACACCGTCGTGCGCCTCGGTCTGTCGTGTGTCAGCGGGAGTTGACGACCGTCGTAGTGCTCGGTCGGAGAATCAGCCGGGCCCTCCGCGGCTCAGCTGTGCTGTGCGCGGCGGGCTCGACGGGCGAAACGGCGCAGGCCGATACGGCGCGGGCCGAGATGGCGCGGGCCGAGATGGCGACCCTCGCAGCAGATGTCAGGCATTTCTGTTCCTCCCCCGTTTCGACGCGACGGGAGGACGTGGCCATACGGGTGCTGCGTCAACAGCACCGGCCCCCCCGAGCGGCACCCGGAGACCGGGTGATGAGACCAGGTCGCCTGAGTGCGAGGTCACTGTAGACGCACGGAACCGTCAGAAATAAGCACCGAGTAGGGACATGGCAAAAAGAAGGTCATGTCCGGGCGGCGTCCGGCAAGGAGCTGCCGCCTGCTGATCTGTGAACTTCCTGAGGAGACCGAACGGGATACCCAGGAGGGGGATTCGGGGCCTTGGCTGATTTCCGCCCCTCGGTCCGACCTGCCAAAACCCCTTGCCCGTTTGGATGTTCGATGCGCTACGGTCTGTGCGGCACGATCATCCGACTGTCACTTACTGGGGGAACTGTGAAGACTGGGATGCGTCTGGGCGGCGTCTGCGCCGTCCTGCTGGCCGCGACGGTGGTCGCTCCTGCCGCGTCGGCGGCCGAGCAGACCGTGGACATCAAGGGCGTCAAGGTCGCCAAGGAAGCGTCGGCCGAGACCAAGCAGATCATCGGGGCCAACGCAGCCGTTGCCGCGGCCGCGGCCAACGTGTGCGGGTCCGGCTACACCATCTCCACCGGGGCTGCCCGCTACGGCACCTACGGCACCACCTACACGTGGACCAACGGCAAGACCACGGGCGACCGGTACTACGACAAGCCGATCTGCGCCGTGTTCTTCAACGACACCGGCTCGGCCCACTACATGGGGGTCCGGCTGAAGGACAACTACACCGATACTCCTCACAAGGAGAACTTCGGCACCTTCAGCAGCTACGCCGGGCCCGTCTACCAGAACCGCGGCTACTGCGGCGAGGCCTACTCCTACATGAAGGTCGGCTCCAAGGTCGTCGTCGACAACATCCTCACCGTGGGATCCTGCAACTGACGTCACCTCGCGACGCGCTGCGCCCGCGTCATGCGGGCGCAGGTCGACCCACGCCGCTCCGGCCAGATGGCAGCGTCCGGGTGAGGAACTGGGAGAGGCGCACTGGGCCTATATGGACCGGTACGAGGCCGAGTTGACCGCCCGTGGACCGACCTTCGCGGGTGACGGTGAGACGCCCACCGGCAGCGTGCACATCGTCGACCTCCCCGACTCCGCCGCGGCCCGGGCCTTCGCCTTCGACGAGCCCAACTACCAGGCCGGCGCGTACCGGGACGTACTGCTGCGCCGCTGGCGCAACCTCCTGGGCCGCACCATGTGGGACTTCCCGGGCGGCCCGACGGCGGGCAACCGCTACCTCGTGATCGGCCTCGGCCCGGACCCGGCCACCGACCTCGAATCGCCGCCCTCGGCGGCCCGGGACGACCTCATCGCGTACGGGCCGCTGCTGTCGGACGACGGTGAGGTGTGGGTGGGTACGGCGGTGCTGGTGCGGGCCCCGGATGCGCGGGCCGCGCGTGGCGTCCTGACGGTGGGGCGGTACGCGGATGTCGAGGTACGGGCGTGGGAGTTCGGAGGGCGGCGCTGATCACTCGGTCGATCCAGCGCTCTTGCGCTGGTTGGCGTTGAAGCGCGCCTTCTTCTGACGATTCCCGCACGTGTTCATGTCACACCATTTGCGCGTGCGGCTCTGGCTGGTGTCGAAGAAGGCGGCTTGGCAGGTCGGTGAGGCGCACAAGGCCAGTTTTCCGTCTCGTTCGCCCGAGACGACACTGATCGCGTCGGCGGCGATCACGCTGAGGGCATCCTCCACGCGGGAAGCGGAGCCGAGCCGCCACTGCCGCTTCCCCTCGGGTGTCAGGAAGGCCGAGGCCCGACCCTGGGCGCTGCGGTCATTGATGACTTGGACGGCGGCCGCGGGGAGAGGGTCCTGGACCGCGGCCGCTGTCGCGGCGGCGTGAATCGACTCCCTCAGTTCCCGGGCGAGGTCGAGCTGGGCGGTGGTGCAGGAGTCCACGGCGAGGCCGTACACCGCCAGCCAGTCGACGAGTCGGTGCGGCGTGGGAATGCGCTCCACGGCGTCGCCGTGACGCTCCGACAGGGTCCCCGTGAAGCTGGTCGCCAGCACGTTGCCGAGGCGGAAGTCAGGGTGGCCAGTACGCATGGAACCACCTTAGCCGGTTGCGATGTGACTCGGAGGGCTGCTAGAACCGTCTTAGCCGGTTCCGCGATGGCCAGGAGGTCTCATGCCCCGTCCGACCAGCGACGTACAAACATTCGAAGCCCGTGCGACTGACGCCGACCTCGACGATCTGCGCGCGCGACTGGCCGCGGCGCGACTCCCGGAGGCCGAGACGGTCCATGGCGCCGCGCCCGGCTCTCGCCGATGGGAACAGGGCGTTCCGCTCGCCGACCTCATCGATCTCGTGGACTACTGGCGCACCGGCTACGACTGGCGCTCGTTCGAAGAGCGCCTCAACCGCCTCGGACAGTTCCGCACGACCATCGACGGTCTGGGAATCCACTTCCTGCACCGCCGATCCGCGCGCGCGGACGCCACTCCGCTGATCCTGACGCACGGCTGGCCGGGCAGTATCGCCGAGTTCACCGATGTGGTGGACGAACTGGCGGATCCGAAGGACGCGGACGCGCCGGCGTTCCACGTCGTGGTCCCCTCGCTGCCGGGCTTCGGGTACAGCGACAAGCCGGCCACCACCGGGTGGGGAACCGAAAGGATCGCGGCCGCATGGGTGGAACTGATGGGAAGGCTCGGCTACGACAGGTTCGCGGCCCACGGTGGTGACTGGGGAGGCAATATCACCACGGTCCTCGGCGGCAGGTTCCCGGCGCACGTTCTCGGCATCCACACCACGTTCGCGGAGGCGCCGCCCGGGCTGACGACGGACGGGCTGACGGCGGTCGAGCGCGAGTGGACCGAGGAGACCCGCGATTTCTGGCACCACCGCGCGGCGTACGCGAAGCAGCAGGCGACCCGGCCGCAGACCATCGGCTACTCGCTCGTCGACTCACCGGTCGGGCTTCTCGCCTGGATCCTCGACAAGTTCGCCGAGTGGTCGGACACGGAGGACAGCCCGTTCGAGACGATGTCCAGGGACCGCATCCTCGACGACGTCACCCTGTACTGGCTGACGCGGACCGGCGCGTCGTCGGCCCGCATCTACTACGAGAGCCACAACTCGCTCGATCCCGAACTCCGGGTCGACGTCCCGTCAGCGATCACCATGTATCCCCGGGACATCGAGAAGTGCCCGCGCGCCTGGTCGCAGGAGCGGTACCGGCGGATCGTCCGTTGGCGGTCGCCCGAGAACGGGGGACATTTCCCCTCGCTCGAAGTCCCCGAGTATTTCGTCAAGGACCTGCGAGAGGGCCTCGCGGCAGTGCTGGCCGCCAGTCGGTGAACGCGGCTCGGTGCGATGAGGGCCGCCCGCCGTGCGAGCGGCCCTGTGGTGCCTGGTGGATGTTGGGTGTCAGCCCTGCTCGACGCCCAATGTCAGCGCACCCGCGTACCCCGCCGACGTCGTACTGCCGAGGGGCGTGAGGGTGAGGAGGCCCGACGCCGCGCCGCCCTCGTCGTAGATGGAGTCCTGGGCCAGGGTGGTGCGGGGAACCGTGTTGACCTTGTACGCGGCGAGGGCCGCGACCCTGGTCGTGATCGTTTCGCTGAAGAAGAGCTGGCCGGTGTGGAGTTCCTCGCCGCCGGTGAAGGAGCCGTCGGGGGTCAGGGTCACGTCCGTGTGGACCTTGATGTGGATGTGCACGCAGCGGCCTCGGTACCAGCCGGGGTAGACCGAGGTGATCTTCGCGACGCCGTTGGAGTCGGTGAGGACGCCGCCGCGCAGGAACGTGCCGTTGTCCGGCTCGTCGTGGCCGTTGTTGCCCACGAAGCCGGAGTACTCGCCGAGCGCGTCCGAGTGCCAGATCTCGACCAGGGCGTTCTTGAGCGGGACGCAGGTGTCGTCGTCCACGACCGTGAGCGTCAGCTTCAGGGGGATGCCGGTCTTGTCCTCGCTGATGTCGGAGCGGACGTACTGTCCGTCGAGGTAGTAGGGGCCTTCGGTCATCTCCTTCGTGAGGGTGCAGACGGCTGCGGCGGCGACGGGCGCGGCGGAGGTCGGGGTGTTGGAGGCAGCTGCGCCTACGGCCAGGGCAGCTGCGGTGGCACCCGTGGCCAGAAGCACGGTGCGGCGGCCGATGGGGTTGGGTTCGTGTGTCTCGGGGGTGTCTGTCATGAACACGGCACCTTAGAGAGGTCAGCTGTCGAGGAGCTGTGGGTTCGGCAAAGTGACGATCCGTCAAGTCTCTTGTTGGACAGGGCGCTTTCAACGTACTGATCGGGCCGCCCGCTTCTCGGCAGTGTCGTGCCTCCGCGAGCCGAGTAAAGGGCGCGCGCTGCGCGTCGCCTTCGGCGATCGGCCTGCGGCCGACCCTTGACTCGGCTCGCTCCAGCACGGGGAAGAAGCGAGCGGGCGGCCGAGGGAGAGCGGGTGGCCAAGGGGCATCTCCCCTCCGGTCGGCTGCGTAGCTGACCGGCGAGAGGGGGCGCGCTCGCGCCTCGCCAGCACGCCGGGCGGGCTCAGCGGCGAACGGCGGGCGGTGGTGAGAGGTCGTGGGTGGTGTGCGTAGTTGGAGCGTTTGGGCCATCGCCCGGGGCTGTCCGCCCGGCCTTCGCCCCCCCACCTCTGTCCCAAGTGCTCCACTTCGCGCTTTGGGGTCCGCCCCATCCGCCGACAGCCGCTGAGCCGAGTCGGCGTGCTGGCGAGGCGCTAGCGCGCACTCCCTCATGCCGAGCGACCGGACAGCCGACCTCAGGGGCCGTCCGCCCTGGCCACCCGCCTTTCCGGGCCGCTCGCTCGCTTCTCTCCCGTGCTGGAACGGCCTGGGTCAAGGGTGGCCCGGAGGGTCATCGCCGAAGGCGACGCGCAGCGCCCTTGAGGCAGGCCGTGGAAGCACGACACTGGCTGAGAAGCGGGCGGCCCCGACAGTTGTTACTCGGCGGCGTGCGTGAGGAAGGCCGTCCAGGCGGTGGGGGAGAGGGTGAGCTGGGGGCCCTGCTTGTTCTTGGAGTCGCGGATGTGGATCGCCTCGGGGCAGGGGGCTATCTCGACGCAGTCGCCGGAGCCGCCGCTGCTGTAGCTGCTCTTGAACCAGGCCAGTTCGCTGGTGCTCATAAGTCCCCTCGCATCCGCTGCAACAGGCTCAGGGAGTCTTTGAGAGTGAGAGCCTGTGAGCGCATCCTGGCATACCGCATCTGGAGCATGCTGACCACCTTTCGGTCAGTGATGAACTGCCCGCTTTCCTGCCCTTCGCAGTATGCGAACCACTTGTTCTCCGGGGACTCCAGCAACTGCATGGGTCCGTCCAGTCCCGCGTGTGTGTCCTGCTCCGTCGGCATGATCTGGATCTCCACGTTGCGCACTTCGGCGATCGCCAGCACGTGGTCGATGAGCTCCCGCGCGACCTCCACACCGCCAGTGCGCCGCCGGAACAGGTGCTCCTCCAGGATGAAGCCAAATGCCGTGTTCGGCCGTTCACGCAGCAGCCGTTGCCGCTCCGCTCGCGCCACCCACTGTGCCTCGATCTGTTCATCGCTCAGTGGTGGGAGCTGGTTGGTGAACAGCGTCCGCGCGTACGCCTCGGTCTGCAGCAGGCCCGGAACCAAACGGCACTCGTACGTGTACAGGGTGATCGCCACTTGCTCAAGCAGAGCCCACCTGCGGAACCAGGCCGCCAATCCCGGCTGCCGTTCCAACCGTCCTGCGGCTTTCTGGAGGACACCGGTCATTCCCAATGCCTCTTCCGCCCGAGTCACGAACTCCGGATCCGGCATCCGCCTCCCCAGCTCCACGGACGCCACCGTGTGCTTGGAGAACCTCACCAGCTCCCCGAACTCCTCCCTGCTCAACCCGGCGTGCTCGCGTAACCCCTGGACCACCGCCCCGAACGTCCGCAGACTGTCCGACGACTCCGGCTCGCTGTCGACCACTGTCGGTCACCTCCCGGAGCATGGTTACGGGACGTCACCAGTACTGTCCAGTCCGTCACCGTGTACGCTGCCGCGGCGTACGCGGCGTACGCGGCGTCGGGCTGGAGAAGTCCTGCCCCCGCCCGCCACATTGGGCGCATGACAGCAAGGGCCACCCCCACGACTCCCCAACCGCCGGTCACCGTACGTGTGTTCAGTCAGCGCTTCAGTGCCACCCCGCGCGGCGCCCGACTCGCCCGGCGTCTGGCCGCTCACCAGCTCGACGGCTGGGGCGTCCCCCACGGCACCGACGCCTCCGAGACCATCGCCCTGATCGTCGCCGAGCTGGCTGCCAACGCGGTGACACACGGGCGTGTGCCAGGGCGGGACTTCGAGCTGCGGCTCAGCCTCGTCACGGGTGGCGTGCGAGTCGAAGTCAGTGACACGCGATCCGGGTCGGACCTGCCCGGGCCGCGAGGAGTGCGTCCCCCGCACCCTCTCGACGAGCGGGGCCGGGGTCTCCTGCTCGTCGACGCGCTCGCCGACCGGTGGGAAGTGCTGCGGCGCGAGCCCGGCAAGACCGTTCGCGCCGAAGTCGACCTGCCGGGCACCGCCCTGCGGCCGTAGCCGTTTCTAGCCCGCCGCCCCCATGCCCGCCGCGTTGGGCCAGGCCTGGGTGCCCGGCCAGCCCGTGGCCGGGGCGGGGGACAAGCCGTTGGTGCCCCTGACCTGCGCGGCGGTCAGCCCGCCCCGGGCGGGAACGCCGGGCGGCGTGGGCCCGGTCGCGGCCGGCGCGGGTGCCGGTGTGGGCAGGGGAGCCGGCGCCGGAGCAGGGACCGGCGCCGGGGTCGGGGTGGGGATCGGGGCCGGAGCAGGAGCCTGCGCCACCGGTGCCAGCGGCTGCTGGAGCGGTGCGGCCATGGGCTGGGGAGCGGGCTGCGGGACGGGCTGCGGCACGGCCTGCGGCATCTGCTGCTGACCCATCTGGCCCATCTGACCCATCTGCGGCATCTGGCCCACCTGGCCTATCTGCCCCATCGGGCCTGTCTGGCCCATCTGTGCCGCCGCCGGCATCGGCATCCCTCCGCCCGGGCCCGCCGGTGCGGCGGACGCGGTGGCGGGGAGCGGCATGCCGGTGCCGGCGGCGGCCGGGGCTGCGACGGGCCCCGGACCACCGAAACCGGTGGCCTGAGCGGCGAGCCCTCGCATGCCCGACCCGTTGGTCTCGCTCACCAGGCGGTCCACGGCCGCCGTACCCGAGCTGTAGCTGGTCCCGTTGCCCAGCTCCGGTACGGCGGCTCCCCTCCTGGACGTCCCGTAGAGCACCTGTTCCAGGCCGGACACCAGGCGACGCACGTCCACCTGGGGGCGCACCACGAGACGCAGGAAGCGGCTGGACGAGCCGATCTTGTTGCCGCACTCGCGGACCAGGATCCGGTGCTCGGTGAGCATCCTGTCCCGGACCACGGTGCCCTCGGCGCCCACGGGGAGGCGCACGAAGAGGAAGTTGCCCTGCGACGGGTAGACCGTAAGACCGGGCAGGGAGGAGAGCTGGCTGGCCATGTCGAGCCGGTCGCGGCGCACCTGCTGGAGGCTCTGCGCGTACTCGGCGCCGTGCTCCTTGAGCATGAACACCACATGCTCGGCGAAGGAGTTGAGGTTCCACTTCGGCAGCATCGAC
The DNA here is from genome assembly GCF_055589465.1 of Streptomyces sp. NPDC041940. Classification (NCBI taxonomy): domain Bacteria; kingdom Bacillati; phylum Actinomycetota; class Actinomycetes; order Kitasatosporales; family Streptomycetaceae; genus Streptomyces; species Streptomyces sp. NPDC041940. The sequence continues at coordinate 277,003 of NZ_JBVJBP010000001.1, forward strand.
CGGACCCGGCCCGCGAGCGCCGGGTTGGCGACGAGGTAGCCGAAGCGGATGCCGTGCAGGCCGAAGTTCTTGCCGAGGCTGCGCAGCACGATGACGTTGGGCCGCAGCATGGCCTCCTGGACGACGGACGGCTCGGCCTCGGCGTCCGCGAACTCCAGGAAGGACTCGTCGATGACGACCAGGTCGAGGTCGGCCATGGCGTCCATGAACTGCACGATGGCGTGCTTGTGGAGGAAGCCGCCGTCGGGGTTGTTGGGGTTGCAGATGACGGCGACGCGCGTGCCCCGGGCGCGGATGAACTCGGCGTACTGCGCGAGGTCGAGGGCGAAGCCGCTGGACTCCTGGAGCGGGAACATGTCGACCCGCTTGCCGGTCTCCATGGGCTGGTCGGTCCAGCGGCCGAAGGTGGGGACGGGGACGGCGAGGGACTCGCGGACGAGGAGGTGGTCGATCCAGGTGATGAGCTCGGTGGAGCCGTTGCCCATGGCCACGCACTGCGGCGGCAGCTGGAGCAGGCTGCACAGCTCGGCCGTGATGGTGTCGGCGCCGCTCGGGTAGTACGTGATGATGTCGCGGAGTCTGGCCGACATGTCGTCGAACATGGCCGGGGTGGGGAAGTACGGGTTGCAGGGGATGCAGAAGTCCACCGGCCCGGCGCCTTCGCCGCCCTCACGTGTCAACGCCGCCATCGACGGGCTGTGCGCCGCGGTGCTGCGGAACAGCGACGTGACGTTGTCGGCCATGGAACCTCCGTATGAGGCGGGTCCGTTGGGGACGGCCGGACCCGACGTTTAAGGGCGGCCCGCGCGGGGGAGCGCGGGCCGCCCTTACATACGGAGACTGTGGTGACACTGTTCAACCGTTGGGAATCCGGCCAGAACTTGTGTCCAACCTGTGAAGGCTTGTCAGTGGTGCCAAGGACGGCACCCAGGACATCAGCAGTCGAACGTGTGGATCGTAGTCGTCCGGTACGTCTGCCCGGGCCGCAGCACGGTCGACGGGAACTTCGGCTTGTTCGGCGAGTCCGGGAAGTGCTGCGTCTCCAGGCAGAGCGCGTCGCCCTGCCGGTAGGTGCGGCCGGACGGGCCGGTCAGCGTGCCGTCGAGGAAGTTGCCGGAGTAGAACTGCAGGCCCGGCTCGTTCGTGGCGATTTTTAGGGTGCGGCCGGAGGCGGGGTCGCGCAGGGTGGCGACGTGCTCGGGCCGGGCGGTGCGGCCCTTGTCGAGGACCCAGTTGTGGTCGAAGCCCTTGGCGGTCACCAGCTGGGGGTGCGCGACCCGGATGTCCCGGCCGATCGGCTTGGCACGGCCGAAGTCGAAGGGCGTGCCCGCGACCTTGGCCAGCTCGCCCGTGGGGATCAGGCCCGCGTCGGTGGGCGTGTAGCGGGAGGCGGCGATCTGGAGCTCGTGGTCCTCGATCGTGCCGCTGCCCTCGCCGGCGAGGTTCCAGTAGACGTGGCTGGTGAGGTTGACGACGGTGGCCTTGTCGGTGGTGGCCTCGTAGTCGACGCGCCAGTCGCCGTGCCGGGTGAGCGTGTACGTCACCTTGGCCTTGAGCGTGCCCGGGTAGCCCATCTCGCCGTCGACGCTCGTGTAGTACAGGTGCAGACCGACGTCCGAGCCCTTGGTGAACGGCTCGACGTCCCACACGCGCTTGTCGAAGCCCTTGGCGCCGCCGTGCAGGCTCTGCTCACCGTCGTTGACGGAGAGCTGGTAGTCCTTGCCGTCGAGGGTGAACTTGCCCTTGCCGATGCGGTTGCCGTACCGGCCGATCAGGGCGCCGAAGTACGGGCTCTTGGCGACGTAGTCCTCGACGTTGTCGAAGCCGGCGGAGACGTTGGCGTAGCGGCCGCGGCGGTCGGGGATCTCCAGCGACTGGACGATGCCGCCGTAGGAGAGGACCTTCAGGCGGGTGCCGCCGTTCTCCAGGGCCCAGCTGTAGATCTTGGTGCCGTCGGCGAGCTTGCCGAAGAGCGTCTTCACCGGCTTCCTGCCTCCCGTGGCGTGCGCGGTGCCACCGACGGTGGCGGCGGTGACACCGGCGGCGGCCGCCCCGGCGATGACGGTACGTCTGCTCAGTTCCACGTGCGGCTCCTCGTGAATGAGGGGAGTTGCCTCCCCGTACTGTGCGGTGCGTAGTCGTGCGACAGATTTGTGTTTTGTTCCTGACAAAATCGGGTCCAGGGAGAGCCGGTGCCCCGCCGGTGGGCGGGGCACCGGTCGTGCTACGAACCGACCCTGCGCTTGTTCCACACGTCGAAGCCGACCGCCGCCAACAGGGCCAGACCCTTGATGACCTGCTGCCAGTCGCTGCCGACGCTGAGGAGGTTCATGCCGTTGTTCAGCACACCGAGGACGAGACCGCCGATGATCGCGCCGAGGACGGTGCCCACACCGCCGCTCATGGACGCGCCGCCGATGAACGCCGAGGCGATCGCCTCGAGTTCGTAGTTCAGGCCCGCCTTCGGTGAGGCCGCGTTCAGACGGGCGGCGATCGCCAGACCCGCCAGGGCCGCGAGCGCGCCCATGTTCAGGAAGACCAGGAAGGTGACCCTCTTGTCCCTGACGCCGGACAGCTTCGCCGCCGGCAGGTTGCCGCCGATGGCGTAGATGTGGCGGCCGAAGACCGCGTTGCGCATGACGTAGCCGTAGCCGACCACCAGCACGCCCAGGATCAGCAGGACGATCGGCGCGCCCTTGTAGCTGGCGAGCAGCATCGTCACGACGAGGATCGCGGCGACGATCGAGACCAGCTTGAGCAGGAAGAGGCTGCGCGGGACGACGTCGAGCGAGAACTCCTTCTGGCGCCTGCGGTCACGGACCTCCTGGAAGACCGCGAAGACGATCAGGGCCAGGCCCAGCAGCAGCGTCAGGTTGTGGTAGTTCGTCTCGGGGCCGGTCTCCGGCAGGAAGCCGTTGCCGATCTTCTGCAGTCCGTCCGGGAACGGGCCGAGGGTCTGCCCCTCCAGGAAGATCTCCGTCATACCGCGGAAGATCAGCATGCCGGCGAGGGTCACGATGAACGACGGTATGCCGAGATACGCGATGAAGAAGCCCTGCACCGAGCCGGCCACCGCGCCCACCAGCAGGCACAGCACCACGGCCACCGGCCACGCCACATCGTGCTGCACGGTCAGTACGGCCGCGAACGCGCCCACGAAGGCCGTCAGCGAACCGACCGACAGGTCGATGTGGCCAGCGATGATCACCAGCATCATGCCGATCGCGAGGATCAGCACGTAGCTGTTCTGCAGAACCAGGTTGGAGACGTTGCGCGGCAGCAGCAGGTCGCCGTCCGTCCACACGGCGAACAGGGCGACGATCAGGCCGAGCGCGATCAGCATGCCGTACTGGCGCATGTTGCGGCGCAGGCCGTCCAGGACGAGCTGCAGCAGGCCACCTCCGGCGACCCCACCCCCGCTCTTGCCCGGCGCCGGAGCCGGAGTCTTGGCGGTCACATCCGTGCTCATCGGGTTACCTCTTTGTCCTTAGTCATCTGGCGCATCAGTGATTCCTGCGAGGCCTCGGCCCGCGAGAACTCACCGGTGAGCCGCCCCGCGGCCATCGTGTAGATGCGGTCGCACATACCGAGCAGCTCAGGCAGCTCGGAGGAGATGAAGACGACCGCCTTGCCCTGGGCGGCCAGTTGGTCGATGACCGTGTAGATCTCGTACTTGGCGCCGACGTCGATCCCCCGCGTCGGCTCGTCCAGGATCAGCACCTCGGGACCCGCGAAGATCCACTTGCTGAGGACGACCTTCTGCTGGTTGCCGCCGGACAGCTTGCCCACCGGCTCGGAGACGGTGGGCGCCTTGATGTTCATGGACTTGCGGAAGCCCTCGGACACCCGCCGCTCCGCCTGCTCGTCGACGATCCCCCGCTTGGCCACCTTGCCCAGCGCGCTGAGCGAGATGTTGCGGTTGATGGTGTCGATGAGGTTGAGGCCGTAGTGCTTGCGGTCCTCGGTGACGTACGCGATGCCGTGCCTGACCGCCGCCGGGACGGTCTTCGTACGGATCTCCTTGCCGTCCTTGAAGACCTGGCCGCCCGCGTACCGGCCGTAGGTGCGGCCGAAGACGCTCATCGCGAGTTCGGTGCGGCCGGCGCCCATCAGGCCCGCGATACCGACGATCTCGCCGCGCTTGACCTCGATCGACACGTCGTCGACCACCTTGCGCTGCTGGTCGATCGGGTGGTGCACGGACCAGCCGCGGATCTCCAGAGCCGGGGCCGAGTCCACCTCCCCCTCGTACGCGGTGCGTTCGGGGAAGCGGTGGTCGAGGTCACGGCCCACCATGCCGGAGATGATCCGGTCCTCGGTGGTGTCCGACGCCTTCACGTCGAGCGTCTCGATCGTCTGCCCGTCCCGCAGGATGGTCACCGAGTCGGCGACCTTGCGGATCTCGTTCAGCTTGTGGGAGATGATGATCGAGGTGATGCCCTGCTGCTTCAACTCCAGGATGAGATCCAGGAGTTTGCCGCTGTCCTCGTCGTTCAGGGCTGCGGTCGGCTCGTCGAGGATGAGCAGCTTCACCTTCTTCGACAGCGCCTTCGCGATCTCCACCAACTGCTGCTTGCCCACGCCGATGTCGGCGACGCGGGCCTCCGGGTGGTCGGAGAGACCGACCCGGCGCAGCAGTTCACTGGCGTGCTTGAGCGTGTCGTTCCAGTTGATGAGCCCGCGGGTGGCGTGCTCGTTGCCGAGGAAGATGTTCTCCGCGAGGGAGAGGTAGGGCACCAGGGCCAGCTCCTGGTGGATGATCACGATGCCGCGCTGCTCACTGGCCCTGATGTCCTTGAACTCGCAGGTCTCTCCCTCGAAAAGGATCTCCCCCTCGTACGTGCCGTGCGGATGAACGCCCGAGAGGACCTTCATCAGGGTCGACTTGCCGGCCCCGTTCTCCCCGCAGATGGCATGGACCTCGCCCTGCTGGACGGTCAGTGTGACGTCCGACAGCGCCTTGACGCCGGGAAAGGTCTTGACGATCGAGCGCATTTCCAGGACGGGTCCCGCCATGGTCGTGCCTTCCAATCTGTTGCTGCAGTGGGCCCGTCGGTCAGTTGAGGTCGCCGGCCTGGTAGAAGCCGGAGTCGACGAGCTCCTTCTGCCAGTTGCCCTTGTCGACGCTCACGGGCTGCAGCAGGTACGCGGGCACGACCTTCGTCCCGTTGTCGTAGGTCTTCTCGTCGTTGACCTCGACCTTCTTCTTGTTCAGCACCGCGTCGACCATGTTCGTGGCGTTCTCGGCGAGCTTGCGGATGTCCTTGAAGACGGTCTGCGTCTGCTGGCCGGACTTGATCGACTTCACCGAGGCGACCTCGGCGTCCTGGCCGGTGATGACGGGCAGCGGCTTGCTCCCCGAGCCGTAGCCGTCCGACTTCAGCGCGGAGATGATGCCGATCGAGATGCCGTCGTACGGCGAGAGGACCGCGTCGACCCGGCCGCTCTTGTAGGTGCCGGTCAGGATGTCGTCCATGCGGCGCTGGGCGGTGGCGCCGTCCCAGCGCAGCGTGGTGACCTTGGTGAGCTCGGTCTGGCCCGACTTGACCACCAGCTGCTTCTTGTCGATGTACGGCTGGAGCACCTTCATCGCGCCGCCGAAGAAGTACTTGGTGTTGTTGTCGTCGTTGGAGCCGGCGAAGAGCTCGAGGTTGAAGGGGCCCTTCTTGGAGCCGTCCTTCAGGCCGAGCTTCTCGACGATGTAGCTGCCCTGGAGCTCGCCGACCTTCTCGTTGTCGAAGGACGCGTAGTAGTCGACGTTCTTTGTGCCGAGGATCAGGCGGTCGTAGGAGATCACCGGGATGTTGGCGTCCTTGGCCTGCTGGAGGACGTTGTTGAGCGACTTGTTGTCGATCGCCGCGATGATCAGGGCCTTGACGCCCTGCGTGATCATGTTCTCGATCTGTGAGACCTGCTGGTCGGGCTCGTCCTCGCCGTAGACCAGCTTGGTCTTGTAGCCCTTGGCCTGGAGGTCCTTGACGACGTTCTTGCCGTCGGCGATCCAGCGCTCGGAGGACTTGGTCGGCATCGAGATGCCGATGGTCGCGCCCTTGGCGCTGCCCTGCTTCTCCTCGCTGCCGCCCTCGCCGCTCTGCCCGCAGGCGGACAGGGTCAGGGCGAGGGACGCGGCTCCGGCTATGGCGGCGAGAGCGGCTCTGCGGTTACGCATATTGATCATCCTTGATCTGTGTGCAGGGCTCGGTCCGGGAGGCGCGAAGTCGCTCCGGGTGGTCGTGCCGGAAAGACCGAGAAGAGATGTGTCGGATTGTGGTCGGCTGTGTCTTCTTTTGTGAAGCCGAGTTTCCGGAACGTTATGCCGAGATCTCGAACCGTTGCAGTTCGCCCGGCAGTCGGGAGCCCAGCGGGGCCATGTCGCCGTCCGCCCCGTGGCGCGCGAGGAGGTCCAGGGCGAGCCGGCCGCGACGTACGCGTTCCTTGGCGGTGGCCAGGGTCAACTCCCGCATGTGGTGCCCGTAGGGGTAGATCCCGGGCGCCTTCGACAGGCCGAACTTCAGGTACAACGGGGCGCCGCGTCTGATGAGTTCGGCGACCTCGTACATCCGCACGTAGCCGCCGAGGTCGTCGGGGGCCTCGATGTACATGTCCATGGGAGCGCCCGACACCCGGCGGATCTCGGTGAGGTGATTGAGCGTCAGGTCGCTGGGCACGTTGACCGAGTCGGCGCCGAGACGCTCGTAGACCGCGTACGCCGCCGGGTTGACCGGGCCGATGAGCGCGGAGACCTTCAGTGTGGTGTCGGCCGGGATGATGCCGGCCGCGCGCGCCCGGTGCAGGGTCCACAGCACGCCCTCGTCGGCGACGAGCAGGCACTTGACGCCCAACTCCGTGGCCCGGACGGCGTCTTCGACACATCCGGCCACCGCGTCGTGGCCGCGGGCTCTGAGACCCGCGCCGCGTGAGTCGGTCCGGGTCGAGCCGCCGATGTCCCAGGTGCCGCGCGGGCCGGTGAACAGGCAGAGCTCGATGTCGCGTTCGCCGGTCGACTCGACCATCTCGGTGATCTCGGCGTCGGTCAGCATCCAGATGCCGCTGCCCTGGCTGATCCGGTGGATCGGCACGTCCAGCCGCGAGGCCTCCTTCAGGACCACCGCCAGCGCCTCGGGACCCTCGCAGGAGGGGATCTCGGTGCGCCAGCTGCCGCCGCCGGGGAAGGAGTGCGGCGAGGCGTCGGCGGGGTCGAGGGCGGGGGCCTTCAGGCCGAGATCGGCGAGCGCCTGCTCACCGGGCCTGCGGGCTGCCGTGGCGGGAGCGTCGGTCACAGGAAAGTCCTTCGGTTCGATATTTCGGACGAGGTTCGCGGCTCTGGGTACGACAGGCCCTGGGTGCGACAGACCCTGGGGCGAGGGGGGTACGCCGGTACGGGAGCCGTCAGGTTGCCCCCGTACCGGCGTACGTCTACGGGCGCAGCAACACCTTGCCCACCTTCGGATCGCCGGCCCCCACCAGCTCGATGGCCTGCGAGAACTCGGCGAGCGGCAGCTCGTGTGTCACCAGCGGCAGCGGGTCGAGCAGACCGGCGGCGAACACCCGCACCGTGTGCGCCCAGGCGTCCGGCGCGGCACCGAAGACGGTGTGCACCTCCAGCTGCTTCACGACGAGATCGGTCGGATCGAGGCCCTCGGCACCCGATGCCGGAATGCCCGTCAGGACCAGCCGGCCGCCCCGCCGGAGCAGGGCGGCGGAGATCCGGGCGGCGTCCGCGGACCCGGCCGTCTCGATCACCACGTCGATGTCGTCCGGGAGTTCCTGGTCCTTCGTCCGGAAGTCCGTCGCGCCGTACTGACGCGAGAGCGCCTCGCGGTCGCGGCGGGTGCCGACCACCAGCAGGTCGGCCGGTGAATTCGCCTTGAGGAACTGCACGGCGAACATGCCGAGCGTGCCCGTGCCGACCACGGCGACCCGCTCGCCGGGCTGCGTGTTCGCCTTCAGCGCGGCGGCCGCGATGCAGGCGGCGGGCTCCAGGAGGGCCGCTGCGGTGAGATCGCAGTCGTCGGGGAGGGTGTGGAGCAGACGGGCGGGGAGCGTCAGGGTCGTCGCCATGGCGCCCGGCTGGGTGAACCCCGTCTCCTCGTAACCGGCCGTGCACAGCGTCGTGTCGCCCGCGTGGCAGCGGTCGCAGACCTGGCAGTTGCGGAAGCCCTCGCCCACGACCTTGCGGCCGACGAGCGAGGCGGGGACGCCCGCGCCCACCGCCTCAACCGTCCCGGACCACTCGTGGCCCGGGGTGAGCGGGTAGCGGACGTAGCCCTCGGGGCGATTGCCCTGATAGACCTCGCGGTCGCTGCCGCAGATGCCGGACGCGTGGACCCGGACCAGCGCCTCGCCGGCCTCGGGCGGCCGGGGCTCGTGCGGGACGAGACGGTGCTCGCCCGGGGCGTCGATGACGACCGCGGTGCCGGCCGGCAGCCCTTCGGCGCTCACGGGCAGTCCTTCGGTACTCACTGGCCGCCCTTGGGCTTGCGCTGCTCCCAGCCCTCCGCCCAGAGGTCGAAACGGGCCTGCTGCTGGGGGAACTCGGCGGCGGCGTCCACGTCCAGCTCGACACCCAGTCCGGGGGCGTCGGAGAGGTGGAAGCAGCCGTCCTCCGGGTTCACCTGCGGGGCGCCCTTGACGACCTTCTTGATCTCCGCGTCCGCGAAGTCGTTGAAGTGCTCCAGGATCTTGAAGTTCGGGGAGGTGAAGCCGACCTGGAGGGAGGCGGCGGTCAGGACCGGGCCGCCCACGTTGTGCGGGGCCACCAGCATGTAGTGGGTCTCGGCCGTCGCCGCGAGCTTCCTGGTCTCCCAGATTCCACCGATATGGCCGACGTCCGGCTGGATGATGTCCACGGCCTGGCTCTCGAACAGCTCGCGGAACTCGATCCGGTCGTGGATGCGCTCACCGGTGGCGAGGGGCATGTCGACCTTGGCCGCGACCTTCTCCAGCGCCTTGAGGTTCTCCGGCGGGACCGGCTCCTCCAGCCACGCCGGGTTGAAGGGCGCCAGCTCCTTGGCCAGGCGTACGGCCGTGGCGGGGGAGAAGCGGCCGTGCATCTCCAGCATCAGCTCGGCCTCGGGGCCGATGGCGTCCCGGACGGCCTCGATCAGGGAGACGGCGTAGAGGCTCTGCTGGTGGTCCAGCTCGAAGTGGCCCGTGCCGAAGGGGTCGATCTTGAGGGCGCGGTAGCCGCGCTCCATCACGCCCTGGGCGGCCTTGTGGTACGCCTCGGGGGTCCGCTCCGTGGTGTACCAGCCGTTGGCGTACGCCTTGACCTTGTCGGTGACCTTGCCGCCCAGCAACTGCCAGACGGGGACGCCGAGGGCCTTGCCCTTGATGTCCCAGCAGGCCATCTCGATCACGGCGATACCGGACATCACGATCTCGCCCGCGCGGCCGTAGTCGCCGTACTTCATGCGCTTGACGAGGTCCTCGACGGCGAAGGGGTCGGAGCCGAGAATGTGGTTGGCCTCGGCCTCCCTCAGGTAGCCGAGCAGGGCGTCGGTGTGTCCCAGCATCCGGGTCTCGCCGACTCCGGTGATCCCCTCGTCGGTGTGCACCTGGACGTAGGTCAGGTTGCGCCACGGCGTCCCGACCACGTGTGTGCTGATTCCGGTGATGCGCACGGCGGTTGTCCCTCGCAGCTTCGTCGGCTCAGTTCCGTCAGTCATTCAGTCAGTTCGACGTGTTCGAGATTTCGGCACACGTTCGAAATGCTGGCGTGACAGTAAGGACGGGGTGGTGGGAGTGTCAATGGGTCGCGCGCATAACGGTTTCGACAGTTTCGAAACCAGGGGAGAGGTGTGTCCGTGCAGAACCTTCACAGCTGGATCTAGGAACGTGACCGGCGCGGAACTTAATCTTCCCGCGTCATGGACTACTGCGACCCGTGCCGACGGCACCTCAACGGCGCGCTGACGTGCCCGGGGTGCGGCACCTCGGCGGATGCGCTGCGTCGGCGTGAGCCGGAATACGGCCCCGAGCCCGAAGAGCGTGAGCACGGGGAACGTGACGACTCCGACGGTGGTGAGCCGCTGGGGCGTGCTGCTCGGCGGCGTGGGCGTGAGCACGGGCCGGGCGCTGATGGTCCGGGTGGGTCGAGCAGGCGGGACCGGAAGGCCGCCGCGCATCGCCGACGGCGGCGCCGGGCGCTGTTCGTCGCGGCGGGGTTCGTGCTGGCGGCGGGCGGGCTGAGCCTCGCCGAGCTGGGCATGGACGCACCGAAGTCGACGTCGAAGCCGGCGGAGGCCGAGGGCGAGCCGACGGAGGCGGGCGAGACGGTCCGCCCCGCGGGCGACAAGGCCGGGGTCGAGGGGGCGTCGAGGTCCCCTTCCCCGGAGGCGTCCGACTCGCCGTCGGCTTCCGAATCCCCGAAGGACGAGAAGTCGAAGCGCCCCGAGCCGACTCGGTCTTCTCCTGCGCCGGAGACCTCTTCGAGCCGCCCGACCTCGGCGCCCACGGCCGCTCCTCCGGCCCCGGCCCCGACCCGCACCGCGGACCCCGCAACCCCGGCGCCGACGCCGGAACCATCCCCGACGAGGACGTGCGACCGCTTCCTGTGGTGGTGCACGTAGTCGCCTGCGCGGTGGTGGTGGGTCGGGGCCGCGTCGGGGGGTGTCCGTCCTCGGAACGTCGCGATGGGGTGTCACGCCGACTGGCTGTTCGTTGACGCGACAACCGCTGCGGGCGGACACCCCCCGACACGTCCCCTTGCGTAGTCCGGCGGGCGCGGGCGCGTCCGCCCTAGCTGCGGGCAGCGCACCGCCCCCCCGCTGCGGGCTGCGCACCGCCCCCCGCTGCGGGCAGCGAACCGCCCCCCGCTGCGGGCATGCGTGCCGCTGGGGGCGGCACGGGTGGGCGCAGCGGCACCCCGCTACGCCGGGCTGCGCAACGCCCCGGCCCCAGCCCCGGTGCCCACGCCCCGCACCTCGCCACGCCGAGCAGGGTGATCCCCTGGCCTCAGCCCCGACCCCGCGCACCCCGCAACGTCCGGCACCACCCCGACCTCACCCCAGCATCCCCTTGAGCGCATCACGCAGCGCCACCCTCTCCCCCTCCGACAACCCGGCCAGCGGCTCCCGTGCGAACCGCAGTGACTCCCGCAGGCTCCGGGCCACAGCCCGCCCCTCACTCGTCGCCGCCGCCACCTTCACCCTCCGGTCCGCTGGATCCGGCTGCCGTTCCACCAGCCCCCGCGCCTCCAGCCGGTCCACGATCCCCGTGACGTTGGACGGCTCGCACTTCAACCGCTGGGCGAGCCTCCGCATGGGCAGCGGCTCCAGGCACAGCAGGCTCAGCAGCCGAGCCTGCGCCCCGGTCAGGGCATGCTCCGCCGCCGCCTCCTCGTAGTCCTCGTGGAACCGGGCCACGACCTCCCCGATGAGTTCGACGACCTCGAGGGTCAGTGCGTCGGGATGGGGGGAGTCCGGGGTCGGTGTGGTGGAAACCATGACTTCGAGGGTACCCGGTTATTTGACAACATGAAATTTTCAGGAGCATGGTTGTTTCAGTTACTGAAACATCCGCTCGAGTCAGTGAGGACAGGCGCATCATGACCGACACCCCCACCCTCCCCGCCGTCAGCCGCGAGTGGCACCTGGCGAGCCGTCCCGTCGGCTGGCCGAAGCCCGAGGACTTCGCCTTCGTCGAGGCGGAGGTTCCGCAGCCGGGCGAGGGACAGGTCCTCGTGCGGAACAAGTACCTCTCCGTGGACCCGTACATGCGTGGCCGCATGAGTGACGCGAAGTCCTACGTCGCCCCGTTCGAGCTGGGCAAGGTCATGCAGGGCGGTGCCGTCGGCGAGGTCGTGGCCTCCAACGTCGAGGGGCTGGCCGTCGGAGACCACGTACTGCACTTCCTCGGGTGGCGTGAGTACGCCGTCGTGGCCGCGAAGAACGCCGTCAAGGTGGACCCGGACGCCGCACCGCTGTCGACGTACCTCGGTGTGCTGGGCATGACCGGTCTCACCGCCTACGCGGGCCTGCTGCGCACCGCCTCCTTCAAGGAGGGCGACACCGTGTTCGTGTCCGGCGCCGCCGGTGCCGTGGGCGGCCAGGTCGGGCAGATCGCCAAGCTGAAGGGCGCCTCGCGGGTCATCGGGTCCGCCGGGTCCGACGAGAAGGTGAAGCTCCTCGTCGAGGAGTACGGCTTCGACGCCGCCTTCAACTACAAGAACGGGCCGGTCGGCGAGCAGCTGCGCGCCGCCGCCCCGGACGGGATCGACGTCTACTTCGACAACGTCGGCGGTGACCACCTGGAGGCGGCCATCGGCTCCCTCAACCAGGGCGGCCGGATCGCTGTCTGCGGCATGATCTCCGTCTACAACAACACCGAGCCCGCCCCGGGCCCGAGGAACCTCGCCCGGCTGATCGCGACCCGCGGCCGTATCGAGGGCTTCCTGGTCGGGGACCACTACGACCTGCAGCCGGAGTTCGTGCGCGAGGTCGCCCCCTGGGTCGCCTCCGGCGAGCTGAAGTACCGCGAGACCGTCGTCGAGGGCATCGAGAACAACCTCGAGGCGTTCATGGGCGTGCTGCGCGGTGACAACACCGGGAAGATGATCGTCAAGCTCTGACGCCTTCTGCTGGTTTTCGGTATGCGGTAAGTTTTTTCCGAATCCGCTCGGCCCGGGCGCGAGCCGCGGCGGACGACCGAAGGAACCAACCGCATGCCGATCCAGCAGTCCGACGTCCTGTACACCGCCGTCGCCACCGCCGAGAACGGGCGCGACGGGCGCGTGGCCACCGATGACGGCCGGCTCGACGTCGTCGTCAATCCGCCGCGGGCCATGGGAGGCAGCGGCGCCGGCACCAACCCCGAGCAGCTCTTCGCCGCCGGGTACAGCGCCTGCTTCCAGGGAGCCCTCGGCGTCGTCGCCAGGGAGACGGGCGCCGACCTCACCGGGTCGACCGTCACCGCCAGGGTCGGCCTCGGGAAGAACGGGGACGGGTTCGGGATCATCGTCGAGATCTCGGCCGACCTGCCCAAGGTGGAGCGGGGTGCCGCCCGGGCGCTCGTCGAGAAGGCGCACGAGGTGTGCCCGTACTCGAAGGCGACCCGCGGGAACATCACCGTGACGCTGGTCTGACCCAGTCGTTGGCTACGCGGAGGCCGCACCCTTGGACGTGGGGTGCGGCCTCCGCTCGTACCCGGGGTCAGGTGGCGAGCGCCGCCCGGTGGATCGCCTGCGCCAGGCGGTCGTTCTCGGGGGCGGCCCCGCCGGGGAAGGCGAACCGGCGGCGGGTGTAGCCGTAGGCCAGGCCGCTCCACGGGTCCGCGAAGGACTGCGAGCCGCTCGCCCCGCTGTGCCCGATCGTCCCGGCGCCGAGGAACGGGTGCCACGTGTCAGCCGTCGTCTGGAAGCCGAGGCCGAACGACTTGTGGGCCCGTGCCACCAGGTCGTGGCCGACCGAGTGGAACTGGCCGAACTCCGCCACCGTGTCCGGCTTCAGCAGCGCCGCCTGCTCGCCCAGCCCACTGATCGCCGCCGCGTACATCCCGGCCAGGCCCCGCGCGGACGCCACTCCGCCCACCGACGCCGGGCCCTTGGCGCGGACCAGCGGCATGTTGGGGAGGGAGGCCAGGTCGGTGGGTTCGCTCGCGTTGCGGTTGAAGGCGATCGAGGCGAGCGTGTGCGGGCCCGTGGGCGTGGCGTCGAGGAGGGCCTGCTGTTCCGGGGTCGGGATCATCGGCTGGGTGGTGCGGAAGCGCGGTTCCTGGGGCGCTGGCAGGCCGAGGTGGAAGTCCAGGCCGTACGGGGTCCGGACGCGCTCCTGGTAGATCTCCTGGAGCGTGCGGCCCGTGGCACGGCGTACGACCTCGCCGGCCAGGGCGCCGGCGACCAGCGCGTGATAGCCGAACGCCGTGCCGGGGCGCCAGAACGGCCGCTGGTCGGCGAGGCGTTCGGCGAGCTGGCGGTCGTCGGCCAGCTCCGCCGGGCTGAAGCCGGTGTCCGTGCCGACCACGCCCGCCCGGTGCGCGAGCAGATCGCGCAGGGTCAGCTCGCCCTTGCCCTCGGCCCCGAACTCCGGCCAGTAGTACGTCACTTTGCGGTCCAGTTCGAGCGTGCCGTCCTGGACGAGGAGAGCCACGACCAGGTAGGCGGCGCCCTTCGTGGAGGAGAACACGCCGTAGAGGGCGTCCGCCTCGGTCCCCGCCCACAGGTCCACGACCTTCCGGCCCCGCACGTAGGCGCACAGCTGGCCCTCGTAGTCGGGCCGTTCCCCGGCCACGAACGCGGCGAACTCCTCGCGCACCCCCTCGAAGCCGTCGGCTACGGTGCCGTGGATCTCTTGCGTCATCCGTTCTCCTCATCTGAACCGCTGTGTGCCACTGTGAACAATGCCCTCGCCACCTGCGGGAATTCCCCCTTCGGGTGGTCCCGGAAGAGGGGTTCGGTGCCGAACAGGACCGTCCGGCCGCCGCTGACCACCGAGGTCTTTCCCGCTGCCGCCGCGGGGCCGCCGGTGCCGTCCGGGAGCGGGCGCCAGTGTCCGGAGACGAGCGGGTTCCCGATCGCGTACGACTGCTCCTCGCGCACACCGGGTCCGAGGTCGGTGAACCACAGCGGGGCGTAGACGAAGGCGTGCGCGGGGGCGTCGTGCGTGAGGCGGCCCGAGTTCACCGTGCGTACGACGCCGTTGGCGTCTGGGTTGCCCTCGACCGGCTTGACGGCCAGCAGGTCCGCCGCCGCGTTCAGGGCCGCTCCCGTCGCGCCCCGGCCGACCAGGCCGTGACCGTCGAGGAAGGCGTCCAGGGCCGTGCGGGCGGGGGCGGCGAGGGAGTCGTGGTCCAGGCCGGCCGACACGAACAGCACGTCTGTGCCTGCCCAGTTGAAGCCCTTGTTCAGGACCTCCGTCGAGACCGGTGTGACGTCGAAGCCCATCTCCCGCAGGGCGAACAGCTCACCCGGGGTGACGGCGGCGGCGACGCGCAGGCGGTGCAGGGGCGTGTCGCCCTTGAGCCGCGTGGCCGTGAAGGAGACGTCGTGCGTACGGGCGGCGGTGAGCGCCGCGCGGCGTGCCGACGCCGGGACGATCGCGCTGCCGTCGGGTGCCTGCCGGACCGGAACCCCCTGCCGGAGGAGGGAGTTGAGGGCCGCGACCTCGCGCGGGTCGGTCAGGCGCAGGCGCAGGGTGCCGTGCGCGGGCACTTGGGCGACGGGTGCGGCCTCGGTGACCGGGCGCAGGGGCGCGCCCCGCAGGCTGCCCGAGGTCACCCGCTCGACCGTGGCGCCCCACAGCCGGCCCAGGCTCCAGCCGGAGATGTCGTACATCACCGACACCTTGTCGCTGATGTCCCGGCCGTCGGCCAGCAGGACGTTCGCCATGCCGCGCTTGGGCTGGTGCAGGTCGACGACGTACGAGCCCTCGGGGTGGGTCCGTCCGGCGAGGCGGAAGGGGCGGGTGGCTCGGGTGACGCGGACGTCGTTGGCGAGGAGGTGGTCGACGAGGCGGGCGGCGGCCGGGGCCGAGCGCCGGCTGCGGGAGCCGCCGGGCGGGATGACGTAGGCGCGCGGGAAGTCGGTCGTGTAGACGTCCTCCGGGCCGATGCCGGGGACGCCGGGGACCGTCCGCGGTGACACCGGCACCTGCGGGGCGCCGGCCGCGCCGCGGCGGAAGGTCTCGATCTGGTCGGCGACGAGGGTGGCGCGGTGCTCGCGGACGTGGTTCAGGGTCGCGCGGACGGCGGCGCCCGCCACGGCCGTGTTGACCGCCGAGCGGCGGCGCAGCTCCGGGACGGGGAGGGTGTCGTACTCCTCGTTGTTCACCGCCAGCGGGATCTCCACCGTGTGGGCGGCCACCGTGCCGTGGAAGGCCGCGTACTGCGGGGTGAAGATCGGCGGCCAGTCGTCCCAGCCCTCCTCCTGGTCGCGGAACGGGATCTGCGCCGGTTCCACGCCGTCCTTCGCGGGCGTGTAGCCGAGGGCGTTGACGGCGGACTCCATGCCGAGGGCGTTGGCGTAGGAGTTCTTCAGGAAGAGGTCGTACTCGTAGTTCTCGCCGTGCGGGGGAGTGGTGGGCTCGATGAGCGTGCCGTTGACGTAGCCGTGCAGGTCGAGCAGGACGGCCGGCTGCTTGTCGAGCTGGATCTGCCGCATCGCGCGGGTCTCGGGCTGGGAGGCCGTGACGAAGTCGCGGTTCAGGTCGAAGCCGTTCGCGTTGGCGCGGGTGCCGGCGATACGGCCGTCCGGGTTGGCCGTGACGTTGAAGTACAGGCGGCTGTGCGCCAGGAGGTCGCGGGTCTTCGCGTCCTTGGCCGTCGCGAGCCGCTCGATGACCTTCAGGGAGGCGTCCGTGCCCTCCCACTCGTTGCCGTGGATGTTGCTGTTGACGAAGACCGGGGCCTTGTACGTCCGCTTGATCTCGGGGGACTTCGCGGCGGACGCGGGCGCGTTCTCGATCAGTGCGCGCATCCGCTCCTGGGCGCGGGCCTGGCGGGTGGTCTCCGGGGCGGTGACGGTGACCAGGTAGAGACGGTGGCCGCCGGCCGAGCGGCCGGTCACCTCCACACTGACGCGGTCGCCGAGGCGCTGCAGGGCGTTCAGCTTCGGGGCGATCGCGTGGTACGGGGTGAGGCCCAGCTTCAGGGACTTGTCGCCGGGGTTGCGCGGGCCGGGGGAGAGGACCTGGCGGCGGGGGTAGCCGCGGGTGGCGGTCGTGGGGGAGGGGGAGGTCTCGGCGGTCAGGGCGCGCTCTGCCGCGCCGGCGGGTGTCCGGGCCGCGCGGTCGTCGACGGCCGGGGCCTCCCGGGTGACGGGCTTCGGGTCCGCGCCGGCGGTGTGGGGGGTGAGCAGGGGTAAGCCTGCCGTCGCGAGGCCGAGGGTGACGATCAGTACAGGTCTCGCAGGAACGGTTCTCGTGGTGCGCACGTGTACCTCCTCCGGGGCTTACTGAGATCGGTACGGCGAGGTGTACCGGTTCGACTCAACGGCAACAAGTGCGCGTCGGTGTCACCGGTGACCCGGATGGCCCCCGCGGGGTGCCTCCGGGCCTGCACCGATAGGGTTTTCCCATGCGCGATCTCGGGGTGGGCTTCCAGTACCTGCTGAAGGGCCAGCGGTGGGTGGCCCGGCACGGCAAGCAGTACGGCTTCGGGCTGGTCCCGGGCCTGATCACCCTCGTCCTGTACGCGGCGGCACTGGTCGCGCTGGCGACGTGGGGCCAGGACGCCGTCACCTGGGCGACGCCGTTCGCCGACGACTGGTCGAGCCCGTGGCTCGGCCTCTTCCGCGGTTTCCTGACCGTCGTGCTGTTCGCCCTCGCCCTGCTCCTCGCCGTCATCACCTTCACCGCGGTGACGCTGCTGATCGGGCAGCCCTTCTACGAGAACCTCTCCGAGAAGGTCGACCGCGACGTGTCCCCGGACGGCCACGCCCCCGAGTCGGGCCTGCCGCTCTGGCGCGAACTGTGGATCTCCGGCCGGGACAGCCTGCGGATCGTGGTGCGGGCCGCCCTGTGGGGCGTGCTGCTGTTCGCGTGCGGCTTCATCCCGGTCGTCGGCCAGACGGCCGTCCCGGTGCTCGGGTTCTTCGTCACCGGGTTCTTCCTGACCGAGGAGCTGACCGCCGTCGCCCTCCAGCGCCGGGGAGTCGACCTGCGCACCCGCCTGGGCCTGCTCCGCGCCCGCAAGACCCTGGTGTGGGGCTTCGGCACGCCGCTGGCCGTGGCCTTCCTGGTGCCGGTCGTCGCGGTGTTCCTGATGCCGGGCGCGGTCGCGGGCGCCACCCTCATGGCACGTGAACTGCTCGGCGAGGAGATCGACGAGGGCCGCGCGGGTGGCTCCGCCGTGGAGGGCGACGGGGGCGTCAGCTCTCTTCCGCAGCCGCCTTCAGGATCGCCCGCACCTGGGCGATGATGTCCAGCCGGTTCCGCACGAACTCCGGGTCGGTGACCTCGGTGGTGTTCCCGGTGCCGAACTGGAGCACGGGCGTGTGCACATGCCCGCCCGGCAGCCTTTCGTGCAGCCCGAGCCGGTCGCGCAGCAGCGTCGCCCGGTAGGCGATCTCGTTGGAGAGGTAGTCCCCGCCGCCGCCCTGGCGTGCGGTCGAGCCGGGGGTCGGCCCGTCGGGGCGTACGACGGGCTGGGTGCCGCCCGCCGGGATCTCGGTGACGCTCGTGTTGTCGTACACGGGGAACCGGCCGGTGTCCGCGGCGACGATCGCCCGGTACGGCAGCGTGGTCGTCGTCCACTGCGGCTGCGATGCCGGGTCGGTCACGGGGACGGTCTCGGTGCGGCCGATGTTGTCGTTGTCCCCGAAGCCGCCCCGCCAGGCCCCGTTGGTCCGCTCGATGTCGAACTTCCCGACCCGGCCCTGGCTCACGGTCGTGAACAGGTCGACCTTCGGCAGATACGGCCGCAGCGTGCGCTCCACGGTGCCGTCGGTGAAGTCCTGCCAGCGCACCGGGAACACGGCCGTCTCGATCCGGGCCGGACCGTCCGCCGTCTCGATCACCGTGCCGTCGAGGGCGAGCGCGGTGGCGCCGGACGGGTTGGAGATACGGATGTCCCGGTCCAGGGTGAACGGGTCGAAGCCGGTGAGCAGGATCCGCTTCAGGCCCTTGCCGTGGGGATAGCCGATGGCCGTCTGGCCGCGTGAGGTGCGCTCCAGTTCGCCGAGCAGCGCGGCCCGTTGTCCGTCCGTCAGCCCGAACTCCGGCTCCCAGGTACGCACTTCACGCGTCAGGCCGAGCCGGGCCCAGTACAGCGGCCGGTCGTCGTCCCGGCTGAGGTCCCCGACCGCCGGTCCACGTCCCTGCGCCCGGTCCACCGCACGCCGCCACAACCGCGCGCCCTCCCGCGCGACGGCCCGGCGGGCCTCCCCGTAGGAACGGGCCCCCTCCAGCTCCCTGGCCAGCCGCGGGGCCACGGTGTCGAACCCGGAGCGGCGCAGGATCTCCTGCGGGACCGCCTTGCCGAGCCGCTGCTCCTCGACGGTGGGAGCGGGGGCCGTCCCGGCGGCGCTCGCGGTCGTGGGGGTGGTGAGGCCGGTCAGCAGGGCGAGGCCGAGGACGCCGAGGCGAACGCGTATGGAGTTCAAGGAGGTTCAGGCCTTCCGTCACGGTGGGGGTGCTGCGGTGGCGTGGTGCCGGACGGCCGCAGTATCGCGTGACAGGAGTGATCTACGCCATGGGCAGGGCCTGGGCGCGAGGAGTGCCGTCCCGAATCCTTCGCACGCCGCCGAGGCAGGATGAGGAGGGACATCGACTTCAACCAGGAGGCCGGCGTGACGGATACAGCAGAGGTACGGCGTAAGGCTGCGGTCGAGGCCGCTCTCGGCAAGCTCGACCTGGACGCCAAGGCACGGCTGCTGGCCGGGCAGGACACATGGAGCCTGCCCGCGCTGCCACAGATCGGCCTGGCCTCGCTGGTCATGTCCGACGGCCCGATCGGCGTCCGAGGGGTGCAGTGGAGCGCCGACGACCCCTCCGTCGCGCTGCCCTCACCGACCGCCCTCGCCGCCACCTGGGACCCCGGACTCGCCCGCCGGGCAGGCGTGCTGCTGGCCCAGGAGGCCCGGCGCAAGGGCGTCCACGTCCTGCTCGCCCCCACGGTCAACCTGCACCGCTCCCCGCTCGGCGGCCGCCACTTCGAGGCCTACAGCGAGGACCCGTACCTCACGGGCCGGATCGGCACCGAGTACGTCCGGGGCGTCCAGTCCGGCGGCGTCGGCACCACCGTCAAGCACTTCGTCGCCAACGACGCCGAGACCGACCGCCTCACGGTGAACAACCTGGTGAGCGAACGCGCCCTGCGCGAGCTGTACCTGGCCCCCTTCGAGGCGATCGTCGAGAACGCCCACCCCTGGGGCATCATGACCGCCTACAACTCCGTCAATGGCCCGACCATGACCGAGCACCACCACCTCGTCAACGAGGTCCTGCGCGGCGAGTGGGGCTTCGACGGGATCAACGTCTCCGACTGGACCGCCGCCCGCTCCACCACCGGCGCCCTCGCCGGTGGCCTGGACATCGCGATGCCCGGCCCGCGGACCGTCTACGGCGAGGCCCTCGCGCAGGCCGTCCGGGACGGCGAGGCGGACGAGGCCCAGGTCGACGAGGCCGTCCGCCGCGTGCTGCGCCTCGCCGCCCGGGTCGGCATCCTGGACGGCGCCGAACCGGTCGTCACCGAACCGCCCGCGCCCGTCGACGGCGAGGCGCTCGCCCGCGAGATCGCCCGCCGCTCCTTCGTCCTCGTCCGCAACGAGTCGGGCGCGCTGCCGCTGAAGCCCGGCAGCGTCGCGCTGATCGGCGCCGCCGCCCGCGACGCCCGCGTCCTCGGCGGCGGCTCCGCCACGGTCTTCCCCGCCCGGACCGTCTCCCCGCTCGACGGCCTCACCGCCGCCCTCCCCGACGGCAGCCTCAGCTACGCCCTCGGCGCCGACCCGAACACCGAACTCCCCGTCGCCGACGCGGGCTTCGAGCTGCGCGCGGTCTGCCGCGACAGTGAAGGCACCGTCCTCGGCACCCGCTCGGCCCCCAGCGGCCACATCCAGTGGATGGGCGGCGACCTGCCCGACGGCGTCACCCACGACACCCTGCACAGCGTCGAACTGACCGGCACCCTCACCCCGCGTGAGACCGGCACGCACACCTTCGGCTTCAAGGGGCTCGGGCTCTTCAGGCTGACCGTCGCGGGCACCACGTACTTCGACGGCGTCCAGCGCCCCGCCGAGGACGGCGACCCCTTCGCCGCGTTCTTCGGTGCCCCGGTGCCCCACGCCCGCGTCGAACTCACCGCGGGCGAACCGGTCGAGGTCTCCCTCACCTACACCGTCCCGCCGCCCGACGGCCACCCCATGCGGGTCATCGGCTTCACCCTCGCCCACCAGGACCCGCAGCGCGACCCCGACGAGCTGATCGCCGAGGCCGCCGCTGCCGCCCGTGCCGCCGACACGGCCGTGGTCGTGGTCGCCACCACCGACCGCGTCGAGTCCGAGGGCTTCGACCGCAGGGACCTGCGCCTGCCCGGCCGCCAGGACGACCTGGTCCGCGCCGTCGCCGCCGCCAACCCCCGCACGGTCGTGGTGGTCAACTCCGGCTCCCCGGTGGAACTGCCGTGGCGCGACGACGTCGCCGCCGTGCTCCTGAGCTGGTTCCCCGGCCAGGAGGGCGGCGCGGCCCTCGCGGACGTGCTCACCGGCGACCGGGAGCCCGGCGGCCGCCTGCCCACCACCTGGGGCTCCCTGACCGACGCCCCGGTCACCCAGGTCGTCCCGGCGGACGGCGAACTCCCCTACGAGGAGGGCGTCTTCATCGGCTACCGCGCCTGGGAGCAGCAGGGCCGCACCCCGGCCTACCCCTTCGGCCACGGCCTCGGCTACACCGACTGGACCTACGAGTCGGTCGAGGTCGCCGGGAGCGCCGCAGGGGCCACCGCGAAGGTCCGTCTCCGCAACACCGGCGACCGCCCCGGCCGCGAGGTCGTCCAGCTCTACCTCGCCCCCAGCGAGCCCGACCCCACCCGCCCGGCGCGCTGGCTGGCCGGCTTCGCGAGCGTGGAGGCCGCACCCGGCGAGAGTGCCGAGGCGACCGTCGTACTGCCGCGCCGCGCCTTCGAGCGCTGGGACGAGGCGAACGCCTCGTGGTCGTTTGTGAAGGGTTCGTACGAGATCCAGGTGGCGCGCTCGATCACCGACCGCAGGATCACGGCGACGATTAACGTCTGACCGGGACGCGTTCCCCACTGAGCAGCCCCGGTCCGGGACCTGACCCCTGGACCGGGGCTCGTGGGTTCCCGGGGCCCGTGACTCAGCGGGTGCCGAACCCGTAGACCGTCTCCGAGCGGAACACCTCGCCAGGGCGCAGCACCGTGGTCGGGAAGTCCGGCCGGTTCGGGGAGTCGGGGAAGTGCTGGGTCTCCAGCGCGATGCCGTCGCCGGGCGCGAAGGGCTTGCCCAGGTGGTCGGCGGTGTAGAGCTGGAGTCCGGGCTCGGTCGTCGCCACCGTCAGCACCCGCCCGGACGCCGGGTCGTGCAGCTCGGCGACCTCCACCGGGACATCCGCCACGCCCTTGTCCAGCACGAAGTTGTGGTCGTAGCCGGAGCCGACCTTGCGGGCCTCGCGGAAGTCGAAGCGCGTGCCGGTCACGTCCTCCGGGCCGCCGGTCGGGATCAGGTCCGCGTCGACCGGCGTGTACCGGGAGGCGGCCAGCCGCAGTTCATGGCCGCCCGCGTCGCCGGAACCGCCCAGGTTGAAGTAGCTGTGGTTCGTCAGGTTCACCACGGTCGGCGCGTCCGTCACCGCCTCGTAGGCGATCCGCAGCGCGCCGCTCTCCTGGAGCGTGTACGTCGCCGAGACCTCCAGCCGACCCGGGAACCCCTCCTCGCCGTGCGGACTGACCCGGGTGAGCCGCACCCCGTGCTCGACCGAGGCCGCGTCCCACACCCGCTTGTCGAAGCCGTGCACCCCGCCGTGCAGCGAGTTCGGCGCGTTGTTCGGTTCCAGGGCGTACGTCAGACCGTCCAGCGGGAAACGGCCGCCGGCGATCCGGTTGGCGTACCGCCCGATCAAAGCCCCCAGGTAGGGCCCGGGGTGGGCGAGATAGCCCTCGAGATCCGGGAACCCCAGCACCACATCCCCGGCCCGGCCCGCCCGGTCCGGCACCTCGACGGACTGCACGATCCCGCCGTACGACAGCACCCGCACGCGTACGCCCGCTCGCTCCAGGGTCCAGCGGTGCACCGGCGTGCCGTCGGAAAGTGTGCCGAAGAGTTCGTTCATGTGCGGAACTCTAAGTCAGGGGGTCCTTCGCGGTGATGGTGCGGTAGGCGATCTCCGCCAACCGGGCCTGTCCGTTCACGCTGGGGTGGAAGTAGTCCCAGCGGCTCAACTGAGCCGTGCCGAAGCGGTAGTCGTACACCGCGCCCCCGTCGTACCGGCACCGCTTGTCCTTGGCGCAGACCTCCTTGAGGACCTTGTTGTAGTCCTCCACCCGCTTGTGCACCGTGTCCCGCCGCAGGGTCGCCGCCGAATCCAGGGCGTCCGCGTCGCCCAGCATCGACGGGCAGATGCCCAGCTGCCACACCTGCTTGCCCAACGGGCTGTCACGGCCCTGCGACCACAGCCGCTTCAGGTTCGGCACGCTCGCCACGAACACCTGTGCCTTGGGCAGGGCCTCGCGCAGGGTGCGCAGCGCGTCCTCGAAGTCGCCGCGGAAACCGGAGACCGGGGTCATCGACGCCGTAGAGGCCCGGCAGGCGTCGTTCGCCCCGGCCATCACCGTCACCAGCTGCGGTTTCCGCCGCACCGCCTGGGTCATCTGCCCGGGCAGATCGGCCATCCGGGCCCCGGTCACGGCGTAGTTCCAGCTCCGCCCGGCGGCCTCGGTCCGCCCCAGCAGCCGGACGGCCAGCGAGTCGACCTCGGGGCTGGCGCCGGTCGCCCAGGACGCCTCCGGACAGTCCTGCAGCACGTCACACGCGTCGAAACCACGGGTGATGGAGTCGCCGACGGCAGCGACAGAGCTGGGGCTGCGGTCCCACAGGGGTGTGGGCCTGGGCGACGGCTTCGCGCTGGCGGGCGGGGCGGGGGAATTACCCCCCACGGCGTCACACCCCGTGACACCCACGGCAGTCGCCACGGCCACGGCGACCACGATCCGTGAGCGGTGGCTTCGCTTCCGCATGCCTGTTCCATCCCCTCGCCGCGCCAAGCCTGTCTCCCCACCCATTAACAACGCACGAGGGTTCCCGACCGATCAGGTGCAACGGCTCACACCCGTACAAGCGTCCCCCTGGGTGAATGACGAGCGATTCCCGGCACCGGGACCGACCGTACGTCACACTCCTCGCCCCACCGCACGGTAGCCTCGCCATCAACGTGACCCTCCCGGTCACAGCCGTTCCGCCCGTTCAAAGATGGTCCGCTCTGCCCGGAGGTTCCGGTGACGACACGTGGAGTTCTGTACATGCACTCCGCGCCGCGCGCGCTGTGCCCGCACGTCGAGTGGGCCATCGCCGGGGTGCTCGGCACACGCGTCAGCCTGGACTGGATCCGCCAGCCGGCCGCACCGGGCACCTGGCGCTCGGAGTTCTCCTGGCAGGGGCAGCCCGGCACGGCGTCGAAACTGGCGTCGGCCCTGCGGGGCTGGCAGCTGCTGCGCTTCGAGGTGACGGCCGAGCCCTGCCCCACCGCCGAGGGCGAGCGCTACAGCTGCACCCCCGACCTGGGCATCTTCCACGCCGTCACCGGCATCCACGGCGACATCCTCATCCCCGAGGACCGCCTCAGAGCAGCCCTCCAGCGCGCGCAGCGCGGCGAGACCGACCTGGAAGCCGAACTCAACAAACTCCTCGGCAAGCCCTGGGACGACGAACTCGAGCCGTTCAGGTACGCCGGCGAGGGCGCCCCGGTCCGCTGGCTCCACCAGGTGGTGTGAGTAGTTAGGGGCGCGGGGAACTGCGCGAACAACCCCCACCGGCCGTCACTCGGCCCACGACAGGTCACAAAATGGCGATTGGCCCGAACCCCCTCAGGGAGTCCGGGCCAATCGCCGTAAAGACGATCAAACCGTCCGGAACGCCAGCACCACGTTGTGCCCACCAAACCCGAACGAGTCGTTCAACGCGGCGATCCGCCCATCGACCGGCAGCTTCCGAGCCTCACCACGAACGACATCGGCATTCGCCTCGGCCTCGGGGTCAAGGTTCTCCACATTGATCGTCGGCGGAGCCACCCGGTGGTACAGCGCGAGCACGGTCGCAACCGTCTCGACACCGCCCGCACCACCCAGCAGATGCCCGGTCATCGACTTCGTCGCGGACACCGCGAAGTGGTCGGCGTCGTCACCGAACACCTTCCGCAGCGCCTTCAACTCGGCGATGTCACCGGCCGGCGTCGACGTGGCGTGCGCGTTGACGTGCACGATCTCCGCCGGGTCCAGGTCGTTGCGCTCCAGCAGGTGCTGCAGGGCCTGCGAAATGCCCCGCCCCTCCGGCTCCGGCTGCACGATGTCGTGGCTGTCGGCCGAGATGCCCTGGCCGACCGCCTCGGCGTACACCCGCGCACCGCGCTTCGCGGCGTGCTCGGCGGACTCCAGGACGACGACACCGGCGCCCTCACCGAGGACGAAGCCGTCACGGGCCACGTCGTAGGGACGTGACGCGCCCTGCGGGTCGTCGTTGTTCTTGGACATCGCCATCATGTTGCCGAACGCGGCGATCGGCAGCGGGTGGATCGCCGCCTCCGTACCGCCCGCGACGACGACGTCGGCGCGGCCCGTGCGGATCATCTCGATGGCGTAGCCGATGGCCTCGGCGCCCGAGGCGCAGGCGGAGACCGGCGTGTGCACGCCCGCCCGGGCACCCACGGCCAACCCCACGTTGGCCGACGGGCTGTTGGGCATCAGCATGGGCACGGTGTGCGGGGAGACGCGGCGAACGCCCTTCTCCTTCAGCACGTCGTACTGGTCGAGCAGAGTCGTCACGCCGCCGATGCCCGAGGCGATGACCGCGCCGAGCCG
Organism: Streptomyces sp. NPDC041940; assembly: GCF_055589465.1. Lineage (NCBI taxonomy): Bacteria > Bacillati > Actinomycetota > Actinomycetes > Kitasatosporales > Streptomycetaceae > Streptomyces > Streptomyces sp. NPDC041940. Next base: position 302,461 of record NZ_JBVJBP010000001.1, read on the forward strand.
GTCGGGTTCGACGTTCGGGTCCTCGTCGGCGCTCGCTTCGAAACCGGCGTCGGCCCAGGCCTCCTTGGCCGCGATCAGCGCGAACTGCGCCGAGCGGTCCAGACGGCGGGCCTGCGGCCGGGGGATGACCTCGGTCGGCTCCACGGCGACCGGGGCCGCGATACGGACCGCCTGCTCGGCGGCCCACTCCTGCTCCAGGGGCTTGACGCCGGAACGTCCGGCGATCAGGCCCTCCCAGGTAGAGGCTGCGTCGCCACCCAGCGGTGTGGTTGCGCCGATACCGGTGACGACCACGGTGCGATTGGTCGGGCTCACGGGAATTCTTTCTCCAACGGATACGAGGATTAAGCGGCGCCACCGCCGGGTGGCGGGGCAGTAGACCCAGGGCCGGGTCGGACGATCAGCCCTGGTGCTTGAGGATGTAGTCGGTCGCGTCGCCGACGGTCTTGAGGTTCTTGACGTCCTCGTCCGGGATCTTGACGTCGAAACGCTCTTCGGCGGCGACGACGACCTCGACCATGGACAGCGAGTCGACGTCCAGGTCGTCGGTGAAGGACTTGTCCAGCTGGACGTCCTCAACCGGGATGCCGGCGATCTCGTTCACGATCTCGGCGAGACCGGCGACGATCTCTTCCTGAGTGGCGGCCATGTTGGCGCTCCTTCGTAGATATCCAGAGGGTGTGGCAGGTGTTTCCTTCGTGCCGGACCGCATGATCCGGCACGGAGTGCCTAGGGGAGGGTAACGACAGTCGCGGCGTAGACGAGACCCGCCCCGAAGCCGATGACGAGCGCGGTGTCGCCGCTCTTCGCCTCGCCGGTCGCCAGGAGCCGCTCCATCGCGAGCGGGATCGAGGCGGCCGAGGTGTTGCCGGTGGTGCGTACGTCACGGGCGACCGTGACGGACTCCGGCAGCTTGAGTGTCTTCACCATCGAGTCGATGATCCGCTCGTTGGCCTGGTGCGGAATGAAGACGTCCAGGTCCTCCGCGGAGATGCCGGCGGCGTCCAGCGCCTCCTTGGCGACCTTCGCCATCTCGAACACGGCCCAGCGGAACACCGCCTGGCCCTCCTGCGTGATGGCGGGGAACTTGGCGACCTCGCCGGAACGGTAGTCCGTCCACGGCACGGTCTGCTTGATGGTCTCGGACTTGTCGCCCTCGGAGCCCCAGACCGTGGGGCCGATGGCGGGCTCCTGGGCCGGGCCCACGACGACCGCGCCGGCGCCGTCGCCGAACAGGAAGGCCGTCGCGCGGTCCTCCAGGTCGGTCAGGTCGCTCAGCCGCTCCACGCCGATCACCAGCACGTACTCGGCGGAGCCCTCGACGATCATGCCCTTGGCGAGCGTGAGGCCGTAGCCGAAGCCCGCGCAGCCGGCCGAGATGTCGAAGGCGGCGGCCTTGTTCGTGCCGAGCTTGTCGGCGATCTCGGTGGCGACGGCCGGGGTCTGCTTGAAGTGCGAGACGGTCGAGACGATCACGCCGCCGATCTGCTCGGCGGAGATCCCGGCGTCGGCGATCGCCTTGCCGGAGGCCTCGACCGACATGGCGGCGACGGTCTCCTCGTCGTTCGCCCAGTGCCGGGTCTCGATGCCGGAGCGCGAGCGGATCCACTCGTCGGACGAGTCGATCGTCTCGAGGATCACCTCGTTCGGCACGACCCGGGTCGGGCGGTACCCGCCGACGCCGAGGATGCGCGCGTACGGGGCGCCCTTGCTGGGCTTGATCTTCGCCATGCGGACGGCTCCTTGGGGGCGGCGGTCAGGCGTGCTCGGCGATGAGCTCGCGAGCCGCGTCGAGGTCGGCGGGGGACTTCAGGGCCAGCGTCTTCACACCGGGCAGAGCACGCTTGGCGAGACCGGTGAGGGTACCGCCCGGGCACACCTCGATCAGGGCCGTGACGCCGAGCTCCTTGAAGGTCTCCATGCACAGGTCCCAGCGGACCGGGTTGGCGACCTGACCGACCAGACGGTCCAGCACCTCGGTGCCGGCGGCGACGGACCGCCCGTCCTTGTTCGAGACGTAGGTGACCTCCGGGTCGCCGGGCGTCAGGGCCTCGGCGGCCTTCGCCAGCGTGTCGACCGCGGGGGCCATGTGGTGCGTGTGGAAGGCGCCGGCGACCTTCAGCGCGACGACCTTGCGCACGCCCTCGGGCTTGTCCGCCTCCAGCGCGGCGAGCTGCTCCTTCGTACCGGCCGCGACGATCTGGCCCGCGCCGTTGATGTTCGCCGGGGTCAGGCCCAGCTTCGCCAGGTGCGGAACCGTCACTTCCGGGTCACCGCCCAGCAGGGCCGCCATGCCGGTCTCCGTGACGGCGGCGGCCTCGGCCATGGCGAGCCCGCGGGTGCGGACGAGGCGGACGGCCTCCTCGTGCGGGAGCACACCGGCCAGCGAGGCGGCGGTGAACTCGCCGACGCTGTGCCCGGCGATGGCGCCGACCTTGCGCGGCAGCTCGGCCGGGTCGTCGAACAGCGTGTACGTGGACGCCAGTCCGGCCGCGACCAGCAGCGGCTGCGCCACCGCGGTGTCGCGGATCTCGTCCGCGTCTGCCTCGGTGCCGTAACGGATCAGGTCGAGGCCCGCGGCGTCGGACCATGCCTCGAGGGCACCGCGGACACCGGGGAAGTCGAGCCATGCGGACAGGAAGCCGGGCGTCTGGGCGCCCTGGCCGGGAGCGACGAGTACGAGCACTCTCACACTCTCTCTTGGGGACGGGCATGGCCGCCCGTGGGGACAGGGACGAAGAACACGAGGGGGTTTTGTCGGGCTCCGACAAAACCTTAGGGCTGGAGATCTCCATCGACCAGACGCCCCAGGATCAGAGCGATCCGCAGCGTGAAGGCAGAGCGTACATCGGAGGGTGACCAGCCGGTGACGTCAGTCACACGTCGAAGCCGGTAGCGGACGGTGTTGGGATGGACGAACAGCATGCGGGCCGCGCCCTCGAGACTGCTCGCCTGTTCGAGATAGACACTGAGGGTCTCCAGGAGCGCGGCCCCGGCCTCCTCCAGTGGTCTGTAGATCTCCTCCACCAGTTGCTCGCGGGCCGAGGGGTCGCCGGCGATCGCGCGCTCCGGGAGCAGGTCGTCCGCCAGGACCGGGCGCGGGGCGTCCTGCCAGGCGGAACCCGCCTTCAGTCCCGCCGCCGCGGCCTGCGCGGACCGGGTCGCGGCCAGCAGGTCCGGCACCACCGGGCCCGCCACGACCGGGCCGGCCGCGTAGGGGCCGATGAGTGACTTGGCGACGGCCAGCGGGTTGTCGCTGCCGCCCGCGATGACGACGAGGCGGTCCCCGAGCACACCGGTCAGCACCTGGAGCTTGGCGTGCCGGGCGGCGCGCCGGATGGCCTCGACGGTCAGTTCGGAGTCGCCGTCGGGAGCGGTGCCGAGTACCACGCACACGTGTTCGGGCGAGTTCCATCCGAGGGCGGCGGCGCGGGACACGGCGCCCTCGTCGGCCTCGCCGCTGAGTACGGCGTTCACGACCAGGGACTCAAGACGGGCGTCCCAGGCACCGCGTGCCTCGGCGGCCTGCGCGTACACCTGGGCGGTGGCGAAGGCGATCTCCCGGGCGTAGACGAGCAGCGCCTCGCGCAGCACGTTCTCGTCGCCGGGGGCCGCGACCTCGTCGATCGCGCTCTCCATGACCTCGATGGTGGTGCGCACCATCTCCACGGTCTGCCGCAGCGTGATCGCCCGGGTCAGCTCGCGCGGCGCGGTTCCGAACACGTCGGTGGAGATGGCCTGCGGGGCGTCCGGATGCCGGAACCACTCGGTGAAGGCGGCGATACCCGCCTGCGCGACCAGACCGATCCAGGAACGGTTCTCCGGTGGCATGGCCCGGTACCAGGGCAGCGTCTCGTCCATCCGCGCGATGGCCTGCGCGGCGAGCGATCCGGACGACTCCACCAGCCGCTTCAGCGTCGCGGCATGCGGGTGGGCGTCGTGTGCTGGGGCTGCGTTCTTGCTGGTTTCGGGTTCGGGCACGGGGACAAGACTGCCTTATCCGGACGGGAAGGTGCGTCGGCGGGTCTACGGTGGTCTCCGTGATGGACGTACGGCGCGCTCACGAGCGCTACCCCGGCGGGGAACCCGCCGCGGGGATCGAGACCTGGCACGCCTTCTCCTTCGGGCCCCACTACGACCCGGACAACCTCCGCTTCGGCGCGGTGATCGCCTGCAACGAGGAGCGGCTGGCCCCGGGGGCCGGCTTCGACGAGCATCCGCACAGCCACACCGAGATCGTGACCTGGGTCGTGGAGGGCGAGCTGACGCACCGGGACTCCACCGGGCACGAGTCGGTGGTGCGCCACGGGGACGTGCAGCGGCTCAGCTCGGCGGGTGGGGTACGTCACGTGGAGCGCAACGACGGCCCCGGCCCGCTGACCTTCGTGCAGATGTGGCTGGCCCCGCTCCGGCCCGGCGGCGACCCGTACTACGAGGTCGTCCGCGGCATCGCCGACTCGACGCCCTACGCCGTCCCGGAGGCGGGCGCGATGCTGCACGTGCGGCGCCTCGCGGCGGGGGAGCGGACGGCGGTGCCGGACGGGGCGCACGCGTACGTGCATGTCGTACGGGGTGACGTACGCCTCGACGGCGAGGAACTGGGCGTGGGCGACGCGGCCCGCGTCACGGACGCCAAGGGCCTGGAGGCCGAGGGCGTGACCGAGGCGGAGCTGCTGATCTGGGAGATGGCCTGACGGTCTAGAGCTCCGCGAGCACCGCGTCGGTGAACGCGGGCCACGCCTCGACCGCCCAGGGCCCGAACGCCCGGTCCGTCAGCGCGACGCACGCGGCACGCGCGTCGGGGTCGATCCACAGGAACGTACCGGACTGCCCGAAATGTCCGAACGTGCGCGGTGAGGACGAGGACCCCGTCCAGTGCGGCGACTTGGAGTCGCGGATCTCGAAGCCGAGCCCCCAGTCGTTGGGGTTCTGGTGGCCGTACCCCGGCAGGACGCCCTTGGTGCCCGGGTAGGTCACGGTCATCGCCTCGGCGACCGTACGGGGGTCCAGCAGCCGCGGCGCCTGCACCTCGGCCGCGAACCGCAGCAGGTCCTCGACCGTGGACACCCCGTCCTTGGCCGGGGAGCCCTCCAGGGCCGTCGAGGTCATTCCCAGCGGCTCCAGCACGGCCTGCCGCAGATACTCCCCGAACGGAATGTCGGTCGCCTTCGCGATGTGGTCGCCCAACTGCTCGAAACCGGCGTTCGAGTACAGCCGCCGTTCCCCGGGTGCCGCCATGACCTTGTGCTCGTCGAAGGCGAGGCCCGAGGTGTGCGCGAGCAGATGCCGCACGGTCGACCCGGCCGGACCGGCCGGCTCGTCGAGCTCGACCGCCCCCTCCTCGTACGCCACGAGCACCGCGTACGCCGCGAGCGGCTTGGTCACCGACGCGAGCGGGAACCGCCGCCCGGCCGGTCCATGGGTGCCGAGGACGGTGCCGTCCGCCCGGATGACACCCGCCGCAGCAGTGGGAACCGGCCAGTTCTCGATCAACGCGAGGCTCTTGAGCGACATGCGTTCGAGCCTATGCGCTCAGAGGGTGAGCTCCAGCAAGGGGTCGGGCTTGGGCCGGAAGCCCAGGGAGACGTAGAGCGGCTCGGCCTCCGGTGAGGCGGTGAGCTGGACGCGCCGGGCGCCGCGGGTGCGGAACCACTCCAGCAGGGTCTGCATGCACGCGCGTGCGTACCCGCGGCGCCGGGTGTCCGGGTCGGTGGCGACGCTGAAGACGAAGCCCACCTTGCCCTGCGGGTCGCCCGACGTCCCGATGCGGTAGTCGATCGTCCCGGCCACCAGCGACGCCAGCGCCCCGGGCCGCTCCGGGTGGTCCACGACGAACGCCACGAAGTCCGCCTCCGGCTCGCCCAGTTCGGCCTTCAGCGTGGGGAGGGACTCCCCGTGCCAGCGGGTGGACGGGTCGCTCGCGAACAGCGAGTCGATCATGATTTGGCGCAGCCGCAGGACTTCCTCGGCGTCCTCGGGCAGGGCACGGCGTACTGAACTCATGAGTCCGTACGCTAACCAGACGGATCAAGAAACGTCCTGCCGATTTCTTACCGTCCGCGCTTGCTTGGAGTGCGCTCCAAGGTTCTAGCGTGGGGGCCATGACGGTGATGGAAACCACGGGGACCAGGACCGACACCTGCGCCGGCCCTCCGCAGTACGACCGGCGCCCGGACGGCGAGGACAGGTACACGATCAGCGAGGTCGTCGCCTTCACCGGCCTGACCGCGCACACCCTGCGCTGGTACGAGCGCATCGGCCTGATGCCGCACATCGACCGGTCCCACACCGGTCAGCGCCGCTACACCAACCGCGACCTCGACTGGCTCGACCTCGTCGGCAAGCTCCGCCTGACGGGCATGCCGGTCGCCGACATGGTCAGGTACGCGGAACTGGTGCGCGAGGGCGACCACACCTACGGCGAGCGCTTCGACCTGCTCAAGACGACCCGCGAGGACGTCCTGGCCAGGATCGACGAACTCCGCGACACGCTCGCCGTGCTCGACCGGAAGATCAGTTTCTACGCGGACGCCGGGCGTGCCCCGGCGTCGGAGAGGTCCCGATGACGGACGGCAGGATCACGACGGCGAAGCTGGGCGACGACGGCCCCGAGGTGGGCGTCCAGGGCCTCGGCTGCATGGGCATGAACTTCGGCTACGGCCCCTCGGACGCGGACGCCTCCCGGGCGACCCTGGAACGGGCACTCGAACTCGGCGTCACCCTCTACGACACGGCCGACGCCTACGGGGCCGGCGAGAACGAGCGGTTCCTCTCGCCGTTCTTCAAGGCCCACCGCGACGAACTCGTCATCGCGACCAAGTTCGCCCTGTCGATCCCGCCGGACGACCCCACGCGCCGCGTCATCCGCAACGACCCGCCCTACATCCGCCAGGCCGTCGAGGCGAGCCTGAAGCGCCTGGACGTCGACGTCATCGACCTCTACTACATGCACCGGCGCGATGTGAACGTGCCGATCGAGGAGAGCGTCGGCACCATGGCCGAGCTGGTCCGCGAGGGCAAGGTCAAGCACCTCGGCCTGAGCGAGGTCACGGCCGGCGAACTCCGTGCCGCCCACGCCGTCCATCCCATCGCCGCCGTGCAGTCGGAGTGGTCGCTCTTCAGCCGTGACATCGAGACGAACGTCGTCCCGGCGGCGCGTGAGCTGGGTGTGACCCTCGTCGCGTACTCGCCTCTCGGCCGCGGCTTCCTCACAGGCTCCTTCGCCAGCGCCGAGGACCTGTCGTCCGGCGACTTCCGACGCCAGCAGCCTCGCTTCACGGGCGACAACGCCGCCGCCAACGGGGCCCTCCTGGAGCCCGTCCGTTCGATCGCCGAGGCCCACGGCGCGTCGGTCGGCCAGATCGCCCTGGCCTGGGCCCACCAGCAGGCGTCCCTCCACCGCCTGCCGGTCATCCCGATCCCGGGCACTCGCAAGCCGTCCAGGGTGGAGGAGAACACGACGGCGATCAGGATCGTCCTGACCGACGAGGAACTGGCCCTCCTGGACCCGATAGCGGCCAAGGTGGCAGGCAACCGCTACGCGGACATGGCCTTTACTTCCGCCGGACGGGAGTGAAGCGGACATAAGGGGCGCGGGGAACTGTGCGAACAACCACGCACAACCCGCGCCCGCCCACTCACCGAACCCGGCAGACGCTAGAGCTCCGACAACAATTCGGCCTTTTTGACCGAAAACTCCTTATCTGTCACCAGCCCGGCCTGATGCAGCTCCCCGAGATGCCGAATCCGCTCGGCGATGTCGGCAGGGTCCCGGCGCGGCCCGGCCGCAGAAACGGAAGACACCGCAGCCACTGGCTGAGACGTCCGCACCGCCGCCAACACCGCCGCAGCGAACGGCAGTGACTCATGCACCGGCCCGTACCCCAGACCGAACACCACCGCGGCCGGATCCTGGTCGGCCTGCGCGGCCGACCCGCCCGTGTCCCGGTGCAGCAGCCGCAGATGCCCTTCGAACACCTCGGGCGAGCGCCACTCGACCCCGTTCAGCTCCCCGACGGGGAAGTTCTGGTCCCCGGCCTTCCACTTCGCCGACGACGCCCCCGTCCAGAACCAACGGAAGTTGACGGTCCGCCCGTCGAACGAGGCCTTGCCGTCGTACGCCTTGAACGACAGCGGTCCCTTCGGCGGCTCCACCAGGAACCGCTCAGCGGGCCCGGACTCCGTCAGCAGCGCCCGCAGTTCGTCGGCGTAGTACTCCGCGAGCACCTCGCGGTCGGCGGGCATCACCAGGCGGTAGGGATCGCCGCTCTCCTTCAGCTGCCCGGCGGCCGCCTCCATCAGCGGGTCCGCACCGGGCCGCGGCTCGACGCGCAGCACGACCGTGCCGCGTTTCCCGCGGGTCAGCGTCACCCCGGCGATCGCGTCCAGGGGAACACGGCGTTCCCCGAGCGCCTGAAAGAGCTTCGGTGTTCGAATCCCCCGTTCGTAGCGGATGAGCACGGAGTCGGACTCGAACTCCCAGGCGGCATGAAATCCGGCCAGTACGTCACCCATGCGGCTCATCGTATGCGGCACACGCTCCTCCGTCCCCCTCCCGAGCAGACCGCAATTTCTTCGCCTCTACGCGCGTCAGGCCGCCGCCGTGCCGGACAAACCGGTCCGGCAGACGCCGTCTTCGTGCGCGCAGTGCACCGAGCGGTATGCGCCAACGCCGATCTCTGCGAAATTCATCAGACTTGCCGTGCCCGGCTCGAAGTAGCCGGCGTGACCCTTCGCACCCTGCGCCGACAGCACCCGCGCACCGAACCCGGAGGACACCGGGTCGGCCCCGTGGCCGAGCCCGCCGACCTCCAGGTACGGCACGTCCTGGATCCAGTCGTCGGCGTCCCGCATGGCCCACACCCTCGCGGTGGTGTGCAGTTGGGCGGCCTTCTCGACACGCATGCCGGGGCTGCCGGCCACCGCGATGTCGGACACCCGGGCCGGCAGCGAACGCGCCGCGACCCCGCACACCACGGAGCCGTAGCTGTGGCAGAACAGCGAGACCGGCTTGTCGCCGGGCAGCGCCCGCACCAGGGCGTTCAGTCGTACGGAACCCTCCGCGGCGCGCATCGCCGTGGCCGAGTCGATGCCGAGTCCGCTGGGGGCCGTGTAGTCGGCCCAGGCGATCACGGCCGTACGGGTCGAGGGGCTCGCCTTCCGCTCGGCCGCGTGCAGGGACTCGGCCATGCCGACGGGCGCCGAGTACTTGCGCTGGGTGCGCTGGAAGGTGAGCAGGTCGGTGTCCACGCCGGGCACGACGACCGAGACCCGGTCCGCCTGGCGCAGATCGCCGAAGACCTCCGCCGCCCGGCCCGAGCCCTCCGGGTCGAAGGCGAGGATGTGGCGGCCCGGTTCCATGAGGTCCTCGAAGCGGTGCATCCTGCGGCCGGCCTCTTGCTTCCCGACCGAGGTGAGGCGGCTGTCGTGCATGCGTTCCCGCTCGACCTTGCGTGCCTGGACGAGCGCGACGCGGTTGGCGCGATAGCGCAGCTCGACCGGGGCGCCGTTCATGTTGCCCACCGCGAGCGGATACTTGCGGACCAGGCTCGCGCGGTCCTGCGCGGTGAGGGAGGCGAAGAAGCGGGCCAGCTTCTTCGGCTGGGCCTCGGGGTCCGGCAGCCCGTGACCGCCGATCCGGCCGTGCTCCCAAGCGGAGAGCGAGGCCTGGAGCGGCGTGTCGCCCCGCTGGTTGCGCAGGGCCGTCCAGCCGGTGGTCGCCAGCATCACGAACACGACGGCCAGAGCGAGCAGCGCGCGCCAGACGTTCAATTGCGGGGAGGTGTCGAAGGAAGTCACTGAAAGGACACACTAGGAGAACGAGAGGGTCTCGCGTTAACCAAGTGACCGGGATCACGTTTCGGTGAAGGCTCTAAGGGGACTGTCCTGTACGCCAGTTCCCGGCCAGTGCCGGACCCACCTGATCCAGGTATGTCGTGGTGAGTTGGCGCATTCCCGCGAGGCTGAGTTCGTCCCCCGCGGACCACAGTCGCTCGGTGACGCGAATCACGCCGCCGAAGAGGGCCACGACGATCCTCGGCCGCGGATCCGCGTCCACGTCCAGCCCCTCGCGTTCGGCGATGATGCGCGCGAGTTGCTCCTCCAGCTCCGCCGACCGCCGCAGATGGGCGGCGAACAGCGCGGGCGTCGACTCGATCACCCGGTAGACGCGCAGATGGAGGTCGATCGGCACGATCTCCTCGACGGCCTCGCTGATCGTGTCCCAGCTCTCCAGCACGGCCCGGCGCAGCGCCTCCAGCGGGACCTCGTCCGGCGGGCGCACCTGGAGGGCCTGGACGACGAGACCCTCCGCGAGCCGCGGCACGAAGAACGCCGTCTCCTCCTTGCCGGCGAAGTAGCGGAAGAAGGTGCGCTGCGAGACGTCGACGGCGGCGGCGATGTCGTCGACGGTGGTCGCGTCGTACCCGCGCGTGGCGAACAGCTCCAGAGCGGCACGCAGCAGCGCGTCCCGGGTGCGCTGCTTCTTCCGTTCACGCAGGTTCAAGGCGTTCCGTTCCTCTCGTCTGAAGTGTTTTCCCTGTTCAGGCTATACGGGGATGTCATGTCAGTTACCGACTAGTGAATTGGTTTGTCAATTGTCAGTGGCTGTCATTAGCCTCGGCGCATGACTAGTCAGACCACCATCGACAAGACGGGGTCGGGGGGCAAGCCGCCGGCGGCGCCGTCGGACGCGACGCCGGGCAAGGGGCTGCGGGGACACCCCTGGCTCACCCTCATCACCGTCGCTGTGGGGGTCATGATGGTGGCCCTCGACGGCACCATCGTGGCCATAGCCAACCCGGCGATACAGAAGGACCTCGGCGCCACCTTCGCCGAGGTCCAGTGGATCACCAACGGATACTTCCTCGCCCTCGCGGTCTCCCTGATCACCGCGGGCAAGCTCGGCGACCGCTTCGGCCACCGGCAGACCTTCCTCATCGGCGTCGTCGGCTTCGCCGCCGCCTCGGGCGCCATCGGCCTGTCCGACAGCATCGCGTTCGTCGTCGTCTTCCGCGTCCTTCAGGGCCTGTTCGGCGCGCTGCTGATGCCGGCCGCGCTCGGCCTGCTGCGAGCCTCCTTCCCGGCCGAGAAGCTGAACATGGCGATCGGCATCTGGGGCATGGTCATCGGCGCGTCCACCGCGGGCGGCCCGATCCTCGGCGGTGTGCTCGTCGAGCACGTCAATTGGCAGTCGGTGTTCTTCATCAACGTGCCCGTCGGCATCCTCGCCGTCGTCCTCGGTGTGGTGATCCTGCTCGACCACCGCGCCGAGAACGCCCCGCGCTCCTTCGACATCCTGGGTATCGCCCTGCTGTCGACGGCCGTGTTCTGCCTGGTGTGGGCGCTCATCAAGGCCCCGCCGTCCGAGTGGGGCTGGGGCGACGTCAAGACGCTGTCGTTCCTCGGCGCCTCCGTGCTGTGCTTCGTGCTCTTCGCCTTCTGGGAGACGAAGGTGAAGGAGCCGCTGATCCCGCTCGCGCTGTTCCGTTCCGTGGCGCTGTCCGCGGGTGTCGTGCTGATGGTCCTGATGGCCATCGCCTTCATGGGCGGCCTGTTCTTCGTGACGTTCTACCTCCAGAACGTGCACGGCATGAGCCCGATCGACGCGGGTCTGCATCTGCTGCCGCTCACCGGCATGATGATCGTCGGCTCGCCGCTCGCCGGCGCGATGATCACCAAGTTCGGTCCCCGTGTCCCGCTCGCCGGCGGTATGGCGTTCACCGCGGTCGCCATGTACGGGATGTCGACCCTGGAGACGGACACCGGCAGCGGCATCATGTCGCTCTGGTTCGCCCTGCTGGGCTTCGGTCTCGCGCCGGTCATGGTCGGCGCCACGGAGGTCATCGTCGGCAACGCCCCGATGGAGCTCTCGGGCGTGGCGGGCGGTCTTCAGCAGGCCGCCATGCAGATCGGCGGCAGCCTCGGTACGGCCGTGCTGGGTGCGGTGATGGCCTCCAAGGTCAACAGCGACCTCCCGGACAACTGGACGAAGGCGGGGCTTCCGCCGCTGACGCCGGAGCAGGAGCACCAGGCGTCCGAGGCGGTCCAGGTCGGTGTCCCGCCGCTGGCGCCGGGCACGCCGGACGCGATCGCCGCGAAGATCACGGGTGTCGCGCACGACACGTTCATCTCCGGCATGAGCGCGGCGTCCCTCGTGGCCGCCGGGGTCGCCGTGGTCGCGGTGCTGGTGGCGTTCCTCACCAAGCGCGGTGAGAACGCGGAGGCCGGCGCGGGCGCGGCGCACATCTGACGGGCGTTCGCCTATCAGGGTGAACAGAACCGTCGAACTCTCCCCTTCGGCACCCGTCGCAGGTCACAGTGGGTCAAGTCCTCCGCAGGGCATGGGGACGGACGCTGCGGCGCGCTGCCGGAGGGGGGCGGCGCGCAGGCAGCGTGATTGAAAGCCGTACGGGGGGTACTCGCCAAGTCGTATCCGAACGAACCCCAACCAGCCGAGGATCAACGGGAGTTGATGATGGCGAGTTTCGGACACGGTACGCGCAGGCACCCCCGCTCACGTGGCCGGACGTGGTCACGGACCGGGCCGGACCGCGCGACGCTCGGAATCATCGGAGTCATCTGCGCGGTCGCCGGATTCTTTGTGCTGGGGATCGTCCTCGGCCCCGCGGCGATCGTCTGCGGCTGGCTCGCCATGGGCCGCACCTGGGCGGGTTCCCGCCCCGTCACGGCCGTTGTCGCCGTGATTCTGGGCGCCATCGACACGCTCCTGGCCATCATCTGGCTGTCAGGAGCGGTCACACCGGGCGTGGGCATGTTCTGACCCGGACGAAGTGAACAAGGGAAGGGCCCCTGGCGGTTCAGCCGGGGGCCCACCTTTGTCTTCCGCCCTAGTCCACCGGCGTCCCCTTGAGCGCCGCCAACTCCCCCCGCAGCGCCCGCACCTCCTCCGTCAGCTCCCGTATCGCCTCCGTCTGCCGGCGCTCCTCCACGTCGTCCTTCTCGAAGCGCGCTATGAACCACGCGGCGATGTTCGCCGTCACCACACCCAGCAGCGCGATCCCCGAGAGCATCAGCCCCACCGCCAGCATCCGCCCCATGCCCGTGGTCGGCGCGTGATCCCCGTACCCGACGGTCGTCATCGTCGTGAAGGACCACCACACCGCGTCACCCAGCGTCCTGATGTTCCCGTCCGGCGAGTCCCGCTCCACGGACAGCACCGCCAGCGACCCGAACATCAGCAACCCGACCACGGCCCCGCCGACATACGTCGTGAGCCGTATCTGCGAGGCCATCCGCGCCCGCTGCCCGACCAGCAGCAGCGTCGACACCAGCCGCAGCAGCCGCATCGGCTGGAGCACCGGCAGCAACACCGCTCCCAGGTCGAGCCAGTGCGTCCGTACGAACCTCAGCCGCTGCTCCGCGAGCGCCAGCCGGATCAGGTAGTCGAGCGCGAACGCCCCCCACACCACCCACTCCACCGCGGTGCACACCTCCACCACGTCCCGGCTCGCGTCCGGCCGGACGATCGGCACGGCATAGGCGACGGCGAAGGCCAGGGCCAGGCCGAAGAGGGGCCGCTGGGTGTGCTGTTCCCAACGGAGTTGGGCGGACTGCTGTTGCATGGCCGCATCGTAGGAAACGTGAAGGGGTGGTGCGCCCACGGTGTACCCGTGACGCGCACCACCCCTTGACAGGGTGCGACAGGTTTCCGGGTGCTACGCGTCGCCGCCCGCGGCCCCCGGGTCGGCCGCCGCCACGTCGAGCAGCTGATACCGGTCGATGGCCTGCTTGAGCACCGACCGGTCGACCTTGCCCGCGCGGGCCAGCTCGGTCAGCACCGCCACCACGATCGACTGCGCGTCGATGTGGAAGAACCGGCGGGCCGCGCCCCGCGTGTCGGCGAAGCCGAAGCCGTCCGCGCCGAGCGACTGGTACGTCTGCGGCACCCAGCGCGCGATCTGGTCCGGAACCGACCGCATCCAGTCGGACACGGCCACGACCGGTCCCTGCGCGTCGGCCAGCTTCCGGGTCACATACGGCACCCGCTGCTCCTCCTCGGGGTGCAGCAGGTTGTGCCGCTCGCAGTCCACGGCCTCGCGCCGCAGCTCGTTCCAGGAGGTCGCCGACCAGACGTCGGCCTTGACGTTCCACTCCCGCGCGAGGATCTGCTGCGCCTCGACCGCCCACGGCACCGCGACACCGGACGCCATGATCTGCGCCGGGATCGAGCCCTCCGTGCCCTCGCTGAAGCGGTGGACGCCCTTGAGGATGCCCTCGACGTCCACGTTCGCCGGCTCGGCCGGGTGCTGGATCGGCTCGTTGTAGACGGTCAGGTAGTAGAAGACGTCCTCGCCGTGCGGGTGCTCCTCGGAGCCGCCGTACATGCGGCGCAGGCCGTCCTGCACGATGTGGGCGATCTCGAAGCCGAACGCCGGGTCGTATGCCACACAGCCGGGGTTGGTGGAGGCCAGCAGCTGGGAGTGGCCGTCGGCGTGCTGGAGGCCCTCACCGGTCAGGGTCGTACGGCCCGCGGTCGCGCCCAGGACGAAACCGCGCGCCAGCTGGTCGGCCATCTGCCAGAACTGGTCGCCGGTGCGCTGGAAACCGAACATCGAGTAGAAGACGTAGACCGGGATGAGCGGCTCGCCGTGCGTGGCGTAGGCCGAGCCGGCCGCGATCAGCGAGGCCGTGCAGCCCGCCTCCGAGATGCCGTCGTGCAGCATCTGGCCGTTCGGCGACTCCTTGTAGGCGAGCAGCAGATCACGGTCGACCGACTCGTACTGCTGGCCGAGCGGGTTGTAGATCTTCGCACTCGGGAAGAACGAGTCCATGCCGAAGGTGCGGTACTCGTCCGGCGCGATCAGCACGAACCGCTTGCCGATCTCCTTGTCCCGCATGAGGTCCTTGAGGAGCCGGACAAAGGCCATCGTCGTCGCGATGGACTGCTGGCCCGAGCCCTTCTTCACGGTCGCGTACGTCTTGTCCTCGGGGAGAGGCAGCGGCTTGGATCGCACGACACGCGTCGGGACGTAACCGCCGAGTCCCTTGCGGCGGTCGTGCATGTACTGGATCTCCTCCGAGTCCCGGCCCGGGTGGTAGTACGGCGGGACGCCGGACTCCAGCTCCTTGTCCGGGATCGGCAGGTGGAGGCGGTCGCGGAAGCGCTTGAGGTCGTCGACCGTGAGCTTCTTCATCTGGTGCGTGGCGTTGCGGCCCTCGAAGTTCGGGCCCAGCGTCCAGCCCTTGATCGTCTTGGCGAGGATCACCGTCGGCTGGCCCTTGTGCTCGGCCGCCGCCTTGTACGCCGCGAAGATCTTCTTGTGGTCGTGACCGCCGCGCCCCAGGTGCAGGACCTGGTCGTCGGTCATGCCCTCGACCATCGCCCGCAGCCGGTGGTCGTCACCGAAGAAGTGGTCGCGGATGTACGCGCCGGTCTCCGTGGCGTACGTCTGGAACTGTCCGTCGGGCGTGGTGTTCATCCGGTTGACGAGCACGCCGTCGCGGTCCTGGGCGAGCAGCGGGTCCCAGCTGCGGTCCCAGACCAGCTTGATCACGTTCCAGCCGGCGCCGCGGAAGACCGACTCCAGCTCCTGGATGACCTTGCCGTTGCCGCGCACCGGGCCGTCGAGGCGCTGGAGGTTGCAGTTCACGACGAAGGTCAGGTTGTCCAGGCCCTCGCGGGCGGCGAGCGTGAGCTGGCCCAGCGACTCCGGCTCGTCCATCTCGCCGTCGCCGAGGAACGCCCACACCTGCGACTTGGTGGTGTCGGCGATCCCGCGCGCGTGCATGTAGCGGTTCATCCGCGCCTGGTAGATCGCGCCGATCGGGCCGAGGCCCATCGACACCGTCGGGAACTCCCAGAAGTCCGGCATCAGGCGCGGGTGCGGGTACGAGGACAGGCCGTAGGGCGCCTTGGACTTCTCCTGGCGGAAGCCGTCCAGGTGCTCCTCACTGAGCCGGTCCAGCATGAAGGCGCGGGCGTAGATGCCCGGCGAGGCGTGGCCCTGGAAGAAGACCTGGTCGCCGCCGTCGCCCTCGTCCTTGCCGCGGAAGAAGTGGTTGAAGCCGACGTCGTAGAGGGAGGCGGAGGACGCGAACGTGGCGATGTGGCCGCCGACGCCGATGCCGGGGCGCTGGGCCCTGGACACCATCACGGCCGCGTTCCAGCGGGTCGCGTTGAGGATCTTCCGCTCGATCTCCTCGTTGCCCGGGAAGAACGGCTCGCTCTTGGTCGGGATGGTGTTCACGTAGTCCGTGCTGCGCATCTCCGGCACGGCCACGCGCTTCTCGCGGGCCCGCTCGATCAGCCGCAGCATCAGATAGCGGGCGCGTTCCCGGCCGCGCTCGTCGACAGCGGCGTCGAGGGAGTCGAGCCACTCCTGCGTCTCTTCGGGGTCGAAGTCAGGAACCTGACTCGGAAGGCCGCCAATGATGATCGGGTTGCGATCGGATGCGGAAGCCACGCTGTTCCTTACCTGTCGGAGGGCCGTGCCGGGGCCGCTGCTTCGCTGGTGTCGCTGGGCGATGTCGCTGGGCTGCGCCGCCACCCATGGTCTACCTCGGGGCCGTAAACGTCATCTCTACCGAGCGGTAACCCGGGCGGGAACCCGGCTCCGCGTCGACTCTGTGACGTATGGGGCGAATACATTCGAGTCTCGTACCCACAGACGATTCCCAAACGCCCAAACAGGGCAGAAAGGTGTGGTGTGCATCACCTCGGACCATGATGGTGTGCCTGGAGTTGCGGTGACACGGCCAGGATCGTCACCGTTTCGGCGGTCTGAACGGCCGGGTACTTGCGCGATCCGTCCCGCCCGTGTGGACTACGGCCAATGCTTCGCGCACGCGCGTGGCTGAGACATTCCCAAAACATGATCAGGAGGCAACCCGTGAGCGCGACCGCGGACCACGCGGAGGAGCGGACGAACCCTGCCGCCAGGCTGGGGTTCCAGCCCGGGCAGGTGGTCCAGGAGATCGGCTTCGACGACGACGTGGACCAGGAACTCCGCGAGGCCATCGAAGGCATTGTGGAGAGCGACCTGGTGGACGAGGACTACGACGACGTGGCCGACGCCGTTGTGCTGTGGTTCCGTGACGACGACGGCGACCTGACGGACTCGCTGGTCGATGCCACCACGTACATCGAAGAGGGCGGCGCGATCCTGCTCCTCACGCCGAAGACCGGCCGTTCGGGCTATGTGGAGCCGAGCGACATCTCGGAGGCCGCCACTACGGCGGGTCTGACGGCGTCCAAGAGCGTCAGCGTCGGAAAGGACTGGAGCGGCAGCCGGCTGGCCACGCCGAAGGCCGCCAAGTCCAAGCGTTAGTCGTTCGGACGGGGCGGGTCGACGCTGTCGGCCCGCCCATCGGCCTGTCCCGGTGCCTGCGTAGGGTGGATCCACCCGAGAAGCCGCACGAAGGGACATCCACCACGATGGCGATCCAGGCCGGCGAGAAGGCACCCGACTTCGAGCTCAAGGACAACCACGGCGCGAGCGTGAAGCTGTCCGACTTCCGCGGCGAGAAGAACGTCGTGCTGCTCTTCTACCCCTTCGCCTTCACCGGCGTGTGCACCGGCGAGCTGTGCGAGCTGCGTGACAACCTGCCGCAGTTCTCCGACCGCGACACCCAGCTGCTCGCCGTCTCCAACGACTCCATCCACACCCTGCGGGTCTTCGCCGAGCAGGAGGGTCTTGAGTACCCGCTGCTGTCGGACTTCTGGCCGCACGGCAACGTCTCGCGGGCCTACGGCGTCTTCGACGAGGACAAGGGCTGCGCCGTACGCGGCACCTTCGTCATCGACAAGGAGGGCGTCGTGCGGTGGACCGTCGTCAACGGCCTGCCGGACGCGCGCGACCTGAACGACTACGTGAAGGCGCTCGACTCCCTGTGACGCCGGTCGGGCGTCATGTGCCCGACACCCGCTGAATTCCCTGCTTCAGGGCCTGGGTGGGGCGGGAACCCGTCACTAGGATCGACTCGTTGATCCGACATCCGAGCACAACGGGGCATCCCGCCCCAGAACACCAATGGAGGACTCGTGGGAGTCAGCCTCAGCAAGGGCGGCAACGTATCGCTTAGCAAGGAGGCGCCGGGCCTGACCGCGGTCATCATCGGTCTGGGGTGGGACATCCGCACCACGACCGGCACCGACTTCGACCTGGACGCCAGTGCGCTGCTGCTGAACAACTCCGGCAAGGTCGGCAACGACCAGCACTTCATCTTCTTCAACAACCTCAAGACCCCGGACGGCTCGGTCGAGCACACCGGCGACAACCTCACCGGTGAGGGCGAGGGCGACGACGAGCAGATCAAGGTCGACCTCGCCACCGTCCCGGCCGACGTCGAGAAGATCGTCTTCCCGGTCTCGATCTACGACGCCGAGACCCGCCAGCAGTCCTTCGGCCAGGTCCGCAACGCGTTCATCCGCGTCGTGAACCAGGCCGGCGGCACCGAGATCGCCCGGTACGACCTGAGCGAGGACGCCTCCACCGAGACCGCCATGGTCTTCGGTGAGCTCTACCGGCACGGCGCGGAGTGGAAGTTCCGCGCCATCGGCCAGGGCTACGCCTCGGGCCTGCGCGGCATCGCGCAGGACTTCGGCGTGAACGTCTGAGCCTCGACCGGCAGGCCCTGAGGGCCCAAGGTCACACCATCCGGCGCCGCACGGTTTACGTGCGGCGCCGGACGCGCAGGACCACCTGAGAAACATCACAGGGGAGGGAATCATGGGCGTCACGCTCGCCAAGGGAGGCAATGTCTCCCTGTCCAAAGCCGCACCGAACCTCACGCAGGTGATGATCGGGCTCGGCTGGGACGCGCGCTCCACCACGGGAGCCCCCTTCGACCTCGACGCCAGCGCCCTGGTGTGCAGCGGCGGGCGGGTGCTCGGGGACGAGTGGTTCGTGTTCTACAACCAGCTCAAGAGCCCGGACGGCTCGGTGGAGCACACCGGTGACAACCTCACCGGTGAGGGCGACGGCGACGACGAGTCGCTCCTGATCGACCTCTCCAAGGTGCCGCCGCAGTGCGACAAGATCGTGTTCCCCGTCTCCATCCACATGGCCGACGAGCGCGGCCAGACCTTCGGCCAGGTCAGCAACGCCTTCATCCGCGTCGTGAACCAGGCCGACGGCCAGGAACTCGCCCGCTACGACCTGAGCGAGGACGCCTCCACGGAGACCGCGATGATCTTCGGCGAGGTCTATCGCTACCAGGGCGAATGGAAGTTCAGAGCGGTCGGGCAGGGGTACGCGTCGGGGCTGCGGGGCATCGCGCTCGACTTCGGGGTCAGCGTTTCATAACGCGATATGAGCAAAATCCGGGGCCCGGTGGGGTATGGAAGGGGCCGGACTAGACTTCGGCTTCAAATGTTCGTAAAGCCGGGTACGGCGCGGGGGAGCCCCGTACACACACGATTGGGTAGCCAGTGGTTCTGAAAACCTTCGGGTGGTCGTTCGCGGTCACCGCGCTCGGCCTGGTCGCGGCGGTTCTCTACGGAGGGTGGACCGCGTTCGGCGTCGTAGCGATCCTGTCCGTCCTCGAGATCTCGCTGTCCTTCGACAACGCGGTGGTCAACGCCGGGATCCTGAAGAAGATGAATGCCTTCTGGCAGAAGATCTTCCTCACGATCGGCATCCTGATCGCCGTCTTCGGTATGCGGCTGGTCTTCCCCGTCGTGATCGTCGCGCTCAGCGCCCAGCTCGGACCGATCGAGGCCGTCGACCTCGCGCTCACCGACAAGGACCAGTACCAGCAGTACGTCACCGACGCCCACCCGTCGATCGCCGCCTTCGGCGGCATGTTCCTGCTGATGATCTTCCTGGACTTCATCTTCGAGGACCGGGACATCAAGTGGCTCGGCTGGCTGGAGCGCCCGCTGGCCAAGCTCGGCAAGGTCGACATGCTGTCGGTCTGCATCGCCCTGATCGTCCTGCTGATCTCCTCGATCACCTTCGGCGCCAACGCCCACCAGCACGGCGGCACCCACGCCGACAAGGCGGAGACCGTCCTGCTCTCCGGTGTCGCGGGTCTGATCACCTACATGATCGTCGGCGGCCTCTCCGGCTACTTCGAGGACAAGCTCGAAGAGGAGGAGGAGCGCGAGCACGAGGCCGAGGAGAAGGCCGCGCGCGAGGGCAAGCCCAAGTCGGCGGTCAAGCTGGCCGGCAAGGCCGCGTTCTTCATGTTCCTCTACCTCGAGGTCCTGGACGCCTCCTTCTCCTTCGACGGTGTGATCGGCGCCTTCGCCATCACCAACGACATCGTCCTGATGGCCCTCGGCCTCGGCATCGGCGCCATGTACGTCCGGTCGCTCACGGTCTACCTGGTCCGCGAGGGCACCCTCGACGACTACGTCTACCTGGAGCACGGCGCCCACTACGCCATCGGCGCCCTCGCCATGGTCCTCCTCGTCACCATCCAGTACGAGATCAACGAGTTCATCACCGGCTCCATCGGCGTCATCCTGATCGGCGCCTCCTTCTGGTCCTCCGTGCGCCGCAACCGCGCCATCGCGGCGGCCGAGGGAAAAGCCGGCTCGGACGAGAAGACTGAGGTCTCGTCCGGGGTGTGACACCCCTCGGGGTGAGGAACGCTCTGTGCGGGGCGGCTGCCGAGGCGAGTCCTCGGCGCCGCCCCGTCGGCCGTCAAGGCCGTGGGTCGCGCGATGACCTGCGGTCTTCAAGTGAACCTGGGGGGCGGAATGGGCCTGTTCGACGGACTCGGGCGCGGGCGCAACATGCAGTTCGACTCGGGCCACGCGGCCACCAACGCGATCGAGCTGACCAAGCGGAACGCGCAGATATCACTCACCAAGCAGGACGCGGCCAACGGCCATCTGCGCGTCAACCTGAGCTGGCGGATGCGCACGTCCGACATCGGCGGCCCGCAGCGCGAGAGCCTGCTGCGGCACCCCTTCCGGGCCCTCAAACCACCCGAGGTCGTCGGCCACAGCCAGAGCATGGTCAACGTCGACCTCGACCTGGGCTGCCTCTACGAGCTCCAGGACGGCACCAAGGGCGTCGTCCAGCCCCTCGGCGGCTACTTCGGCGACGTCAACGCCCCGCCGTACGTCAAGCTCAGCGGCGACGACCGGTTCGGCTCCGGGTCCGGCGAGACGATGTACATCAACCTCGACCACCGCGAGAACATCAAGCGGCTCCTGGTCTTCGTCTACATCTACGACCAGACACCCGCCTTCGACCGCACCCACGCCAGCGTCACCCTCTACCCGAGCAGCGGCCCGCGCATCGAGATCCACCTCGACGAACGCCAGCCGCAGGCGCGCTCCTGTGCCGTCGTCATGATCGAGAAGATCAAGAACGACGAGATCATCGTGCGCCGCGAGGCGAAGTTCGTCTACGGCTTCCAGGCCGAGCTGGACCGGTTGTACGGGTGGGGCCTGCAGTGGGGCCGGGGCTACAAGACGAAGGTCGAGCGCTGAGGGCCCTGGCGGGTGCGGGCGCGGGCCCGGTACTCGGCCCGGGCCCTCTTCAGCGTCCGATGAACTGCGGGCCCTGCGGAGGCAGGCGGAAGTCCGGGTCGGGGGCCGCCGTGACCGGCGGCGGGTAGCCGTAGCCGGTCTGCGCCCCCGTGACGCCCGCCGCGGCCGGTGCCTGGGGGTAGCCGTACGCGGGCTGGGTCGCGGGCTGCGGGTAGCCGTACGCCGGCTGGGTCGTCGCCGGCTGCTGAGGCGGATAGCCGTACGCGGGCTGCGCGGGGACGACGGTCGGCTGCTCCGGAGGCAGCGGCCGCGACACCTCGGGGGCGGGCTGCTGTGTGGTCGCCGCCGTGGTGGGCAGGCCCGTCGTCTCCTGGGCGGCCTCCGACTCGTCCACCGAGATGCCGTAGTCGGTCGCGAGCCCCTGCAGCCCGTTCGAATAGCCCTCGCCCAGGGCCCGGAACTTCCAGCCCTCGCCGCGCCGGTACAGCTCGCCGCAGATCAGGGCGGTCTCCTCGCCCGTCTCCGGCTTGACGTCGAAGTACGCCAGGGCTTCCGCCTCGGTGCCCGCCGCGTCGTACAGCAGGATGCGCAGCGCCTGTACGTGGTCGAACGGGACGCCGTCCGCCGATGCGACCAGCAGAATCCGGCTGACTCCCGACTCGACACCGGTGAGCTCTGTCTGGATCGTGTCGGTCAGGCCCTCGGCGACCCGCTTCTTGCCGAGCCGCCAGACCTTCCCCGAGGGGTGCCGGGGCTGGTTGTAGAAGACGAAGTCCTCGTCGGAGCGCACACGACCGTCGGGGCCGAGGAGCAGCGCGGAGGCATCGACGTCCGGAACCCCCTGTCCGGTTGTCCAGCGCAGCACGGCGCGCACCGTGGTGGCTTCCAGCGGGACGTTCGACCCCTTCAGCATCGCGTGCGTCATGCGGTCATCCTGCCTTCTCGGTCCTGCTCACGACAACGCGGGGGCCGGGCGCCACGAGCGGCGCCGACGGCCGACGCCGACTACCGTCGTCATGGCCGGGCCTGGCTGTGCTTGCCCGCGTTACCTGAAATTCATGCCTGACGGGAACCTCTGACATGGACTTCTACGTACTATTACCGGCCACCTTTCGACGATTCGCAGGCCGCACGACCACCACGGGGGAGTTCCATGCGTCATTTCGGGCACATCGCCCCTGAGACGCGCAAGCGTCTCTTCCACCGCGAGCCGTGCGTGTTCACGCCGGGCTCCCCGGCCCGGCTGCTCGCGGCGGCCCTGGGCGCCACGCTCTACAGTCCGGCCACCCGGCCGCGCCTCGCCGACGACGTCCTCAAGCAGGCCGGGCGCGGTGTCGTCTCGATGGTGATCTGCCTCGAGGACTCGATCGACGACGCGGACGTCGGCCCGGGCGAGGAGAACCTCGTCCGCCATTTCAAAGCCCTCGCCGACCTCCCGGACGCGGACCTGCCCCTGCTGTTCATCCGGGTCCGCGCCCCCGGGCAGATCCCCGACCTCGTGCGACGGCTCGGCACCTCCGCCCGGCTGCTGTCCGGATTCGTACTGCCGAAGTTCACCGAGGAGCGGGGCATCCCCTTCCTCGAGGCGCTGGCGACCGCCGAGGCCGAAAGCGGCCGTCGCCTTTTCGCCATGCCCGTGCTGGAGTCGCCGGAGCTGCTCTACCGCGAGTCCCGCGTGGAGACCCTGGAAGGCATCTCCCGGGCCGTCGACAAGTACCGCGACCGCGTGCTCGCCCTGCGCCTCGGCGTGACGGACTTCTGCTCCTCCTACGGGCTGCGCCGAGGCCCCGACATGACGGCGTACGACGTGCAGATCGTCGCCTCCGTGATCGCCGACGTGGTGAACATGCTGGGCCGCGCCGACGGCACCGGCTTCACCGTGACCGGGCCGGTGTGGGAGTACTTCCGGGTCCAGGAGCGCATGTTCAAGCCGCTGCTGCGGCAGAGCCCCTTCCTTGAGGTGCAGGCCGCGGAACTGCGCGAGAAGCTGATTGAGCACGCCATGGACGGCCTGCTGAGGGAGATCTCCCTGGACCAGGCCAACGGCCTGCTGGGCAAGACCTGCATCCACCCCTCCCACGTGCTTCCGGTGCACGCCCTGTCGGTCGTCAGCCACGAGGAGTTCTCGGACGCCCAGGACATCCTGCGCCCCGAGCGGGGCGGCGGCGGTGTGCTTCGATCGTCGTACACGAACAAGATGAACGAGGTGAAGCCGCATCGGGCCTGGGCCGAGCGGACCCTGCTGCGTGCCGAGGTTTTCGGCGTGGCGAACGAGGACATCGGCTTCGTGGAACTGCTGGCGGCGGGCCTGCCCGGCTGACGATGGAGAAGGCGGAGAAGGCAGTGAACGAGGGGGAGCACCAGGTGCGCGACGAGGCCGACGGTGTCTGGTCCGGCAGCTGGGTCGCGGAGCGGCTCGGCGTCGAGCTCGTCGGCGAGGACCGGCTGACCGACCTGCTGGGGCTGGCGCTGCGGCGCAACCCCAAGCGGGCCCATCTGCTGGTGTCGAACGTGCTGGGCAAGCATGTGCCGCAGTCGCCGTCCGTCGTCTACGGCCATGGCGTCGAGCTCGGCCGCCGGGTGCGGGAGCTGCTGGGCGAGGAGGAGGCGGCCCGGGCGGTCGTCCTCGGCTACGCGGAGACCGCGACCGGTCTCGGCCACTCCGTCGCCGACGGCCTGGGCTTCGCGCCCTACCTGCACTCCACGCGCCGCCCCGTCGCCGGTCTCGCGGCGGCCGGTGGCTTCGAGGAGGCCCACTCCCACGCGACCTCGCATCTGCTGCTGCCGGAGGATCCCGCGCTGCTGTCCGGGGACGGGCCGCTGGTCCTGGTCGACGACGAGTTCTCCACGGGGAACACGGTGCTGAACACTGTCCGTGATCTTCATGGGCGGTATCCGCGGCGGAGGTATGTCGTGGTGGCGCTGGTGGACATGCGGTCGGTCGCGGACGCGGGGCGCCTCGCGGATTTCGCGGGGGAGATCGGAGCGCGGGTCGATCTGGTGACGACTGCCAGGGGGACTGTGCGGCTGCCCGAGGGGGTGCTGGAGAAGGGGCAGGAACTGGTGGCGCGGTACGAGTCCGAGAGTGCGGCGCCGTCGGGGCTGGTCGCGCAGTTCCCCGCGCCCCTTGAGGGCGTTGCCGACACGCCCCTTTCAGGGGCGCGGGGAACTGCGCGAACAACCCCCACCGGCCCGCACCCGGACGACAACCGGATAGACCTGCACTGGCCCGCCGACCTGCCGGACGGCGCCCGGCACGGGTTCACCCCGGCCCATCGGGAACAGCTGGAGGCCGCCCTGCCCGGCATGGCGGCAAGGATCGCCGACGCCCTGCCCGCAGGCGCCCGCCGCGTCCACATCCTCGGCTTCGAAGAGCTGATGTACGCCCCCCTCAGGCTCGCCCACGCGCTGGAGCAGAGGGCGCCGGGCCTCGAGGTCCGTTACTCGACCACCACCCGCTCACCCGTCCTGGCCGTCGACGACCCCGGCTACGCGATACGCACCCGCCTCGCCTTCCCCGCCCACGACGACCCCGCGGACGGCCCGGGGGAGCGGTACGCCTACAACGTCGCCGGCGCCGGATTCGACGCCGTCGTCGCGGTGGTCGACTCGGCCGGGGACACCCCCGCGCTGCACGCGCCCGACGGTCTGCTGGCCCGGCTCGCCGCGCACACGCCGCGGGTCCTGCTCGCCGTCATACCGTCGTACGCCCCCGAAAGGCCCTCCATGCTGCCCGAGCCCCTGCGCGGCCCCGCCTTCTCCTCGTACGCGCCCGAGGAGGTCGGCTGGCTGCTCCAGGACCTCTCGGACGTGACGCTGGAGGCGCCGACCGAGGAGCGCGAGGAGGCCATCCAGAGCGGCGGCGCGCACTACGCGGAGTCGCTGCCCGTGGAGTACCAGCCGAGCGAGCGGTACCAGGAGCTGTTCCACGCCGCGCTGGCGGAGTCGGCGGCCCGTATCGCCCAGGCGGCCGGCGTGGTCACGGAGACGATCCTCGCCGAGCGCGGTCCGCGTCCCGTGCTGGTCTCCCTGGCCCGCGCGGGCACCCCCGTCGGCATCCTCATGCGCCGCTGGGCGCAGCACCGCCACGGCCTCGACCTGCCGCACTACGCCGTCTCGATCGTCCGCGGCCGGGGCATCGACGCCAACGCGCTGCGCTGGCTCGCCGCCCACCACGACCCGCGGGACGTCGTCTTCGTCGACGGCTGGACCGGCAAGGGCGCCATCACCCGCGAACTCGCCCAGGCCCTGGAGGAGTTCGAGAAGTCCGACGGCATCACCGGCTTCAGCCCCGAGATCGCGGTCCTGGCCGACCCGGGCTCCTGCGTACGGACCTACGGCACCCGCGAGGACTTCCTCATCCCCTCCGCCTGCCTCAACTCCACCGTGTCCGGCCTGATCTCGCGGACCGTGCTGCGCGCGGACCTGGTCGGTCCGCACGACTTCCACGGCGCGAAGTTCTACCGCGAACTCACCGGCACCGACGTCTCGGTGACCTTCCTGGACGCCGTCTCCGCCCGCTTCCCCGAGGTCGAGGACGCGGCCTGCGCCCAGGCCAAGGAACTGCTCGCCGCCGACCGTTCGCCAACCTGGGAGGGCTGGGCCGCCGTCGAGCGCGTCTGTGAGGAGTACGGCATCCACGACGTGAACCTCGTCAAGCCCGGCGTCGGCGAGACCACCCGGGTGCTGCTGCGCCGCGTGCCCTGGAAGATCCTGGCCCGTGCCGGAGCGGGCAGCGACCTCGACCATGTACGCCTGCTGGCCGAGCAACGCGGTGTGCCCGTCGAGGAGGTCGCCGAACTGCCCTACACCTGCGTCGGGTTGATCCACCCCAAGTACACCCGGGGCGCGACCGGCGCCGACGGCAAGGCGGTGTCGCTCTGATGCCCGTACTCGTCGCCAGCGACCTCGATCGCACCCTGATCTACTCCGCCGCAGCCCTGGCGCTGACCATGCCGGACGCCCGGGCGCCCCGGCTGCTCTGCGTCGAGGTGCACGAGAGCAAGCCGCTGTCGTACATGACGGAGACGGCGGCCCGGCTCCTCACCGACCTGGGCGACGCGGCCGTGTTCGTGCCGACGACGACCCGGACGCGCAAGCAGTACCAGCGCATCAACCTGCCGGGCCCCGAGCCCACGTACGCGATCTGCGCGAACGGCGGCCAGCTCCTGGTGGACGGCGTCTCCGACCCCGACTGGCACGCCCAGGTGACCGCACGGCTGGCCGACCAGTGCGCGCCCCTCGCCGAGGTGCAGGACCACCTGCTGAGGGCCGCCGACCCGGTCTGGGTGCGCAAGCACCGCGTCGCCGACGACCTGTTCGCCTATCTCGTCGTCGAGCGGGAACTGCTCGACGAGGAATGGGTGAAGGAACTCGCGGTGTGGGCCGAGAACCGCGGCTGGACCGTGTCCTTGCAGGGCCGCAAGATCTACGCGGTTCCCAAGCCGCTCACCAAGAGCGCGGCGATGCGCGAGGTCGCCCGCCGGACCGGCGCCGGCCTCACCCTCGCCGCCGGTGACTCCCTGCTCGACGCCGACCTGCTCCTCGCGGCCGACCAGGGCTGGCGCCCGGGGCACGGGGAACTGGCCGACACCGGCTTCACTGCACCCTCGGTCAGGGCGCTTCCCGAACGGGGCGTTCATGCCGGGGAGCGGATCCTGCGGGAGTTTCTGGGGGCAGTACGGGGCGCCTGAGGGTTCGGGTGGGGTGGTCGTCGTGCGGGTGCGGCGTCGTGGTGGCTTGTCGCGCAGTTCCCCGCGCCCCTTGGGGGCGGGTCTGCTTGGGGCGTCGTAGGAGCCGTACGCCGATGAACGCCGCCACCGCCACGGCCGCCACCGCGAGGACCACCTTCGAGTAGGTGGAGACGATGTCCGTGACCTGGTGCCAGTTCGCGCCGAGGAAGTAGCCCGCGAGCACGAACACCGTGTTCCAGATGGCGCTGCCCAGGGTGGTCAGGCCCAGGAACACGGGCAGCCGCATGCGCTCGACACCCGCCGGGACGGAGATCAGGCTGCGGAAGATCGGGATCATCCGCCCGAAGAACACGGCCTTGGTGCCGTGCTTCAGGAACCAGGCCTCCGTCTTCTCGATGTCGGAGACCTTCACCAGCGGCAGCTTGCCCGCGATCGCCACCGTCCGGTCACGGCCGAGCAGCGCGCCGACGCCGTACAGCGCGAGCGCGCCGATCACCGAGCCGGCCGTCGTCCACAGCAGGACGGCGAGCAGGCTCATCCGCCCGCTGCTCGCGGCGAACCCGGCGAGCGGCAGGATCACCTCGCTGGGCAGCGGCGGGAACAGGTTCTCCAGGGCGATGGCGAGACCGGCCCCCGGTGCGCCCAGCGCGTCCATGAGGTCGTTGACCCACTGCGGTCCGGCGTCCGCCGCGATGACTGTCATGCCGGCCACGCTAGAGAAACGAAGCTGAAGGGCTCCTGAGGAAAGCGGTCAGCCGCAGCAGCCGCCCCCGCAGCAACCGCCGCCGCCACCGCCCGCGCGGGGTGCCGGTGCCGGGGCGGAGGCCGAGCCGGCCACCGCGACCGTGGAGAGGAGCTTCACCGTGTCGTCATGGCCCGAGGGGCAGGCGGCGGGATCGGAGGACTCCGCCATGGGACGGCTCAGTTCGAAGGTGTCGCCGCAGGTCCGGCAGCGGTACTCGTAGCGAGGCATGGGGACAGATTAGTCCGCGGCGGCGGAAGTACCGCTCTTCAGGATTCCTTTCGACCATTTCTGGCGCACCGGTGTGGAGAAGCTGTAAAGGCCACTGGTAACTTTCGATCGTCGCGAGGAGCCGTGAGGCCGGGGGGAATGCGGGGCGCGCTGCGGTTGACCGCGGTGGCCATGCCCTTCCGCGCGAGCACCACAGTGAGCGGGGAGGGAGACGCAGCCGTGACCAAGGCTGGGTGGGAGCCGGAAGAGACCATGCAGTTGAAGGCTCCCGCTTCCCTGGATCCAGAACATCCGGAACATTCGGAACGTACGGAGCATCCGGAACGTACGGGCGAGGCCGGGAGGGGGACCGGCGGGCCGCGCCGCCGGCGCAGGGCCGCATCCCGGCGTACTCCCCTGTCCCGTCTCCGCGCCGCCGTGGGCCCCCTGTCGGCCCCGCTCGTCCGCCTCCGGCCCCGCTACCCGCACGCCGACCGCACCGGCTGGCGTCGCTGGGCGCCCTCCTGGCGGCAGTGGCTCGGTGCGGTGCTGACCGTCACCGGCCTGGCCGTCGGGTTCCTCGGTGCCGCCTACGCCGCCACCGACATCCCGGAGAACCTCAACTCGTACGCCACCCAGCAGGACAACGTCTACTACTGGTCCGACGGGACACCCATGGCACGCACCGGCTGGGTGCGGCGGCAGGCGATGCCGCTGAAGGACATACCCGAGGACGTCCGCGACGCGGTCCTCGCCGCGGAGAACGCGAGCTTCTACAGCGACCCCGGCATCTCCCTCAGCGGCCTCACCCGCGCCCTGTGGCGCACCGTCGGCCAGGGAGACACCCAGGGCGGCTCCACCATCACCCAGCAGTACGTCAAGAACGTCTACCTCAACCAGGACCGCTCGGTCAGCCGCAAGTTCACCGAGGCCATGCTCGCCCTCAAGCTCGACAACGGGATGAGCAAGGACGACATCCTCGAGGGCTACCTCAACACCAGCTGGTTCGGCCGGGGCACCTACGGCATGCAGCGCGCCTCCCAGGCCTACTACGGCAAGGACGTCGGTGAACTCGACGTCAGCGAGGCCGCCTTCCTCGCCTCCCTCCTCAAGGGCGCGGGACTCTACGACCCGGCGCTGAGCAAGGCCAACCACGCCCGGGCGGTGGAGCGCTGGTCATGGATCCTCGACCGCATGGTCGAGATCGGCACGCTGTCGGAGTCCGAGCGGGCCCGCTACAAGGAGTTCCCCGAGCCGCTGAAGCGGGCGCCCGGGTTCGACACCGGCAAGCAGAGCGACTACCTCGTGGAGCTGGCCGCCCAGTACGCGAAGAAGTCCGCGCGCCTCTCGGCCAAGGAGTTCGACCTCGGCGGCTACCAGATCTACACGACCTTCGACCGCAAGCAGGAGACCGCGCTCACCGGCGCCGTGAACAAAGCCCGCAAGCAGGCACGGAAGGACGACACGGCCAAGGCCAAGGCCCTGCACTTCGGCGCCTCCTCGGTGGCCACCGACGGGCGGATCCTCGCCGTCCACGGCGGCCCCGACCACCGTACGCAGGGCTACAACGAGTCGAACGCGACCACCGTGCCCGCCGGTTCGGCCTTCCTGCCGTTCGTCTACGCCGCCGCCCTGGAGAACGGAGTGCGCAAGACCCGCGACGGCGCGACGGCCGAGGTCACCCCGCAGACGCTGTACGACGGGGACGACGGCATCGCCGTCACGACACCCGAGGGCCCCTACTGGGACCGCGGCGGCAAGAAGGTCACCTCCCGCAACGACGGCGGAAAGTCCTACGGGCGGATCAGCCTGGGCCGGGCCCTCGCCCTGTCGGTGAACACGCCGTTCATGCAGCTCGGCATGGACACCGGCCTGGACGAGGTGCGGGAGACCGCCCAGCGGGCCGGCCTGCTCTCCTCCAGCTTCGGCCGGCAGGTGCCCGCGATGTCGCTGGGCAGCGCCACGCCCAGCGCGATCCGCATGGCGAGCGGCTACGCCACGTTCGCCGCCGCCGGCACGCATGTCGAGCCGTACTCGGTGGCCCGGATCACCCGCAACGGCTCCAAGGTCACACTGGCGAAGCCCGCCTCTCGCCGCGCGATGCGGGCGGGCGTGGCCGAGGCGGTCCAGTCCGCCCTCACGGACGCCTTCCGCACCGCCCACCCCGGGGCGGGCGCCACCGCCACGGTGGCCGGGAAGGCCGGCACCTCACAGGACGACACCGCGGCCTGGTACGTCGGCACGGCCAACTCCGTGTCGACGGCCGTCGTGGCCTACCGCATCGACCTCACCAAGAGCCTCGAACCACTGCCGCTGGACGGGATCGCGGGCTCCCCGGGTGACAGCGTTCCGTACCGCATCTGGTCCGGTGCCCGGGGCATCGGCTGACCCCCGGTGCCCGGCACCACCGCAACACCCCACCCCCCTCGCAGAATGAGCCGCGCATGAAGTCACCCTCCGGCCGCCGCCGCAGACCCCGCGCACCCCGCCGCGCCACACCCCCCGGGATACTGACCCTGGCGGCCCTTCTCGTCGTCGCGTCCCTCGTCGCGGGCTATCTGGCCCTGAACCGCTCGGACACCACCACCCCGACCGCCTCCTCGGGGCCCCGCAAGGGAGGCGTCACGAAGCCGGGCCAGGAACCCCGGTGGGACGGCAGGACGAAGGTCCTCGGGGACGGCTCCACCTCCTACACCGGCCCGCCGAAGGGGCAGTTGAAGCCGGTGCCGCTCAAACCCGGTGAGAAGCCGCCCCAGTTCGTGGTCTTCTCCTGGGACGGCGCGCTGCAGGGCGACGACGGGCTCTTCTCGCACTACCGGGAGCTGGCCGAGGAGTACGACGCCCACATGACCTTCTTCCTCACCGGCATCTACCTGGTGCCCAAGAGCAAGAAGAGCCTCTACTCCCCGCCCCAGCACGCGAAGGGCTCGGCGGCGATCAGCTTCGCCACCGACGAGCACATCCGCACCACGCTGGAGCAGCTCGGCAAGGCGTGGCAGGGCGGGAACGAGATCGGCACCCACTTCAACGGCCACTTCTGCGGCGAGAAGGGCGGCGGCGACTGGAGCGCCGCGGAGTGGAAGAGCGAGATCGACCAGTTCTACGGCTTCGTCGAGAAGTGGAAGACCAACACCGGCTTCCAGGACATGGACCCGCTGCCGTTCGACATCAGGAAGGAGGTCACCGGCGGCCGCGCCCCCTGCCTGGAGGGCCAGAAGAACCTGCTGACGGTCGCCAAGGACTACAAGTGGCGCTACGACGCCAGCTCCGCGGGCGACTTCCAGATATGGCCCCGCAAGAAGGACGGCATCTGGGACTTCCCGCTGCAGATGCTCCCGTACGAGGGCGGCAAGTACCAGGGCCTCTCGATGGACTTCAACTTCCTCTACAACCAGTCCGAGGGCCAGACCGAGGGCGACCCGGCGAAGTACCCCCAGTGGGAACAGGAGACCGTCGCCTCCTACATGTCCGGCTTCAACCGCGTGTACTACGGCAGTCGCGCCCCGCTGTTCATCGGCAACCACTTCGAGGACTGGAACGGCGGCATCTACATGCGGGCCGTCGACCAGGTCATCAAGGACGTGTGCACGAAGAAGGACGTCAAGTGCGTGTCCTTCAGGGAGCTGGCCGACTGGCTCGACGCGCAGAAGCCCGAGACGCTGCAGCGGCTGCGCGGCCTGGACCCGGCGCAGTCGCCCGACTGGTCGACCGTTGTGAAATAGCAAGAACAACCCTCTTCACAACAGCCACACACTCCATGCAAAGATCTCCTACCCCGGCAACCCTTGGCCGGGGCAAGAGGGGAAAACACACCAGTGAAATCACGGAAGCTGAACGGGACGCGACGCCGCGTCACGATACTCGGGGCGGCAGCGACCTCGGTCGTCGCCGGAGTCGCCCTGCTGCCCAACTGGAGCGCCGGCGCGGCGGTTCTCGACGACCCGACGGTGGACGCGCGGACCAAGGCCACCTTCCAGCGGCTGGCGGACGCGGTCTTCACCGACCGCACCAACGCCCTGGTGGACGGCGGAAAGTCCGGCCGGGACAAGCCGCTGACCGACGGCTTCTCCGGCGACGTCGCCCTGTCCTCCGGCACGGCCCGCACCGAGGACGCCGCACTGTCCGCACTGGGGCAGCGCAAGGAGCGGCTGGCGAAGGCCGGCGAGACGTACCGCGAGGCCAGCACCACCGTCACCCTGGACGCCACGCGCGTCACGGGCCGTACGGCCAAGGCGGAGGTCACGGAGACCACGACCCTGACCTACGACCGGGCCCGCGGCGACGCGCCGAAGACCACCGGCTTCCAGGCCCGGCACGAGCTGACCTTCAAGGCCGACCGGCAGGGCGACTGGCGGCTCACCGGCATCCGCGACACCGACGAGGGTCTCGCGGTGAACACGCTCTCCAAGCCGGCCCCCGTCAAGGCGACCGTCGCCGCCGACACCATGCCGAACGCCCCGCGCGCGGCGACCACCCGCAACCCGGCCGCGGCCCCGAAGACCGGCACGACGTACGACTACAAGGCCATGGCGGCCTACGCCGAGAAGCACTGGAACGTCTACAACAAGGACTACCCGGACTTCAGCGGCCGCGGCGCCGGCGGTGACTGCACCAACTTCGTCAGCCAGTCCCTGAAGGCGGGCGGCTGGAAGCACGCCCCCGGCTATGTGTACGACTACACCAAGTGGTTCGGCAACGCCGAGATCCAGTCGCACTCGTTCATCGGCGTCAACGAGTGGTCCTGGTTCGCCCAGAACTCCAGCCGGACCAAGCCGCTCGCCAACGTCTACCAGCTCGAGGTCGGTGACGTCCTCCAGATGGACTTCGACCGGGACGGGTCCAAGGACCACACGATGATCGTCACGTCCAAGAGCGGCGGCGTGCCCTACCTGACCTACCACTCCACCAACACCCTCCGCAGGTCGGTGGCGAGCCTCGTCGCGTCGGACCCGAACGCGTACTACTACGCCTACCGCACCTGAGACCGGGCGGGGGCCGGGCTCAGTGTCCGGCCCCTCGCTCCTCGCGGATCCCGTCCACCACACGGGCCACCGTCCGCCGGATCCCCTCCGTCTCCGTGAGGAAGTGCCAGTAGTCGGGGTGGCGGCCGTCGAGGGTGGCGACGGCACGGTCCAGGCGGGACACGGCGTCGTCCAGCGGGCGGGCGTGCTGCGGGTCGGGGGTGTTGCGGCCGGCCATGGCGAGGCGCTGGGCGTCGCGGATGGCGAAGCGGGTGCGCTCGATCTCCTGCTGGGGGTCCTTCTGCACCGCGTTCAGACGGTGCAGGCGGTCACCGGCGGCCGAGACGGCCTCGTCGGTGCTGTTCAGCAGGGCCCGTACCGTCGACAGCAGGGCCGTCGCGTCGGCCCAGCGCTGCTCGGCGCGGGCCGACCGGGCCTCGGCCAGCCTGCTCTCGGCCTGGCGGACGTGCGCGGCGGCGTCGTCGGGGACGCGCTGGAGGTCCTGCCAGCAGGCCGCGGTGAAGCGGCGGCGGAGTTCGCTCAGGATCGGGTCCACCTGCTCGGAGCGGGTGGTGAGGGCCTGGGCGCGGGTGCGCAGGGAGACGAGCCGGTGGTCGATCTCGGCGGCGCGGTCCGGCAGCCGCTCGGCCTCCACCCGGATCGCCTCGGCCTCGCGGGTGACCCGCTCGGCCCGCTCCAGGGTCTCCGGCACGCCGTGCCGGCCGGCGCCCTGGTTCAGCTTGGTCAGCTCCGGGGAGAGGACGGCGAGCCGGGCGGCGAGGTCGTCCGCCCTCAGGTTCGACGCCCGGACGGCGTCGAGGGCGTTGGAGGCGCCGAGCAGGGCCTGGCGGGCGCGCTCGACGGCGGGTGCCAGGCGGGCCAGCTGGGTCTCGGCCTTGCCGAGCAGCGGGCCGAGGCCGTCGGCGAACCGGTCCAGCTCCTGCCTGACCCGGTCCAGCTCCTCCTTGGCGGCGGTCAGCTCGGTGCGGGCGCGGGAGGCGGTCGAGGCCTCCAGGTCGTCGCGGTCGAGGTCGTGGGCGTCGACGGCGTTGATGTACCGGCGGCTGGCCTCGTCGATACGGCCGCCCAGGGCCTCGAAATCGGCGACGGCGCGCCGGGCGGCGGGGGAGTCGTCGACCGCGTTGATCGTCTCTATCGAGATACGCAGGTCCCGCTGGGCGGTGTCCAGCTCGTAGAAGGCGGCCGCCGCGGCGTCCTTCGCGGCCTGGGCCTCCGCCCGCTGGCTCTCGGCACGGCCGCCGAACCAGCGCCGGGTGCCGCCGCCCGCGAAGGTCGCGGGCAGCGCCAGCGCGGCGACCAGCGGCAGCGCCATCAGGGTGAGCGCGTCCCGCAGCGGACGCGCCGGCGTACGGGGGAGGGGACGGCGGGGGACGGTGTGGCGCGGGCTGTGCGCGCGCGGCACCGACGGCGAATCCGGCTGCCTTGGTGTCGCCGTCACATCCCTCTCCCGTGCTGTTGTCCACCCTGCCCGGTGTCATTCTCCCACCGGTTGAGGACGAACACACGGGCCGGTCAGTTCGCTGTCCGGACCGTCACACTGCCGTCGCCGGTCCGGGCGGACACCACATGAGCGCTGCTCTCGTCGCGGGGCACGGACACGTCCACGCCGCCGTCGCCGGTCTCGGTGGTCACGCGGTAGGTGGCCTCGGGCAGCGCGATGGTCACGGAACCGTCGCCGCCGCGGGCCTCCACACGGTCCGGTACGACGCCCAGTTCGAGGCGGGCCGAACCGTCGCCGGTGCGGGTGCGGATGTCACGGGAGGAGACCTGCGCGCGGATGGATCCGTCGCTGGTACGCAGGTCCAGGGGCCCGGTGGTGTCGGTGACGCGGACGGAGCCGTCGCCGGTACGAATGCTCAGGGGGTCCCGGAAGCCCCGGGCGCGCACGCTGCCGTCGTCGTCCTGGACCTTCACGGTGATGCCCCGGGGCACCTCGACGCGGTGCTTCGCCGCGCAGTCGGCCACGAAACCGGAGCACTTCAGCCGCAGCACCAGCCGGTCGTCCCGCATCGACCAGGTGACCTTGGGCTCCTTGCCGAGGACGACCGAGCCCTGGAACCACCGGGTGACCTCGATCTTGCCCGCCGGGTTCTCGCCGGCGGCGACGATCTCCAGGGCCGAGTCGTCGGAGTCGACGGTCAGCGTGCGCCCCTGGAGCCCGAAGGACCGCTGCTCGGGCTCGGTGTCGTCCCCGGCGGACGCCCCGCAGGCACTCAGCCCGCCGACGAGAACGGCCACGGCACCGGCGACGGCGATCGCGCGGACGGAAGCGGTGCGGGTGGTGCCGGCGGTGCGGATGGTGCGGGCCATGACGATCTCCCCCTGGGCGGACGACGGGCGCTCCCTGAGCGCTCTACGACCGTATGGATTCGGCGCCCGCCGGAGGATCCGGGCCACTCCCGGATCCGAAGGGGGGATAACCCCCGGCCCGCCCCACAGAAAGAAAATTGCCGGTCCGCGCCCCGGGCAATGTAGGCTGTCGACTCGTCCTGGGCACGTGACCCGGGAAGCCGGGTGCGTAGCTCAGGGGTAGAGCGCCTGCCTTACAAGCAGGATGTCGGCGGTTCGAAACCGTCCGCGCCCACAGGATCGGTTAGCAGGTCAGAGGCCCTCCAGGGATCACCCTGGAGGGCCTCCCCTGTGGTCGAAGTCCACAAAGGGCCCACATCCCCAAACGATCATGTTTCTTGATCGCCCATGGGGGGCGCCAGCCGATACTCAGCCTGGGTCGGTCGCTGCCGCCGTGGTGTGCAGCCGGGGCAGTCGCGCTGCTTCGTCGTCGCGGAAGGTCTCTTCGCGTACAGCGTGCGCCCGTTGGGCAGGCGGTACCGCATCCGCTGGTCGGAGGCCCCTGCCGTGATGATGCGGCGGACCGGAACGGCGCCCAGATGGTCGACGACAGCCTGCATGGCGTCCAGGGAGGCGCCACCGTCCTCCAGCGACACGAGCATCCGGACCACGACGGAGCGGCCGTGTCGCTCGATGATGCGGAGCAAGCGTTCCACGTGGCCGCGGTCGGCGATCACGATGTTGGCGGAGACCTTGATGCCGTGCGCGGTCGCCGTCTCGATCGTCGCGTCGAGGGCGGCCAGCTTGCGCTCGGCGAGCTTCGGTGAGGCGAGACGCGGAGCCTGCACGGCGGCGAGCTCGGCCGGGGTGGTGCCGAACACGGACAGGTTGATGCGGTCGAGGCCGGCTGCCGCGGCGGCGGGCAGGACCGCGGCGCCGTTCTCGCCGTTCGAGGTGAGCCCGACCGTGAGGCCGAGGCGCCGGGCGATGGTGATCAGGCCGGGCAGGTCGGGGTGCAGGGTGGGCTCACCGCCCGTGAAGTGCACCTCGTTCGTCGGCAGGCTGCCGCGCACCGCGGCGAGGGCCAGGGCGAAGTCGGCGTCGGCGGCGATCCGGGCGGGGAGGAAGTCGGGTCGTGCATGGTGCCCCCTCTGCGGGTGGGCGGGGCGCGGCGCCCCGGCCGGAGTAGCAGGCGCCGACCTACTCGAAACGCAGGTCGGCGATGGAGTCCAGGTCGATGCCATACAGCTCGTAGACCTTCGTGGTGTTGATCGATGTGAGCTGGTCGTGATCGATGCCCAGCGCGGTGGCGGCCGCCCAGACCTGTGCTTCGTCGTCGGCCTCGATCTCCAGGTACGGCGGGATGCGTGGCCACTCGTCGACCTCGAGGCGGACACCGTCGAGGGTGTACGAGGTGCGCCGGTTCTCCTGGTAGCTGCGTGGTGTCAGGCCGGTGAGCCGCAGCAGTGCGGCGGCTTCCTCGAAGCTGTCGACGGTCACCTCGGTCTCGTGGGTCCCGTCGACGGCATCCGTGGTGATCTGCTTCACGCACAGGGTGATGTCGGTCCCCGTGTCGCGTAGCCGCACCCATCGGCCGGGAACGGCCGGGACGGTGTCGTACACATACCGCCGCATGAGGCGAGCCCCCGTCGCGCAGGTGCCGCCGGCTTCCGTGATGAGCTGCGCGACCTTCGCGGGGTCGATGTCGAGGGCTTTTGCTTCGAACTCAATGCCTGCCATGGGTCTCCGATCGCTGGGCGCTGCTGGTGTTCAACGACCGTGCAGCGTAGGGGGCCGCTGCCTGACAACAGCCCTCTACGAGCCCGGGCTACATGCGCGTGCCGACCGCGATGGTGTCGTTGTCCGCGAGCCGCAGGACCGCCCGGAGGATGATCGGCAGGCAGCGTTCGTCGAGGTCTTGCACGGCGGCGATGGTGGTCATCCCGATGCCGACCATCGACAGGACCAGGCCGAGGAATGAGCGCTGCTGCTCGTCCAGGCCGAGGGTGTACAGGTACCCCAGGAGCCCATCGAAGTCAGCTCGCTGGCCGCGCCCGGTGCCGACAACCAGGGCGCGCTGTACGGCGGGGACCTCCAGCACGGTCCGCTCGTCGAGCAGTGCTTGGATGGCTGACCGGGCGGCGGATGACGTTGCGGTGCGCAGCAGCTGCTTGCCGAGCCGCTGGAACTCGTCGGCAGGGAAAGGCTCGAGAGCCTCTGCATCGGGCTCGGTGGTGGTCACGCCGAGACCTCCACCGCGCTGCGGCCAGCGAGTCGAGCCGCGGAGGCGAGGGCGCGCGCTACCCGGTACGCCTCGTACAGCCTGCTCTCCTCCTCGCAGGGCAGCCCGGCCCGCACCCCGGCTTCGTTCACGGCTCGGCACGTTTCGCACCCCACGCAGTGGTTCGCCAGGCGCACGAACGCCTGCTGCACGGGCGTCACTTCGATCCCGGCGCTGACGATCCCGTAGTGGTCGCACAGGGCGGCCAGGACGCGGGCGAGCCTCCGGGCGTACATGACGCTGCTCGCCAGCGGGGTGAATCCCAGCTCGGGGGCGCGGAGCTTGCCTCCCGCTTCCTCGGCGCAGGCCAGGGCGGCGGAGCGGGTGGGGCTGTTTCTCGACAGGAGGGCGGCCGCCTGCTCGACCTCCGGGGTGAGGAGGTTGATGTGACCGCGCATCGTGGCGGTGAGCGTGGCCAGCCCCTCCCCGGCCAGCGGAACGGCTTCCGGTGCATTGTCCCGGCCCAGCACGCGGTGCGCTGTTTCGCGCATCGTCGCGAGGTCAGGTGGGTCTTCGACAACGGTCGTTGGGGTTGTAGCGTTCACGGTGTCGACGCTCCTCGCAGCGTGGGCCACGCCCCGGGAGGCCTTCACCTCGCCGGGTTTTCGTAACCCCCGACGCTATGTAGGCCTGCCCCTCGACTGCCACGAAGTTGCACCGAATTACAGGGCAATTGCAGCATTCGAGTCCCGAGTAGCAGGCGCTCTTGACCGTGTGACGTGTGCATATGAAGGTGGTGTAAATCGCTGCAACCAGCTAGCGCGGGAGGCGAGCAGCCATGTCCATTCACTTCGTCGGAATCGACCCTGAGACGGACGAGGACGGATGCCCCACAGTCTGGGTAGACACGCAAGCGGGAGACCTGCTGATCCAGAGCTACCAGGCCGACGACGCGACCACCGCGACGTGCGACGAGCTATCCCCGGCCAGGGCGCCGATCCCGCCCGGCGAGACCGTCATCCGGATCCCGGCCCGCATGATCTCGATCATCAGGAAGGCGTGCGATGAGCTCGATCCCGGAGTTCGCTGAACTCCTCTCTGGCACCACCACGTCGGCTGTCCATCTGGAGATGCGCGACGCCTACTTCACCAACCCGCGCTTCGAGGCATGGGCGGACGGAGAGCGCGTCGACTGGGACGATCGGGCCTCCTGGTGGCGCCCGTTTCACCAGGACATCGCAGACGCCGTCGCCCGCGGTGTAACCGTGCGGCGGGCCCGGATCGTGTCCGAGCCGGTCACCGACTACATCGCCTGGGAGCACTACCAGACCCGCGCCAACGTCGAGGCGGGCGAGCAGGTGCGCTGGCTTCCCCGTCATCGGGCATGGGACTTGCTGCTGCCGGGCACCGATCTGTGGATCTTCGACGGGCTGCTCATGCGCGTGCACCACTTCGCCGGTGACGGCGAGTGGATCAACAAGGAACTCTGCGACGATCCCGCCGTGGTGGGCCAGCACACCGCAGCGTTCGAGCGCGTCTGGGATCGCGCCACCCCACACGACCAGTACGAGGTCAAGTAGCCCTTCATGTCCACGTTCCCCACGTCCAGAGTGCAGGAAGCGCGCGCAGCCCTCGCAGCCCGACTGCGGGAGCTGCGCTTGGACGCGGGCATCTCCGGCAAGGAACTCGCGCGCCTGTGCGACTGGTCCGTCGCCAAGTCGTCGAGGATCGAGAACGCGGTCACCGCACCGGCGGATGCCGACGTCCGGGCCTGGTGCACGGCGTGCGGCGCTGAGGCTCAAGCGGCTGACCTGATCGCGGCCAACCGGCAGGCCGATTCGATGTACCTGGAGTGGAAGCGACTCCAGCGCACCGGCATGAAGCAGCTGGCGGAGACCTCGGCCAAGCTGTACGAGCGGACCCGCCTCTTCCGCGTGTACGCCTCGCACGTCATGCCGGGCTACCTCCAGACCCCCGGGTACGCAACGGCCCTCATGCGCACGATCGCGGGCTTCCGCGGCACCCAGGACGACGTAGCTGACGCAGTAGAGGTGCGCATGCGCCGTGCCCGCGTCATCCACGAAGGCGACCACAGGTTCGCGACGCTCATCGAGGAGAACGTGCTCACCCATCGGGTCGGCGACCAGGACGTGATGGCCGGCCAGCTCGGCAACCTGCTCGCCGCGATGACGCTGCCGTCCATGTCGCTCGGCATCATTCCGGCCGCTGCCGAGCGGGAAGGGGTCGTGTGGCCGCTCGAACAGTTCACGGTGTTCGACGACTCCCGCATCCACGTGGAGCTGCTCGCTGCCAAGGTGACCGTCACCGCCCCCGGCGAACTGGACCTGTACCTGCGGGCTTTCGCGCGGATGAGGGAGCTGGCCGTGCACGGCGCCGAGGCCCGCTCGCTGATCCTCCGGGCGATCGAAGCCCTGCACTGAGCCCGGGCACGACGAAACGCCCCCTCCCGCCCCAAGGCGAGAAGGGAACGTGTTCAGGGGTGCTGGCGGCGGCTCGGATCCAGCCCAGCCGCGAGCGGGCCAGGCAACCCAGGATCAGGGCCCGAGCCCCGGTCGGTTCGTAGGTGTAGGAGGTCGATCCGCTCCCGCCGGGTGCGGGTATGTCACACCGGGGGCCTCTCCTGTCTCGGGGGTCATGGCGTTGCGGCCGAGGCCCGGCGGTGCTGAGTCAGCAGGACTCCTCGAACTTCACCGCGGTGAGCTTCACGGGCTGACCGTCGAGCTTCGCTCCCGCGGCCGGCTCCTGGCCGCACACCTGCCAGTTCGACTCCATCAGCACCATCCGGTCCTGCCCGGAGGCATCGTTGACGGTGATGCTCGTAGAGGTGTCGAGCGCCTCGCGGGCGGCCTTCACGGCTTTCCCCTTGAAGTCGGGCATCGTGCCGCCGGCAGCCTCTGGAGCGGCGCCCGCGTCCTTCGCCGGGCAGTCCTCTGCCAGCTTGACCGTCGCGAAGTCGACTTTCGTGTCCGTCGGGTG
Source organism: Streptomyces sp. NPDC041940 (assembly GCF_055589465.1). Taxonomy (NCBI): domain Bacteria; kingdom Bacillati; phylum Actinomycetota; class Actinomycetes; order Kitasatosporales; family Streptomycetaceae; genus Streptomyces; species Streptomyces sp. NPDC041940. Next base: position 343,001 of record NZ_JBVJBP010000001.1, read on the forward strand.
CTCGCCGGCCTTCGGGGTCTGGGAGCACACCTTCCAGTTCCGGTCGAAGGCCTGCATGCGTCCGCGGCCGAGGGCGTCGTGCGAGGTGAGGCTGTAGAACCCTGCGTCTTGGGCCTGGTCCTGAGCGGACTGGAGGCCCTTGCCGGTCATGTCGGGCAGCGAGGCGTTCTCGGCCTTCGCGGTGTCGTGGCTGGTGTCGTCCTTGCCGTTGCTGCCCTGGCTGGGCTTGGAGTTGGTGCCGCTGCCGGTGTCGGCGCCTTCGCAGGCCGTGAGCGTGAGCAGGGCCGCCGCGATGAGTGCCACTGCGGTGGTGCGCTTGGTCATGGTGTCCCCCGTCGAGTGCCCTACTGTCCTTGGGTAATCAGGTCGGTGATCTCCACCGATACCTTCGAGCCCGCTGAAGCGGTGCTGATCACAGTGGGTGTGAAATTCAGGCTCGTTCGGTCTGACAGCTCAGCCGTCTCGATGACCGGGCCGGACTCACCCCCGCGGATCTCGTACGTGATCTCGTACACGGCGTCCGGGGCGATGTCCTCGGTGAGGCCCAGGTAGGTCAGCCTCGGCTCGACCGTCATGTTGCAGCCCGCCGAACCGAAGCATTGCCGCTCTGTGGTGCGCAGCTTGATCGTGAAACTGTCGGCGTCAAGCTCGTCATACGTCGGCTCCGGATCCGGCTCCTCCGCGGCGGTGGTCAGGACGTCCTCGGCCGGGGTGCTCGACGCCGCGTTGGTGTCTGGCCTGCTGTCGTGGTCGCTGGACCGCACTACGACGATGCCGGTTGCGACGATTGCTGCGATGACGGCGGCGGCCGACCCGATGATGATCGCGTTCGTGCGGGACTTCGCGGGCTTGGGCGGCTCGGGTGGGAGAGGCGGCGGAAAGTCGGGTTGTGGCGGCGTGGGTGTGCTCATGGTCCCCCCAGGGTGTGTGGTGTGGTGCATGAGATGCGCTCAAGAGAGGTCTCGTGACCGATGTCGCCCACAGGTGCGCAGAGGCCTTCCGGGGGATTTCGGAAGGCCTCTCGTGTTGTGGGGTCAGTAGTTCGCGTTGGCGAGTAGTTCGCCGTCCTTGTCGTAGACGGTCACGAGGCCGTTCTCGGACTCGTAGCAGGACGTGAAGGCGGAGGCGATGAGTTTGCCCTCGCCCTGGTGGGGGCCCATGATGCCGCCGGTGTAGTCGGTGAAGATCTCTGCCGAGTCGAGGATGTCGTTGCGCTTGTCCGCGCCGGTCAACTTGGTGACGTGCTCGACCGCGGACTTCTCGGTGTCCGTGCCGTTCTTGGCGACGCAGCTCCGGAACTGCTCGGCCTGGGACTTCTCCTCGGCCGGCTCGGCGCGGCGCTTGCTGTCGGCGGCGACGGCCCTGTCCTTGTTCGAGCTGTCCTTGCTCTCACCGCTTCCGCCGCCCGTGGCGACGCCGACGATGACGAAGAGGGCGATGATGCCGGCGCATCCGAGGCCCGCGATCTTGCCGGCACTGCGCTTCTTCGGCTGCTGCGGCGCCGGGGCGCCATACCCCGGCTGCTGGGGCGGGTAGGGCTGGTTCGGCTGCTGCGGGTACTGCTGGCTCATGGTTTCCCCTCGGGGTCATTCGTGTCGTGCGGGTGCATGACCTGGGGAGGGGCGGCGCGGTTGTAGGCGGCTGAACGAGTTCGCCCGATCGGGGCACGAACGGTCGAACGCCTTCTCTACGATGGGCAGCGTGAACAGCCCCGTCCAGCGTGTCCCGCGAGCAGTCGTTCGGCGGTGGCGTGTGCTGTGTGTGCTGGGGCTGTTGGCGGGGTTGCTGGGGATGCACGGGCTGGCGCCCGGTGGGGGTGTCCCGCAGGGGACGCATACGCACTCTCCCCACAGTCACGCAGCACAGACGCACTCCACGGTCCTGCCGTACGGGCACTGCGGTGGCGGGGACGTTCAGCATGCCGACGCGAGCTGCGCCTCGGGTGCCCTGAGCGGTGGGCCGGTGTTGCCTCCGCTTGTTGCCGACCCGGTTCCCGGGGGCGTGGGGGAGGGCGTCGTACGGGTGTCGGTGGTCGCGGAGGCGGAGGGTGCTCGTGCCCCGCCTTCCCTCGCCGAGCTTCAGCTTCTGCGGATCTAGACACCGCGCACGCATCGCGCCGGGGCCGAGGCCCTTACCGGTGCGGTGCGTCGACGTGTCCGGAATCCCGTATCCCTTCTTGCAGAAGCAGGAGTTCACACATGAAGAGCAGCTGTACCCTCACGCGCCGGGCCGCCCTCCTGGTGGCGGCCGGTGCCGGCACGTTTCTCCTCGCCGCGTGCGGCGGCGACGGTAGCGGCGGCGACAGCGGCGGCGCTGCGCACAACGCCCAGGACGTCTCCTTCGCACAGGGCATGATCCCGCACCACCGGCAGGCGCTGGAGATGGCGCGGCTGGCCGACGGCCGGGCCGCCTCCGGTGCGGTCAAGGACCTGGCGGCGCGTGTCGAGAAGGCGCAGGACCCGGAGATCAGGACCATGACCGGCTGGCTGGAGCAGTGGGGTGAGGACGCCCCCGAGTCGGGGGACTCCATGGACCACTCCGCGGCGGGCCACTCCGGCATGCCCGGGATGATGGGCGGCGAGGACATGACGGAGCTGGAGAAGTCCGAGGGCAAGGCCTTCGACACGAAGTTCCTGGCCTTGATGGTCGAGCACCACGAGGGCGCCGTGAAGATGGCCGCCGTGGAGAAGAGCGAGGGCCGTTACGGTCCCGCCAAGGCCATGGCCGGCGACATCGTCACCGCGCAGAAGGCCGAGATCGGCGAGATGAACAAGCTCCTGGGCAAGAGCGGGAGCTGACCCCGCCCTGCTACGAGGCTCCGTCGGTCTCCTCCGGCGGAGCCTCGTGCGCGTGCTTCAGCTGGGAACGGGCCGTCACCCGCTCGGGGCCGGTGAGTTCGGACCAGTAGCGGTGGGTGCTGATGAACACCGCGAGTTCGTGCTCCCGCCGGCGGAGCTTCTCCACCTCGGCCTGTTCGTCGGCGCTCCAGCCGGGGGAGGCGGGGCGCTCGACCTTGCGCCAGCCGTTGTCGTCGCTGAAGCCGTCCACCGGCTCCACCGACCAGGGCAGCCGCTTCAGCAGGACCGACAGCTCGGACCGGACCTGATGGAGTTCCTCCTGACCGGCGAGGAGGTCACTCGGAAAGTCATAGGTCGTAGCCACGACCCAATGATACGCCTGTTCGAATTTGAGTGGCGAGTATCTTCCCGGGGGTCACGCGAACTGCGACGCCGGTGGTCAGCGGGGGCGGGATCCGCTGGCCAGCTCCATGTAGAACACGTACGCGATCAGCTGCTGCAGTGTGGCGAAGGTGCGGAGGAAGACTCCGGTGCCTATCTCGAGCGGCCGTACGCCGGGGTTCTGCAGCACCCGGTAGGCCCAGTTGGAGATGGATCCCCAGTTCTGCTGCAGGTTGACGTTCTCCTCGCCCATCTGGGCGCCGCCGCTGCGGTGGTCCCGGATGTTGGTCCTGATGGTGTCGAAGATGCGGCCGAAACGAGCGGCTTCGGAAGTGGCCTGAATGATCATGACGAGCGCATGACTCAGGACCGACCTGCCGTTCTGGGTCTGCAGGTGCGTACTGGCCCTGCCCAACTGCTGCAGGGCGTTGTCGAGGCGGGGGCCGTTGATCTGGAGGTTCCGGCGGCTGCCCTGGTCCCCGGCCCGGTCGGAGAAGTTGGTGTAACTGCCGTTCCACGGAAGCGCTGTGGAGTGGACGCCCAGGATCTGGTCGAACCTGGTGCGCCGGGCTTCGTTGAAGGCGTAGTGGCCGCCGCCCGCACCGGCCTGGTAGAAGCCGGCCAGGTACAGGTCGTTGGTCCAGAAGTACAGCGCGCCCACGTAGGTGCCGTATCGGTGCACGCTGACCTGGAAGAGCGCGTTGCCGTTGGTGGTGGTCTCGTCGAGGGTGTCGCGGAAGAAGTCGTGACCGGTGACGCGGTGCATCGCCGCGATCATGTTCCAGTACTCCTGGTGCGGGTCCTGGCCCCCGTTGAGCAGGTCGTCGATGACCCAGTCGTGCACCGTATGAGGCCGATCGGGATCGGCGGACGCCGTGGGCGACGCGAGTCCCACCAGGCCGACCGACAAGGCCAGCGCAACGAGGGCGCCGACGGCACGCCGGCCCGCCCGTCTGAGGATCTTGAGCTGGAACATGGAGTGGGGATTCCTTCGCGTTCTTCGGGTCCGTCGGTGAATACCGACGACCGAGGGCCGAGCCCCCTGGCGGGGGCGGGTCTCCTCGACGCTAGTCCTGGGCGCCCCGCCCCGGTTGACCCTCGGCGCCCAGGCCCTTTCCTCACAGCGCACAGCTGAGAAGCCGCCCCACCGGCGTGCACCGTCACACGCGGGTGTGTTCCCTCTCCAGCTCGCCCACCACCCGCCCCGTCACCGGAGCCGGAACGCCGTGCCGCTCGGCCGCGCGGAGCAACGCGCCGCCGATGGCGTCCAGTTCGAGGGGGCGGCCCGCCTCGGCGTCGCGTTGCATCGAGGACTTCGTCGACGGCGGGAAGGCGTCGTAGCGGGCGAGGGCCTGGGCCGGGTCGGCCGGGCCGCCGCACGCGCGGCTGATCGCGGCCGTCTCCTCCACCAGGGCCGTCAGTTCGTCACGGTGGCGGGTGCGGATCTCGCCGAGGGGGAGGGAGTAGTGCGTGGTGAGCAGGGCGAAGGGGGCTAGGAACGACATCTTCGCCCACAGGGTCGCCGCCTCGTCGTCCTGGACGCGGGTGGCCGGTCCGGCGGCGGTGAGGGCCTCGGCGAGGGCGTCGAGGCGGGCGCGGGGCACCGCCGTACCGGCGGTCAGGTCGACCTCCGCGAAGGGGCTGCCGTGTTCGATGACGCCCGGGGCGGTCCGGGTCGACTCGACGCGGATGACGGCCGGGGCTACGCGGTCGGCGCGGTAGCGGGCGCGCAGGGTCGCCGGGTGTTCGACGCCGTTCAGGAACGGTACGAGGAGGCCGTCGGCCAGAGCGGGTGCGGGGACCCGTGTCAGGGCGGCGTCGAGCGAGGTGTGCTTGACGGTCACCAGGCACACGTCGACCGGTTCGCGCAGCCGCGTGTCGGCCTCGACCGGGGCCGTGAAGTCGCCGAAGTGCGGGCTGCGGACCCGGATGCCGTCCGTGCGCAGGGCCCGGGCCGTCTCCTCGCCGGACAGGCAGATCACCCGGTGGCCGGAGCGGGAGAGCAGCGCGGCGAGCAGGCCGCCCACACCGCCGGGGCCCAGGACGGCCACGCTGAGTTCGTTCCCCATGTCGGGTTCCTCTCGTCGGTCGGCCCCACAGTGGTGGCCGCCTCGCGGAGATCATGGCAGCGGTCGCTGTCGTACGGGGGCCGAAGGGGTGAGACTGGGGGTATGTGCCGGAGTATCAAGACACTTCGTCCCCCCGCGATGGCCGAGGAGGCCACGGCGGACGACATTCGGGCTGCCGCGTTGCAGTACGTGCGGAAGGTTTCGGGATTCCGTGCCCCCGCCGCTCACAACCAGGAGGTGTTCGACCGCGCCGTGGAGGCCATCGCCCAGGCCACGGAGGAGTTGCTCGACGGACTGGAGATCCGGGGAGCCGCCCCTCGCCGCGCGAGCTGAGGCCCCCGCCCCCGCGGAGGTAGTTCCTACGACGCTTCCGACGGCCGCGGCGCCCTCTTCATGACATACGCCGCGCCCGCCCCGGCCCCGAACAACGCCCCCACCGACACCGCCGTCGCCAGCCAGCTCGCGCCCAGCCAGTGGGCGCCGAACCAGCCGAGGGCGACGCTGTACGCGGCCCAGGTCAGGCCGGCCAGGGCCGACCAGGGGAGGAAGTCGCGGGCGCGGCGGTGGGCGGCACCCGCGCCGAGGGAGACGACCGAGCGGCCGGCGGGAGCGAAGCGGGCGAGGACGACGAGCGCGCCGCCGCCCCGGGCCAGCGCCGTGCCGAGACGTTCCTGCGCGGCGGTCAGGCGCCGGGAGCGGGAGATCGCCCGGTCCAGACGGGCGCCGCCGCGCCAGGCGAGGCGGTAGGCGACCAGGTCACCCAGGACGGAGGCGGTGGCCGCGCAGAGGGTGAGTGCCAGGATGTCGGGCACATCGGTCGCCGTGCCCGCGGCCGCCGCCGTGGCCACCGTGATCACCAGGACGCCGCTGGGCAGCACCGGCAGAAACACGTCGAGCAGGATGGACAGCGCCACCACCGCGTAGATCCATGGGCTGCCGATCAGCGACCCCATCTGCTCCAGCACCGCGACTCCCCGTTGATCCCCCGTGGGCCAGACCGTGCCGCGATGGCGCGCGGGGAGCGGCAGGAGTGGCCATGACAGCCATACAGCGTACGCCTGGGGTGTGACGGGCCGTTCACGGGGTTCGCCCTCGGTCGTCACCCGGCTGCCATGTCCCGGAGGGCGCCGGGCGCGGGTGTCCCGTAGCAACAGAAGGGGCTGAATCAGACACAAGGCGAGGAACGGTACACACCATGCTGGCAGGGATATGCGCGAGCGCCGTCGTGACGGCTTTGTTCGCCGGTGGTCCGGGCGGTGCCGAGGCGGTCGAGGGCTACTCGGTGCGGGCGCAGGCCCGGTTCGACGCGCCCGGGGCGGCGGACCGGTCGGTGGCGCTGACGTACGACAGGAGTCTCGTTCCGGCGGGCTCGTGGATCGAGGTCCGTCAGCACACCGCGCCCGGCGGCCCGACGACCGTACGGCTGAAGGTGGCCGGCATGAAGCCGGGTCACGCCTACGGCGTCCATGTGCACCAGAAGCCCTGCGGCGCCGACCCGGAGGCCGCCGGCGGGCACTACCAGCACCGGCCGTCGAGCGAACCGCACCATGTCAGCCCGGACAACGAGGTCTGGCTGGACTTCACGGCCGACCGGCGCGGCGCGGGCGCGGCGAGTGCCCGGCACGACTGGGGCTTCCGGCCGGGCGAGGCGTCCTCGGTCGTGATCCACGACGTGCCGGGCGGCGCCGGGGCGCGGGCGGCCTGCTTCACGGTGCCGTTCGAGCCGGTGGGCAGGGACGAGTAGACGACACGCCGGGCAGCGGAACGGCGCCTCCCCGGGCAGGGAAGGCGCCGTTCTCCGTGGTGGTGTCCGGGCGGCTCAGGCGGCCACCGGCGTCTGCTCCGTGGAGCGCTGCCCCTGCGCGGAGGTGCGCCGCGCCAGCAGCCGGTCCACGCCGAACGCGCCGGAGCCCGTGAAGATCAGCAGGAACATGGCCCAGCAGTACATGGCCGCGCCCTCGCCGTTGTTCTCGATGGGCCACAGCCCCTCGGGCTGGTGGACCTTGAAGTACGCGTAGGCCATCGCGCCGGAGGATATGAAGGCCGCGATGCGGGTGCCCAGGCCGAGCAGCACCAGGATGCCGCCGACGAGTTCGATGACGGCCGCGTACCAGTTGGGCCAGGCGCCGGTCGCCGCGGTGCCGCCCTTGCCGTCCGCACCTCCGAGGACACCGAAGAGCGCGACGGCGCCGTGGCAGGCGAACAGCAGGCCTATGACGATCCGGAACAGTCCGAGAGCGTACGGCTGAGCGCCGTTGAGGCGTGCGGTCATGTGGGGGACTCCTTCGGGCGGCCGGCCAGGGGGAGGCCGGTCGGGGGACAGAACCGATGAGTAGCCCACGTTAGGTGTGCCTAATTGATGCTTGCAAGTTCAACATTTGGCCACTGGTTTACCTCCGTTTGGGTGTCGCTCTCGGTCGCAGTCGCACGTAGGGCGGCTCTGGCGACCGCGTCCGCGTCCGAAAGCGTGACCGAATCCACACCCGGGCGAGCCCCCGCGGCGGTCACCCAGTGCACACCCTCTGTAGGAACTCCGAACGCGAACCGCCTTGTGTGTGCGACACCTTGACGATCCATCAGGCGATAGGGGCGCGGTGTGACGTCCAGACCGCCTGTCTCGTAACCGTCGGCGGTGTGCGGGCGGCACTGCCCCGTCCGCAGCAGCCCGGCGAGAAGTCCGTCGGCCGTACTCCGCAAGTCGGCCTCCGGGAGGCGGGCCTCTATGAGGGTTGTCACACGGACGACCGAGCCCGGCACCTCGGGTGAGCGCGCCGCCCAGGCCCCGTCCTCCTCCGCCACCTCCAGACGCGGCCCGAGTACCTGCACCACACCCGCCTCCATCAAGGCCACGAGCTCCTCGATACGGCGCCGGGGCGGGCCGATGGACAGAAAGGCGTTGAGCGGGGTGTACCAGCGGTCCAGGTGGTCCCGCCGGGACGCGCCGGCGAGGCCCCCGTGGTCGACGATCAGCCGGAGTTCGTTGCGCAGGTCGCGCAGTACGTCCAGGGCCGCCTTCAGCGGGCCCCGGACATTGCCCAGAGCGGCCTGCGCGGCGTCCTCGCGCAGATAGGACAGCAACCAGTCGCGCCACTCGCCCAGGTGCGCGAAATCCCGTCCCGCGTGCGGGCGGGACACCCGCTCCCAGCTCCAGCGGTCGGCGCCGGGCACCCCGAACTCGTCCAGCACCACGGCCTCTCGGGAGTCCCCGTGCGGTACGGCCAGGAAGCGGTCGGTGAACTCCGAGCACTGACGCGCGGCGGCACCGGACCGCCGGAGCAGCGCGGCGTAGTAGACCGTCTCGACCTCCTTCGCCACCAACGGCCAGATCTCCGCGAGGAAGTCGGGCGCCTCCCCGGAGTCCGCGCGCTTGCGGAAGCCCGCGATCGTCTCCGGCGTGAGGACGAGCGGAACGTGCCGGCCGTACGGGCCCTTCGCGTTGTCGCCGCGCGCCTGGTACGGGATGCCGCGCCGCGAACCGGCGTACAGCCGCGGTTCCCGGCCGGAGGGGAGATACCGCAGCCCGCCTTGGGCGTCCCGGGCGAAACGGCCGCCGCGGCCGGTCGTCAACAGGGCCGTGTGGTCGAAGAAGTTGAGGCCGAGGCCGCGCAGCAGGACGGGCTCGCCCGCGGGGACGGCGGACAGGTCGACGTCGGCCGGGTTGGCGGGCGCTATGTGGCGCAGACCGTGCCGGGCGGCGTGGGCCGCGAGGCGCCGCCCGGCCGGGTCCGCGGCCGCCGGCAGGTGTCCCTGCGCCAGGACCACCGCGGACAGGCCGGTCAGGGTGCGGCCGTCGTCGAGGGCGAGGGCCTGCCGGCCGCCCGGGGTGTCGTCGAGCCGGACCGCGCGGGCCCGGTGCGTCTCGACGCGTACGTTCGCCGGCGCGTCCCGTACGGCCCTGGCGAACACCCACTCCAGATAGCGGCCGTAGTCGGCCCGGCTCGGGTACTCGTCCGGGTCCAGCGTGCCGCGCGCCCACTCGTACAGGCTGGGCCCCGGGCGGACCGGGCCCGAGCAGTCCACGCTGTCGTCGGTGAACAGGGTCACCTGGCAGGCCACGGTGTTCATCAGCAGCTCGGACGACTGGGCGGTGCGCCAGACGCGGCCGGGTCCCGGCGGGGCCGGGTCGATCACGTGGACCGTCAGCCGGGCACCGGCGGGGAGCAGTTCCGGGGCGGAGGCGCAGAGGCGTTCCAGGACGCTGGTCCCCCGTGGCCCGGCGCCGACCAGGGCGACGGAGACCGGTGGGGGTGTCTCGGCCGGTACGGGTTCCTCGGTCGACGCAGACAAGGGTGGTACTCCCGGGCGTGTGGGGCGCGTGTCGGCGGTCCGCCGGTCGGGAAGCGGACGGTCCGCCTCATCATGCCGTCGCCGGGAGCGGGAACCGATGTCCGTGGGGAAGGATTGACACTCGCTGTGGGATGCGTCACAAGCATCACGGGACACGCCGGGCGCAAAGGGGCGGAACGGGTGTGTTACGGGGCAAGTTCGGAGTCCTGGAGCGTCGTCAGACGTGGACCCGCCCCCTGCCGTGCCCTGGCCTGCTCCAGGCGCAGCCGGGCCGAACGGCCGCGCAGGGTCAGGGTCATGAGCTGGTTGCCGAACCAGGGGCCGCCCGTCTTGCGCCAGGTGACCGGCGGACGGGGGAGCCGGCCGTGCCGGGCCAGGCCGCGTCCGAGGGTGCGCGCCACCGCGGTCCAGCCGATGCGGAAGCCCATCCGGATCGACAGCGGAACGGAGTTGTGGACGGGGGAGCAGACGAGCTGCACCACCCGGGCGTCGGGCTGGGCGTCCGGCCACGAGGGCTCGGCGATGTAGGCGTGGTGCACGTCCCCGGACAGCACGCACACCGTCGCGGGCGCGTCCCGCCCCGAGCCGGCCTCGGCGATCAGCTCCGCCAGCCCGGCGAAGGACTCGGGGAACGCCGACCAGTGCTCCAGATCGGCGGCCCGCCGCACCTTCTCCCCGAACCGCGCCCAGCGCTCGCCCCGTTCACCCCGGCACAGCGCCGCGTTCCACCCCTCGGCGTCGTGCACCAGATGCGGCAGCAGCCAGGGCAGCGAGGTGCCGATGAGGAGGTGGTCGTAGGCCTCGGGGGTGTCCCGCACCTGCTCGCGCAGCCAGGCGTCCTCGCCCGGGTCGAGCATCGCGCGGCCGTCCTCGGCGAGGACGCGGGCCGCCCGGCTGTCCACCATCAGCAGGCGTACGCGCCCGAAGTCGCGCCGGTAGCTCCAGCGGGCCGTGGTCGCGTCCGCGTCGGCCCGGGCCGCGAAGGCGCGCAGCGCGTCGGTGCCGTCGGGGGCCTCGCGTACGGCCTCGTACACCGGGTCGGCCGCCAGTTCCTCCAGGGAGAGGTTGCCCAGGTGCTGGTGGACCCAGTACGACATCAGGCCGCTCAGCAGCCGCTCCTGCCACCAGTCGGTGGCCCGCATGTCGGCGAGCCAGGCGTCGGAGGTGTTCCAGTCATCGATGACGTCGTGATCGTCGAAGATCATGAAACTGGGCACGGTGGACAGCAGCCAGCGGATGCGCGGGTCGAGCCACGACTCGTAGTAGAGGTGCGTGTATTCCTCGTAGTCCGCGACGCCGTCGCCCGGCGGGTCGCTCAGGTCGCGGCGGGCCGCCAGCCAGCGCTGGGTGCCGTCGGAGGTCTCGTCGGCGTACACCTGGTCGCCGAGCAGCAGCAGGACGTCGGGCCGCTCACCCTCCGGGTCGGCCGCGAGGCGGGTGGCGAGCGCGTCCAGGGCGTCCGGGCCGACGGGGTCGTGGCCACCGGCCGGAGGGGAGGCCCAGCGGCAGGAGCCGAAGGCGACCCGGAGGCCGTCCTCCGGGCCCGGCGCGTGGATCGCCGAGGGCGGGAAGGGGGAGCCGGGCAGCGGCCACACGCGGGTGCCGTCGAGGAGGACCTCGTACGTCGTGGCCGTACCGGCGGTGAGACCGGTCACCGGGATCAGGGCGTAGTGGTGGCCCGCGATCTGGAAGGTGTGGGCCGAGCCCCCGGCGCCGTCGGCGCAGCGCACCTCGGCGGCGCACGGACGGCTCGTCTCGACCCATACGGTCGCGGACGAGCCGTCGGTGTACCTCAGCAGTGGTCCGAGGCGCAGTCCGGCCATGATGGTCCCCTCTCCGTCGCCCCGTACGGTACGGAACGACCGATGTCAGCGGGGAGATCCCGGCCGGAAATACCTGGGTGTCAGCAGCTGGCGAGATAGTTCGTCAGCGCGGACTTCTCGGCGGAGTCGACCGAGAGGCCGTAGTAGTACTTCACCTGGACCCAGGCGCGGACGTAGGTGCAGCGGTACGCCGTCCGGGAGGGCATCCAGGTGGCCGGGTCCTGGTCGCCCTTGGCCTGGTTGACGTTGTCGGTGACCGCGATGAGCTGCGGCCGGGTCAGGTCGTTGGCGAACGACTGGCGGCGGGACGTCGTCCAGGAGTCGGCGCCGGAGTCCCAGGCCTCGGCCAGCGGGATCAGGTGGTCGATGTCGACGTCGGAGGCGGCGGACCAGGTCGCGCCGTCGTAGACGGAGTACCAGCTGCCGCTGGTGGCGGCGCAGGAGGAGTTCTGCTGGACGTTGGTGCCGTCGCGCTTGAGGACGACCTCACGGGTGTTGCAGGCGCCGGACTGGGTGATCCAGTGCGGGAAGAGGTCGCGGTCGTAGCCGGTGCGGTCCTCGGTGGCCACGGTGAGCGAGGCGAGGTAGGTGCGGGCGGTGGCCGCGCTGACGGGTGTGGGGAGGGCGGCGGAGGCGGCCGGACCGTTGATCAGTCCGGCCGAGGCTATGAGGCCGGTGAGGCCCGCGAGTATGCTGAGCCGTCGACGCGCGTAGAACTTCGGCATACGAACTCCCTTGTGGGGTGGGGGTGTTGGGCAGCGAGCGGGAGAATGCTCGCCGCGCCGTGTTGCGGGGAGATGTGCGTGAGGTGAGAAGGTAGTGACGAGTCCATGACATGACAAGAGTTCGAGGCGGAACTGTCGGTTCGAGGACGTCGCGTACGATGGACGGCGCAGAAGGGGAGTAGCTCTTCGCCGGACCGTCGACATACTGCTCAGCTCGCCTGAGCCGGCGCCCGGAGGCGATCCCGTGGCTCTTCACGGACTCGCCAGCGAGACCTTCGGCAAGCAGTGCACGCCCGTGCCTTCCGGTACGGGCGCCGTGTGTGCTGCCGTGCCGAGGTGTGTCGCGTGAGGTGTCGCGTGAAAGTTCAGCACTCTCGGTGGGGCGGCCCCGACCGATTGAGGAACCCTTGATCAGCCTGACCGTGACGGCCGTCGTCTTCGGCGTCGTCTTTCTCGCCGAACTGCCGGACAAGACGGCCCTCGCCGGCCTCGTCCTCGGCACGCGCTACCGCGCCTCCTACGTCTTCGCCGGTGTCGCCGCCGCCTTCGCGCTGCATGTCGTGCTCGCCGTCGCGGCGGGCAGTGTGCTGACGCTGCTGCCGCAGCAGATCGTGCAGGCGCTGACCGGCGTGCTCTTCCTGGGCGGGGCCGCCGTGCTGCTGTTGAGGAAGGGCGAGGACGAGGAGGAGGTCCGCAAGCCGGAGAACCAGTCCTTCTGGAAGGTCTCGGGGGCCGGCTTCATGCTCATCCTGGTCGCCGAGTTCGGCGATCTCACCCAGATCATGACGGCGAACCTGGCCGCCCGCTACGACGACCCGCTCTCCGTCGGCCTGGGCGCGGTGCTCGCGCTGTGGGCGGTGGCCGGGATCGGCATCGTCGGCGGAAAGGCGCTGATGAAGAAGGTGCCGCTGCGGCTGATCACGCAGATCGCGGCGCTGGTGATGCTGGCGCTCGGGGTGTGGAGTCTGTGGGAGGCCGTGACCGGGTGAGTGCGGGCACCGGACCGCGCGAGCTGAACGGTGAGTGAACGTCCGCCGGGGCCTCTGGCGCGAAGGCCGCATTTTTTTGTACCGTGGGGGAACAAAGTGGCTCCCGCCCGTTTTCCCTGACCGGCGGGCGGGGCCGCCTTGTCCCTTCTCGGGGATGTGACGGTCGCGATCCGTCGTCCGCCCCGCTGCCGCGCTGGAACGCGCCCCGAGCCTTGGAGCAGCCGATGACGGCCACCGCCGTGCTCACCGCCCGCGCCCTCCTGCTGGACATGGACGGCACCCTCGTCAACTCCGATGCCGCGGTCGAACGCGTCTGGCGGCGCTGGGCCGAGCGGCACGGGCTCGACGGGGACGAGGTCATGAAGGTCGTCCACGGGCGGCAGGGCTACGCGTCGATGGCGCTGCTGCTGCCCGGCCGGCCGATGGAGCAGAACTACGCCGACAACGCCCGGATGCTCGCCGACGAGACGGCGGACACCGACGGCGTCGTCGCGATCCCCGGGGCGCCCGAGTTCCTCGCCTCGCTGCGCGGGCTGCCGCACGCGCTCGTGACCTCGGCCGATGTGCCGCTCTCGACGGCGCGGATGGCCGCGGCCGGGCTCGATCAGCCCGAGGTGCGGGTGACGGCGGAGTCCGTCGGGGCGAGCAAGCCCGACCCCGAGGGCTTCCTCAAGGGCGCCGCCGAACTGGGCGTGGCGCCCGCGGACTGTGTCGTGTTCGAGGACTCCGGAGCCGGGATCGCAGCGGGGCGCGCGGCCGGGATGACCGTGGTGGGGGTCGGACCCCGGGCCGCGGTCCATGAGCCGGACGTCGTCGTGGAGGACCTCACGCGAGTACGGGTGGAGGCGGTCGGGGACGGGACGATCCGTCTGCACGTCGGGTAAATGCGCCCGGACCCCACAGCACCGCGGCCGTAATTCGCTTGCCCTTGTCACGGGCCGACGCTGCACTGGGGCCGGACACCACGCGTCGTGGTGCCGGTAACCAGAGGAGGCGGCGGCAGCCATGGAGATCCGTCCCACGACCGACAAGGATCTCGACGTCTTCGTCGACACCCTCCATGCCGCCTTCGGGCTCTTCCCGGAAACCCCGGTCGAGGGCGGCGGGCTCTGGTGGTCGGCGCTCGAAATGGACCGCTGCCTGCTCGCCCTGACGGCGGACGGGCGACCCGTCGGCACCGCCGGCACGCACTCCTTCGAGCTCACCCTGCCCGGTGAGACGCTCGTCCCGGTCCCCGGGGTGACCGCCGTCGGCGTCCTGCCCTCGCACCGGCGCCAGGGCGTGCTCAGCGCGATGATGCGGCACCAGCTCACCGAGTCGCGGGCCGACGGGAACGTCCTCTCCGTGCTGCTGTGCTCCGAGGCCACGATCTACGGCAGGTTCGGCTACGGGCCGGCGACCCGCACGGCGCAGCTGACGGTGGAGCGCCACAAGGGCGCCCTCGCCGTCCCCCGGGCGCGCGGAACGGCCGACGCCACGGCGACCGGCTCGGTCGAGGTGCTGCGGCGTGCCGAGTGCGGCGAGATCCTGGAAGAGGTCTACGACCGGTACCGCCGCGCCCAGCCCGGCGCGCTGTCCCGCCCGCACCGCTGGTGGGCCCTGCGCGCGGGGCAGCCCCCGATCTCGCCGGCGCCGCGCTACGTCGCCGTGCACCGCGACAGCGACGGCGCCCCGGACGGCTACGCCTCCTACTCCCTCGAGTCCGGCACCCTGACGGTCGACGAGACCATCACCACCGACGACGCCGTCTTCACGGCCCTGGCCCGGTTCGTACTCGGCCACGACCTGGTCTCCAAGGTCGTGTTCAAGCACGTCCCGCCCGGGCACCCGCTGCGCTGGCAGCTCGCGGACTTCCGCGCCGGCGAGGTGGGCGGCGACATGGACTGGCTCTGGGTGCGGCTGCTGGACGTCCCCGGAGCGTTGACCGCGCGCGGCTGGTTCACGGACGGCGAACTCGTCCTCGACGTCGAGGATCCGTTCCTCGGCGAGCACGGCCGCTATCTGCTGACCGTCCGGGACGGCGAGGCCGACTGCGTCCCGACGGACCGGGAGCCCGACCTGTCCCTGGACGTGCGCGACCTGGGCTCGGTCTACCTCGGCGGCACCGCCCCGAGCACGCTCGTGCGTGCCGGACACATCCGGGCCCACCGCCCGGGCGCGGCCGCCCTCGCCGACGCCCTCTTCCGCGCCGAGCGCTCCCCACACTGCCTGCATTGGTTCTGACCGTCCGGTCGGTGGGTCAGCCGACGCGGGCGGCGATGGTGCGCGCGCACTCCAGGGACTCGGTGTGGGTCGTGTCCACCTCCAGGTCGTAGCTCAGGTCTACGGCTCCTGCGTTTCCGACTCCAGCTTCGTCCGGGTGTCCCGGTCGTAGACGCCGAGGTCGTCGGCCTGGATGCCGCGTGAGTACTGGTAGTTGCGGACCGCTTCCTGGAGCCGGTCGTCGAAGCTGCCGTCGGTGTCGTCGTCGTAGAGGAACAACTGGCGCAGGCGCGACTGGAGTTCCGTGACCTCCGGGCCGCGGTCGCCGAGGCGCAGGACGGCGGGGTTGCCGTTCTGACGGGAGCTGTCCGGCGGCTTCTTCGCGGAGCCGGACGCCGATGCCGATGTCTCGGGCGCCGAGGGGGAGGCCGTCTGCGACGGGCTGGGTGAGGCGCTCGTCTCGGACGGCGACGGGGAGGCCGACGGGCTGCTGGTGGGGGACGGGGCCGGTGGTGGTGCCGCGGGCGTCGACGGCGTGGCCGATGCGCTCTTCTCCGGCGACGAGGACGCCGCGCTGCTCGACGGGGCGTCCGGCACGCTCGCCCTGATGTCGTCCGGCAGCGCGGTGTTCCGGGACGGCCCCTCGTAGAGGAACAGTCCGCTCGCGTATCCCGCCGCGGTCACCACGGCGACACATGCTCCGGCCGCGGCGAGCAGGGCGATACGCCGCCGGGTCCTTCCGCCGGACCCGGACCCGGACTCGGACTCGACCTCGGCCGATTCCCGCCGGCCCGGCGCCGCCGCCGACCCGGCACGGTCGAACAACCGCAGATCGGTGACACTCGGCTCGGCCCCGTCCGGGGCCAGGGGCGTCGGAAGCACGGACGTCGCATCCGGGGCGTGGGTGGCCGGGACGGCGGGCAGCACGGTGGTCGCGTCCGGATCCGGGGCGACCGTGCCCGGGGCCGGGGTGGTCGGCAACACGGTGGTCGCGTCCGAGGCCGGGGTGACCGGCAGCATGGTCGTAGCGTCCGGGTCCACCGGGCGCAGGGGCATGGTCGTGTCGGCGGGGGAGGGCGGCGGCGTGACGCTCCCGGGGCGCGGGGCCTTGGCGTGTGCGCCGGTGGCCGGGGCGCTGGGCGCGGGGTCCGTGAGCTGGTGTCGCGGGGTGGCGTCGGGTGCCTGGGTGGGGGCTCCGGTGTGCGGGGGCATGGTCGGGGTGCCGGGCGAGGGCGGTTGCGCGGGGCCCTTGCCGCGCGAGGCCTCCGCCGGCTCCGATCGAGGCCGGCGCGGTGCCCTGGCGGGCGCTTGCGCGGGGCCTCCGGCGTGCGACGCCTGGGCGTGCGTTCGGTCGGCCGGGGTGTTGGGCGCGGGCGGCTGCGAGGCTCCTGCGGGGTCCGTGAGGTGCTGTCGTGGGGCGCCGCCGGGTGCCTGCGCGGTGCCTGCTGTGCGTGCTGCCTGCGACGGGTTCGTCCGGGCCTGTCGCGGGGCCCTGTCGCTTGCCTGAGCGGGGTTGCCGCCGGCGTGCGGTGGCGCGGTCGGGACGTCAGGGGAGGGCGGTTGCGATGCTCCCGCTGGGTCAGTGTGTGGCTGTCGCGTGCCGTGGCCGGGCGCTTGCGCGGGGCCTCCCGGGTGCGAGGCCTCGGCGAGCGGGCGGACGGTCGGGGTGTTCGCCGAGGGCGGTTGCGATGCTCCCGCTCGGTCCGTGTGTGGCCGTCGCGTCCCGTCGCCGGGCGCTTGCGCGGGCTCTCCGGGGTGCGAGGTCTCGCCGAGCGGGCGGACGATCGGGGTGATCGACGGGGGTGGTTGCGAGACTCCTGCGGTGTGCGGGGCCTTCGCCGGGTCCGTCCGGGCGTGTCGATTGTCTCCGACGGGCGCCTGCGCGGGGTCTCCGGCATGCGGGGCCTGCGTGGGTGAGGTGTCCGGCGAGGGCGTTCGCGCCGCTCCCGCGGCGCGCGAAGCCTCCGAGCCCGCAACCTCTGTGCGCGGAACCCCTGGGCGCGAAGCCTCTGTGCGCGGTACCCCGGGGTGCGAAGCCTCCGGGCCCGCAAGCCCCGGGCGCGAACCCACCGAGCCCGCAACCTCCGAGTCCGCACCCCCGGGGCGCGAAGCCTCCGAGCCCGCAACCTCCGAGTCCGCACCCCCGGGGCGCGAAGCCTCCGAGCCCGGAACCCCCGGGCGCGATCCCTCCAAGCCCGCAACCCCCGGGCGCGATCCCTCCGAGCCCGCACCCCCGGGGCGCGAACCCTCCATGCACGCAACCCCCGAGCCAGCAACCCCCGAGCCCGGAACCCCCGCCCGCGAAGCCCCCACCCCCGGAACCCCCGCAGCATCCGGCAGAGCCCCCCGAGGGGTGCCCCCCGCCTGGGGAGTGGTCGGCGGTGTGTCCTGCGCGTCCGGGCCCGGTCCCGACCTGACCGCTCCGCCGTCGAGTTCGACGTACGGGCGGATCCGTAGCGGGTCGAAGTCCTCCGCTGCCGCCGCTTGGGCGGTCCGGGTGTCGCGCAGGGCCTCGGTGGCTCGGTGGGTGCAGGCGCAGGAAGGGGACTTGTCCTGCTGTCTGGGCGCGCCGCACTCCGGGCACGGGTGGCCATTAGGCGGTTCCACGCGTTCCTCCCTCCCCTCGCGAACTCCAGAGATTATCCAGATCTTCTCCACAGTGCGGTCGAGGAGCCCCCGGAATGAACGCTTCCAAAAGGACTCGGCAGGCCATACCCCGTCACACCGGTCACGATGGAAAATGTCACAGGACCCTCGGGAGGTCTCATGGCCGGGGATGTGCACGACACGACACCGTCACCCGTACCGTCACCTGCGGAAACACTCGCCCCGGAGCAGGTTCCCGGGAACGTGCTGGTCTCCATCGGCGCCCTGCTCCTCGGCATGCTGCTCGCCGCACTGGACCAGACCATCGTGTCGACCGCGCTGCCCACCATCGTCAGCGACCTCGGCGGCATGGACCATCTGTCCTGG
Organism: Streptomyces sp. NPDC041940; assembly: GCF_055589465.1. Taxonomy (NCBI): domain Bacteria; kingdom Bacillati; phylum Actinomycetota; class Actinomycetes; order Kitasatosporales; family Streptomycetaceae; genus Streptomyces; species Streptomyces sp. NPDC041940. The sequence goes on from NZ_JBVJBP010000001.1 coordinate 361,248, forward strand.
GTCGTCACCGCCTATCTGCTGGCCGCCACCGCCGCCACCCCCCTGTGGGGCAAGCTCGGCGACCAGTACGGCCGCAAGAGGCTGTTCCAGACGGCGATCGTGATCTTTCTCATCGGCTCCGCGCTGTGCGGCACCGCGCAGGACATGACCCAGCTCATCGCCTTCCGGGCCCTGCAGGGGCTCGGCGGGGGCGGGCTGATCGTGTTGTCGATGGCCGTCGTCGGGGATCTCGTCCCGCCCAGGGAACGCGGGCGCTATCAAGGGCTGTTCGGGGCCGTGTTCGGCGCGACCAGTGTGCTCGGGCCGCTGCTCGGCGGGCTGTTCACACAGCATCTGAGCTGGCGTTGGGTGTTCTACGTCAATCTGCCCGTCGGCGTCGTCGCGCTCGCCGTGATCGCCGCGGTCCTGCACCTCCCGCGCCGGTCGCAACGGCACGTCATCGACTACCTCGGCACCTTCCTCATCGCGGCCGTCGCCACCTGCCTCGTGCTGGTCGCCTCCCTCGGCGGCACGACCTGGGGATGGGGGTCGGCGCAGATCATCGGGCTCGCCGCGCTGGGCGTCGTCCTCGCCGTCGCCTTCGTGGCCGTCGAGCGGCGCGCCGCCGAACCCGTGCTGCCGCTGAAGCTGTTCCGCGTGCGCACCTTCACCCTCGCCGCCGTGATCAGTTTCGTCGTGGGCTTCGCCATGTTCGGCGCGATGACCTACCTGCCGACCTTCCTCCAGGTCGTACAGGGCGTCAGCCCGACCATGTCCGGCGTGCACATGCTCCCGATGGTGGTGGGCCTGCTGGTGGCCTCGACGGCCTCCGGGCAGATCGTCAGCCGTACCGGCCGCTGGAAAGTGTTCCCGATCGCCGGCACCGGCGTCACCACGCTCGGGCTGCTCCTGCTCCACCAGCTCGACGAGGACAGCTCCACCGTCGAGCTGAGCGGCTTCTTCCTCGTCTTCGGGCTGGGCCTCGGCCTGGTGATGCAGGTCCTCGTGCTCATCGTGCAGAACGCCGTCCCGTACGAGGACCTGGGCGTCGCCACGTCCGGCGCGACCTTCTTCCGCTCGATCGGCGCCTCGTTCGGCGTCGCCGTCTTCGGCACGATCTTCGCGAGCCGGCTCGGCGACCAGCTCACGGACGCCTTCCGGGGCGCGCGGCTGCCGCCCGGCGTCTCCGTGGACACGCTGGAGGCCGACCCGCGCGGCATCGCCGCCCTGCCGCCCGGCCTGCGCCCACCGGCCCTGCACGCCTACGCCGTCTCCATCACGGACGTCTTCCTCTACGCCGCCCCGGTCGCGCTCGTCGGCTTCGTGCTGGCCTGGTTCCTCAAGGAGGACCGGCTGCGCGGCTCGGTCACCGCGCCCGACGTCACCGAGACCCTGGCCAGCAACCCCGTCCAGCGGACCTCGTACGACGAGGTGTGCCGCGCGCTGTCGGTACTCGGCAGCCGCGCGGGACGGCACCAGATCTACCGGAAGATCACCGACCGGGCGGGCTACGACCTGCAGCCCGCGGCGAGCTGGCTGCTGCTGCGGATCCGGAGATACGGCGAGGTGGAGCCGGCCGTGCTGGCCGACAGCATGCCCGTGCCGCTCACCGTGATCATCGAGGCCGCCCGCCAGGTCGAGGAGCGGCGGCTCGCCGTGCGCGAGGGCCTCGGCCTGGTCCTGACCGACCAGGGGCGCGAGGTCGCCGAGCGGCTGGCCCAGGCCCGCGAGGACTCCCTCGCCGAGCTGCTCGGCGACTGGTGGGGCCCCGACCGGCCGACGGATCTGGTCCAACTCGTGCGGGAGTTGAACGGCGAACTGTGCGGCTCACGGCGCGAGCGGCCGTACGACGACCGGCCCTACGAGGAGCGGCGGGCGGAGCGGATGGCCTGAACGGGGGGGCGTAGACGTGGTGGTTCAGGTGAGGGATTTGGCGAACCAGTGTTCGGCGTACTTGTCGTCGTTGTGCGGCTCGGTCTCCGTGTAGCCGAGCCGGGCGTAGAGGGCGCGGGCCTCGACGAGGTCGCCGCGGGTGTCGAGGATCAGCCGTGCGGCGCCGAGCGCGCGGGCGGCGTCCTCGGCGGCCCGGACCAGGAGCGGGGCGCCGCCCCTGCCGCGCATCGAGGGGTGCAGGAACACCCGTGTCAGCTCGGCGGTCGTGCCGTCGTACCGCCGTACGCCCGCGGTGCCGGCCGGCTCACCTCCGTACCGGGCGACCAGCAACTTCCCGTGCGGCGGCGCGAGATCGGCACCCGACGCGGCGGCGATCCCCCGCTCCAGCTCCTCCCGGTCGGTCCGGCGGCCCTCGTGCAGCAGGTACCAACGGTCGCTGACCTCGGTGTAGTACGCCCGCCACAGGGCGGCGGCGAGGGGGGAGTCGTACGGCTCCGGGGCCACGGTCCAGATCATGCGCGCATTCTCGGCCAGTGCCGCACGGTGCCCGCAACCGGATTTGTGTGACCGCCGGGTGCCGTTTGGGGACGGGTTTCCGGGCTACCCGGTGCGGCGAACCGGTCCGCGAGGAGGGCCGGTTGGGCCGAGAACCCGGAAGGCATCCATGTCCACTGGCCTGATCATTGCTCTGATCGTGATCGCGGCGGTCGTCGTCATCATCGCGGCGGCCATGACCCTGCGAGCCCGCGGGCCTCGTCGCGGCCCGAACCTGAAGCGGCGCTTCGGACCCGAGTACGACCGGACCGTCGCCCGCCACGACGGCGACGCCAAGGCCGCCGAGCGCGAACTCACCGAGCTGGTGCACCGCCACGGCGACCTGCGCGAGCGGTCGTTGGAGCCGGCGCAGCGCGAGCGGTACGAGGCGCGCTGGACGGCCGCCCAGGAGCGGTTCGTCGACTCACCGCGGGAGGCGGTCGCCGAGGCGGACCGGCTGCTCGCCGAGCTCGCCGGCGCCCGGGGCTTCCCGGACGGCGGCCAGTACGAGGAACAGCTCGCGGCGCTGTCCGTGCACCACGCCCATCACGTGGACGGCTACCGGCGCGTGCACCGTGCGGCACAGCTGCGCGCGGAGGACGCCCGCGACGGCGGCACCGGCACGGAAGACATGCGGGAGGCCATGGTGGCGGCCCGCGCCCTGTTCGAGGAACTGGTACGGCCGGGCCGTCACGACGGCGGCGCCGGACGGCACGAGGACGGACGCCACGGACGTCATGACGACGGCCACCGCCGTGCCGGACTGAACGGCGGCCGCAAGGCCGCGACCACCCGCGGCGGACACATGCCGTGGGCCGTCAACCGACGCCAGGCCAAGGAGAGTTGAGGATATGTCCGACGTGACCCGACCGCCCGGCGAGAACACCCCCGTCACCCCCGTCACCCCCGACGCCCGAGGCGAGAGCGCCCTGGGCACCGGCCACGGCACCGGCACCGAGCGTGCGACCGGAACCGAGCGCGCGACCGGCACCAGCGCCACAGGCAAAGTCACCGCCCCCAAGGGCACCAGCACCCCCGGCACCCCCCGGGCGGGCACGCACGCCCACCTCTTCCCCCACGACGAGTCCGACAAGCTCGGCCTGCAGTTGCAGCACGCCGTAGCCGGGTTCGTCGACGGGCCCCGGGCCTCCGTCGAGGAGGCCGACCATGTGCTGGAGGAGATCGCGGCCCGGTTCACCGAGGCCGTGGCACAGCGGCGCCGCACTCTGCGCCATTCCTGGCAGTCCGTCGAGAGCGGCGAGGGCAAGCCGGTGTCGAGCTCCGACACCGAGCAGCTCCGGCTGGCCCTGAAGGACTACCGCGAACTGGCGGAGCGGCTGCTGCACGTGTGAGAGAAGCTCACCGATCCGCCCGGCGCTCCCGCCACTGCCGTACGACGTCCTCGACGTCGTACGGCTTCTTGCCCAGCGGGGGGCCGGGCGGCGGCTTGAACATCATCTCGCGGATCTTGTCGTTGATCTCCGTGACGATCTTCCGCGCGATCCGCTCCGAGGGCGCCGCGAGGGCCGCGAGGAGCGCGTCCTCGGCCTCCTTGCGCAGTGCCAGCGCCGGTGGCAGGACGGAGAAGCCCTCGCGGGCCATCTTCCGCTTGATCCACCACAGTTCGTCGTAGGTGGTGTCCACCTCGGCCGGCAGCGGCTTGCCCGCCCCCGGCAACCGTTCGAACTCGCCGCGGGTCTCCGCGTCACGGATCTGCTTGTCGACCCAGGACTCGAAGTCGACGCCGGGTGGCTTTCGCTCGGTCATGAGGCCATTGTGCCGGACAGCGTGCAGTCGGGCGTTCTATCATGCGGCGGGCTCAGGACCTGTCCGATGAACAGGACTGACAGGCCCACCAGGACGTCTCAGGAGGAGCGCACGTGCTCGAACTCACCATGGCCGCCGTGTCCCCGGCGGAGGAGGGTGCCACGGCCGGCATGCTCATGGCCGACGCGCCCAGCGAGCCGGGTGCCGTGCTGCGGGTGGGCCGCGACAAGTCGGTGTGCCGGCTCTCGACACCGGACGACTGGCTGTTCGTCTCCCGCGTCCACCTGGAGTTCCTGTGCGGGCCCGAGGGGACCTGGCAGCTCACCTGGCTGCGCGGCTCCCAGCCCGACCCGTCCTCCGAGGTCCGGCTGACGGTCGGGGAGTACGCCCAGCCCCTCGCCTACGGCGGCACCGTCCCGCTCCCCCGGGGCGGCAGCGGCGAGATCATCATCCAGGACCGCACCGCCCCGCGCAGCGTCAACGTGGGCTTCTACCACGAGGTCTGACCGCGACCCGCCGATCTCAGGGCCCTTGTACAAGGGTCCCTCAGGCCAGCACCCGGGCCACCGCGAACCCGTCGTAGCCCTTCGTGCCGACCGTCTGGATCGCCGTCCCGCTCAGCCTCGGATGGCTGCCGATCAGTTCGATCGCGGCGCGGGTGCCCACCACGTCCGAGGCCGTGCTGCCGGCGTCGGTCACCCGGCCGCCGCGGACGACGTTGTCGAGGACGATCAGGCTGCCCGTGCTGGCGAGCTTCACGGCCCACTCGACGTAGTGCGGGTTGTTGGCCTTGTCGGCGTCGATGAAGACCAGGTCGAAGGGGGGCGGGTTCTCGTCGGCCAGCTTGGGCAGCGACTCCAGGGCCGGGCCGACCCGCACCTCGACCAGCTTGTCGAGGCCCGCGCGGGCGATGTTGCGGACGGCGACCTCGGCGTGCACGGGGTCGTACTCCAGGGAGACCAGCCGCCCGTCGGCGGGCAGGGCGCGGCCCAGCCAGATGGTGCTGTAGCCGCCGAGCGTGCCGATCTCCAGGATGTGGCGGGCGCCCTGGATCTGGGCGAGGAGCTGGAGGAGCTTGCCCTGGTTCCCCGCGACGTTGATGTGCGGAAGCCCGGCGGCGTCGCTGTCGCGCAGCGCCGCCGCCAGGTCTTCGTCGTCCGGTGCGAGGTGGGCGGTGAAGTAGGCGTCGACCTCGTCCCAGACGTGCGACTCGCTCATGCACCTCTACCTTTCGTACGCATAGTTAGATTCCCTAACTACTGGCGCTGTCGAAGATAGTTGGTGCGGCGGTCCGCTGCCAGGGGGATTTCACCCGGCGTGTCTCATTCCGTGACGGACGGCGCCGAACCCGGCAGCGGGCGGCCCGCCGACTCCGTCATGCGCCACACCGCGAAGCCGCCGATCACGGCCGCGGCCATCATGTAGTACGCGGGCATCATCATGTCCCCGGTCGCGCCGATCAGGGCCGTCACCACCAGCGGGGTCGTGCCGCCGAACAGCGACACGGAGACGTTGAAGCCGATGGAGAGCGAGCCGTAGCGGACCCGGGTCGGGAACAGCGCCGGGAGCGCCGAGGGCATCGCGGCCGTGAAGCACACCAGCAGCATGCCCAGCGCGCCCATGCCGAGCCCGACCGCGAGCAGGCTGCCCTCGCGGATCAGCAGCAGGGCCGGGACGGACAGCAGCAGGAAGCCCGCGCAGCCCGCGGCGATCACCGGGCGGAGGCCGACACGGTCGGTCAGCGCGCCCATGAACGGCTGGGCGATCATCATCAGCGCCATCACGCCGAGGACGACGAGCAGACCGTGTGTCTCGTCGTAGTGGAGCTGACCGGTCAGGTAGGTCGGCATGTACGACAGCAGCATGTAGTCGGTGACGTTGAAGACCAGCACCAGGCCGACGCAGAGCAGCAGCGCGCGCCACTGGCCGGTGATCATCTCGCGCAGGGGCACCTTGGGCCGGTTGTGCTCGGCCTTCTCGGCCTCGGCCGCGAACGCCGGGGTCTCCTCCAGGCGCATCCGCAGGTAGAGGCCGACGATGCCCATCGGGCCCGCGATCAGGAACGGGATGCGCCAGCCCCAGGAGGTCAGGTCGTCGGCGGAGAGCAGGGCGGTCATCAGGGTGACCAGGCCCGCGCCGCCGATGTAGCCGGCCAGCGTGCCGAACTCCAGCCAGCTTCCGAGGAAGCCGCGCCGCTTGTCGGGGGCGTACTCGGCGATGAAGGTGGAGGCGCCCGCGTACTCGCCGCCGGTGGAGAAGCCCTGCACGAGGCGGGCCACGAGGAGCAGGATCGGCGCGCCGACACCGATCGTCGCGTACGACGGGATCAGACCGATCGCGAAGGTGCCCGCGGCCATCATGATCATGGTGAGCGCGAGGACCTTCTGGCGGCCGACGCGGTCGCCGAGCGGGCCGAAGACCATGCCGCCGAGGGGGCGGACCAGGAAGGCCGCGGCGAAGGCGCCGAACGTGGAGAGCAGCTGCGCGGTGGGGTTGCCCGACGGGAAGAAGACCTTGCCCAGGGTGACCGCGATGTAGCTGTAGACACCGAAGTCGAACCATTCCATCGCGTTGCCCAGCGCGGCCGCCTTCACGGCGCGCTTGACGAGCGCGGGATCGGTGACGGTGGGGTCCTGGGCCTTCGCGGTGCGGCTCTTGAGCGCGGACGTGGGAGCAATGACTGAGGCAGTCACAAGACTCGCTCGCCTACCTTTCATCGGGGACAGGGACGCGGTCCGCGCGGCGGCGCTGTCGAACGGGCCGAAAAAGCGACGTTAGGCGGAGAATGCCCGCTCACGGGCGGTGTGCCCTTCGTTGCAGGGTGCATCTAAATGCCGGGTATGCAGGCACGCTTGCCCGGTGGGCGGCGGTTCCCACGTGATCTTGATGTGATCCTTCTCGCGTCCACGGGAGGCAACCGCGCGTCTCGCGCACTATCGTCAACCGGATGAAGGGGGCGTAAGGGAAATACGGGGCAGAAGGCCGACGAGGCGTGACAGATGCGGAGCGCGGCGGACGACCGACGGAAGCCTTCGGAGCGACAGCCGTCGGCAGACCTCGCGCACGCCTGCGGATGGCCTGCCTCGGGCTGTGGCTGGTCGTCGCCGTCCTCGCCGCACGGCAGGTGGCCCTCGTCCTCGGCACCCCGCGCGGGGAGCGGCTGACGGATCTGGAGACCTGGGTCGGCCCCAACGGCGTCCTCCAGGTGAACGGCTCGCTGTACGACTCGACCCGCTTCACCGGCACCCCGTTCAACGGGCTCGTCCTCAAGCCCCTCACCCGTTCGGCCGAAGAGGCCCTCGGCTGGGGCTGGACCTTCGGCACGCTGCTGCTGGTCGCCGCCCTCGGCCTGATCGCCGCCCGCGCCCTGCCCCAGCCCATCGGCCGCCGTACCGCGACTCTGGCCGCGCCCGTCGCCATCGGCCTGCTCATGCTGTCCCTGCCGGTCCGCAACACCCTGTGGCTCGGTCAGTCCAGCATCATCCCGGTCCTGCTCGTCCTGCTGGGCTGCTTCGTCGCCCACGGCCAGCGGACCAGCGGTCTGCTCATCGGAGTCGCGGCGGCCCTCCAGCCCACCCTGCTGCTCTTCACGCCCCTGCTGTGGTGCACCGGCCGCGGGCGCGCCGCGCTCTCCGGCGGCGTCACCTTCGCCGCCTGCACCGCGCTCGCCTGGGCGGCGATGCCGCACGACTCCTCCGTCTACTGGGTCCACCACCTGGCCGGTGCCGGCCTCGGCGGCCGGGCCGGCGACCTCGGCAACCAGTCCCTGCACGGCGCCCTGCTGCGGCTCGGCCTGAACGGCCCCCTGGAGATCGCGCTCTTCCTGGTCCTCGGCGCGGCCGTCGCCGTCCTCGCCCTGCGCCGCGCCGTGCGGTACGTCGCCGACGGCCAGCTCCTCCTCGGCGTCGCCGTCACCGGCTGCGCCGCCATCGCCGTCTCGCCCACGGCCTGGCAGCACCAGCTGCTGTGGGTGCTGCTCGCGGTCGTCGGCCGGGCCGGCAGACGCGCCCGTGACCGGTACGTATGGCCCGTCGCCGTCGTCCTGGTCATGACCCTGCCGAGCAGGATGCTGCTGCCGGACATGGCGTCGCTGGACCCACTGCGCACCGATCTCGTCCTGCTGGCCGCCCTGGCCGCGGCTGTGGCCGTCCCGTTCCTGTCCCGCGCCTCGCCGTACTACCAGTCGCCCACACCGACCGAGTACGCGCCCGCCGTCCCGGCCCGCTTCCGGCACGTGCCCCTGCTGCCCTTCCTGCGCCGGGTCCTCACCCGGCCGAACCTCCTCCTGGAGCTTCTCCTCCTCCGGGTCGCCTACGCCGCCTACTCCCAGGTCCGGCTCGCCGCCACCGGCGGCAGCGTCTCGGCCGGCCGGGCCGAGGCCGAGCGGCACGCCTGGCAGATCCTCGGCCTGGAACGCGCCCTGCGCCTCGACATCGAGCACTGGGCCAACCACGCCGTGGTGCGGACCGACTGGCTGCGGGCCTTCTCCGACTTCTACTACGAGTCGTTCCACTTCGTCGTCCCGCTGACCGTCCTCGCCCTCCTCTACTGGCGCCGCCCCGCCGAGTACCGCTGGGCCCGCTCCGCCCTCGGCTTCGCCACCCTGCTCGCCCTGGCCGGCTTCTGGCTCTACCCCCTCGCCCCGCCACGCCTGATGCCGACCCTCGGCTTCATCGACACCGTCCACGGCGTCCAGGACTTCTCCCGCCCCGACTACGGCACCCTCACGGACATCACCAACCAGTACGCGGCCATGCCGTCCCTGCACTTCGGCTGGTCACTGTGGTGCGGGGTGGTGATCGCGGTGCTGGCACGCCGGTGGTGGACCAAGGTGCTGGGGCTGGTGCATCCGCTGCTCACCGGGTCCGCGATCGTCGTCACGGCCAACCACTGGGTGCTGGACGCGGCCGGGGGAGCGGTGGTGGTCGGGGCGGGCTTCGTGCTGACGTATCTGCTCCAGGGCCCCCGGGCGCGCACCGCGACGGCGGAAGCCGGGCTCGGCAGCGGGACCGCCGAGCGGCGCAGGGACCGTACTCCGAGCTGATCCGGTCGCGACTCAGGTGTACTGGTTCAGCAAGGTGCGCAGCTGCGGACTGGCGAGGTAATTGACCACCTTGTGGAAGTCGAAGGCGTGGATCGGCTGTGTCCTGGGCTGTTCCCCGTCGACTCCTTCGAAGGAGCGCTCGATGCCACCGGGCGGGAGAGCCACGAGGTCCCCCGGGTCGGCCAGGTTCACCCAGCGGGCCACACCGGGCGGGCGTAGGCCCCGCTGGTCGACCGGGGGCGGCTGGAGGCGGGGGAACACCGCGTGGGGCAGGGCAAGGGGGGACCCGAGTGTGACCAGCAACTCGACGCGCGGCAACGGGTTCTCCCAGAGGGTTTCGTAGGCGACGACGGATCCCAGCGAATGTGCGAGCAAGACCCTCGGCCGATGGGTCACCACGAGTTCCGCGACCCGCGCACGCGCGTCATGGCGTGCCGGGGTCCGCAGGTACGTCGCCACTTCACGGAAGAGCCGCGCGACGAACCACTCGGTGGCCGGGCGGCCCAGACCGCGGGTCCTGGCCAGCCAGGCGACCGCCTGGCGCAGTGGGGCGGTCGCGCGTCCCGCTGCGGTGGCGTCGGGCAGACCGCACTCTTCCAGCCAGGCGGCGACGAGTTCCCGTTCGAAGGCGTCGAGGGAGCCCAGGCCGTCCTCCCCCTGGCGGCCCGGGCGCTGCAGCACATCCGCGTAGTACGCCACGGTGACCTCATGACCCACGTCGTCGGAGTCGGCGGGAACCGGCGCGGTTCCCCGGAGCGCCGCAGCCCAGATCCCCGCGAGCGCGGCGCTTGCCGCTTCCGGTGACTGTCCTGGGCGGTAGTTGCCGACTCCGTGGACGCCGAGGACGCGCATCATGCCTTCCCTGTCTTTCGTTCCATCACCACCACCCCGCTGCCTGTCCCGACCACCAGGGCGCCGTCCGCACTCAGCGCCACCGCCGAGACCGGGTGGGGCATGGTGAGGACTTCGCACCGCCTGCTGGAGAGATCCCAGATCCGCACGGTCCGGTCGTAGCTCCCGGTGACCGCGACCGGCCGGCCGTCGAGGACCGCGCACACGACCGACTGCACGCTTCCCTCGTGGCCGACCAGGGGCTCTGCGGTCGGCCGTCCTGTCAGCAGGTCCCAGATGCGCACCGTTCCGTCGTAGCTCCCGCTGACCGCGATGGGCCAGCCCTCGACGACCGCGCACGTGACCGACCGCACGCTTCCCTTGTGGCCGACCAGAGGCTCTGTGGTCGGCCGTCCTGTCAGCAGGTCCCAGATGCGCACCGTTCCGTCGTAGCTCCCGCTGACCGCGACGGACCGGCCGTCGACGACCGCGCACGCGACCGACCGCACACCGGCGGTGTGCCCGGTCAGCGGCTCACCGACGAGGCTGCCGTTCGCGAGGTCCCAGATCCGCACCGTTCGATCGTCGCCGCCCGTCACCACGACGGGGCGGCCCTCAAGATCCGCCGTCGTGACGGCCTTGACGCCACCATTGTGCCCGGTCAGCGGTTCACCGACCGGTCTGCCGGTCGCCGGATCCCAGACCCGCACTGTCCGGTCGAAACCCACGGAGACGGCGGCGGGGCGGCCGTCGAGGATCGTGCACGTCACTCCGTCCACCCAGTCCGCGTGGGCGTCGAGGGGTTCGCCCACGGGCTGTCCCGTGGCCAGATCCCAGACGCGGACCGTACGGTCGTTGCTTCCGGTCAGGGCAACAGGGCGTCCTTCGACGGCCGTGAGCGAGATCGCCGTCACTCCGCGCCGATGCCCGTCCTTCGGATCGCCGATGGGTTTGCGGGGGGTCGGATCCCAGAGGTGCACCACCCCGTCGGTGTTGCCCGTGACCACGATGGGCAGGTCGTCGATCAAAGTGCTCGCGACGGCGAGGGAGGAGACACCGGTGAGCTGCCCGATGGGCCGACGGGTGGTCAGGTTCCACAGGCGGACGGCTCCGCTGATGTCGGTGACCACCGCGACGGGCTCGCCTCGCAGGGTGGTGCAGACCACCTTGGACACCGGCTTGCCTTCCTCGACCAGATCCACGAAGGGGTAGCGGCTGTACAGATCCCAGATGCGCACGGACCCGTCACGGCTGCCGACCACTGCGACCGGATCGTCGTCGACGACGGTGCAGGCGATCGCGGTCGCGCTACCGGTGGTGCCTCTCAGCTCGTCCATGAAGTATCGGCATCCATACCAGACGTGCGCTGTCCCGTCATTCCCGCGCGTCACCATGAACTGGGGCCCCGTCGGGTCGTTCGTGCACGCCACGGCCGCCATCGGTTTGGCGTGCTCGCTCCGCATCATGGCCACACACTGGCCGGTGGTGAGATCCCAGACCCGCAGAGTGCGCCCGGAGCATGACACAGCGGCAGGCCGGCCTTGGTGAGTTGTGCACGCCACCGCCAGCACCGCATCGCCGTGGCCGGTCAGAGGTTCGCCGACGGGCCGACCGGTACTCAGATCCCAGACGCGCAGCGTCTGATCCTGGCTGCCGGTGACCGCGACGGGCCGCCCCCAGACGGTCGTACAACCCACGGACGTCACTTGTGCCTTATGACCCTCAAGAGGGGGACACATCGGTCGTCGGTCGACGAGGTCCCACAGCTGAACCGACTTGTCACTGCCCGTGGTGACGGCGACAGGCCGTCCGTCGACGGTCGTACAGGCCACGCCGGTCACCCAGTTCGAGTGGCCTGTGAGTGTGTCGACGAGGGCGGGGTCGGGCGTGCTGCCCGCCGTCCAGCGCGGTTGCCAGGCAGTTGCCGGCAGTGACCGCGTGAAGCTCGTCTGCATCCCGGCAGCACCGTATCGAGCGGCGTCGAGGGCCAGGAGACGGCAGCGATCTCCCCAGTGTGCGGAGCGATGGTGGTGGTAGGACGCGTTGTAGACCGCCGCCGCCAGGAAAGCCTTGTCCGTTCGTGCGGCCAGGAGGGCGGGTGCGAGCGAACGTGGATCCGCGTGCACGAGGAAATCCGGTTCGGTGATCAGGGTGTCGGCCTGCCCGGCGTCCCTCGCGTGCTCGATCGCGTGACGCAGGAGGTACGGAGCGGCATGGGCCCAGACGAGGTGCGACGCTCCCGCACGGGGCGTGAGCAGGATCGTGAGGACGTGGCCCGCGGCGGGGACGCGGGACCGGTGCGCCTCGCGGTGACCGGAAGAGGGCCTGCGGTGGGGGTGCGCGCGGACGTGGTCGGTGAGTCCCTGGTGGAAGAGGCGGTACAGGGTGGTGCCATCGGTGTCGGTCTGGGTCCGCAGGTAGAACATGGCCTCCTGGAGAACGCGGGAGAAGTCGGTGTCCTCGCTCTCGTCGGCCGGGTCGTCGGGGCAGAAGGCCCTCGCGAGAGGAAAGGCGAGTTCGGCGGGCATGCCCCCACCCTTGCCGTGGGCGATGGCGGCCAGCAGCGCGCGCGTGGCCCCGGGCGCGGCGCGCGAGGCCAGATCCAGTTCGAAGACGTCGGGCAGCGTCACCGGTGCTCCCGCACCCAGGCAGGCGGCGTCGCCCACATCGGTGACTGCAGGCGTCGAGGCGAGGTAGCTGGTGAAGACGGAGGCGACGAGGAACTCGCCCCACCGCTCACCGTGCTGCGGAGTGCGGGCCAGTGTCGCCGCCGTGGCCGCGGCCAGGCGCTCGCGCACCGGGCGTGCCCGTCCACTGTGGTATCCGTCCACACCGGTGAGGGTGTCATCAAGGTAGGCGGCGAGGTCTGCCTCGAGTTCCGCGGGGTCGGTCTCGTCGAGGTCGACCAGGAGACCTTCCGACGCGGCCAGCGACTTCAGGCTGTCGAACTGCTCCCAGGGCCGCATCCCGATGAGCAGACGACAGGCGGCACCGCCGTCGGAACGGTGCTCGGAGGCGAGGGGCAGGAGCAAGCGGTCCGTGACGTCGACGGGGTCGAGGGCCTCGTCCAGTGCGTCGAGCACGATGACGGGCGGCTCGGGCAGTGCCCGTACGGCGAAGAGGAACTCCTCCGGAGTCCATCCGCGAGTGGGAGCCACCAGCCTCAACTGCCGTGCGAGGACGTCCAGAAGCGACTCCAGACCGCGCTGCCGGGCCTGCACGGCGGCGAGGGCCTCATGCACGGCGGGGCGGCATGCGCCGGGGAGGCGTTCGCGAATGTGCTGGGCCTGATCTGCCAGTTGGGGGTGCGCGGCGCACATCAACGCACCGAGGAGGGCCGACTTGCCCGCTCCAGGACTGCCGACGACCACACACAGACGTGACCCGTCCGTAGCGTCGAGCCAGGGAGCGAGCACCCGCAGTTGTGTGTGACGCCCGGTGAAGTGCCGTCCCGGTCTGTCGGTGAAGTGCCGTGCGTCCACCGGGTCGAGCTCCTCCAGGAAGTCCCGGACCGGGGGGTCGAGCGCGGACCGTCGGGTGCGCTGGGGGTCGTCGGCGAACGTCGTGTACGCGGGGTTGGGGAAGAACGGCAGGACGGGCTCCGGTGCGCTCGGGTCCATCAGCGTCGCCCGGACGGTCTGGACCCGGCCACGGACGGCCTCCAGCCGCATTCCGATGTGGCGGGCGACCAGGGAGAAGGTCACGAACTCCTGCGAGCGGTCCGTGCCCAGGCCGGTGCGGTTCAGATCTTCGAGAACCTCGGCGACCGCGATGCTGAACTGCCCGTCGTACGCGTCCTCCTCACCGTCGGAGGCCGCGATGACCCAGGCGAAACTCTCCTCACCGGCCTCGTACACGTAGGACGGCAGCCGGGCGGCGACGCCGGACCCGCACAGGTCGATCAGGAACAGAGTGGGCCGTCGCTCGGCATGACTGTCGGAGACCCACCCGGTGACGTCCGTGTCCCGGCCCAGCCGTCCGTCGGCCGGCACGAAGTCGAGCCGTGCGCGTCTCCCGCCCGCGCTTCCGTGGGAGACCACGTGGACGATGCGGTGGGCGGGCTGCCCTTCGTCCCCGCGGGAGTCGCACAGCAAGTCCCTCAGCTCGCTCCGCACCGGGTCCAGGCGGTGGATCACCCGGTATCCGAGTCCTCCGACAGCCCGACGGACCCGTGCGAGCACCTCTGGAACGAATGGCAGGGGTTCCCACGTTCGTGACCGCAGGGGTACCTCTTCGCCGTCCGGCACGGGTGACCGGAACGTACTGACGCCGATCACCAGCGCTTCGCCCTGTGCCATGTCCCCCCCTCGGAGCGGCACGCCATCGTGTCCTGAAGGTCTGTCACTCTAGGGTGACGACGTCGGCCCCGCATTCGAACCACACGGTCTTGCCCCCGCTGTTCCACAGCGACACGCCCCACTTGTCGGCCATCGCGTCGAGCAGGAGCAGTCCACGGCCGTTCTCGGAGTCCGGGTCCGGCCGGGGCGGGGAGACGGGCAGTCGGCTGCTGCCGTCCGTGACCTCCACACGTACGCCGTGCGGCTGCCGCAGCAACAGCAGCGTGCAGCGCCGGTCGGGGACGTGCCGTACGACGTTGGCGAGCAGTTCGGTCACGCCGAGTTCGACGGCGTCGGACAGCTCGGGCATGTGCCATTCGTGGAGGAAGGAGCGGACGATACGGCGGATGTACGGGGCGGCGTGTTCACCGACGGTGAGGCGGAGCGTGTACTGGGCGGGAAAGTAATCGTTCACGGGACGAGGTTGACGTGCGGTGACTACCCTCGGCTACGGAACGAATACAACCCGTCCCGTGGTGGACGGAGTTGCGTGAGAGGGGCTCTGCGTGACCAACATCAACGCCCTCGACCCGGGTGCCTCGCCCTTGGACTACTACGGCTTCGAGCTACGACGCCACAGGGAGGCGGCGGGGCTGACGCTGAAGCAACTCGGGGGAATCCTCAACTACACCGGCTCGATGGTGGGACAGATCGAGACAGCGCGGAAGGTTCCGACGCCGGAGTTCAGCGAACGGGCGGATGCGGCGCTGGGTACGGGCGGGATGTTCTCCCGGCTGGTGGAACTGGTGCTGCGGAGTCGGCTCCCGGCCTGGTTCCAGCAGGTGGCCGAGCTGGAGATGCGGGCCACCGAGATCTGCTCCTTCCAGACGCACATGGTCCTCGGCCTGCTCCAGACCCAGGGGTATGCGGGGGCCGTCCTCGGGGCGTTGGACCAGACCGACCTCGAAGACCGCACGGCGGTACGGCTGGCTCGTCAGCGCGTCTTTGAGAAGGCGGAGCCGCCCGTCTTCTGGGCCGTCCTCAGCGAGGCCGCGCTGTACCTGGAGATCGGTGGCCCAGAGGTCATGCGGGAGCAACTCGCCCACCTGTTGTCCTTCGAGAGCAACCCTCGTATCAACATCCAGGTGTTGCCGTTCTCGGCGGGTGCGCACGCGGGGCTGCAAGGCTCGTTCGATATCTACCGCTTTTCGAGCGACCCCACCATCGTCTACACGGAGGGGTACGGCAGCGGGCATCCGACCGCCAACCCGGACACGGTCAGGGAGTGTTCGCTCCGTTACGATCACCTCCGGGCTGCCGCGCTTTCCCTCAATGACTCGGCGGAGCTCATCCGGCGCGCAATGGAGGAACGCTATGGAGATTCAGTGGCGTAAGTCGACGTACAGCGGCGACCAGGGAGGCCAGTGCCTCGAGATCGCCGAAGCGCCCACCACCATCGCCATACGCGACTCCAAGACCCCGGCGGGACCGATCCTCACCCTCGACCCCGCCACGTTCAGCACCTTCATCAACTGGACGACTACAACCGCTGAATGATCGTGCCGGTGGCCAAACCGCCCCCCGCACACATGGTGATCAGCGCGAACTCCTTGTCCGTGCGTTCCAGTTCATGAAGCGCCGTCGTGATGAGCCGGGCCCCGGTGGCTCCCACCGGGTGCCCGAGTGCGATCGCGCCGCCGTTGACGTTCACCTTCGACAGGTCCTGCTCGAAGACCTGCGCCCAGCTCAGCACCACCGACGCGAACGCCTCGTTGATCTCGACCAGGTCGATGTCCTTCAGGGACATCCCGGCCTTGCCCAGCACGGCGTTCGTCGCGTCGATCGGTCCGTCCAGGTGGAAGTGGGGGTCGGCTCCCACCAGCGCCTGGGCCACGATCCGGGCCCGGGGCCTCAGCTTCAGGGCGCGAGCCATCCGTTTCGACGCCCACATGATCGCCGCCGCCCCGTCGGAGATCTGCGAGGAGTTGCCGGCCGTGTGCACGGCAGTCGGCATGATCGGCTTCAGGGAGGCCAGCGCCTCCGGCGACGTGTCGCGCAGGCCCTCGTCCTTGTCGACCAGGCGCCACATGCCCTGCCCGGCGTGCTGCTCCTCCTCCGTCGTCGGGACCTGGACCGCGAAGGTCTCTCGTTTGAAGCGTTCCTCCGCCCAGGCGTGGGCGGCGCGTTCCTGCGAGGCGAGCCCCAGCGCGTCGACGTTCTCCCTGGTCAGACCACGGTGGCGGGCGATCCGCTCGGCCGCCTCGAACTGGTTCGGGAGGTCGACGTTCCACTCGTCGGGGAACGGCTTGCCGGGCCCGTGCTTCGAGCCCGACCCCAGCGGCACCCGGGACATCGACTCCACCCCGCACGAGATGCCGACGTCGATCACGCCGGTGGCGACCATGTTGGCCAGCATGTGAGAGGCCTGCTGCGACGACCCGCACTGGGCATCGACGGTCGTCGCGGCCGTCTCGTACGGCAGCCCCATCGTGAGCCAGGCCGTGCGCGCGGGGTTCATGGACTGCTCCCCGGCGTGGGTGACCGTACCGCCGACGATCTGTTCGACGCAGTCGGCGGGGATGCCGGTGCGGCCGAGGAGTTCGCGGTAGGTCTCGCCCAGCAGATAGGAGGGGTGCAGATGGGCGAGCGCGCCGCCGCGCTTGCCGATCGGAGTGCGTACGGCTTCGACGATCACGGGTTCGGCAGCCATGGGTGCGGGTCCTCTCCGGGAGGCTACGCGGAACTAGTACGCGTTCTAGTTCTGTCAGCAGTGTGCTGATGGTCACTCCGTGACCGCAAGGGTCGTGCGGGTAATTGGGGGGTTCACGCCTCTTGCTAGTTGTAGAACCCGTTACTACCGTCACCGCAACTCCGCACAGCTGATGGGCCGTCAGAACAAGAGTCGGTACGAGTGGTGGGAGCCGCCCATGCCCTGTCCCGCGCTGCCCGAGGGGTTCGACTTCACCGACCCGGACCTGCTGCATCAACGTGTGCCCCTGCCGGAGTTCGCCGAGCTGCGCCGGGTCGAACCGGTCTGCTGGGTGCCCCAGCCGGCCAATGTCGCCGGCTTCCAGGACGAGGGGTACTGGGCCGTCACCCGGCACGTCGACGTCAAGTACGTCTCCACGCACCCGGAGTTGTTCTCGTCGTACCTCAACACGGCGATCATCCGCTTCAACGAGCACATCGACCGGGACTCCATCGACGCCCAGCGGTTCATCCTGCTCAACATGGACCCGCCGGAGCACACCCGGGTCCGGCAGATCGTGCAGCGCGGCTTCACGCCCCGGGCGATCCGTGCCCTGGAGGAGCGGCTGCGGGCCCGGGCCCTGGCGATCGTCGCGAACGCCCGCACACACTCCGGGCCGTTCGACTTCGTCACCCAGGTCGCCTGCGAACTGCCCCTCCAGGCGATAGCGGAGCTGATGGGCGTCCCGCAGGAGGACCGGGACAAGATCTTCGACTGGTCCAACAAGATGATCGCGTACGACGATCCCGAGTACGCCATCACCGAGGAGGTCGGCGCCGAGTCGGCCACGGAGATCATCGCCTACGCGATGAACATGGCCGCCGACCGCAAGCAGTGCCCCGCCCACGACATCGTCACGCAGCTGGTCGCGGCGGAGAACGAGGGCAACCTCAACTCGGACGAGTTCGGCTTCTTCGTGCTGATGCTGGCCGTCGCGGGCAACGAGACCACCCGCAACGCCATCACCCACGGCATGCACGCCTTCCTCACCCACCCCGAACAGTGGGAGCTGTACAAGAGGGACCGGCCGTCGACGACGGCGGAGGAGATCGTGCGCTGGGCGACCCCGGTCGCCGCCTTCCAGCGCACCGCCACGCAGGACACCGAGCTGGGCGGCAAGCGCATCCGCAAGGGGGACCGGGTGGGGTTGTTCTACGCCTCCGCCAACCACGATCCCGAGGTCTTCGACGAGCCGGACGACTTCGACGTCACCCGCGATCCCAACCCGCACCTCGGTTTCGGCGGGGGCGGCCCGCACTTCTGCCTGGGCAAGTCCCTCGCCGTAATGGAGATCGACCTCATCTTCAACGCCATCGCCGACGCCATGCCGGGGCTGCGGCTGGTCGACGACCCGCGTCGGCTGCGGTCGGCGTGGATCAACGGGGTGAAGGAACTCCGGGTGAGCACGGGCGGCTGAGTGCGGGCGACTGAGTGGGCGAAGGCGACGGCCCCGGGGATCAGGGGGCCGCCGCCTTCGGTCTTGGGGGGGGCGGGGCCGGCTCAGTACGAGCCGTGGGACTGCCAGTGGTCCCAGGCGCCGCAGGCGCTGCCGTAGCGGTCCTTCATGTAGTCCAGGCCCCACTCGATCTGGGTGGCCGCGTTGGTCTTCCAGTCGGAGCCGGCCGAGGCCATCTTGCTGCCCGGCAGAGCCTGGACCAGGCCGTAGGCGCCGCTGGAGGAGTTCCGGGCGTTCACGTCCCAGTCGCTCTCCTGCTCGACGATCTCGGAGAAGCACTGGTACTGGGCGTCGTCGCCGATCATCTTCTTCGCGACCGCCTTGGCCGAGGAGGGCCCGGTCGTCGCGCCGTGGGCGGGCGCGGCGGCGATCAGGGTGCCGCAGGTGGCCGCGGCCAGGGCGGTACCGGCGAGAGCGTTCTTCGGGGTGGCGGCACGGCGGAGGACGGATGCGGCGGGCACGCGTTGACCTTTCGTCGTGGGCGGGGCAGTCGCCCACAGAAACAGTCTTCGCTGCTGCCCGCAATGCCCCCTTTTACTAGGTGTGACCGCATGCGGGGTGGCGGTCCGGCCCGTGACCGGGGGTGGGCCCTACGACCTCGCTTCGTATGTGACCTGAGTCACGTGGGGCGCCTCACGGTCGGCGGGGTGTCGAAGGTGACCGGCGTCTCGAACGCCGCCCGGCGCGTGGCGCGGCGCAGCGCCCTGAGCACCGCCGGGCCGAGGGTCAGTGTCAGGACGACGGTGACGACCGCCCGGCCGAGGTCCCAGCCGAGCGAGGTGGCCAGGCAGTACGCGAGGAAACGAGCCAGGTTGGCGGGGACCGCCGCCTGCGGGTCGAAGGCCACGTTCGAGGCGAGCGCGCTCATGAAGGGCCAGCCCGCCATGTTCATCACCGTGCCGTAGGCGAAGGCGGCGAGGAAGCCGTAACCGGCGAGCATCACCAGCTCGCCGCGGCCGCGGAGGCGGTCCGGGCCCGGCAGCAGGCCCGCGCCCATCGCGAACCAGCCCATCGCCAGCATCTGGAACGGCAGCCACGGGCCCACCCCGCCCGTGAGCAGCGCGGACGCGAACATCGTCACCGAGCCGAGGACGAATCCGAAGCCCGGGCCGAGGACCCGGCCGCTCAGCACCATCAGGAAGAACATCGGCTCGATCCCGGCGGTACCGGCGCCGATCGGCCGCAGGGCGGCCCCCGTGGCGGCCAGCACGCCGAGCATCGCGACCGCCTTCGGGCCGAGACCGGACTCCGAGATCGCCGCGGCCACCACCGCCACGAGCAGCACCAGCAGACCCGCGAAGAGCCAGGGCGCGTCCTGCGCGTGCGCGCTGAGCTGCGAGGTGGGCGGGGCGAGGAAGGGCCAGCCGAACGCGGCCACCCCGACGGCACTGACCAGGAGGAGGGCGGTGAGGGAGCGGGGGCCGAGGCGGACGGCCCGGGCCTGGCGCTGGGCGTTCACGCGTCCGTCCCGGGCTGGAGGGCCGCGCGTACCTCGGAGACCGTGAGCCAGTGCTGCGGGGCCAGGATCTTGGTGACCTGCGGGGCGAAGGACGGCGAGGAGACGACGACCTCCGCGGTCGGGCCGTCGGCGATCACCTCGCCCTCGGCCAGAAGCACCACGCGGTGGGCGATCTCGGCGGCCAGTTCCACGTCGTGCGTGGCCAGCACGATGGCGTGCCTCTCCTCCGCGAGCTTGCGCAGTACGCCGACCAGGCGGGCCTTCGCCGCGTAGTCCAGGCCGCGGGTGGGCTCGTCCAGCAGGAGCAGCGGGGGGCGGGCGGTCAGTACGACGGACAGGGCGAGGGCGAGGCGCTGGCCCTCCGAGAGGTCCCGGGGGTGGGTGTCGTCGGTGACGCTCGGGAGCAGTTCGGTGACCAGGGCGCGGCAGGTGCCGGGTTCTGCTTGCGCGTCCTGGTCGGCTGCCGCGCACTCGGCGGCGACGGTGTCGGCGTAGAGCAGGTCGCGGGGTTCCTGGGGGACGAGGCCGACCTTGCGGACGAGGTCCTTGGGGGGTGTGCGGTGGGGGGTGGCTTCGCCGAGTTTGACGGTTCCGGAGGTGGGGGTGACCAGGCCGACGAGGGAGTTGAGGAGGGTGGATTTTCCGGCGCCGTTGCGGCCCATGAGGGCGATGGTTTCGCCGGGGGTGATGGTGAGGGTGACGTTGTTCAGGGCTTGGATGCGGGCGCGGGTTACGGAGAGGGCTTGGACTTCGGCTGTGGATTGTTTGCGGGTGCGGGTGGTTTGTGGCTGGTCGCGCAGTTCCCCGCGCCCCTGAGGGGCGTATTCCAGCTGTTGCTTTAGATCTCCTGCCTTGCGGCGGGCGTCACGGACCGTCAGGGGCAAGGGGGTCCAGCCCGCCAGGCGGCCCAGCGCCACCACCGGCGGATACACCGGGGACACCGCCATCACCTCGGCCGGGGGACCGACGATCGGGGACGCGCCCGCGGCCGGGAGCAGGGCGACCTGGTCGGCGTACTGGATGACGCGTTCCAGGCGGTGTTCGGCCATGAGGACCGTGGTGCCGAGGTCGTGGACGAGGCGCTGGAGGACCGCCAGGACCTCTTCGGCGGCGGCCGGGTCGAGTGCGGAGGTCGGTTCGTCGAGGACGAGGACGCTGGGGTGCGGGGTGAGGACCGAGCCGATGGCGACGCGCTGCTGCTGGCCGCCGGAGAGGGTGGCGATGGGGCGGCCCCGCAGGTCGGCGAGGCCGAGGAGGTCGAGTGTTTCCTCTACGCGGCGGCGCATCACGTCCGGGGCGAGGCCCAGTGACTCCATGCCGTAGGCGAGTTCGTCCTCGACGGTGTCGGTGACGAAGTGGGCGAGCGGGTCCTGGCCCACCGTGCCGACGACGTCGGCGAGTTCGCGCGGCTTGTGGGTGCGGGTGTCGCGTCCGGCCACCGTGACCCTGCCTCGCAGGGTGCCTCCGGTGAAGTGCGGCACGAGCCCGCTGACCGCGCCCAGGACGGTGGACTTGCCGACGCCGGACGGGCCGGCGAGGAGGACCAGTTCGCCTTCCGGGACCTCGAAGTCGATGCCCTGGACGGTGGGTTCGGAGGCGCCGTCGTAGGTCACGGAGACATCTTCGAAGCGGATCACGACGGTTCCTTGGGCTCGGGGGCGACGAACGCGGGCAGCAGACCGAGGAGGATCGCCGCCGCGGGCCAGACGGGGAGCGTGGGGGCCACGAGCGGCACCACGCCGGGGTGCAGGGCGGCGGGGTCACGGACCGAGGCGAGCATGAGGAGTGCGGCGACCGCCACGCCGGAGGCCACGACCAGCAGGGCGCGCACGTCCCAGCGGTCCGGGCGGTACCGGGTGCGCAGCGACCTCCGGCCGCCGAGCCGGAGACCCGCGAGGGCGGCGGCGAGGCCGACGAGCAGGACGGGCATCCCGTAGGTGGCGCCTTCGGCGGTGAGCAGACCGTACGTTCCGGCGCAGACGCCGAGCAGGCCGCCGAGGGTGAGGGCGGCGGTGGTACGGCGGACCGCGGCCGGGACCTGGGCGGTACGGCCGTAGCCACGCGCGTCCATCGCGGCGGCCAGGGAGACCGACCGCTCCAACGCGCCCTCCAGGACCGGGAGGCCCACCTGCAGCAGGCCCCGGAGGCCCTTGTCCGGGCGGCCGCGCAGCCGGCGGGCGGCGCGCAGGCGCTGGACGTCCGCGATGAGGTTCGGCGCGAAGGTGAGGGCGACGACGACCGCGACGCCCATCTCGTACAGGGCGCCCGGGAGGGACTTGAGGAGGCGGGAGGGATTGGCGAGGGCGTTCGCTGCGCCGACGCAGACGAGCAGGGCGGCCAGTCTCAGACCGTCGTACAGCGCGAAGGTGAGGGCCTCGGCCGTGACCTCGCCGCCGAGGCGGATGCCCTGGGCCCAGTCGGGGAGGGGCACCTCGGGGAGGGTGACGAGGGTGTGCGTGCCGGGGATGGGGGAGCCGAGGACGATCGCGAAGAGCAGCCGGATGACCAGGACGGCGAGAGCGAGCTTGACGAAGGCGCCGTAGGAACGGGACCAGGGGGTCGGGGGGCGGCAGGTCGCCACGACGTAGGCGGAGACCGCGATGAGGAGGCAGAGGAGCAGGGGGTTGGTGGTGCGGGTGGCCGCGGTGCCGAGGGAGAGGGACCAGAGCCACCAGGCGCCGGGGTGCAGCGGGGCCCGGGGCCGGCGCGGGGGGTGGGAGGGCGCGTCGCTGAGCGGGTCCGCGCTGCTAAGCCTGGTCACGCCGCCGTACCTGCCAGATCGCCGCCGCCCCCAGGACCGCCACCACGCCGATGCCCGCCAGCAGACCCAGGGACGGGCCGTTGTCGTCGGACGTGTCCTTCTTCGCCGCCGGTGTCGACTCCCGGGAGCTCGCCACCTGCTCGCCGCAGCCCTTCTCCGGGTAGCCCGCGATCGCGCACAGCAGGGCGTTCGTGTCGTAGCGCAGGGGCTTGGCGACCGTCGCGAGGGCCTCCGCCGTGGTCGCGTCGGGGGAGACCCGGGCGCAGGCCGTCCGGGCGGGGGGCGGGGTCTCGCCCTGGGGGGCGTCCGCCTTCGTGCCGGGGTCGATGACGAGCGCGACCCGCTTCTCGCCGTCCCGCGCGGGGGTCTTCGCGCAGATGGTCTTGAAGTCGGCCGTGCCGCGTGGCCGGGCCGCCTCGGCGGAGTCCTCGCTCACCGCGAAGCGGAAGCCCTGGACGTCGCCGTCCGAGGGGCGGGCCATGGACGGGCCCTGCGTGGCGTAGACCCAGCGGTCGCCTTCGCGGTCCCAGAACGACCAGTACCGGTAGCCGGCGGCCTGGGCCTGGCTCGCGCCCGCGATCAGCAGGAGCGAGGCCAGGAGGAGGAGAACGGCCCGGCGGATCACGACTGCTGCTTCTTCTTGCGGCCGGTGAAGAGGAAGCCGATGCCGATACCGGCGACGAGGCAGACCCCGACGTACCACCAGACGCCGAAGAAGCCCGACCCCGAGTCGTCCTTCTCGTCGGCCGCCGAGGGCTGTTCGGGGGCCTGCGGGGCCGGGCCCGTCGCGTTGAGCTGCTTCACCAGGTCCGTGCCGCCGAAGTCACGCGGGTTCGTGCCCGTCGCGTGCGCGGCGAAGATCAGCTGGGCGTAGGCGGCGGGGCCGCCCTGCCCGGCCCAGTCGGCCGAGTTCTTCTCCAGCCACCGCACGGACTTCTCGGCCTGCGCGGTCTCGCCCTGCGCGGCGAGTGCCACGACCGCGTCGGCGGTGTTGCCGTGGTCGGGCTGGGGGGCCGCGCCGGCGAGGGCGGAGGTGAGGTGGTCGTCGTCCTCGGCGAGGGTCTGCGTGAGGTACGCGGCCCCGTTGCCTGCGGCCTGCTGCGGCGTGGAGGGGTCCTCCGTGCAGGTGGCGTCGGACTTCTTCCCGGCCTCCACCACCATGCCCTTGCCCAGGGCGCCGAGGACACCGGCCGCCGTCGCGTCCGCGTTGGCGGTCAGCTCGCCCTTCTTGTCGGGCTGGAACGCGAAGGCGCCGTCGTCCTTCCCGCCGCAGGGGAGGGCGAGCTTCAGCAGGGCGTCGTAGGGCGACTTTCCGCCCTTCTCGACCTGGTCCGGCTTCTCACCGGCGGCGGTCAGCGCGCCGATGACGACGGAGGTGGAGTTGGTGTCGCTGGCGCCGCCGGGCGCGTAGCCCCAGCCGCCGTCCTTGTTCTGGACGGACTTCAGCCAGCCGACGGCCTTGTCGGCGACGGCGTCCTGCCCGCCGAGCGCGGCGAGGGCCTGGACGGCGGCGGACGTGGCGTTGGTGTCCAGCATGGTCTTGGCGTCGCACGCGGCGGCGGGGTCCGGGCGGTACGCGGCGAACCCGCCGTCCTCGCACTGCTGCCGGACCAGCCACTCGACGGACTTGGCGGCGGGCTTCTCACCCACCGTGTCCTGCGCGAGGAAGGCGAGCGACTGGCGCCAGACGCCGTCGAACTTGGGGTCCTTGTCGCCGTACAGGGCGGAGGGGAACGCCTGGGACGGAGTCGGTGACGGTGCGGCGGCGGCCGGCGTGGCGGCGCCGATCACGGTGGCGGCGGCCAGGACGGCGGCGCTGCGGCGGACGTTCATGATCGGCGGGTGCCTCTCCCTGTGAGGGAGCCGGGCAGCACGGGACACCCCGGCGGCTCGGCCCCGTATACCTCGACGGTGCCGTGCACCGGCGGGCGCCGGGCACGTGAGCCGGTCACGATCCGTACGGGGCGATCCGGCTCACCGCCTGCCTCAGCGGGCGGTTCACGGTTGCGGGTCAGCGCCGGAATTGCACCGGCTTCTCCCTGTACGGGTGATGACGACCCGCCTACTGTACCCGGAAGTAGCAAAACGGCCGAGAGTACCTTCGCCCCATGCCGACGACACCGCCCGGGAGGCTCCCCGGCTCGGGCCGCCGCGCCGATGTGTACGAGATCGACGAGAGGTCTGACGATGAGCCGGATGGAGGTCGAACTGCTCGACCACGCCGAGGAGTTGATCCTGTCCGTGGGGCAAACCGGTTAACGTGAAGCTCCACGACCACACGCAGGAGCGTCCATGACTGACCAGGTGGAGAACTCCGAGCAGGAGCCGCTCTCCAAGATCGATACCTCGGTTCCGCACTCGGCCCGGATCTGGAACTACTGGCTGGGCGGGAAGGACAACTACGAAGTCGACCGTGTGGCCGGTGACGCGTTCCGCGAGATCTTCCCCGGGATCGAGACCGGGGCCCGCGCCGCCCGCTACTTCCTCGCCCGCGCCGTACGCCATCTCGCCGCCGAAGAGGGCATCCGCCAGTTCCTGGACATCGGTACCGGGCTGCCCAACGTGGACAACACCCACCAGATCGCCCAGCGGGTGGCCCCGGAGAGCCGGATCGTCTACGTCGACAACGACCCGCTGGTGCTGGCCCACGCCCGCGCGCTGCTCACCAGCACACCGGAAGGCGTCACCAACTACGTCGACGCCGACCTGCGCAAGCCGAGCACGATCGTCCGGGAAGCCGGGAAGACGCTGGACTTCGACCAGCCCGTCGCGCTCATGCTAATGGGCATCCTCGGCCACATCGAGGACCACGACGAGGCGCGCGAGATCGTGCGGCAGCTGGTGGAGGCCCTGCCGCCCGGCAGCTATCTGGTGCAGTACGACTCCACGGACACCAGCGAGGACTACGTCTCGGCCATCCAGCAGTACAACGACGGCGGCTCGATCCCGTACATCCTGCGCAGCCCCGAGCAGATCGCCCGCTACTTCGACGGTCTGGAGCTGCTGGAGCCGGGCGTCACGTCCTGCTCGCGCTGGCGTCCCGACGCCGAGGCCCTGGGCCTGCCGGCGGAGGTGCACCAGTACGGCGGTGTAGCCCGCAAGGCCTGAACCCCAAGGCCTGAACCCCAAGGCCTGACCTTTCAGGTCTCCTGAAGGAGGCGGTGCAGGATGGTCGGAGTCTCGTCCGGTGACTCGGCTTCGACCACCAGCCGGTTCATGGCATCCCAGTAGCGCTCGATGTCGGCCGGCCGGTCGGGATAGAGGGCGGTGGTGAGCTGCTCGAGGTAGACGACGTCGGGCAACTGGCCGCCGGGCAGCCGCAGAATGGTGACCGGACCGCCCTCCGCGGCATGCCCGCCGGAGAGGAACGGCAGGATCTGGACGGTGACCTGCGGCAGCCGGCAGATCTCGATGAGATGTCTGAGCTGAGCACGCATCACCGCCGGCCCGCCCACCGGGCGCCGCAGCGCCGCCTCGTCGATCACCGCCCAGAGCCGGGCCGTGCCCGGCTGCCGGTGCAGGATCCGCTGCCGGGTCATCCGCAACGCGACCCGGCGGTCGATCTCGCGCGCGGCGGCGTCGACGTGGGTGAGCTGGACGGCGGCCCGCGCGTAGTCGGGGGTCTGGAGCAGCTCGGGAACGCGCTGTATCTGGTAGCAGCGGATGACGCTCGCGGCCTGCTCGGCACCGAGGTAGTTCTGCGTCCAGGAGGGCACCACGTCGCTGTAGTACTGCCACCAGGCGTGGGTGTTGGCCTGTTCGGCCAGCGCCAGCAGTGTGGCGCGTTCGGCCTCGTCCGTGACGCCGTAGAACGTGAGCAGGTCGGCTACGTCCCGCAGTTTGAACCCGTGGCGGCCCGCCTCCATGCGGCTGATCTTGGAGGGAGAGGCACGGATGACGTCACCCGCCTCCGCCCTGCCGATGCCTCGCGCGTCCCGCAGCCTGCGCAGCCGGGCGCCCAGCGCCAGCCGAGGCACCATGGGCCCGGCCGACCTCCCGTCCAGGACTCCGCTGAAGGGCGACGTACGAGCGGCCTCTTCGGTGCCCATGGGCATGTCTCCTTGCGGTGGTACGCAACGCCGCACGCGTGGGGGCGCCGCGGCTCGTTCATCCTAGAGGCCCTGCCCTGACCTCATCCGGCTTATGCCAAAGGCGAGTTCGGCCGCGGTGTGGGCCCGCCGAATGGCAGGTGCAGCGTCCGCGACGTGACCAGCCAGGGCCCGTCGGCCCGCCGGAACTCGTCCTCGTAGTGGCCCACCTGGACGGGCGGCCCGGCCGGGATGACGCCGCCGTCGTAACCGTCGACGCGGTACGTCGTGAAGTACGAGATCGCCCTGGCGGCGTCCGGGGACTCCACCGTGACCAGGACGTTGGACATCATGCGGCGGGAGAGCCGGTCGGCGGGACGGGAGCCGAAGTAGGCGCCCAGGGCGTCACGGCCTTTGATGAGCCGCCCGCCCTCCGGCCACTGCCAGACACCGTCCTCGGTGAACAGCCCGGCGACGGAGGAGGGGTCGCCCAGGTCGAGCCGGTGGGCGAAGTCGAGGATCAGACGCTCGCAGGCACGTTCGGCGAGGAGGTGCTCGATGGGGTCCATGGACTTGGTTCTAGCACCCTGCCCTGATGGTCTCGCAGACGCCTAGACGGCCACGTACGTCACCGGTTCGCTCCCCGGCACCGCTTCCGCCCGGCCCAGCTTCACCAGGCGGCGCAGATGTGCCTCGGCCTCCGAGACCGCGATGTTCCGGGAGCCGTACGGGATCTGCTCCCAGGGGCGGTTCCACTCCATACGCTCGGCGAGCTGCCAGGGCGTGAGCGGCTCGGCGAGGAGGGCTCGCAGGGCGGTGAGGCGGGCCTCGTGGTGGGTGAGCAGGTCCCGTACGCGGGCGGCGGCGTCCGGGAACGGGTGCTGGTGGGCCGGGAGCACCTCGGCGGGGGCGAGCCGGCCCACGCGTTCGAGGGAGTCGAGGTAGTCGCCGAGGGGGTCGGTGACCGTGGCGTCGTCCGGATCCTCGTAGAGGCCGATGTGCGGAGTGATCCCGGGCAGCAGGTGATCGCCGGAGAACAGGCGCCCGTGTCCAGGGAGTCGTGCGGGGTGGTCCTCCTCCAGGTGGAGGCAGACGTGGCCGGGCGTGTGCCCCGGGGTCCAGATCGCGCGCAGGCGGCGTCCGGCGAGGTCGAGCAGTTCGCCCGGGACGATGTCGCGGTCGGGCAGGGCGGGGGAGAGGCCGGGCAGGGCGCGGGGCCGGGGTGTGCGCAGCGGGGCGATGTGCTCCTCGGGCGCACCGGCGGCGGTGAGCTTGGCCGTCATGTACGAGAACCAGCGCTCGGGCCGGGCCTCACGGGTCCGTCGTACGACCGCGGTGTCCGCCGCGTGCATCGCGATCCAGGCCCCCGACGCCTCGCGGACCCGGCCGGACAGACCGTGGTGGTCCGGGTGGTGGTGGGTGATGACCACGCCGTGGATCTCGCCCACCGAGGTGCCGCAGGCCGTGAGGCCGTCCGCGAGGGTGTCCCAGGACTCCGGGTCGTCCCAGCCGGTGTCGATGAGGACCGGCCCCCGGTCGGTGTCGACGACGTACACGAGCGTGTGCCCGAGCGGGTTGTCCGGGATGGGCACCCGGAGGGACCGAACACCTCCACCGTGGTCGTGCACGGGCCCGTCCTGGCTGCTCTTCATCTGCCCTCCGACCCCGCGACCCATGGCCATTGCCCACTATAACTAGAACTGGTTCCAAAGGTCGCCCAAGTCGACTGACTCTAGAGGGTGTTGGGCTGAGGAGAGAACGAGCGCAACCGCTCCCATAGGCTTGCCGGCTTCGGCCATCATGGACACGCGCGAAGGAGACAGTTGCGTGAACACCCTCTCGGTAGCGCTGGTCTCGGCGTTGACCTCAGGCGCCATCTCCCTGGGGCTCGTGTGGCTGACCAGCCATCAGCAACGGCGCGACGACAAACGCACGCAACGCGAGACTCAGAACGTCTCGCACCTCAACCCCCTCAGGTGGCACGCTGCTGAAGCACACCACCGGCTCTCCCTCTACGCCACCTCTGTCGATCGACATGGCTGCTACAGGCCGGCTCAGGTCCTCAACGAACCGCGCGAGATCGACGACAAGAGCGCCAGCTGGTTCGCCGGAACCGGAGTTGCGCTGACGTCCAGCGTCTGGATGACCGCCTGCTTGTTCGCCCAGATGACTCGCACCCGTCACGACATACCGTTCCTGCGCTTGCCGGGGAAGGACGACACAAGGCTGTCCGCCCTGATGTTGAAGGTCCATGTGGCTTTCGCCGCCTGTGATGTCTACTACGCGACACAGTCCAGCATCGGCGTCGACGCCATCCTTGAACCCGAAGGGCGACTCAGGAGCTACAGGGAATTCTGCGACCTCCTCGCGCAGCCGGATCGGCGTGTGTGGGCAGACCCCCTCATCTGGTTCCACCTCGCCATCGCCAACGGCGAGCGGCGCCCGAACCTCCAGCGCGCCTTGGACGCCCTCCAAGAACTGTCCGGGTTCCTCGACGACATCCTCGCCGGCGGCGCGTCACTGCAGGCGCGCTGGGACGCGGAGCTCTAGAGCGGACCGCAACGGCCGGTCGCGATCCCGTCCGTGGACTACTTCAACTAGAACTGGTATCAGTTCTGAAGCACCGTCAGGAACGGGCCCCGTCCCCGGGAGGCATGTGCCATGACCGAGCTCGTGGAACACGGACAGCTGTTCATCGGCGGGGAGTTGACCGACCCCCTGGGCGAGGGCGTCATCGAGGTGATCTCGCCGCACTCGGAAGAGGTCATCGGACGCGTCCCGCACGCCTCGACCGCGGATGTGGACCGGGCCGTGGGGGTCGCGCGGCGGGCGTTCGAGCAGGGGCCCTGGCCGCGTATGAGCCTCGACGAGCGGATCGAGGTCGTGAGCCGGATCAAGGACGGGATCGTCGCCCGGCACGAGGAGATCGCCCGCGTGATCTCCGGCCAGAACGGCTCGCCGTACTCCTGGAGCGTCCTCGCCCAGGCCTTCGGCGCGGTGATGGTCTGGGACTCGGCGATCACCGTCGCGCGGAACTTCACCTACGAGGAGTCCCGGGACGGCGTGCTCGGCCGCATTCTCGTGCGGCGCGAACCCGTCGGGGTCGTGGCCGCCGTCGTGCCCTGGAACGTCCCGCAGTTCGTCGCCGCCGCCAAGCTCGCCCCCGCGCTGCTCACCGGCTGCACGGCCGTCCTCAAGCCCTCGCCCGAGTCGCCGCTGGACGCGTATCTGCTCGGCGAGATCGCCCGCGAGGCCGGACTGCCCGAGGGCGTGCTGTCGATCCTGCCCGCCGACCGGGAGGTGAGCGAGTACCTGGTCGGGCACCCCGGCATCGACAAGGTGTCCTTCACCGGGTCGGTCGCGGCCGGGAAGCGGGTGATGGAGGTGGCGGCGCGCAATCTCACCCGGGTGACGCTCGAACTGGGCGGCAAGTCGGCGGCCGTCGTCCTGCCCGACGCGGACGTCGGGACGGCCGTGGCGGGCATCGCCCCCGCTGCCTGGATGAACAACGGCCAGGCCTGTGTCGCCCAGACCCGCATCCTGCTCCCGCGCTCCCGCTACGACGAGTTCGCCGACGCCCTCGCCGCGGCGGCCGGCGCGCTCGTGGTCGGTGATCCGCTCGACCCCGCCACCCAGGTGGGCCCGCTCGTGGCCAGGCGGCAGCAGCAGCGCAACCTCGACTACATCCGCATCGGGCAGGAGGAGGGCGCGAAGATCCTGACCGGGGGCGGGCGTCCGGCCGGCCTCGATCGCGGCTGGTACGTCGAGCCGACCCTCTTCGGCGACGTCGACAACTCGATGCGCATCGCCCGCGAGGAGATCTTCGGCCCCGTGATCTGCCTGCTGCCCTACGACGACGAGTCCGACGCCGTGAAGATCGCCAACGACTCCGACTACGGGCTGAGCGGCAGCGTCTGGACCGCCGACGTCGAGCGCGGCATCGAGATCGCCCGGCAGGTCCGCACGGGCACGTACTCGGTCAACACCTTCAGCCTGGACATGCTGGGCCCCTTCGGCGGCTACAAGAACTCGGGCCTGGGGCGGGAGTTCGGGCCCGAGGGATACGGGGAGTACCTGGAGCACAAGATGATCCACCTCCCGGCGGAAGCCTAGAGATGGGCGACCGCTGGCACGTCGAGGTCGACCGCTCGCTGTGCATCGGCAGTGCCCAGTGCGTCCACCACGCCCCGGACGGCTTCCGCCTCGACCACGCCCGCCAGTCCCATCCGGTCGCCCCGGACACGGACGCGAACGAGCGGGTACTGGAGGCGGCGGAGAGCTGTCCGGTGGAGGCGATCGTGATCACGCTGGGGGGCGGTGGCGAGGCGGTGTTCCCGCCGGAGGAATAGCGCCCGAAAAATAATGCTTCCGGGGGGTTCATTCCCGGGTGAGTGTTCTATTCTGGAAGTCGGCCTACGAGGCGAGTGAGGGAGTCCGACCGGAGTAGCCGACGGTGGCAGGAAGCCAGAGGTTTTGGGTCCGCCGGTGCCGACTGCGACGGTAGGGCTGAGAGGCCGGAAGGACGCAAGGCCGAGAGGCCGGGCGGCCGGAAGGCGACCCCCAGCACCTGATCCGGACCATGCCGGCGAAGGGAACCCGTCTCGTAGGTCTTACTGCTGCCCTTCCGGCCCCTGCTCCTCCGGTTTCGTCAGGGCGATCAGCCGGCACACCGTCTCGATGTCGATCCGCACCTGGGCGATCGAGGCGCGGCCCGACAGCCAGGTGATCAGCGCCGAGTGCCAGGTGTGCTCGATGACCCGGACCGCGGAGAGCTGCTCCGGGGTCGGGTCGTCCAGCCCCATCGCGTCCAGGATGATTGCCGTCGTCTGCCGTGAGACCTGGTCGACCTCCGGGCTCACACTGCGGTCGGCGAAGGTGAGGGCGCGGACCATCGCGTCGGCCAGATGTGGTTCCCGCTGCAGGGCGCGGAAGGCCCGCATCAGCGTCTCCGCGACCCGCTCGGCCGCCGAGTCGCCCCGCGGGGGCTTCTTCCGCAGCGTGCCGTGCATGTGCTCCAACTGGTCCTGCATCGTGGCGACCAGCAGATGGATCTTGGAAGGGAAATAGCGGTAGAGGGTGCCGAGCGCCACCTGTGAGGACTCCGCGACCTCGCGCATCTGCACGGCGTCGAAACCGCCCCGGCTGGCCAGTTGCGCGCTCGCGTGCAGGATGCGGCGACGGCGGGCCTCCTGTCGCTCCGTGAGGGGAGGGGAGGCGGGGGCTGCGGCTCTGGCTTCCACCTTGGCCACTGTGTTCACCTTGGCTTCCGCGGGCATGGGTCCCGTTCCGTGACGGTCCGTGAGGGCGAGTGATCACACAGCATGGCACGGCTCGGCCGTGGCGTGAATCACCTGATCCACTGCTCACAGCGCCGCTACCTGCCGGTAGATTCAGTGCCTCCGAACGATCAAGTCTGAAACTTGTTCTAGATTAGCGTCCCGGCGTAATCTCGCGGGACAGTGCAGGGAGAAGGGGGCCAGAGTGACCGCTGAGGCCAGGGAGGCCGGGCCCTCGGAGGACCCCGCCGCCGACGGCTTGCGACCGCTCCACATCGCGCTCCTCACCTATAAAGGGAACCCGTTCTGCGGCGGCCAGGGCGTCTACGTCCGGCACCTCTCGCGCGAACTGTCCCGCCTCGGCCACCGTGTCGAGGTCATCGGTGCCCAGCCCTACCCCGTCCTCGACGAGGGGCACGACGGCCAGAGCCTCACCGAGCTGCCCAGCCTCGACCTCTACCGCCAGCCGGATCCTTTCCGCACGCCCAAGCGCGACGAGTACCGCGACTGGATCGACGCGCTCGAAGTGGCGACCATGTGGACCGGCGGCTTCCCCGAGCCCCTGACGTTCTCGCTGCGCGCCCGCCGCCATCTGCTGGCCCGCCGCGGCGAGTTCGACGTCGTCCACGACAACCAGACGCTCGGGTACGGGCTGCTGGGAGACGTGGGCGCGCCCCTGGTGACCACGATCCACCACCCCATCACCGTCGACCGGCAGTTGGAGCTGGACGCGGCGGACGGCTGGAAGCGGCGCCTTTCGGTGCGCCGCTGGTACGCCTTCACTCGCATGCAGAAGCGCGTGGCCCGCCGGCTCCCCTCCGTGCTCACCGTCTCCGGCACGTCCCGCCAGGAGATCGTCGACCACCTCCGTGTACGCCAGGACCGGATCCACGTGGTCCACATCGGCGCCGACACCGACCTGTTCTCGCCGGATCCCTCGGTGCCGGTGGTGCCGGGCCGGATCGTGACGACGTCCAGCGCGGACGTGCCCCTGAAGGGCCTGGTCCATCTCGTCGAGGCGCTCGCCAAGGTGCGCACGGAACACCCCGGCGCGCACCTCGTCGTCGTAGGCAAGCGGCCCACGGAGGGGCCCGTCGCCCAGGCGATGGAACGGTACGACCTCGCCGGCGCCGTCGAGTTCGTCAAGGGCATCTCCGACGCGGAACTCGTCGACCTGGTGCGCTCGGCGCAGGTCGCGTGCGTGCCCTCGCTCTACGAGGGCTTCTCGCTGCCGGCCGCGGAGGCCATGGCGACGGGCACGCCCCTGCTCGCCACGACCGGCGGCGCCATACCCGAGGTCGCGGGCCGTGACGGGGAGACCTGCCTGGCGGTGCCCCCGGGGGACGCGGGCGCCCTGGCCGCCGGTCTGGGCCGGCTGCTGGGCGACGCGGAGTTGCGTGCGCGGCTCGGAGCGGCCGGGCGCGAACGGGTGCTGCGGCACTTCACCTGGGCCAGGGCGGCGGAGGGCACGGTGGCCAGGTACCGCGAGGCGATCGCCGGATCCGAGGGCGTCGGGACGGACCGCTCCCCGGCGGGCGTCACGGGTACCGACCGTGCTGTGCCCACGGCCCCCGCATCCGCAGCCCCCACAGATGTAGAAGGCGTCAACTCCGAAAGCAGGGCCACGTGCTGACCGTCGACTTCTCCCGGTTCCCGCTCGCGCCGGGCGACCGCGTCCTGGACCTCGGCTGCGGTGCCGGCCGGCACGCGTTCGAGTGCTACCGGCGTGGCGCGCAGGTCGTGGCGCTGGACCAGAACGCCGAGGAGATCCGCGAGGTCGCCAAGTGGTTCGCGGCGATGAAGGAGGCCGGTGAGGCCCCGGACGGAGCCACCGCCACGGCCATGGAGGGCGACGCCCTGGCGCTGCCCTTCCCCGACGAGTCCTTCGACGTCGTCATCATCTCCGAGGTGATGGAGCACATACCGGACGACAAGGGCGTCCTCGCGGAGATGGTGCGGGTGCTCAAGCCCGGCGGGCGCATCGCCATCACGGTCCCGCGGTACGGCCCCGAGAAGGTCTGCTGGACCCTCTCCGACGCGTACCACGAGGTCGAGGGCGGCCACATCCGCATCTACAAGGCCGACGAGCTCCTGGCGAGAATCCGCGAGGCCGGCCTCAAGCCCTACGGCACCCACCACGCCCACGCGCTGCACTCGCCCTACTGGTGGCTGAAGTGCGCGTTCGGCGTCGACAACGACAAGGCGCTGCCGGTGCGGGCGTACCACAAGCTCCTGGTCTGGGACATCATGAAGAAGCCGCTGGCCACCCGGGTCGCCGAGCAGGCGCTGAACCCCCTGATCGGCAAGAGCTTCGTGGCGTACGCGACCAAGCCCCATCTCCCCCGGGTGGACGCCAAGTGACGACCCCCCGGACGGAACATCTGGTCCTGCCCGGGGTCCTCACCGCGGGGCAGGCCGCCGCGACCGTCGCCGGCATCCTCGCCGTGCAGCGCGAGGACGGTGCGATCCCGTGGTTCCGGGGGCACCACCTCGACCCGTGGGACCACGTCGAGGCGGCCATGGCCCTCGACACGGCAGGCGAGCACGAGGCCGCCGAGCGTGCCTACCTGTGGCTGGCCCGGCACCAGAACGAGGACGGCACCTGGTACGCGGCCTACGCCGACGGGGATTCCGGCGACGTCACCGACCGGGGCCGGGAGACCAACTTCGTCGCCTACATCGCCGTGGGCGTCTGGCACCACTACCTCTCCACCGGCGACGACACGTTCCTGGAGCGGATGTGGCCGGCGGTCTACGCGGCGGTCGAGTTCGTGCTGCGCCTGCAGCAGCCGGGCGGGCAGATCGGCTGGCGGCGCGACGACGACGGCACGGACACGGCGGACGCGCTGCTGACCGGCAGCTCCTCGATCCACCACGCGCTGCGGTGCGCGCTGGCCATCGCCGAGCAGCGGGAAGAGGCGCAGCCGGACTGGGAGTTGGCGGCCGGTGCGTTGCGGCACGCGATACGGCGGCATCCGGAGCGGTTCCTCGACAAGAACCGGTACTCGATGGACTGGTACTACCCGGTGCTGGGCGGTGCGCTGACCGGGGCCGAGGCCAAGGCCCGTATCGAGGAGGACTGGGACCGGTTCGTGGTGCCCGGGCTCGGGGTGCGGTGCGTCGTGCCCAACCCGTGGGTGACGGGTGGGGAGTCGGCCGAACTCGCCCTCGCGTTGTGGGCGATGGGCGAGTCCGACCGGGCGTTGGAGGTGCTGCAGTCCATTCAGCATCTGCGGGACGCCGAGAGCGGGCTCTACTGGACCGGTTACGTCTTTGACGACGAGGCGATCTGGCCGCGGGAGTTGACCACGTGGACCGCGGGTTCGTTGTTGCTGGCCGTGGCCGCGTTGGGTGGGCATGAGGCCACGTGCCAGGTGTTCGGTGGGGATGAGTTGCCCAGTGGGCTGGACTCGGACTGCTGCGCCTGAGAATTCGGGGGTTGTGCGTGGTTTGCGGGCGCGGGTTGTGCGTGGTTGATCGCGCAGTTCCCCGCGCCGCTGATGGAGGGCGAGCCCCTTAGGGCGATTTTCAGTGGCGGTGGGCCCTGTTGGCGATGGCGTGGCCCACGAGCAGGTAGACCACCGCTGCCAAGCCGTAGCCGCAGACGACTCGGGCCCAGGCCTCGTCGAAGGTGAAGAGGTCGTGGGACCAGCCTGCGAGCCAGCGGGCCGCGTCGTGGATGAACTGGACGAAGCTGTTCGCCTGGTTGGCGTCCAGCAGGTACATCAGGATCCAGAGACCCAGGATGAGAGCCATGATGTCGGCCACGACCGCGACGATCGTGCCGGCCTGATTCGCACCGTTGCGATATCGAGGGGACATGTCATTCGGATTGCCCTCGAACTCCGGATGAAACCCGGGGATTCGCTCAGGCGTTCAACTCGGCGAGTACCCGCAGCGTGTGGCGGTCGGGGCTGAGCACCAGCAGGTCCGTCACCGGCCCCCTGCGCCACGACTCCAGCCGCTCCGCGATCCGTTCGCGCGGGCCGACCAGGGAGATCTCGTCGGCGAAGGCGTCGGGGACGGCGCGGACGGCCTCGTCCCGGCGGCCGGAGAGGAACAAGTCCTGGATGCGGCGGGCGTCTTCCTCGTAGCCCATGCGGGCCATCAGGTCGGCGTGGAAGTTGCGGGCCGCGTGTCCCATGCCGCCGATGTAGAAGCCGAGCATCATCTTGACGGGCAGCAGTCCCTCGGCGACGTCGTCGCAGACCCGGGCCTGCGCCATCGGTGCCACCAGGAATCCCTCGGGCAGCTCGGCCAGGGCCGGGCCGTACACCTCCGGCCGGGTCGGCGACCAGTACAGCGGCAGCCAGCCGTCGGCGATCCGGGCCGTCTGGGCGACGTTCTTCGGGCCCTCCGCCCCGAGCAGGATGGGCAGGTCGGCACGGAGCGGATGGGTGATCGGCTTGAGGGGCTTGCCCAGACCCGTGGCGTCCGGGCCCCGGTACGGGTGGGAGTGGAAGCGGCCCGCCAGTTCGACGGGGGCCTCGCGGCGCAGCACCTGCCGTACGACGTCGACGTACTCGCGGGTGGCCGTGAGCGGGGACTTCGGGAACGGGCGGCCGTACCAGCCCTCGACCACCTGCGGTCCGGACAGCCCGAGGCCCAGCATCATGCGGCCGCCGGAGAGATGGTCGAGGGTGAGCGCCTGCATGGCGGTGGTGGTCGGCGGCCGGGCCGCCATCTGGGCGACCGCCGTGCCCAGCTTGACGGTGGAGGTGTGGGCGGCGATCCAGGCGAGCGGCGTGAACGCGTCCGAGCCCCAGGACTCCGCCGTCCACACGGAGTCGTAGCCCAGCCGCTCGGCCTCCTGTGCCAGCGGTATGTGGTCGGGGGAGGGGCCGCGGCCCCAATAACCGAGTGCGAGACCGAGCCGCATACCTGCCTCCTGACGGTGCGTCAGCCGACTGGGGCGACGACTGTACGGCAACGGCCCCCCGCCCGGAAGGGCGAGGGGCCGTGAAGGAGGCGTGGGCTCAGCCGCGCTGGATGCCCGACGTGTCCTGGAGGACACCGCGGCGGCCGTCCTGCGTCTGCGCGACCAGGGCCGGGCCGCGCTGCTCGACGGCCAGGTACCAGGTGCCCGGCGCGAGTTCGGCGATCGGCGTCGGCGAACCGTCCTCGGCGAACAGCGGACGCGGCACCGGCACCGCGAACCAGAACGGCGAGAAGTCCCCGGCCGGGGCCTGCGGCGCCTGCGCCTGCTGCGGCTGGGGCTGACCGCCGAACGGCTGCCCCGGCTGGGGCTGGCCGGGCTGACCCGGCTGCCCGGGCTGCGGGTGACCGTAGCCGCCGGGCTGCTGGGCGCCCGGGTAGCCGTAGCCACCGGGGGGCTGGGCGCCGTAGGGCTGCGGGGCGGCCGGGCGGGGGGCCGGGAGGAGCGCGCCCTTGAGGGCCGGGACGAGGGGGGTGGCGATCGCGGCGCCGGCCATGAGCAGCGTCGCCACGAGGGCGAGGATCAGGCCGATGCCGGGGCTCGGGGCGCCGTCGCTCGCGTTGTCACCGATGTTGTCGAAGCCACCCGGTACGTCGACGATGTTGCCGAGCGCGCTCCACGCGGCGAACACCGTGAAAGCGACGCCGAACTGGCCGAGGTCGAGCCCGGCGACCTTCGGGACCTGCGGCAGGCCCCGGGCCACGACGACGAGCGCGGCGCCGATGATCCCGGCCAGCACGATGCTGAACACGACCGGGCCGCTGCCCCACAGCATGGGGAGGTCGACGCTGTCCGGGACATTGTCGAACGAGTACAGGTCGAGGAACGACGCGATGAAGAGCAACACCGCTGCTCCGAGCACCACGCCATCGCCTCGAGTGAGGGAGCGGATATTCACTTCAGGTCCTTCGTAGGTCGTCTCAAGGTCGGTAGAGGCGTCGCTGTCACCATGTCGCCGTCAGGCCCCTGTGTGAAGCGCGGGGGTGGCCCCTCATCGTAGGGATGACACTATCGTCCGCCCTGTCAGGGTGTCCGCCCGGATCCGCCCGTCGAGAGCTACCCGTGCAGGAAACTCACGATTCCCTCAGAGATCCCTTGCGCCGCTTTCTGCCGCCACGCGCCACTGGTCAGAGATGCCGCGTCCTTGCTGTCGCGCATGTTGCCGCACTCGATGAACACCTTCGGAACCGTTGACAGATTGAGACCGCCCAGGTCCTTACGCGTGACGAGGCCGGAGCCGTCGCCGATGTAGTTGGACGGCGCGCTGCCGGTGACGGCCACGAAGCGGCCGGCGACGCGCTCGCCGAGGTCGCGGGAGGGGGCGACGATCGCGCGGGTGTCGGCGGAGCCGGCGTGGACCGCGCCGGGCAGGATGACGTGGAAGCCGCGGTTGCCGGTGCCCGAGCCGTCCGCGTGGATCGAGACCACGGCGTCGGCCTTCGCCTCGTTGCCGATCCGGGCCCGCTCGTCCACGCACGGGCCGTACGGCCGGTCGCCGTCCTGTGTCAGCTTCACCGTGGCGCCCTGCTCCTCGAGGAGCGTGCGCATCCGGTGCGCTACGTCCAGGGTGAACCTGGCCTCCGTGTAACCGTCGTTGGTGGACGTACCCGTGGTGTCGCACTCCTTCCAGTTCGTCCCGATGTTCACCTTGCGGTTGATCTCGGACGGGTGCTGGAAGTTGTCCGGGTTGTGGCCGGGGTCGATGACGACGACCTTGCCCTTGAGCGGGCCGGAGGCGGCGGGTGCGGAGGGCGAGGACGCGGTGGGCGTGGGGTCGGCGCCCGGCTTCTTGCCGTCGTCGGTGGCCTCGTCGGTGGCGTCGTCGCCGGGCGGGCTCGACGCGGCGGGCGGGGAGGACCGTACGGTCGCCTGCCCCGAGCCGCCTCCGTCCCCCGAGTCGCCCACGGTCTCGTACACCAGCCAGCCGAGCAGCGCCCCCGGCACCAGCGCGGCGAGCGCGACGGTCAGGGGGCCGCGGCGGGAGCGGCGGGGCTGGGGTGGTTCGAAGTCCGGGCCTACGTACGACACGTCCCTCACCCTAGCGGCCATCTCCGTCCGCCCGCGGGCCGAGCACGGCCGGGCGGGTGGCGGTCACCTCTCGTTGCCGTCGGGGTCCTCGTGCCGTACCGCCTCCTTCACCTCCGCCTCGATCTCCTGGCGGGGTGTGTCCTCCTGCCTCGCGTACGCGGTCAGCGCCGCCTGGACGTCACGGGCGAGGTCGCGCCAGGCGCGCCAGGCGGTCTCCCATGTCGTGGTCTGCTGGTCGCTCCACTTGGTCTGGGTGGGCGGACCGTAGGCGTCCCGCAGTTTCCGCATACGGGCGTGCGCCGCGTCCGCCGCGCGCTGCTTCTCCACGAGCTCTGCGAAGGTGTGTGCCACGCGGCCGGATCCTTGGCCAGCGACCGCCCCCCACCGACGCGCCACGCCGCCCGTGGGCCGACCGGGAGAGGGCGGAGGGGGCCCGGTTCACCCGGCCAGCCGCCCGGCTGTCGAGCCGGGCCCGGATTCAGATGCCCGGCGCCGTGCGCCGCAGCACGCGCAGGGAGCCCGTCGCCGAGACCTCCGTGAACGCCCCGGAGGCGAGGGCGCGGAGGTGGACGCGGTACGGGGCCTGGCCGGTGAACTCGTCCTGGGGGTCCGGGAAGACGTCGTGGATGACGAGCAGGCCGCCGTCGGCGACGTGCGGGGCCCAGCCCTCGTAGTCGGCGTTGGCGTGCTCGTCGGTGTGGCCGCCGTCGATGAAGACCAGGCCCAGGGGAGTGCGCCAGAACCCGGCGATCTGCGGGGAGCGGCCGACCAGGGCCACCACGTGGTCCTCCAGGCCCGCCCCGCGCAGGGTGCGCCGGAACGTGGGCAGCGTGTCCATCAGGCCGATCTCGGGGTCGACCGTCTCGGGGTCGTGGTACTCCCAGCCCGGCTGCTGCTCCTCGCTGCCGCGGTGGTGGTCGACGGTGAGCGCGCTGACCCCGGCCGCGCGGGCCGCGTCGGCGAGCAGGATCGTGGACCGGCCGCAGTACGTCCCGACCTCCAGCAGCGGCAGCCCCAGCCGCCCGGCCTCCACCGCCGCCGCGTACAGCGCCAGCCCCTCGTCCACGGGCATGAACCCCTTCGCGGCCTCGAACGCGGCGAGGATCTCGGGCTCGGGGGCCGCGGGCATGGGGTTCCTCTCGGTGGTACGGGTGTCCGGGCGCCCATCGTGCCGTACCCCCCGCCGCGGAGCGACAGGGGGTACGGGGCGGTAGCCGAGCGGGGTCAGGCGGGGACCGCCGCGCCCGGCAGCGGCAGGTCCAGGTCGACCGGGCGGTCGTCGCCCGTGTGGGTCGCGGACGAGGCGAGCGGGGCGTGGCCCGGGGCCCGGGCGGCCACGACGTAGGAGCCCTGGGAGGGGACGGTGAGCGCGTAGCTGCCGTCCTCGGCGGAGAGGGTCGCGCCGGCCTGGCGGCCCCGCCGGTCGATCAGCGTCACCTTGGCGCGGGCGACCGGGGCGCCGTCCGCGTCCAGGACCCGGCCGCGGAAGCCGCGCAGGACCGCTTCGGCGTGCTCCAGGTTGGCGTCCTCCTCGCTGCTGGCCCGCAGTTGCGGGTGGGCGGCCGGGCGGCGGCCCGGCAGGAACAGCGCCAGGACCAGGCCCACGGCGACCGCGGCGGTCGCGATCAGGAAGGAGACCCGGAAGCCGTGCATGGTCGGGATCGCGACCCCGCCGACGTGGTTCGCGGTGTTGGCGAGCACCATGCCGATCACGGCGCTCGACACCGACGTGCCGATGGACCGCATCAGGGTGTTGAGGCCGTTCGCCGCACCCGTCTCGGAGGCCGGGACCGCGCCCACGATCAGTGCGGGCAGCGAGGAGTAGGCGAGGCCGATGCCCGCGCCCAGCAGCACCGAGATGACCAGGCTCTGCCAGGCGGCGCTCATCAGGCCGAGTCCGGCTCCGTAGCCGATCGCGATGATCAGCAGGCCGAGGATCAGGGTGACCTTGGGGCCGTACTTCGCGGACAGCCGGGCGTAGACGGGCGCCGTGAACATCATCGTCAGGCCGAGCGGCGCGACGAGCAGACCCGCGACGACCATCGACTGGCCGAGGCCGTAGCCGGTGGACTTCGGCAGCTGGAGCAGCTGCGGCAGGACCAGGGAGACGACGTAGAAGGAGACGCCGACCATGATCGAGGCGAGGTTGGTGAAGAGGACGGCCGGGCGGGCCGTGGTGCGCAGGTCCACCAGGGGGGCCTTGACGCGCAGTTCCATCAGGCCCCACAGGAGCAGCACGACAACGGCGGCGGCGAACAGGCCGAGCGTGGTGCCGGAGGTCCAGCCCCAGTCGCTGCCCTTGGTGATCGGCAGCAGGAACAGCACGAGACCGGCGGACAGACCGAGCGCGCCCAGCACGTCGAAGGAGCCCTCGGCGCGCATCGGCGACTCCGGTACGACGAGGAGGGTGAGGACGATGGAGAGCACACCGAGGCCGGCGGCGCCGTAGAAGAGGGCGTGCCAGTCGGCGTGCTGGGCGACCAGCGCGGCGGCGGGCAGGGCGAGTCCGCCGCCGACGCCTATGGAGGAGCTCATCAGGGCCATCGCCGAGCCGAGCTTCTCGCGGGGCAGCATGTCGCGCATCAGGCCGATGCCGAGCGGGATCGCGCCCATCGCGAAGCCCTGGAGCGTACGGCCGGTGATCATGAGCAGCAGATCGCTGGTGAGCGCGCTGAGCAGCGCGCCCGCGACCATCACCGCGAGGCTGAGGATCAGCATGCGCCGCTTGCCGAACAGGTCGCCGAGGCGGCCCATGATCGGGGTGGCCACGGCACCCGAGAGAAGGGTCGAGGTCAGGACCCAGGTCGCGTTGCCGGGGTCGGTGTCCAGCAGTTGCGGCAGATCCTTGATGACCGGGACGAGCAGGGTCTGCATCACCGCGACAACGATGCCCGCGAAGGCGAGCACCGGGACCACGGGCCCGCGCGCTCTGCCGGCGGGGCGTTCTGTCGTCGTCTGCGTCATTGAGTGGGGCCTCCAGGCCGGGAAGGTGTGCGGGAGCCACGGGGGACGGGGGTACGTGGTGCCTGAACTCGTATGTGCAGGCAACTATTCCGTTGCTTTGGCACTCTAACGAATTCTTGACCTTCTCTTGGGAGAGGGGCCCGGGCCTGTGGCCGCAAGCCCTAGGCCGAAATCCCGATGCCAGGAGTGTGGATTGGTTGAGAGCATGACACCCATGCTCGAAACCGCCGAAAGGACCCGTACTCCACGCCGTACCGCGCCGCCCACCTGGCTTGTGGTGGCGCTCACCTGTGCCGGGCAGTTCCTCGTCGTGCTCGACGTGTCCGTCGTCAACGTGGCGCTGCCCTCGATGCGGACCGGGCTCGGGCTCAGCGAGCAGGGCCTGCAGTGGGTGGTGAACGCCTACACCATCGCCTTCGCCGGGTTCATGCTGCTCGGCGGGCGGGCCGGAGACCTCTACGGCCGCAAGCGGATGTTCCTCGTCGGGCTCGGTGTCTTCACCCTGGCCTCGCTGGCGGGCGGACTGGCGCAGGACGACTGGCAGTTGCTCGTCGCACGGGCCGTACAGGGGCTGGGCGCGGCGGTGCTGGCGCCCTCGACGCTGACCATCCTCACCTCGTCGGTGCCGGAGGGCGCGGCGCGGGCCCGGGCCATCGGGACCTGGACGGCGGTCGGCGGCGGTGGCGGCGCCGCGGGCGGTCTGGCCGGCGGGCTCCTGGTGGAGACACTGTCCTGGCGGTGGGTGCTGCTGATCAACGTGCCCGTGGGGGCCGCGCTGCTCTGCGCCGCCGCCTGGTTCCTCGTCGAGGGCCGGGCCGGGGACCGGCGGCGGCTCGACCTGCCGGGCGCGCTGCTCGTGACGACCGGGCTCGGCACGCTCGCCTACGGCATCTCCCAGACGGAGGCGGCGGGCTGGACGGCGGCGGCCACACTGCTGCCGCTGTGCGCCGGGCTCGTGCTGATCGCCCTGTTCCTCGCGGTCGAGGCCCGCACCGCGAGCCCGTTGATGCCGCTCGGGCTGCTGCGCCTGCGGTCGGTGGCCTCGGCGAACGTCTCGATGTTCCTGTGCGGCTTCGCGATGTTCTGCATGTGGTTCTTCATGACGCTGTACGCGCAGAACGTCCTGGGCTACACGCCCCTGGAGGCCGGACTGGCCCTGGTCCCCAGCTCCCTTGCCGTCATCCTCGGCTCCAAGCTCGCGCCCCGGCTGATGCGGGCGGCCGGGCCACGCGCCGTGGCGGTACTGGGCACCCTGGTCGCCGTGGCCGGCTTCGCCTGGCAGTCCAGGATGACCGCCGAGGGCTCCTACGCGACGGCGATCCTCGTCCCCGGCGTCCT
Organism: Streptomyces sp. NPDC041940; assembly: GCF_055589465.1. Taxonomy (NCBI): domain Bacteria; kingdom Bacillati; phylum Actinomycetota; class Actinomycetes; order Kitasatosporales; family Streptomycetaceae; genus Streptomyces; species Streptomyces sp. NPDC041940. Next base: position 404,568 of record NZ_JBVJBP010000001.1, read on the forward strand.
CATGATGCTCGGCGCGGGCCTCGCGTCGACACCGCTCGCCTCCCTTGCCACCTCCGGCGCGTCCCCCGGCGAGGCCGGCCTGGTCTCCGGCCTCGTCAACACCTCCCGCACGATGGGCGGTTCACTGGGCCTGGCCGTCCTGTCCACCCTCGCGGCGGCCCGGACGGCGGGCAGCGCGACACCGGCGGCCCTGACGGAGGGCTACGCGCTGGCCTTCCGGGTGGGGACCGGGGTGCTGGTCGCGGGGGTGCTGCTGATGTGGGTCTGGCTGCCGAGGATGCCGCGACAGCGGTAGGCGGCTGCCGGCGGGCGCGTGCCCGGCGGTGGAAATCAGTGCGGGTCGCGTCGTCCGGGATGAGGGCGCTGTGGGCCCTGGATGGTGTGCCGCCGGTGTATCGGGCCGGGAGTGAAGCGGTGCGTCGGCGGGGTGTGTCCCGGTGGCGCTGGAGGCCGCGTACGGCGTTTCGCCGATGCCCGAGAACCTGCTCTGACCTGGGGTTTTGATGGATCCCGGCATACGATTGGCGGATGCGGAAGGGGGTCCGGATGGACCGGAACATACGCACCGTCGACGACGTACTCGCCCTGCTCGACGGGCTGTTCGCACACGAGGCCGACCGGTGGACGGGCCGGGGTGCCGACTGGTGGGACGGCTTCTACGCCGACCGTTCCCGGCCGGTGCCGTTCTTCGTGGCGAAGCCGGACGAGAACCTGGTGAGTTGGGTGGAACGGGGGCTGATCAGCGGCGGGCGTGCGCTGGACCTCGGGTGCGGGCCGGGGCGCAACGCGCTGTATCTGGCGGCCCAAGGGTTCGCGGTCGACGCGGTCGACCTGGCTCCGGCTGCCGTCGACTGGGCCGGGGAGCGGGCCCGAGAGGCGGGGGCGGAGGGCGTCCGGTTCCACTGCGGTGACGCGTTCACGCTCGCCGGTACGGAACTCACCGGGCCGTACGACCTCGTCTACGACTCCGGCTGCTTCCACCATCTGCCTCCGCACCGGCGGATCAGCTATCTGGCGCTGCTGGAGAAGGTCCTGGCTCCCGGGGGTCTGTTCGGTCTCACGTGCTTCGCCGCCGGTGCCGGGGGGATGGGGTCGGAGCTGTCCGACGCGGACTTCTACCGGGAGCCGGGCGGACTGCGGGGCGGGCTCGCGTACACGGCCGAGTCGGTGCGGGGGATCTTCTCGGGGCTCACCGAGGTCGAGCTGCGGCGGATGCGGGACGAGCCGGAGGAGTCGGGGAGCTTCGGGGAGGGCTTTCTGTGGACGGCGCTGTTCCGCGGGGCGGGGGCACGGGGCATCTGACCAGCCTCCCAAAACCTCGGTATCTGACACGACGTCAGGAGGCTTCACAACTCCGCGGGCCTGGGCTATACAGAGGTCGCAGGACTGGAACGCGTTCCAGTTCGGTCCCAGACGGCCTCGGCGCGGCCGACGGTGCGGACGGCCGTGCCGAGGTCTCTTCCACGGCGATGCCGAGGTCTTCCTACGGCGATCAGGAGCCCCATGCCCATCGACGCAGCCAAGGCGCTCGCCGCCGAACCCCGGACCGGAGAGATCACCTGGGACCACAGGGACGTGCAGCTCTATCATCTCGGCATCGGCGCGGGCATCCCCGCCACCGACCCCGACGAGCTGCGCTACACCCTGGAGTCCCGGCTGCACGTCCTGCCGAGCTTCGCCACCGTCGCGGGCGGCGGAAAGCCCGGGGTGACCGGCGGGCTGTCCATGCCCGGCGTCGAGGTCGACCTAGCCCGGGTCCTGCACGGCGGCCAGAGCCTCGTCCTCCACCGGCCCCTCCCGGCGACGGGCACCGCCACCGCGGCCAACCGGATCGCCGCCGTGTACGACAAGGGCAAGGCGGCCGTCCTGGTGCTGCGTACCGAAGTCGGCGACGCCGACGGCCCGTTGTGGACCAACGACGCCCAGATCTTCATCCGCGGCGAGGGCGGCTGGGGCGGCGACCGCGGCCCCTCCGCCCGGCTCGATCCGCCCGCCGGTGAGCCGGACCGGGTCGTCGAGCGGCACGTCCGCGAGGACCAGGCCCTCCTCTACCGCCTCTCCGGCGACTGGAACCCCCTGCACGCCGACCCCGAGTTCGCCAAGGTCGCCGGGTTCGAGCGGCCCATCCTGCACGGGCTGTGCACCTACGGCATCACGCTCAAGGCGGTCGTCGACACACTCCTCGACGGGGACGTGACCCGGGTGCGGTCCTACGCCACCCGGTTCGCCGGGGTCGTGTACCCGGGGGAGACGCTGCGGATCCGTATGTGGCACACGCCCGCGTCCACCCGGGTCGCCGTCAGTGCCGTCGAGCGCGACGACGCGCCCGTCCTCGCCGACACCGTCGTCGAACACACCTGAGTCCTTCGATTCCTTGAACGCACGCCGTACGAGGGGAGCCCGCACCATGCGCGCAGCCGTACTGCACGAGATCGGCCAGGACAAACTGGAGGTCCTCGACGACGTCGAGGCGGTGGGCTTTGGACCCGGCAAGGTGCGGATCAGGGTGCGCGCCACGGGGCTGTGCCACTCGGACCTGTCCGCGATGAGCGGGGTGCTGCCGCAGCCCGCGCCGTTCGTGCCCGGGCACGAGGGCGCGGGGGAGATCCTCGAAGTCGGCGAGGGCGTCGGCCACTTGAAGGCCGGTGACCGGGTCGTCGTGTGCTGGCTGCCCGCGTGCGGCGCGTGTCCCGCCTGCAAGCGCGGGCAGACCGAACTGTGCCTCGCCGGGTTCATGAACGCCGGCACGCCCAACTTCAAGCGCCCCGGCGGAGACGTCTTCGGCTTCGCCGGCACCGGTACCTTCACCGAGGAGGTCGTCGTCGACGCCGGCTGCGCGGTGCCGATACCCGACGACGTGCCCTTCGACATCGCCGCCCTCATCGGCTGCGGCGTGACGACCGGGCTGGGCGCCGCGCTCAACACCGCGGACGTGGAGGCCGGTTCGTCGGTCGCGGTCATCGGCTGCGGGGGTGTCGGCATCTCCGTGATCCAGGGCGCCCGGCTGCGTGGCGCCGCCGAGATCGTCGCCGTCGACCCCATCGCCTCGCGCCGCGAGTGCGCGCTGAAGTTCGGCGCCACCCGGGCCGTCTCCCCGGACGAACTCCCCGACGCCAAACAGCAGATCACCGCCGGCGAGGGCTTCGACTACGTCTTCGAGGTCGTCGGCAGGTCGGCCACGGCACGCACCGCCTACGACACCACCCGGCGCGGCGGCACCCTCGTCGTGGTCGGCGCCGGCGCTATGGACGACTTCCTCCAGCTCAACATGTTCGAGCTGTTCTTCGACGAGAAGCGGATCCTGCCGTCCATGTACGGCGGCGGAGACGTCCTGCGCTCCTACGAACGCACCATCGCCCTGTGGCGCGCCGGCCGGGTCGACCTGGCGGGCCTGATCACCCACCGGGTCCCGTTCGCCGACGTCAACGAGGCCCTGGACCAGATGCGGACCGGGACCGCCCTGCGTACGTGCATCGAGATGTGAGGACGTACACCATGCCGCTGCCTCTCCAGGGACTGTCCGCCGTCGTCACGGGCGCGGGCCGCGGGCTCGGCCGGGCCGAGGCGCTGGAACTCGCCCGGCTCGGCGCCGCCGTGGTCGTCAACGACTACGGGCAGGCGGGCCGCGACGGCAGCGGCGAGGCCTCCGCCGGGCCCGCCGAGGAGGTCGCCGCCGAGATCCGGGCGGCGGGCGGGACCGCCCTCGCGCACACCGGTGACGTCTCCGACTTCCGGCAGGCGGGCGAGCTGGTCGAGTCGGCCGTCGCCGCGTTCGGCAGGCTCGACATCCTCGTCAACAACGCGGGCATCCTGCGCGACCGCATGGTGTTCTCGATGGCCGAGGAGGAGTGGGACGCCGTGCTCCGGGTGCACCTCAAGGGGCACTTCAACACCACCCGGTTCGCCGCAGCGCACTGGCGGGAGCGGTCCAAGCGGGCCGGGGAGCCGGTGTTCGGGCGGATCGTGAACACCTCCTCGGAGGCGTTCCTCGCCGGTTCCGCCGGGCAGCCCAACTACGCGGCGGCCAAGGGCGGGATCGTCGGCCTCACCACCTCCACGGCCCTCGCCCTCGGCAAGTACGGCGTGACGGCCAACGCGATCTGCCCCCGCGCCCGCACCCGGATGACCGAGGACGTCTTCGCGGGCATCGAGCGCGCCCCCGGCAACGGCCTCGACCCGCTCGCCCCCGAGCACGTCGCCCCGCTCGTCGGCTATCTGGCCTCGCCCGCGGCCGCCCGGGTGAACGGGCAGCTCCTCGTGGTGCACGGCGGGATGGTCGCCGTTGTGGAACGGCCCCGGGTCGCCGCCAAGTTCGACAGCAAGCAGGACACCTTCACGTACGACGAACTGGAGGCCGCCCTCGGGCCGTACTACGCGGACCGGCCTACGGGGGAGACCTTCGCGGCGGCGGAGGTGCTGGGACTGAAACGCGGCTGAGGAACGCCGAACGGCCCCGCCCGTCATACAAGGGGTGGGGCCGTTCGCTGTCCGGGCACTGACGTTCCGTCAGGCCGCCGTCCCGGTCCGCTCGGTCTCCGCCACCGGCTTGCGGTGGCGACCGCGCGGAGCCGTCTCGCCGTCGTGCGTGGAGACCTCACCACGGTGCCGGCCGTGGCCGGTGGAGGTCTCCTGGACGTCGTCAGCGTGCAACTGGTTCGTGCTGGCGTCGCTCATCGGATGGAATTCACCCCGTCAACATGATCTTTCTTACAGCCGGGCGAGTCTAACCGGCACCCCGTATCCGGGATCCAGGCGGCCACGCCAACCGGCACTAGTTCGTTACAAGCCGTCCCAACGGTGCTTGCTGCAGCGGGACCGGACGCGGGGCGGAGGGGGTCGGGGACGCCGGTTCCGCCGCCCGTTCCGGTTCCGGCGGGTGCCCCGGTGCGGCGGTCGTCCCGGCGGTCGTCCCGGTGGGCGTGCTGACGGTCCGCGCGTCCGCCTCCAGCCCTGTCGCCCGCCCCGCCCCCTGCCTCGGTTCCCTGCCCGGCTGCGGACAGGGTGGCGGCGCGGCGCCGGGTTCCGGGGCCGCCACCGCCGCGGGCGGGCTCACCTGCGCCACGCCGCACGGCACGACCTCCGTCACGTACGGCAGCCGCAGCACCCCGTCCGGCGTCCACAGTCCGGTGCCGGTCAGCCACCCCTCGGGCGCCGGGAGATGGTGCACCCGCCGCTCGGCCGGGCGCCACACGGCGACCCAGCTGCCCGCCGGTCCGTCCACGCGCAGCGCCACCGCGCAGCTCTCCGGCGTCAGCACCTGCCCCGGCTGGATCGCGAACGGCGTGACCGCGCAGTCCCGCAGCCGCAGGCACTCCGGGAAGCGCACCGGCAGCGTGCTGCCCAGGACGCCCCAGCCCAGCCGGCCCTGGCCCGGGGAGGGCGCGTCCGAGCGGACGATCAGCAGCCCGCTGTCGTGGTCGGCGAGCAGCAGCCGGTCGTCGCTGTCGGCGGCGATCTGCAGCAGCGGCGACACCTCACCGCCGCGCTCCAGATCCACCACGACGGTCTTGGTGCGCCCGCCGCTCTCCCGGTCCAGGGCCAGCAGCCGCCCGGCCGGGTCCAGCCAGACCCCGCCCGAGCAGCGGCCCGGCAACTCGGCCAGCTGCTCGGGCCCGACGGGGCCGCCCGCCACCAGCCACACCGCCGTCGAACGCCGGCCGACCGCCAGGGCATACGCCCGCTCGCCGCCGGGGGCGGGCGGCAGCAGCCGCAGCCGGGCGGCCAGGTCCGGGCACTCGACCGCGCCCAGGGGCAGCTCGCCGGTGCCCGGCCCGGTCGGGTACAGCAGCGAGAAGGCGTGCCGCCCGGCCACCAGACGGTGGATGAGGACCCGCCCGTCGGCCATCGGCTGCACCTCGGTGCCCGGCTCCTCCGGCTGGTTGCGGGGCAGCGGCACCGCGTACGGCTCCGGGCCGTCCAGGGTCCAGCGCTCCGGGAACCAGGAGTCGCCGGCCGACGCCAGACGCGCGGCGTAGGCACCGTCCGCGGAGAGCGCGCAGCCCGCGGGCCCCGCCCCGTCCCCGTCCTCGTGTCCCGCCGAAGGCTCGATCGCACAGGCAGTCATCGTTCGGTCACCTCCAGTGACGAACGTAGTTTTCGCACGCACAGGCGGGGAGTCCGCACGCACCGGCTTCACGCATAAGGGTGTTCCAGGAACGATTCGCCTGAGGAAAAGGGTGCATTTGTGCTCGACGGGGCGACAGGTGCCCGACGGGGGCGGTGGCGGTTCAACGCCACAGATCAGACGGGTAGCCTTGCTCCCGTGCCCCGTCTGTCTGAAGTCATCGCCGCGCTCGAGAACCTGTGGCCCGCCCAGCGGGCCGAGTCCTGGGACGCGGTCGGCACCGTCGTGGGCGACCCGGACCAGCAGGTCACCCGGGTCCTGTTCGCCGTCGACCCGGTCCAGGAGATCGTCGACGAGGCGGTGAAGCTGGGCGCCGACCTGCTCGTCACCCACCACCCGCTCTATCTGCGCGGCACGACGACCGTCGCGGCGACGCACTTCAAGGGCCGTGTCGTCCACACCCTCATCAAGAACGACATCGCGCTGCACGTCGCCCACACCAACGCCGACACCGCCGACCCGGGTGTCTCCGACGCCCTCGCGGGCGCCCTGGACCTGCGCGTCACCGGACCGCTCGTCCCGGACCCCACCGACCCCGAGGGCCGCCGGGGCCTGGGCCGTGTCTGCGCGCTGGACCATCCGCTGACCGTCCGCGAGCTCGCCGCCCGCGCCGCCGAGCGGCTGCCCGCCACCGCGCAGGGCATCCGCGTCGCCGGCGACCCCGAGGCGGTCGTCCGTACGGTCGCCGTCAGCGGCGGCTCCGGCGACAGCCTCTTCGACCACGTACGCGCGGCCGGTGTCGACGCCTTCCTCACGGCCGACCTGCGCCACCACCCGGTGTCCGAAGCCGTCGCCGCCCACCGCCCCCTCGCGCTGCTCGACGCGGCGCACTGGGCCACCGAGTGGCCCTGGTGCGAACTGGCCGCGAGCCAGCTCGACGAGATCTCCGACCGGCACGGATGGGACCTGCGCGTCCACGTCTCGAAGACGGTCACCGACCCCTGGACCGCGCACGCGGCCTCCACCACTTCTGACCCCCTGGGAGCCCCGAACTGAACGCCGAGCCCGCCGACCAGATCCGACTCCTCGACGTCCAGGACCTCGACGTCCGCCTCCAGCAGCTCGCGCACAAGCGCAAGTCGCTGCCCGAGCACGCCGAGATCGAGTCGCTCGCCAAGGACCACGTCCAGCTGCGCGACCTGCTCGTGGCCGCGCAGACCGAGGAGAGCGACACCGCCCGCGAGCAGACCAAGGCCGAGCAGGACGTGGACCAGGTGCGCCAGCGCGCCACCCGCGACCAGCAGCGCCTGGACTCCGGTGCCGTCACCTCCCCCAAGGACCTGGAGAACCTCCAGCGCGAGATCGCCTCCCTCGCCAAGCGGCAGGGCGATCTGGAGGATGTCGTGCTGGAGGTCATGGAGCGCCGGGAGTCCGCGCAGGAGCGGACGGCCGAGCTGACCGAGCGGGTCTCCTCCGTCCAGTCGAAGATCGACGACGCGACCGCGCGCCGGGACGCGGCCTTCGAGAAGCTCGACGGCGAGGCCGCCACCGCCACCAAGGAGCGCGAGGTCGTCGCCGGGTCGGTGCCCGCCGATCTGCTCAAGCTCTACGACCGGCTGCGCGCGCAGCAGGGCGGGGTCGGCGCGGCGAAGCTGTACGCGCGCAGCTGCCAGGGCTGCCGGCAGGAGCTGGCCCTCACGGAGCTGGCCGATATCCGCAAGGCGGCGCCCGACACGGTGATCCGCTGCGAGAACTGCGGGCGCATCCTGGTGCGCACGTCCGAGTCCGGGCTGTAGTCGGGTTGTAGTCGGGCTGTAGTCGGGTTGTAGTCGGTCTGTAAGATCGGTCTGTAAGAGGTGACAGGGGCGGTGGCCGTGCGGGAGTTCATCGTCGAGGCCGACGGCGGGTCGCGGGGCAACCCGGGGCCCGCGGGCTACGGGGCCGTGGTGAGCGACGCGGCGACGGGGGAGACCCTGCGGGAGGCGGCCGAGTACATCGGCGTCGCCACGAACAACGTCGCCGAGTACCGCGGCCTCCTCGCCGGCCTGCGCGCCGCCCATGAACTGGACCCGGCCGCGACGGTCCACGTCCGGATGGACTCCAAGCTCGTCATCGAGCAGATGTCGGGCCGCTGGAAGATCAAGCACCCCGACATGAAGCCCCTGGCGGCGGAGTCGGCCCGGGTCTTCCCGCCGGGGCGGGTCACGTACGAGTGGATGCCGCGGGAGCAGAACAAGCACGCGGACCGGCTGGCCAACGAGGCGATGGACGCCGGGGCCAGGGGAGAACAGTGGTCGGAGTCGACGTCGACGGCGGAGCTGGACGCCGCAGCTGAGCCCGAGAGGGGTTCCGAGGCTCCTGAAGCCACCGGGTCCGCCCACGGGGACGCCGACACCCGCGCCGCCAAGGCCGTCGCCACCCCCGGCTGGGCCCCGGCCGACATGGGCGCCCCCGCCACCTTCGTACTGCTCCGCCACGGCGAGACCCCGCTGACACCCCAGAAGCGGTTCTCCGGCAGCGGCGGCACCGACCCCTCCCTCTCCGACACCGGCCGGGAACAGGCCGAGCGGGCCGCCGCGATGCTGGCGAGGCGCGGCACCATCCAGGCCGTCGTGTCGTCGCCCCTCACCCGTACCCGGGAGACCGCCGGGATCGTCGCCGACCGGCTCGGGCTCGACGTGAGTATCGAGGACGGGCTGCGCGAGACCGACTTCGGCGCCTGGGAGGGACTCACCTTCGCCGAGGTGCGCGAGCGCCACCCCGACGACCTGAACGCCTGGCTGGCCTCCCCGGACGTCGAACCCACCGGCGGCGGAGAGAGCTTCGCGGCGACGGGCACCCGGCTCGCCGCCACGCGCGACAAGCTGGTCGAGGCGTACGCGGGCCGCACGGTCCTGCTCGTCACGCACGTGACCCCGATCAAGACGCTCGTCCGGCTCGCCCTCGGCGCCCCGCCGGAGTCCCTGTTCCGCATGGAACTCTCGGCCGCGTCCCTGTCGGCCGTGGCGTACTACGCGGACGGCAACGCCAGCGTCCGCCTCCTCAACGACACGTCCCACCTGCGCTGAGCCCCGCCGCCGTCCGGGCCAGCGCCTCGACACGCCCCCAGTCGCGGGCCGCGACCGCGTCCTGCGGGAGCATCCAACTCCCTCCCACACAGCCGACGTTGGACAGCGCCAGATAGTCCGGCGCGGAGGCCGGACCGATCCCGCCCGTCGGGCAGAAGCGGGCCTGCGGCAGCGGCCCGGCGAGCGACTTCAGATACGCCGTACCGCCTGCGGCCTCGGCCGGGAAGAACTTCATCTCCCGCACCCCGCGCTCCAGCAGCGCCACGACCTCCGACGTGGTCGACACCCCCGGCAGGAACGGCACCCCGGACGCCCGCATCGCGTCCAGCAGCAGGTTCGTCCAGCCGGGGCTGACCAGGAACCGGGCGCCCGCCGCCACCGACTCCTCGACCTGCCCGGGGCTGATCACCGTCCCGGCGCCGACCAGCGCCTGAGGCACCTGCCCCGCGATCTCCCGGATCGCGTCCAGGGCCGCGGGCGTCCGCAGCGTCACCTCGATCGCGGGCAGCCCGCCGGCCACCAGCGCCCGCGCCAGCGGTACGGCGTCGCTCGCGTCCTCGATGACGACGACGGGGATGACGGGCGCGAGGTCCAGCACGGACGCGGGCAGGGAGGAGACCATGGCGGTATCCTGCCGCCCGCGCGACAGCATGCGCAAAGCTCATTGCGCATGCTGCAACACGCCTCGTCGACGGTCAGTGAACCTCGTCTACCAGCACATCCAGCGCCCACGCCTGCCCCGCCTTGGCCGGCGCCTCGGCCTCCACCACGTACCCCAGCTCCCGCAAGGCCGTGACCAGCTCGGCCGGGCCCTTCGGATCGGCCCCGGCGGTCAGCAGGCCGCGCACGATCCGCCCCTTGGTCGCCTTGTTGAAGTGGCTGACGACCTTCCGCGTCGGCGCGTGCAGCACCCGTACCGACGCCGTCCGCCCGGCGACCTCGCCCTTCGGCTTCCAGGCGGCGGCGTACGCGGCGGACCGCAGATCCAGCACCAGCCCGTCCCCGGCCGCCTCGGGAAGCACCGACGCCATCGCCGTACGCCAGTGCGCGCCCAGCGCCCCGAGCCCCGGCAGCTTCACCCCCATCGAGCACCGGTACGACGGAATCCGGTCCGTCACCCGCACGGCACCCCACAACCCGGAGAACACGAGCAGCGAGCGCGCCGCCCGCCGCTTGGCGGCGGCGTCCAGGGTGGCCAGGCCGAGGGCGTCGTAGAGCACACCGGTGTAGATCTCCCCGGCCGGCCGCGCCCCCGCCGTCCGCAGCTCCGCGTTCTTCGCGACCTCGCCCCGCAGCCCCTCGCTGAGCCCGAGCACCTCGCGCGCCTTGTCCTCGTCGGCGGCGCACAGCTCGACCAGCTCGGTGAGGACGGCCTCCCGGGCGTCGGTCAGCCCCGGCAGCGACAGCGACTCCGTCTTCAGCGGGGCACCGCGGCCGGAGGAGGCCTTGCCTTCGGACGGCGGCAGCAGGACAAGCACGCGTACTCCTTCGATCGAACTCCGCCCGACAGCGTACGGGGAGCTCAGGGTGGGCTCAGACGCGCGCTTGGCCGAGGGCGCGGACGAGCCCGTCGGCGTCGTCGGCGTGAAACCGGACGACACGGACCGCGCGCCGACGCCCGAAGAAGGTGAAATGAGTGACGGGCTCCGTCAGTTCGACCGTGACGGTGGTCTGGGACCCCACCTCCACATTGAGCTCCCCGTCGGCCGGCTCGTGCGTCATCCGCAGCTCGCGCCGCACCGAGGCGATCCGCTCCAACGGCACCCGCAGATCGACATGCACGTACCGCCGGATCCGCAGAGCCCCGCCGTCCACATCCAGCACATGCGGACGTACGACGGACGAGGCGTGCAGCCCGACGACGAAGACGACGCCGTACACGTCCAGGAAGAGGAAGACGGCGTGCACGGTCGGCCAGTCCCGCAGCAGCACGGACATCGCCACGGTCTCGACGACACACACGAAGCCGAACCCGAACATCATCGCGCCCTGCCCCCGCGCGTACCCGAACGCCTGACCACCCCTGGTCCCCTCCGTCCGCCGTGCCACCCACAGCACGAGACTCACGAGCACCCGCACCTCGTGCCGGACGAGCAGCCGCGCGATCCTCATCGCCGCTCCTCGGTGAATCGTCGCTCCTCGGTGAGAAGGCGCAGCGTGCGGCGGATGGCCTCCGCCTGGGCCGGGGCCAGATCGTCGTAGAAGGCGCGCATCACACTGTCGTCGTGGTCGAGATCCCCGACCTCCGGGAACAGCCCCGGGGGAATGCAGCCGACCAGCGCCCGGGCCGCCCCCTCGACACGCGGATCGTCCGGCTCCGCCTCGACGAGCGCGTCGAGCAGCGCGTACGCCTCATGCGCCCGCGCCACGGCCGCGGGATTCCCCAGGGCGTCACCCAACGACGACACGAGCTGCTCCCGTGCCTCGTCCGGCATGGCCGTCTCCAGGAAGGCCATGATCTCGCGGTCCTTGGCGGCCATCGGCGAGTCCGACACCTGCGCCGACCCGGCGAACAACGCGGCCAGCTCGGGCGACACCGGCCCTTCAGCCGGCAACCCGCCCTCCGCCTCCAACAGGACCCGCAACCGCCCCCGCCGCTCCCGGATGGCCCCCTCCTGCCGCGCCAGATCCTCGTCCAGCTCGGTCAGCACCTCGACCAGGTCCTTCCCGGCCTCGTCCGCCAGCACGTCCCGCACCTCGGCGAGCCCGAGCCCCAGCTCCGTCAACCGCCGGATCCGCGCCAGCACGACAGCGTGCCGCAACCCGTACTCCCGATACCCGTTCGCCCGCCGCTCCGGTTCGGGCAGCAGGCCCAGCTGGTGGTAATGCCGCACAGCCCGCGTGGTGACGCCCACGGCGACGGCGAGTTCTCCGATCCGCATGGGACCAGTGAAGACGTTGACGTTGCGGCAAGGTCAAGTGCACAAGCCCTGGACACCACCGGCTTGCTCTGATCCTCTATGCGCCGGGGGTACGACGTGAGCACACAGCACCGCATGCGAGAACAGGCCCGCTGGACCAGAGCACGCCTGGGCCGGGCCGGCCCACCCCTCGACCTCCTCACCGCCCACTTCGACCAGCACGTCTACGCGCCCCACGCCCACACCGAGTTCACCATCGGCGTCACGGTCGGCGGCTCGGAGGTCATCGCGTACCGAGGGGGCCGCATCCACTCCTACCCCGGCTCGATCGTCGTCCTGGAACCGGGCGAGATGCACACCGGCGGCCCGGCCGCCGCCGACGGATACGCGTACCAGGCCCTCTACGCCGAACCCTCCCTCCTCACCGACGGCACTCTCGACGGCGGCCTCCCGCACTTCCGGGACGCCGTCCTCCACGACCCTGACCTGGCCGCCGCCCTCCGCCGCGCCCACACGGACCTCAGCGCCTGCCCCGACCCGCTGGAAGCCGAGTCCCGGCTGCCCTGGCTGCTCACGGCCCTGGCCCGCCGCCACTCCACGGCAAGGGCGAGCACGGACGTGATCCCCGGCGCCGGCCACATCGCCAGGTCCGTACGCGACCGCCTCGCCGACGAACTGCTGGACCCTCCCTCCCTGGCCGCCCTCGCCACCGACCTCGGCCTCTCCCGCTACCAGCTCCTGCGCGCCTTCCGCACGACCATGGGCGTACCGCCGTACGCCTGGCTCGCCCAGCACCGGGTCGCCAGGGCCCGCGGACTCCTGGAAACCGGCCTGCGCCCCGCCGAGGTCGCCGGACTCGTCGGCTTCGCCGACCAGGCACACCTCACCCGCTGGTTCCGCCGGGTCCTGGGGGTGACCCCGGCTGCGTACCGCAACAGCGTTCAAGACACGGCGGGGTGAGACGGCCGAGACTCACCGCATGACTGCACGCGGCTGGTTCCTGTTCTCCCTGATGGGCGTGATCTGGGGCGTCCCCTACCTGATGATCAAGGTGGCGGTGGACGAGCTGTCCCCGTCCATGGTCGTGTTCGCACGCTGCGCCCTCGGCGCCGCGCTCCTGCTGCCCTTCGCCCTGCGCCAGGGCGGCTTCGGCCGCACCGTGCGGGCGCACTGGAAGCCGATGCTGGCCTTCGCCGTCATCGAGATCGTCGGCCCCTGGTGGACCCTGACCGACGCCGAACGTCACCTGTCCAGCTCCACCGCCGGACTTCTCATCGCGGGCGTGCCGATCGTCGCCCTGCTCCTGGCCCGCTTCTTCGGCGCCGAGGAACACGTGGGCGCCCGCCGCGTCGCGGGCCTGTCCCTCGGCCTCGCGGGTGTCACGGTCCTCACCCTGCCGCACCTCACCGGCGGCGACGCCCTGTCGATGGCCGAGGTGCTGGTGACGGTCGTCGGCTATGCCACGGCCCCGCTGATAGCGGCCCGGTACCTCAAGGACGTCCCGACGCTCCAGCTGATCACCCCGTGCCTCACGCTGGCCGCCGCCGTCTACGCCCCCGCGGCCTTCCTGACCAGGCCCGCCACCATGCCGTCGGGCGAGGTCCTGGCAGCCCTCGCCGGCCTGGGCGTCGTCTGCACCGCGATCGCGTTCGTGGCCTTCCTGGAGCTGATCAAGGAGGTCGGCCCGACGCGGGCCGGCGTGATCACGTACGTCAACCCGGCGGTGGCGGTCGCCGCGGGCGCGCTGTTCCTGGACGAGGAGCTGACGCTGGGCATCGGCGTCGCGTTCACCCTGATCCTGGCGGGCTCGGTACTGGCCACGGCGGCCGCGGCGCCGAAGCGTGTTGTCCGCCGGGTACCATGGTCGACACGGCAGACGAGCCGGGCGGACGGCCGCGTGGAGTCCCCCTGACGGGGAGCTTCCCGAGGAACGTCCGGGCTCCACAAGGCAGGGTGGTGGCTAACGGCCACCCGGGGTGACCCGCGGGACAGTGCCACAGAAAGCAAACCGCCCAGCGCTTCGGCACTGGGTAAGGGTGAAACGGTGGTGTAAGAGACCACCAGTGCCCAGGGTGACCTGGGCAGCTAGGTAAACCCCACCCGGAGCAAGGTCAAGAGGAGCCGCCGTAAAAAGCGGCTCTGCGCGGACGACCGAGGGCTGCCCGCCCGAGTCCGCGGGTAGACCGCACGAGGCCGGCGGCAACGCCGGCCCTAGATGGATGGCCGTCTCCCCGGCCGCCGCGAGGCGACCGGGCGACAGAACCCGGCGTACAGCCCGACTCGTCTGCCGCTTCCCGCGGCCCCCTTTCCGGTCATTCGGGGGCTGCGCCGGCCGGACTTCACACGCGTTTCAGATGCTGGACGAGGCGCTGGAACACGCTCCAGGCCTGGGGGTCGCTTCCGTCGCCGAGGGAGTAGTGGAGGGCGGGTTCGCTTCCGGGACCGAGCCGCGTGGGCCGGGGGCCGTCAGGCGGGTGGGTCGCACGGGCCTGGCCGATGGCTGCTGCCTCTCCGCTGCCGAGTGTGAACGTGACGGGAACGGGTGGGGCTTCGAAGGCCGGTGGAACCGTGAGGTCGCGGCGGGCGGCGCGCAGTGACGTGAGCAGCGTGACGAGACGGTGCTCGGCGTCGAGCGCGGTCGCCAGTTCCTCGATGGTGTCCAGGGGCGGTGTCTCGTCGCCGCCGTAGCCGAGCGCGAGGGTGATGTCCTCCTCGACCCCCGCCGGTGTGCGCTGTACACGGACGGTGGCGAGGGCGGGGCGGTCGGGGTGTCCGACGGCGACGAGCCAGGTGGGCTGGGGCGCGCGGGCTCGGGCCAGGTCGGTCAACTGGCGGGTGGACCAGGGGAGGTTGACGGGCTCGGCGGTGCTCCAGCCCGCGGGCGGTGTGCCGGTGAGGCGTTGGAAGGCGGTTTCGAGGGCGCCGCCGAGGACGAGGTTCTCGTCGGCGGGGTGGCGGGTGCGCAAGGTGAGGATCAGCTGGCGGTCACCGGCGTCGGGGGCGGGGGTGAAGGCTTCGGCGATCCGGGTCGAGCCTTGCTCGTCCTGTACGGGGGCGAAGGTGCCGTTCCTCCAGTGGAGTACGGCGCCGGACAGGCCGTCGTAGTAGCCGTACTCAGGGTCTTGGACGACCCAGCGGTTGGGCAGGCCGCGCAGGGCTGTGCGGGTGGGGAGGGTGAGGCGTGCTGTGGGCGGGGTGACGATCTGCAGAGCGCGGTCGGTGCTCGTGGCGGTACGCAGGGCGTCGGAGAGCCAGCTGGTCATGGCGATCAGAGGGCGGTCCTGGATGACCACGGCGGTGGTGTCGGTGAGGACGTCCACGGCAGGGGCGGTGGTAGCGGGGGCCGGGATCGCCGAGACGTCGGTGGTGAGGGGGACGACGTCGGTCGTGGCGGCCTCCGGTGGCCATACCGTCCCGCCCAGCACGGTGGCCAGACGTCCGGCGAAGGAACCCGCGAGTCGTGCGGCTTCGGCGACGGCGGTGGAGGCGCGGGCCTCGGTCCACCACACCGGCCCTTCCTCGACCGTGTGGTCCAGCAGGCGGGTGGTCTCGCCGGGGACCTGGACGAGGATGGGCGTCTCCACCGAGACCAGAGGACGGCCGTCGGGTGCGCAGAGCTGGACGACGGCGCCCTCGGCCGCGGTGTTCACGCCGAGGTCGGGCCCGCCGGCGTAGAGGCCCGCGAGCAGGGTGGGCAGGTCCGGCATCTTGGGCGTGAGGGCGATGACGTCCTTGGTCACGGGCCTTCTTCACTTGCGAGGGCGGTCTGGGTGAGCTGGTGGGGGCGTCCGCGGCGGACGAGTGTGCCCCGGCCGGGCGGCTGCCGGGAGGCGTAGAGGCCGGGGAAGAGCTGGCCTTCGGTGCGGTCGCCGGTCATGACGAGTGCGGTGGCGCCGGTTTCGCGCAAGGTGGTCAAGAGAGGTTCGTAGAGTGCGCGGGAGGCGCCCGCGGTGCGGCGGGCGATGACGAAGTGCAGGCCGATGTCCTGTGCGGAGGAGACGTACGGCAGGAAGGGCGCCAGGGGCTGTTGGCCGGCCGTGGTGAGGATGTCGTAGTCGTCGACCAGGATGACGATGCGGGGCCCGGTGAAGGCGGGTTCGGTGGTCAGCGGAGCGTCGGGGTCCGCCGTCTCCGGCAGGCGCTTCTCCAGCTCTGTGGCGATGCCGGCGGACAGCGCGCCCGCGAGCTTGGCGTTGTGGGCGTAGCCGCCGCGGTAGGGCTCGGGGACCACGCCGCGCAGGCCGCGGCGCGGGTCGTAGACGCCGAAGACGAGTTCCTTGTCGCCGTGTCGCCGGACGAGCTGGGTGGCGATGAGCTTCAGCAGGTTCGTCTTGCCGCACTCGTTGTCGCCCAGGACCAGGAGATGCTGGTCGGTGCCGAACAGGTCCAGCAGGACCGGCGCGAGGGTCTCCTGGTCGACGCCCACGGGGATCATCGCCGGTTCGGCTGCCGGTGTCGGCAGTTCGGCTGCGGACAGGCGGGTGGGCAGGACCCGTACGGGTGGGGCGAGTTCGCCGTGCCAGGAGGCGCGGAGGGTGCGGGCCGCGCGTTCGAGGGCGGGGCCCAGGTCGGCTGTCTTCGGCCGGTTGTCGATGCGGGGCAGCGCGACCTGCGCGAACAGTTTGCCGTCCGTCAGGACGCGGCCCGGGGCGCCCGGAGCGAGGGTCTCGGAAAGCTTGCGGTCGATGGAGGAGTCGGCCGGGTCGTTCAGGCGCAGTTCGACGCGGGTGCCGAACATCGACTGGGTGGCGATGCGGACGTCGTTCCAGCGCAGCATGCCGGCGACGATGTGGATGCCGTAGCCTCCGCCGCGCTTGAGCAGGTCGGTCACCGCGTCGTCCAGGTCGGCGAACTCGTCGCGCAGCGCACCGAAGCCGTCGACGATCAGCACGATGTCGGTGGCGGCCAGCTCGGGCAGCCCTCCCTTGGACCTCAGGTGGCGCAGTTGGCCGACCGAGTCGATGCCGTGCTCGCGGAACAGTTCCTCGCGTCGCGTCAGCATGCCGCGCACCTCGGCGACCGTGCGGGCGGCCCGTTCGTGGTCGGCGCGGGAGGCGATGCCGCCTACGTGCGGGAGCCCGGCGAGGGCGGACAGGCCGCCGCCTGCCAGGTCGAGGCCGTACACGGCGACGTCGTACGGGGTGTGGGTGAGGGCCAGGGAGAGGGCGAGGGTGCGCAGGAGGGTGGTCTTGCCGGACTGCGGGCCGCCGATCACGGCGGCGTGCCCGCCGGCGACGGTCAGGTCCAGGAGCCATGGCCGCTGCCACTGGCGGGCCGGGTCGTCCAGGACGCCGAGCGGGACGCTCATCGGGCCGCTCGCGCGGGCGAGGCGCACACCGTCCGGGCCGGCGTGGAGAGGGCCTGCGGCCGTGTCGAGGGTGGTGGCGTCGGGCAGCGGGGGCAGCCAGACGCGGCGTACCGGCGGTGCCGCCGCGGCTAGTTGGGCGACCATGACGGACAGGACGGTCGGGCCGGTTTCCCGCTGGGTGGCGACGGGCTCCTCCACCGCCTCGGTCTCTTGCGGGGTGTTGTACGCCAGGTAGGGCCGGGCGAGTGGCTCGTCGTCGCGTCGGTCCTGCCGGGCCGGTCCGCGGTAGCGCCCCGAGACGTATCCGGCCTTGAAGCGCTTGTAGGTGGAGGTGTCGACCTTGAGGTAGCCGAAGCCCGGCAGGGGCGGGAGGTGGAAGGCGTCGGTGGTGTCGAGGACGGTGCGGGACTCGTCGGCGGAGAAGGTGCGCAGGCCCAGTCGGTAGGAGAGGTAGGTGTCCAGGCCCTTGAGCTTGCCGCCCTCGATGCGCTGGCTGGACAGCAGCAGATGGACGCCGATGGAGCGGCCGATGCGGCCGATGGACAGGAAAAGGTCGATGAAGTCCGGTTTGGCGGTGATGAGTTCGCCGAACTCGTCGATGACGACGAACAGATGGGGCAGGGGCTCCAGGTCGGAACGGGTCGTGGCGCGCAGGGTGGCGTAGTGGCCGATGTCGGCGATGTTCCCGGCGTCCTTGAGGACCTGCTGGCGGCGCTTGACCTCGCCGGCGAGGCTGGCGTGGACGCGTTCCACGAGCCCGGCCTGGTTCTCCAGATTGGTGATCACACCGGCTACGTGGGGAAGCTCGGAGAAGGGGGCGAAGGTGGCGCCGCCCTTGTAGTCGACCAGGACCAGGGCCAGATCCTCGGGCGAGTGGGTCGCGGCGAGAGCGAGGACGAGGGTGCGCAGAAGCTCGCTCTTGCCGGAGCCGGTGGCGCCCACGCACAGCCCGTGCGGGCCCATGCCGAGCTGTGAGGACTCCTTCAGGTCCAGCAGCACCGGCTCGTGGCGGTCGGTGAGGCCGATGGGGACGCGCAGGAAGTCGCGCTCGTTGCGGGGCGCCCACAGGCGGTGCAGGTCGAGGGCGGCCGGGTCGTCGATGCCCAGCAGCGCGGGGAAGTCGACCGGGCCGGACACGGGCGTGCCCTCGGCCGCCGACTCGGCCGACAGGCGCAAGGGCGCGAGCATGCGGGCGACCCCCTCTGCTCCGGCGGTGGTTACCGCGTCCACCGTGCCTTGGGCGGAGGCGGTCTTCGGGGCGCGCAGGTCGTCCATGACGATCCGGTCGCCGTGGACGGTGATGCGCACGCTGACCTGGTCGGGCTCGTGCACTTGCTGCTGAAGCAGGTGCAGCACGGTGACACCCATGTCCTGCAGCCCGATTGCCGAGTCGGGGCGGGGGAGTTCGGCGGCGACGTCGCCGTAGGAGTCGCTGATCACGAGCATGCGGGAGGTCAGGCGCAACGCGTCCTTGGTCCTGCCGGACAGGCCGCGGCGTACCTCGGCCGCGTAGGCGGCGCGCTGCCGAAGGTCGGGGCCGCACAGCCGGGCCAGCTCCGCGAGATCGGGGGCGATGCGGCGGGCGGCGACCGGCCCGTCGTACGTCTGTGGATCGAGGACGTGGGGCAGCCACTTGGCCCAGGCCCACTCCGGCTCGTCGCCGGTGCCGAGGGCGATGGCGACGTCGTCCGGCGCGTGCGTCACGGCGGTCTGCAGCAGCAGGGCGCGGGCGACGCGGAGGACGTTCTCCCGGTCGCCGATGACGCTGACGTTCCCGGCCCGGTCCAGTGGCACGGTGAGTGGGAAGTCAGTGGCGGTGGCGAAGCGGCCCTGGAGGGCGCGGGCCTCGTTGAGCATGAAGGGGTCCGGCGGGGTGAGGACGCCGCCGGTGCTGTTCTGTTCGATGGCGAGCTCATGGGCCGGTACGTCACCGGTGCCCATGCGCGGGTGGAGGAAGTCGGGGTCCTGCCGACGCCGCTCCCACAGCCGGGCCGGGTCCCGGACGAGGTCGTACAGGGCCTCGGGCAGCGGATTCAGCTCGCGCGCCGCCTGCCGCCGCTCCCGCTCGTTGGCGCCCAGTTCCTCACGCAGCTTCTCCAGGTACTCCAGATAGCGCTCCCGCTGCACGCGCCGGGTGCGTTGCGCCTTGCCGCGCTGGGACAGGAACAGCGCCACCGCGCCGAACAGGGCGACGACCAGCACGATCGCGCCGATCGCGGCGAACTGGCTGTTGCGGATGACCGTCATCAGCACGACGGAGCTGACGACACCGGCCATGGGCAGCAGCGCGGTGGCGGCGTTGCCGACCTTGCCCTCCGGGAGGTTCGGGGGCGCTTCGACGGTGCGGGGTTCGCCGGGATCGAGGGGGCGGGTGCTGCGGGCGGGCCGGTGGATCACCTGCTGGGTCATCGCACCCTCACCGCCCGCCGCATCGCCTCGGCCGCCAGGCGGACGGCCGCGTCCCGGGTGCTCCGGCCCAGCATGGCGGTGTGGATGGGGCCTCCTTGGGCGAGATGACGGTCGTAGGGAAGCAGGACGACGGGCACGCCGGCCTCGCGCAGGTGGGCGGCGGCCGTCTTCGCGTCGATGGTGGTGTCGGGGGAGTTCGCGCTGAGGGCGACCACGGTGGTGGCGAGCGCGGAGTGTGGCAACTGGCCGAGCCAGTCGAGCACTTGGCGAGTGGCGTGAATGCCCTCGGCGGTCATCGGGGCGACGACCACGCGTGCGTGGGCGGTGTCCATCGCCGTACGGGCCACCTCGCCGGGCAGTGTCTCGCAGTCCGCCACCGTCACAGCGAAGTACCGGCGCAGCGCCAGCGTCACCGTCCGGTAGGTGCGCATGTCCATCGGGGCGCCGACCCGCCCCTGGCTCGCGGGCAGCAGCCAGCCGCCGTCGGCCACGGGTGCGAGGTATCCGGTGATGTCCGTGAGCTGCATAGCCGGCGTCAGGATCCTCGCGAGGTCGGCGCAGCACCAGCGCACCGTGTCCACGCCCATCCGCACCGGGAGCGTGCCGAGGGCCGCGTCGGCCTCCAGGGTGAGCACCGGATCGTGCCGGTAGTGGTTGAAGGTACGGCCGAGCAGCGCGGAGACCGTGGACTTGCCGACGCCGCCGCGGATCGAGGTGACGGCGATGACCCGTCCGGTGGTGACGGGCTGTTGCAACTCCTCGGCGAGGCGTGTCTGTTCGGCGACCTCCTGGGTGGCGGAGGCGGTGAGGCGGCGCAGGGAGGCTCCGGCGCGGCGCGCGGCCGAGTCGCCGTGCTGGGGGCTGCCCAGGGCGATGGCGAGGCGGGGGTCGATGGTGGGGTGGGATTCGGGGGCCGGGGCCGGGACGCGAGGGTCTCGTGGCTGGTGGGGAACCGGCGCCGGCGGCGGTGTGGGGTCGGGCGGTTCGGAAGCGGCCTGGACTTCCGACGGTTCGGCCACGGCCGGTGTGACCGGGTCCGGATGGCCGTCTGTGAGTTCGCGCAGCACGTCGTGCTGCCAGTCCCCTCCCCCTGTCATGCCGGTCACCCCGCCCTACGCGAAGGTGTCGAGCAGCCGCCCGTACACCCCGAACGCGCCGATCACCAACGGGAACAGGGCGATCACGGCCACGGACTCCAGCAGGTCACCGGCCCGCCGCAGCCGCACCTGCACATGCTCCGCCGGTTCCACAGCCAGCACCACCAGCGGTACGACGGCGAGGAGGCCGAGCGCGGCCACGGGACCAGTGGTGGCTGCCGTGTGCTCTCCCCACACCACGAAGAGCCGCACCGCTACGACGGCCGCCGCGACGAGCAGCACCACGACCTCGGCGGTGAGCGGAAAGGCGCGGGCCCGGAGAGCGAGCACCAGCATCACGACGACTGCGAGGGACACCGTCCACACCGACACCGTACGAAGGACGAGCACACCGGCCGCACCCGCAGAAGCGGCGAGAGCGACGGTGGCCAGCACCAGCCCACGGTGGGTGGCCGCGAGCGCCGTACCCACCTGGTAACGGCTCACCGACACCCCGCCCGTGCGCCGGTCGTCCAGCCCGGTCAGCCCCGACGCCATCAGCGCGAGCCGCGGCAGCATCCCGAGGGCGACGACGGAGACCACGGCGACCAGCGCACCTACCCGGGCCTGCTGGGTGACGGTCTGCGCACCGCCCTGAAGCCCGAGGGCGGCTTCCCACACCACCAGGCCGCAGGCGACAGTCCCGGCACCGGTCAGCGCCCCACGCCCCAGCGGCGTGAACCATCCGGCGAGCAACAGCGCGACCGCCACGCTCCCAGCGACAGCAGCCAGTCGCACGCCGCCGCCCCAGGCATAGGCATCGGCGGAGGTCCAGGTGCCCAGGACGGACAGCGCGGCGGCAGTGACGATCAGTGTGGCGGCGAGTGCGTTCCGCCGGGCACGGCCGAGGACGGCACCGGCTACGGCGCACCCCGCGGCAACGGCGAGCAGCCCCGCTCCGACGGCGGAGAAGGTGAAGTGGTCCCGGGCCAGGAGCCCGGCGGCCAAGGCCCAGAGGACGGTCGCACACCCGGCGACGACGCGCCGCACCGCGGGCCGCCACCGCCAGTGGCGCATGTCGAGATCGTCGGCGACCTCGTCGGTGACGTCATGGACGACGGGTGCGGACGGGGCATCCTCCACTCGCACGAGCCGCAGCACGGCCCCGTCGGTCACACTGGCCGACTCCAGGGTGCTGTCGTGCGCGAGCGCGGACCCGTCGGGGGTGACCAGATGCCTCAACTCGGGCCGATCGCCTACCTGGTCGTCCAGGATGCGCATGACCTCCGGCAGCAGAACCCCGACGGGCTCGCGCGAAGGCACCACGAGGTCGACCCGTCGCCGCTCACCAACCAGGGTGATCCGGCTGAGCGCCGTACGGCTGTTGGTCGCCGAACGGCTCAAGGACCCCGTGGAATTCACGCGTTCGAACCTATCACCGAGAAGAAGAGGCAGATGGGGCGGCAGTGGCGGGGGAGTTCTGGTCCGAGGACGGCACAGACGCGCCGTACGGGCTCTTGCCGATGACCCTGTGCGACACGAACGACCACCCCACACATCCGGCGCAGACCACCGCCGCGATCACCACGCCGGCGAACACCTTTCCGACCCGTTCGTCCAGCGACCGCCGCTGCCGCTGTGCGCCGAAGAGGAGGGCGTCGCGGAGGCGACGGCGGCGGACGGACACCGATTCGAGGAGTTGGTTGTCGTAGTCCTGGGCTGTCACGGTTACCTGCAATCCACCCTTCGCTTCCCGGCTGCCGCTGTCTGTGCCTGCCGCACCGGCTACGTGTTCTGTCCCGTGACTTCTTCGATGAACGCGACGGCTTCCGCTTCGCTGATCTCCACGTGGTCGACCTCGTTGTGCCCCAGCGCGTAGAGCCGGAGGTACTCCGTTGGTTCCCAGCGCAGATTCCTGGTGAATGCCTCGTCATGTGCTACGCCGTTCACCATGCGGCGTCTGACGATGCCCTGAGGATTGCTGCGCGAGTAACCTTCGCTGAACTTGGCGTAGTAGGTGATGTGACCAGAGCGTGGGACGAGAACATGCACCTTCGCTCCGCGGCTGTTCAGCCACCGCTCGAGATCCACTCCGCTGATCTCGCGCCGCACACCCGCGTGGTTGATGACCGCAGGGCCGAAGAGCGTGCCGGAGAGCCCATGTACGACCGTGTGCTCGTCGAGTACTGCCTTCAAGGACGTCTCACGCACTGACGCGTTGGTGAGGTCGGCGCCCTCGAGCCTGACGTCGATCAAGGAGGCGCCATCGAGCCTCGCTGCCCGGAAGCTTGCCGACCGGGCATCGACCGCGTAGAGGCTGGTACTCCCCAGGTCTGCTTCGTTCAGAGTGGCTCCACGAAGGGAAGCCTCGTCGAGTTCAGCCTTGACCAGCGACGCATCAGTGAGGTCGGCATCATCGAGGACGGCACCTTCCAGATGCGCCCGATAGAGGTCGGTGCCGACGAGTCCGGCGCTCCGGAGGATCGTCTGAGACAGAAGTGCCATGGCGAGGTCCGCACCCGACAGGTCGGCTCGGGACAGGTCGAGGGCCGAGACGTCCAGAAGTGAGTCCGCTTGCTCGACCCACTCCCGTAGGACGGCTGCGGCTTCAGCATCGGGCGGCATCACCCGGACGACTCGCCGCACGTCACGGATACCAGACAACTCGATCACTCCACCCGTGCTGCTCGACGATCGACTTGACGTCGTCGATCGCCGCTTGATTGGCATTGCGCATGTCGAGGATAACCATGCGCCCCTTCGTGACGATCTGATCCTCCAGTTTGCGCACCCAGCCCTGGTTCTTCGCGGGGTTGTAGGCTCCCTTGAACGGCAGGGACTTGTCGCGGACATTGTTCAGTGGGGGCCAGTCCGAGTGTACGCCCTTGATGTCGTAGAACTCTCCGGTGCTCGGCGAATGCAGATCGCCCTGATTGGCGCCAGGGGGGCGCTGGATGTCGGTGGGGACTTTCCCGTTCTCGCGTAGATCCAGCGCGACGCGGGCTTCGTCCATTTCCGACGGCTTCACCTTTCCCTTGTGATCAGGGTCCTGTTTCAGCTGGTCGAAGTCGTCGCTGTACTGCCGCGCAAGATCATTCAGGTGTGCGTCATGAGATGTGCGCTGCTCTGGCGTAAGTTCCGGCGGCGGCCCGTTCGCATGCGCGGACTCGTCTCCGCGCCGCCCCAGGTCGATATCGGGAGCGTCGGTGGATCCTGTGCCCCGCAAATCACGGGCGAGTCGAATCGAGTCGGCCCCATCGGGTACTGGCACCCTGTCGAACAGATCGTTCTGCGCGGTCTGAACAGCGGCGAATTCATCCCTGGAGATACCGGGAAGGCGCCCCTTCTCATAGAGGGCATGGGTGTCCATCTTGGCGGCAAAGCTCTCGGGGGTGTGGAACTGCACCTCAAAAATATGGCCAGTCGAAGGATCCCGCCATGTGGAATTGATGCCTTTGTAACCCGAGCCCTCCCAGGTGTTCTTGAAGGTGACGTTTTCGAACCCCCGGGCACGCAGTTCGTCGACTGCCTGCTGTACGCCGTGTGCGTAGTCCCTGGTGGGAACCTCAACTGTGTATCGAAGGGAGTCTCTGATATTGGCCAGAGCGCGTTCCGGCGTCAGGCGGGCGTCCTCGAGCAGGGCTGTGGCAACCTTGCGCTTTAGGGAATCTTCACCCTTGAAGCGATACTCAAGACCATTGAGTTGCCCGTTCCTGACATGGCTGGCAGCGGCTTGAATCGCCTCTGTGATGCGCGGCTCGGTCACCAAGGCCCGGTCCATGAACTGGCCGGTGGCAGCATTCTCCTCCGGGCTGAGCCTCAGCCCCTGCGGTCCTTCCCAGGAGCCGTCCGGGAGGTTGCCGCGAGGCTCCATGGGGCCGTCGGGCACATGCGAACCTCCACCGACCGGCGGGCCTCCGGCGTCACCGCCACCACCGCCCGATCCGGAAGTGTGCGAATACGCGGTGCCTGTTCCGTCAGAGGAGATGTCGCGGCGGTGTCCTGAAGGGGTGTCGTCAGCGCCCGCCGCCCCGTGATGTGAGTGTGGCGACGCGCTGTCGTCGGCGTGAGCCGCGGCTTCGGGGGCACGGGAGGTCGCGCTGACCCCGGCAAGTTCCCGCTCCTGGTCCAGTCGCGCTTCTGCCGTGACGGAACGCTCCGGCATCGGCACATCGTCGACGACCTTGCCGTCCTTGAGGACGACGAACCTGCCGTCCTCGACGACAAGCACGGAGCGCCCGGAGACGTCGGAGAATTCCAGAACGCTGCGCGGACTACGGAGTGCGGGTACGTTGTTCACGCCGCGCAGGTTCTCCGTGACCTGGGCGATCCTTGGAATGGCATGCCCTGTCACCTTGGCCGCGGCGCCGAGTGGGTCGATGACCTCGCCGACCTTCGCGACCGTGGCCGCGGTCTTGGCTGCCGCGCCGGCCTTCCCGGCCGAGGCGGCCTTGAGGGGGCCGACGCCGAGGGTGAGGCCGTTGAAGACGACGGTGGCCGCGGCGCGGGAGGGGTTCTCCTCCCACATGTCCCAGGCGACGAAGCCCTTGGCGAACTCCTTGGCGTAGCCCTTGCTCTCCTGGGCGAAGTCGGTCGCGAAGATCCCGGTCGGTTTCTGGCCGCCGGACTCCATCAGATAGGTCTCTGCCCCGACCACCGCCCGGACCAAGCCCTCCCAGGCCTGGCCCGCGCTGTCGGAGCCGTGGAAGCCGGCGAGGGTGGCGAGGCCGTCGATGGTGCCCCAGACGTTGTCGACGATGATCCCGTCCCAGAAGAAGCTCTTGGCGTAGTAGCCGAGGTCGTCCGGGTCGTACCAGTCGTGGGACTGGGTGACCGGGGAGCCCCAGGGAAGTTCCTTGGCCTGGTCCAGGACCTCGGCGGTGTAGCCGTAGAGTTCCGCGCCGCGCGGGATGAACTGCTTGTCGCCGGTGTTCATCACGTACTGGGTGCCGCCGACCAGTGCCGTGATCTTGTTGTTGCAGGCGATCTCGGCAGCGGCGAACTGCGCCTGGGCGACGTTCACGTCGTGCATCAGGGCCTGGTGCTCGGAGACCTTGTCCGCGTCGTCGGTCCAGTTCTCGTCGAACGCCCCGTCCTCGGTCTTCAGTCCCGCCACGAACGTGGTCGCCTGATTCTGTAAGTGCTCCAAGCGCTTGGCGATCGGCGCGACTTCGGCCGCGTACGTCCGCAGCGCGTCGGCGACCGTGGCGACCTTGTCCCCGAACCGGTCGGCCGCGTCACGCACCGGCGTGGTGGAGGCGAAGAGGTCGTCCGCCTCCGGTGCCTGGTAGAAGGCCGACAGTCCCTGGAACTGCCGGTGGGCCTCGCCGCCGGCCTGGCGGATGCCGTCCGCCTCGGTCCGCAGGGCGTCTGTGTGCTGTTCCAGCTGGGCGAGATCGCCCGTGAACAGTGGGATGGACTCCGGCTTGATCACAGGCGGCCGGCCTTCCAGCCGCCCGGCATGTCAGGTCTGACCAGCCCGGCCGCCCGCTGTTGCGCCTCCGCGGCCATCTCCAGGTCGCCGTCGCGGTACGCCACCGTGGCGTCCACCGCGCCGTTGACCGACTTGCCGACCCGTACGCCGATGAACTTCAGCTCGTCCGATGTGCCTTCCATGAACTCCGCGAGCGCGGCGGCCACCAACCCGGTCTGTCCCTTGTGCTCACCGCCCGCCCCACCCGGGGCGAGCGTCCCGGCCGAAGTGGCCGCACCCTGCACATCGCCCGAGTACGCCTGGACGATCTCGTCCAGGGCCTTCATGACGTCGCCCACGTTCGAGACCACACCCTGGACCCCGGACGGAGAGATGTCCCACGCCGGCATGCGTCAGCCCCCGTTTCCCTCTCCCTGCTCTTGCCGTCAGCCGATGTTGTCGACGGCCGCCCGTGCCTTGGCCAGGGTCGTCTGCGCGGTCCCGTCGTTCTGCTCCATCGTGGTGCGGACGAGCCGGATGATCTCGCGGACCTCACTGGCGGCCGTGTGCCAGCGGTTCTCCTTGCCGTGGTACTCGTCGGCGACGCCGTCCGCGGTGAAGTCGGCCATCGCGGCCTTCACCGCGCGGTCGCGGTCGGTCAGCACCCGCTCCAACTGCCCGATGACGGTGTGCAGACTGACCTGCACCTCGCCGGAAGCACCGGTGTCGTACGAACGGCGGTCCTGGTTCTGCCCCATGATCAATTCCCCCTTGAAACGGTGACGGCTGCAACGGTGACGGTGAAAGTGGTCGCTTCCGTGGCTACCGTGCGCCGAAGCGAGCCGCGTCGAAGTTGGCGGCACCCATGTTCTGGTGGGCGTTGTCCTCCAACTCCACATCACCGGTCCCGAACGCGGCGTCCATGCCCGACTGGCCGCCCAGGATCGCGCTCAGCGAACCGTTCAGCGCGGCCGTGATCTCGTCGGCGTTCAGCTTGAAAGTGTCGAACGCGGCCTTGCCCGCCCCGTTGAACTTCCCCTCCAACGGCTCCGCCGCCTGGATCAGCCACTTGATCAGCGTGCCCAGATCCTCACTCGACCCGACCGTGCTCTTCCCGAGCTCCGACAGGGTCGTCGACCCCATGTCGAACTTCATCAACCCACCCCCGTAAGTGTGCTGTGCAGTGGCGCTGCGTGATCACCGCAGCGTACTCATATGTCACATGTGACTCACAGTCCGTCGAACATCCTTGCGTGCCAGGTGTTGCGGGCGCAACGCGGATGAGTCCGAAGTGGCCTGATTTGGTGGCCTGCTGTGTGAGGCGGCGGAAAAGTGCCTCGGACATCCACAGCTCGACTAGAGGAAGTGACTCCCCTTGCCGCTGTAGGAGACGTACAACTCCTCGCGAGCGCGGGTACAGGCGACGAACAGTAGGCAGCGCTCGGTCAGCATGTCGGCTTGGTGTTGCAGCTGATCCACACCAAGCGGGGTTACGGCAGGCTGGAAGGGAAACGCGCTTGCCGTTACGCCGAGCACTGCCACACACCGAAACTCCAGCCCCTTCATGGCGTGCAGCGTGGCGAGCCGGACGCCCGCGTCCTGCTGAGTCGGGCTGTCTTTCACGAGCACTGCCGGCAGCCCGGCTCGCTCCAATCGCGTCCTCACCTTGTCGAGCGTCTGGTGGAATCGGCCGGCCACGGCGATGTCCGCGGGTGCCACTCCGCCAGCGACCCAGGTACGAATCCTCTCGACGACCGCGGCGAACTCGGCGTCCTCACCGCCGAAGTCCTCGAGAGTGGGCCGACGCCCGTGCAGGAGTGAGCGGTAACCCGCCAGCGAGTCCATACCGTCGCCCGACAGCGACTCGACCGGCTCCTCCTCCATCAGGCGGGCTGCCCAGCGCAGGATCTCCTCCGTGCTGCGGTAGTTGATGCGCAGGCGGCTGGACCGTCCGGCGACCGGGATGCCGAGTGAGCCGAGTGATACCCGGGAGTCGTAGATGCGCTGGTGTGGATCCCCGGTGATGAACAGGTCGTCTGGAGCCGGCGCCACGGCGCCGCGCAGTACGCGCCACTGGGCGGGATGCAGGTCCTGGGCTTCGTCGACGACGACGTGCGCGTAAGGAGGGCCACCCGTCGCAGGGTCGGCCAGGAGCCGGGCGGCCTCCGCGCACAGCTGCAGGTAAGTGAGCTTGCCGTCCTTGCGCAGGCCCTGCTCGAACGACTTCATTGCCCGCCACACCTGGGTCCTCTTGGCCGGCCCCAAGGACGATCCCCTGCCTCGGCGCACGGCCCTCAGATACGCGTCTTCGGACGTGAGGGACTGGGCGAGGACGACGTGCCGGTACTCCTGGGAGAGGAACTGCTCGCTCCAGTCGGGATTCAGATCCTGGCGGATCTTGCGCCAGCGGAAGCGTTCGTCGGCGTCGTCGCACATCCTCGGCACGGAGCCGCGCCGGCGTCGGACGACGTCGCGGGCCAGCGCGTCGACCGTGGTGACGTCGACGCGTCCCAGGAGCGTGTCGTCTTCGAGTAGCAGGGCCAGGTTCTCCCGGAGGGACTTCGCGAGCGCGGTGGTGTATGTCGTGAGCAGGATCCTGCCGCCCTCGGGCGATCGTCCGAGGAGGTGCTTCACCCGGTGCAGGGCGACCACGGTCTTGCCCGTGCCGGGGCCGCCCGTGACCTGCGCGGGGCCTGTGAACGTGGCCCGGTAGGCGACTCTGCGCTGCGCGGGGTGCAGGAAGATGCGCCAGGCCGCGAACGGTTTGGTGAGGATGTCCTCCAGTTCCTCGGCCCCGGTGACGACGGTGATGCGACTGTGCGTGTTGACGATGGCGGAGGACAGGTCGTCGGGGTCGTAGGGGCCGGGATCCGTCGGCCGCCGGACGGCGACGACCTCGCGCCAGACCGTGCCCTCGTCGAAGCCCTCGGCCAGGTACTGCAGCACCTCGAACTGGTCCTCAGGGAAAAGTGAGGAGAACGCCTCCAGTTGCGGCTTGTCGAGGATGGTCCGTGCCGCACGGAGCGTGCCCTCGTCGATGCCGAGACGTGTGAGGGCCGCGTCCGAGAATTCGTCGAAGAGCCGGGCGGGTGACTTCGCCGCCGTCTGCTCCAGTGCGGGCGTGAGCTGCTCCAGGGCGACGACGTTGCGGACTTCGAGACCGCGCGTGGCGGTGTTGACTGTGTAGAGGCGTTTGGCCGCCCACTCGTAGGCCTTGTCGTGGGGCACGACGTTCACCAGGAGGAAGGTGTCGCCCCCGTCGTCCGGCGCGAGGACGACGCCCCGCCAGAAGTCCGTGATCCTGATGGTTCGCATCCGGCGGTCGGCGGCGTTCTCGACGGATTCGAGGTGGAGGCCTTTGTCGGCGTGCATCTCCGCGACCGTGAGCTGCTGGAACTTCTTCATCGCCTTCCGTACGCCCGCCCGGACCGGCTTCTCCAGTTGCTCGAACTTGTCCCAGAAGCTGTTGGCGAAAGCCAGCTGCGGCAACGGACCGTCCTCCCCACGCGGCGCGATGTGACATCACCCTACCCAGACCTCCGCTCCGGGACGTGGGTCACTTCCTCTGTGGGGCGTAGTCGCCGACGACCGCGCCGTACGGTTTGAGCAGCGGCTGCAGTTCGCGCTTGATGAGTGCCGCGTCGGCCTCGGGCAGTCTCAGTGAGGCACGGCGCATCCGGACGCTCCAGGTGCGGGGCTCGGGGAACACTTGGAGGTCGTCGACCAGGTCCCGGAGCACCACGCCCTCTCTGAAAGGCGTCAGACCGTGGATGCGCAGGCGGCAGCCTTCCGTGAACCGGCGTTCCTGGAACGCGACCGGCTCGTCCAGTGTGCTTACCTCGCTTGTGAGCGTGGCCAGGCCGATGACACGGCCGAGGTCCCGGGTCGGATTGCCGAAGCAGCCGCGGGTTGTGTAGAGCAGCACCTCGTCGCCCTTCTTCAGGCTGAGTGAGGCGCGGGTGCGGCCTGCGGGGAAAGCCATACGCCGGCTCTTCAGAACCCAGGCGAGAGGCTCGTGGCCGCTGATGATCAGCAGGTGGGTGGCCGGGGTGTCCGAGACGGTCATGGTGCGTGGATCCTTCCGTGGGAAGAGCGGTGAGGCGTACGGGAACGCGGATGGTCACACGGAGCGCGGCGGCCTGCGCAGGGACTTCAGCTCCTCACCGCTGCGCGTGACGCGCCAGAAGGACCAGCCGTTGACGCTCGGGTTCCGGTCGGGGTTCACGGTGCGGATCACGGCCATGGCCGCCGCGCTGGGGGAAGCGTGGGCCGCGCCCGCGCCGGGGCCGTCAGTGACCGTCAGCGTGCGGGTGGCCGGATCGAAGAGGCCGGAGACTCGAACCCCGCGGTACACCGCGTGCACTTGAACGTCCTTCGGCGTGGCATCGAGATCCTCCGCCGAGCTCCACAGCTCCACCAGTCGGCTGACCACCTCGGACGGGCTGCACCCCATGATGCGGGCCGCGAAGACGACCTTGCTGTGCGTCAGGTCATCCAGCTCGATAGTTGGCATAGTGACTATTAGCGCTGAATAGCGTCGCGGTGTCAATCTGAGGCGGTGCCGGTTCCGAAGATCCATAAGATTCCCGCTGAGGAAGAGGAACCATGGGGGTGGAACGTGACCGAGACGACCAAGGCCTACGAGGACGACCTGGACCGCGGGTTGAGGAACGTCGAGCTGGCCGTACGGGCCGTGCAGCGGGCCTTCGACGAGATCGGGCGCTGCAACGACCTGCTCGACAGCGCCCAGGCGTCAGGGGGTGAGGCACTCCTCGAACTCGGCGCCCTGCTCCGTTCCCGCGACCGTGCCGCGGTTCCGCCTGTGCTCGACCGGCTCGACGCGCTTGCCGCCGAGGTCGCCCGCTCGGAAGCGGTCCGGACCGTGGTGAGCCGCATCCTCGACGGTGAGACCGAAGACGATGACGACGAACTCGCCGACTGGCCCGTGCCGCTCCTCACAGAGGAAGATCTGCCGCGCGTACCCACCGTCCACGACGCGGAGGATCCGGGGGACAGGTCACTGGCGGACCTGTGGCGGCGGGACGAGGCGTTGGCGGCCGAGCGGCACCGTGTCGAGGGGGAAAAGGTGCGTATGGCAGCCGATCACCTGCGCTTGCTGGCGGACCGGGCGGTGGGTTCCTTCGGGGTACCGGACGCCACGGCCGCCCACCTTGCCGAGGCGCGGCGGGCCTACGCCCTGTGGGCCCTGTGCGTGGTCTGAGCGCCCGACCGGATCACTGCACCCCGTCGAGAATCTGCCAAACCCTCCGGTAGGCCGCGCCCTTCGGACCGAGAGCCGACTGCCAGGCGGAGTCGGGCAGCGTGGCGAGGTGGGTGCGGGCCTCGGCGGGAGTGGTGGTCCGACCCTCCTGACCGGTGGGCGCGGTGGCCGTGGTGGCCATGCGGGCCGCCGCCGACCGCGGTACTCCGGCGAGCCGCATCGCGATCGCCGCCTCGGAGCGGACGCCGTAGAACGCGTACGACGGGATGTTGCGCAGTTCGCGTTGAGACTCCGGGGGCAGTGCTGTGAACTCCTGGCCGAGGGTCAGGGACTGGAGCGCCGACAGGCCCCAGGAGACGGTGGGCGCCATGTCTCCGAAGAGGCGTTGGCAGCACTTGGTGATCGCCTTGAGGTCGTCGGATTCGCCGGCCTTCTTGAAG
Organism: Streptomyces sp. NPDC041940; assembly: GCF_055589465.1. Classification (NCBI taxonomy): domain Bacteria; kingdom Bacillati; phylum Actinomycetota; class Actinomycetes; order Kitasatosporales; family Streptomycetaceae; genus Streptomyces; species Streptomyces sp. NPDC041940. The sequence continues at coordinate 436,428 of NZ_JBVJBP010000001.1, forward strand.
TGGTCGGCGGCCAGCTGCGTGACGGAGGCCCCGTTCACCCAGTCCTGCATGACCCGGGCGATGAAGTCACCGCTGCGGCCTTCGTGGTCCTTGGCGATCTCGGCCAGGCCCTTGCGGAGCTCGGGCACCTCCAGCATGAGGCCGATGAGCTGAGCGAGGGGCCGACGGTCGCCCTGGAACAGCGGCTGGGCCCACACCTCGCGGTCGATCCGCGCGTCGCCCAGCCTGCCGAGTGTGGCCTCGACGCTCTCCCACGAGAAGCCCGTGCTGTCGACCAGAGTGAGCGCCTTGCCGGTCAGCCGCTCCGCGTACGCCCGTACGCTGCGGGTGAGTTCCGCCGCCCAGCCGCGGTTCTCACGCCGCAGGTCCTGGAAGCCCAGCGTGCCACGCAGGATCTGCTCGATCTCCTCGGCGAACTCCTCGTGGTCCCCGATCTGCCGGTACGTGTGGGCCAGGTACTGCACGAAGGCGGACCACTCCGGGATATGCGCGAGGACGTGCAGGTCGAGGTGGCCGAAGCTGTTCTGCGCCTTCGCCACCATGTCGACGAGGGTGGAGTTGAGGTCCGCCACCTTACGGCCGACGAAGTCGCGCAGCTGCCCGGCCCGTAGCTCGTCCGGCGCGGCCAGGGCGATCAGGCCCACCTCGCCCTGCTCGACCCGGCCGGCACGGCCTGCCAGGTTCCAGAAGTCGGAGGCGGGCATGTCGTTGCCGTACGGGTACTGATGGGAGGCCAGGACGACGTTCGCCACCGGGAAGTTGACGCCCGCCGCGACGGTAGTTGTGGCCACCAGATGGGTCAGGTCACCGGATTCCATCAGGAACTCCGTCGCCGTCCGGATGTCCTCCGGCAGGCCCCGGTGATGGATGCCGATTCCCTTCGCGAGCAGTCCCACCAGAGGGAAGCCCGCGCCGAACTCCTCCGTCACGACCTCCTGTACGGCTCTCAGGTCCTCGCTCACCTCCGTCAGATCCGGCCGGCCGCCCGCGATGCTCCTGGCGATCGTCCAGGCGTAGTCGGGCCGTCCGGCGAGCGTGATGGTCTGCCCTCGCTGGGCCAGGACGGCCGCCGTGGCCGCGGCGAGTTTGGTCGGGCTGCCGGCCTGTGACCACGACATGCCCAGGGGCCGGTTCCCGTCCAGGGGCAGGAGGTCGGGGACGCTGAGCGTCCCTCGGCTGGTGACCAGGGGCTCCAGCTCGACCTGGAAGCCGCCGTTGCCCGCGGCCCGCTTGCGTCGTGCCAGTGCGAGGATGCGGTCGTTCGGCGTCCAGTCCACGGACAGCCCGACTGACTGGCGGCTTCCGCTGTCCAGCCACTCGGCGATGGTGTCACCGTTGTCGATGAAGGGCGTCAGCAGCAGGAACCCGGCGTCCTGGGCCTCCCGGTTGACGGTCGCCAGCAGCAGCTCCAGCTTGATCCCGCGCTCGTCTACCCCCAGATGGTGCGCCTCATCGGCCACCACCAGACACAACGGACGGGCGATCTTCTCCTGCCAGCCCGAACGCAGCAGCAGATCCAGTTTCTCCGGCGTGGACACCAGCACCCGGAACTGCCGCTCACCGCGGTCGGTGAGCATGTCCTCTTCCAGGCCGTCGAACTCCAGGGCGGGACTGACCCGTTCCACCCCGATACCGAGATCGGCGAAGTCGCGGCGCAGACGCCGGGTCACCTGGTTGACCAGCGCCCGGTTCGGGGCGACGTACGCGACCCAGCCCCGCTGCTTGTCGTACGCGTTGAGGGCCTGGAGGATCCGGAACTGGGCGATCAGTGTCTTGCCCGCGCTGGTCGGCAGGCTAACCACGACACTCCGGTGCGCCGTCCGGATCAGGCCCTGCTCGGCGAGGGCGATCCGCTGCGGCGGCAGCACCTCGAAGATGGGACGTGGCCGGCCCCGGTCGACGAGGGAGGCCACGAAGGCGTTCACTTCGGGGCTGACCGCGCGGGCCACCGTCCACAGGCTGTTGTCGACGATCTGGTCCGCCGTGGCGGTCAGCAGCCGTACGAGCACTTCGAGATCGGGGTCGGCCGAGGCGGTGGCCGCCTCCAGGGCCCGGTCGCAGTGCGACTGCACGCGCTCACGCACCCCGTAGTGACGGCTGGGGCGACTCTGGCGCAGCAGGCTCCCGGTTGCCAGGTACTCGGCGAGCAGCTCCGCCGTCTTCAGCAGGTGGTAGTGGGCTGCCAGCGCCCAGGCGGCGGGCCGGGCATCCTCACCGGCCGCCGACAGGTACGGCTCCTCCGCCCCCGTCTGCTCGCTCCGCAGCCGCGCCACGAGATGGTCCAACGCGTCGAGATCGTCCCACCCGCGCTTGCGGAGCAGCAGAAGCCACGCATCGGCCGCCCCCCGCCGGATACGGGACTCCCAGTCCTCCTCCGGATCCGGTACTGAGGGCAGCTCGACGTCCGCGAGCAGCCGGGCGGCGAGCGGCGTCTCGTCGGCGATCCAGCCCAGGCAGGCGGTACGTAGCAGTTCGAGCCGGGCCTCGGGGGAGTCCTCCTCCGGCAGCCGGGCCCGCGCCAGGGCGAACATCTGCGCGCACAGCCGCCGCGTGGACTCCGCCTTCGGATCCTTCGCGATCGCGTCCCACGCGAGCAGATCCAGGGCGTCCACCGCGAAGTCGACGGCCTCACGGCTGTGCGGGGAGCCCTCGGGCACCTCCCCGTGCACGGCCCGCAGAGCGGATCCGATGAGCACGCGCTGCGCCCGCTCCCCGGCCTCCTCCACGAACCCGGGGTCGAGCGCGCCTTCCAGCCAGCCGAGGTCAGCCACTGTCACCCACCCCCGCCGTCGCGTGTGTGGGCCAGGTTGCCTTGGCGATCGGCAGGTACCAGGCCGTCAGCAGGGCGTGCATGGGCTCCACGACCGTCTTGGCGAGCTCGGCGGCGGGACCGCTCAGATCCGACGCCAACGGCGCGGTGTCGCGGACCAGGCAACCGAAGAGCCGGAAGTCCTTGCCCGCCGAGCTGATGAAGCGCCGTGCGGCGGTCTGGTAGGCGCTGATGTGCTCCTCGGTCCGGCAGCGGTGGCGCAGCCACTTCAGCAGCGTCATGTGGTCGTTCACGAGACTCAGCCGCTTGAGCTGCTCGATCATGCCGTCCGCCTTGCCGGTCACGACCTGCGGAGGGCTCTTCGCCTCCGAAGAGGACTTGACCTCCCCGAACAACAGTGTGGCCGAACCGTCCGCCACACACAGGCCGACCAGGTCGGCACCCGGCAGGCTCGCCTTGCGGGTCCGCCGGTCCCGGCCACCGTCCCAGAGCCACACCGCCCCGTGCCAGTGCTCCAACAGCACCTCGGCGACGGCCTCGCCGTACTGCCAGTCCTTCGGCTCCGGCTCGGTCGCGAGGAGTGTGCCGATGAAGGTGGTCTCCATGTCGGTCGTGGCCAGGGACCGTAACTCGGTGACGATGTCGCGCGTGGCGGCCAGGTCGCCGGCCCGCTCGGCCCACGGCCCCGCCTGTAACTCCCGCATCACGTCGGCCGTCAGCTCGACACCGCTCCATGTCACGGCCCCGTCCTCGCCGGCGTACACCTCGATCCCGGCCGGGATGCGTGGCACGGCGCCGCCGACGGTGTTGCTTTCCCCCACGTACGTGTCCCTCCACCCGTGTGATCAGAATTCTCTCCACCTCCTCGGGAGGTTGTCCACGCCCCGTGCCCGCCTGTGGACGGACTGTCTCGTATTCGCGGTCAGAGCAGTGGGAGACATGCCCAGACGGTCTTGCCGGACGGCGGGAAGGGGGCCGTGCCCCAGCGGGTGGCGAACGCGTCCACGAGGAGCAGTCCGCGTCCTGATTCGGAGGTGAGGTCGGGGGCGAGGGCGGTGGCGGTGCCGCGCCGGGGTGGTCGGTCACCTCGTGGGTCCGTCACTTCGACACGGAGCGTGTCCGAGGTGTCGATGGCGAGGGTGACGCGGAAGCAGCGGCCTCTGACGCGGGCGTGGGTGACCGCGTTCGCCGACAGTTCGGCGACGACGAGGGCGGCGGACTCGCTGGTCGTGCAGGAAGGGGGCCAGCCCCATTCGGTGAGCTGGTGGGTCGTCAGCAGGCGGGCGAGACGGGCGCCTCGTGGAGTGGCGCTGAGGAGCTGGGTGAAGTGGGGGGTGGAGATTTGCGACTTCATGTCACTGAGTGTGGTCGGGGCGTTCTACTCTGATCAGGCATTTCTCCAGTACGGAGGGTGTGCGTACCGGTACGTACGGTGTGCTGTACCGGGTGTCGGTCGTGACCTGACAGGGGGTACTGGGTGGTGTCTGAGACGCAGGAGTCGTACGACGAGGGTGAGCTGAGCGGCGACCTGATGCGGGCGGTCGGTAAGCAGGTGAAACTGCTGCGGGAGCGGGCCGGGTTCACACAGAGGGAGTTGGGGGACCGGCTGGGCTACAGCGAGGACCTGGTCTCGTCGCTGGAGCGGGGGCGGCGGACACCGCAGGCCGAGTTTCTGGTGGCGGCGGATGAACTGCTGGATGCGGGTGGGTTGTTGAAGGCCACGATCGAGGACATCGAGAAGGCCAAGGCGAAGGCTCGGGTTCGGCATCCGGCTTGGTTCAAGGATTATGCGCGGTTGGAGCGGGAGGCTGTTGAGATCAACGACTACAGCTGCCATGACGTCCCCGGGCTGTTCCAGACCGAGCGGCGGATTCGAGCGCTGTATGAGATGCGGAAGCCCTTGCTGGACGAGGAGACCATCGAGCAGCGGGTGACATCACGGCTCGCGCGACAGGAGATCCTCACTCGTTGGCCTCCGCCGATGATCAGCTGCGTCATCGACGAGTCCGTGCTGCGACGACCATTGGGTGGGCTGGAGGTCCACAAGGAGCAGTTGGAGCACTTGATTCGGCTGGCCGGCTTGCGCAATGTCGAACTGCAAGTGATGCCGACCGACCGGACTGAACACGCCGGGATGGGCGGTGCCTTCATTCTGCTGACGCCCAAAGGGAAACAGCAGGTGGGATACGCCGAGGTGCAGGGGTCCGCACGGCTGTCAACGGACCCCGAGGAAGTACGTATCCTGGCCGCACGGTACGGGAGTATCAGGGCGCAGGCACTCACCATGCAGGAGTCCCTCGACCTGGTCAAAAGCATGCTGGGGGCATGATGAGCACTGCCGAGTCGGAGCACCTCGCTTGGTTCAAGAGCAGCTACAGCGGCAACGAGGGCGGAGCTTGCCTTGAGGTCGCCGCGACGCCCGGCATCGTCCACGTCCGTGACTCCAAGGCACGTGCCCGTGCCCAACTGGCCGTCGGTGCCTTGGAGTGGACCGCGTTCGTACGGTTCGCCGTCACACGCTGACGTTCACGTCTGCGTGTTGTCCGGGTGCGGGCCGATGTACCCGACGTACACGAACCCCGTACCGGGGCCGTCGTCGTGGAAGTACAGCCTCGGCGACACGGTGTTGCCTCCGCCGACGCGGAGGTGCGCCTGCATGAAGAGCTTCCCGTCCGGGTCGACGGACTTCGGCACGGGAAACGTCCGCTGGCGACGCCACTTCGTGTTGTTGCCGACCGTCTCGGACTCCTTCATCTTGACCTTGGCGGACGGGAAGCGGTTCTCGCAGTCGTCCGGCAGGTTGTCGCACCAGTGGCGGAAGTCGCCGCTCGTGGTGCCCGCGGCGGAGGCGGCGGCGTAGTCGTCGAGGGCGTGCAGGGCGTCCCAGGCGACGGTGACCCAGTTGCCGATGCACTGGGCGTCGAGGTCCTTGGTCTTCTTGGTGTTGCCCGTGAAGCGCAGGTGCGGGAACTCGCCCATGCGGTCCAGGATCTCGGTGAACGTGGTCGGCCGGTCCGCCGGTTCCGGGGGAGCGGCGTGGACGAGCGTGTGGAGTCCGGCCTCTTCGAGCTGCTTCTGCAGGAAGCGGATCTTGTTGCGGGCGTCCTGGAGGTCGCCGTAGAGCTGGTCGTTCTCGACGATCTGCTCGAAGTCCCGGTCCTCGGCCTGCTTCAGCTGCTGACGGAAGTCACGGATCTCCTCGTCGCGGGCCTCCTCGCGTTGTTCCGCCTCTTCCAGCAGAGCCTCGGCCGACCGGAGTTCACCGCGCAGTTCCTTGAGGTTGGAGTCGTCGGCGGCCGGTCGGGGGCGGGTGCGCTGGACGGGCAGTGTGTTCAGGAGGTCGGGAAGGGGGTGCCGCAGGGCCAGCCGTTGGGGCAGGGAGGCGAGGATGCCGGCCGCGCGCTGAGGGTTGGCCTCAAGGGTGGTCCGGGACATGACTGGGTGGCGCTGGGCGTCGGGACGCCATGCGGGGTCCACGCCGGGCAGGTAGGTGCGGATGCCGCCGCCGAAGACGCGGTGGTATTCGAGGGCGTCGTCGTAGGCCTGCTGTGCTTCCTGTCGGAGGACGTACATGACGGCGAGGCCGCTGAGGTGGCGGAAGGCCGGTTCGACGATCTGTTTCGTCCAGGCCTCAGCATCTTGCCCGTAGGGGACGCTCGCCACGATGACGGGGAGTCTGCGCTGTGGCTCGCAGAGTTCCTCGATGACCTCTTCTACGTCGTCCGGCTCGATGAACTTCGGCACCGTGCCGACATCGGCGAGGCCGTCCTGGGTGGGGAGGGCGTCCAGGAGCAGCTTGGCTATGCCGGGGGTGTTGGCCCGGACGGGGCTCTGGCCCGGTGCGGGCTGGTGCTCGATGTCGACCTGGAGCCAGGTGCGGCGGTTGTCGTGGCGACTGCCTGAGCGGACGACCACGGTGGACTGCCAGGTGCCGTGGGCGGGGTCCTTGGTCTCGCGCAGGCGCCAGCGGGAGTACGAACCGTGTCGGCCGGCTGTCACGTCGTGGTCGAGGGTGACGCCCTCGGCTATCTCGTTACGGCCTTCGTCGAGGGCGGAGGTGTTGTATCGCTTCATCACCCCTAACCAGTGGTGCAGTTGCCGGTCTGCCTCGGCGGATGCGGTGACGAAGTCCTGCGTGGTCGAGACGACCATGCGGTAGTTGCGGGGTTCCATATGCGGCTGCCTGTGCGGTCTCGTGGGTGGGCGGTGGATACGCCGAGGAGGGCGCGTCGCGGGCTTGCGGCGCGCCGGTGGGGGTGCTCAGGCGGGGTGTTGTGGGGTGGGGTGTTCGGGTTACGCCGGGTGGCGGGGGCCTTGGCCGGGGGGTGGGTCGAGGAGGGTCTGGTAGGGGGTGCCGGTTCGTTTGGCCTCGGCCATGCGGTCGTAGATGTCGAGGATCAGGTTCTTGGTGCGGTAGGTGCCGTGGGTGGCTTCGTCTTCGTTCTTGACAACGTGGAACGTCTCCATGACGTGTTCGACGTTGTTGTGGTCGAGGCCATATAGGTGGAAGAACGCTGCGTCGAGTTCGGCGCGGAGAAACTCACGGCGCCGTTCGCCCCAACGGAATGGGGCTCCGTCGTCGCCAAGGTCCCTAGCGAACGGGTCCATGTCCTTGCTCGTATAGACCAGCTCCAATGCGCGGACATTTATCCAGTCCCCGACGCGGCCTGCGTAGCACGGCTCCTCGGCCTCGTAAGTGGAAGGCGGCAGGGCTGGGAGCTGTTCGAACTGGAAGTAGTTCAGGTTCGTGCCCGCTAGCTTTTGGCGAAGGACGTAGTCGAGGACGAAGGAGGCCGTGTTGGTGTAGAAGGCGGCGATGTATCCGCCTGCCTTCGGCAGTATTAGGTTCGCGGAGTCGCCGAGCCCATGGGTGGGGATGATAAAAGGTACCAGTGTGCGTTGATTGTTTTGGTTGGTGATTTTCCGGAATCCGATTAGCCACTTTCGATCCCACTCTCGCTCCGCGAGTAGCGACGCCACTCCAGACCTTGTGGCGGACCTTCCCGGCTTGTTCTTCGTGTCCGTTTCCATGTCGAATTCCGGTACCCAGTATTGCGGCATGGTGACGAACTCGGGGTCGTCATGCTCTTCTGGCGTAACACGGGGTAGGGTGCCTAGGTTCGCCTGTGCTTCGGTCTGCCCCTCGTATGTGCCGAGCCGGTGGTCGAAGTGGTACAGCATCTTCGCCTGATATAGAGGAAGGTAGCGTTGTTCCCCTCTTTCGAAGATGTTGCCGTTAATGCTCCAGCCGTCATTCAAGAGTTGCTGTTTGGTGCGGAACAGCGGGGCGTCGTCCGACATATGAAGCAGCCTCGAGAAAGACAGCTCCCATGGGTTGCCGAGTGGATCGCCCTGTTTGGTGAGAACCGGTACTCGGCGGTAGATGTTCAACGCGATCTCCGCATCCCGGCGCGATCGGAACACCGGCAGCGTACCCGTGTTGGGGTTAACCAGTAGGATCTCCTCAGGCGGCATCGCGAAGCGCCGACTGGGCAGGTCTTCCATATAGCGCGTGCCGAAGGCGAAGGATGCCTCATGTACGCGCTCCTCACGGCCTGATACTGTCAAAAGGCAGAAGCGAACCCCGTGGTGTACGGCCCGGCTCAGCAGGAATGCTTCGTTTTCAAAGTCTAGAAAGGACGCGAGCCGCGCGTTTCGCACCTGGTCGGAGAAGAATGGCGCTGTTGTGGCGTCGGTTGCGATACCTGTCGGCAAAACCAAGCCAAAGCGTCCGTGGGAGGCGATGCCCTGAGATGCAGTCTCGGCGAACACCGCATACGTATTGACGTCGCCGCGTCCAGCGAGTGGAAAGCGGCCCGAAAATCGAAGCAAGTGGCTTACGCCATCAGACTGGCGCTTGGCCGCTGTGAACGCGGCGAGCAAGGCTCGGTCTGTCGGCTCCTCGCTGGTGCTGAGTGCCTTGATGAGCCGCTCTCGAGCAGCCTTGTTGGACGCCGCGGCGATCGTCTCACTCCGCGTAGCGAAGAATTCCCGCTCCTTGAGCTTCACCCGCTCCCACGGCGGATTCCCCAGCACACAGCTGAACCCCCCACCCCACCCGGTCCGTTCATCCACCCCCACGGCCGAGCCGTCGGCATCCTCCGGCACCGAGAACACCTCGGGAAACTCCAGATGCCAGTGGAAGAACCGGTACTCCTCCCGCAGGTCCGCGACCTTCTTCCGCGTCCCCTCCGGCAGCTTGGCCCAGCCGCCCTCCCGCAGGTCCAGCAGCCCCTGCAACGTCAGAGCCGGCGGACGTGCCTCCTCGGTCTTCTCCCACACGAACGCCGCGCACCACGCGTCGGCCAGCTCCCGCTCCCGTACGTACTCCGAGTCGGGGCCCTCGGTCAGGGCCAGATACGCGTCCCGCTGCCGATGGACGTACTCCAGCTCATCGTTCCGCGCGTTGGTGATCTTCGCGGCCTCGCGTGCGATCTTCGCGTTTGACGCCGTCAGCGCGGTCGTCGACGAGAACAGCTCGCCCTGGTGGACGCCCTTCTTCCGGGTCTCCCAGGCCACCCGCTCCGTCACGTTCCGCTTACGGAGCTTCGTGACCCACGTCTTGTCGTCCCCCTCGATCACCTTGAAGGCGTCGTCCGGAAGCCCGTCCGTCAGCAGCTTCGGCGTCGCGCCCACCAGCCCGTTGCCGTGCCTGACATGCGCGTCCAGGAAGCTGAGCGGCTTGCCCGGCTCCAGGGACTCGATCCACAGGGAGACCTTCGCCAGCTCCACGGCCATCAGGTTCAGGTCGACGCCGTAGATGCAGCGGCTGATCACATCCCGCAGCGCCGTGCGCGTGTCCTCGGCGCTCGGCTCGGGCGAGTCGGTCCGTACCGACGCCAGGCGCTTGGCGATACGGCGGGCCGCCGCCACCAGGAAGTGGCCGGAGCCGCACGCCGGGTCGCAGACCGTCAGGCGGAGCAGTGCCGCCTCCTGCTCCTCCCTGGTTGTGCCCGACTTGACCGCGTCGTCTATGACCGGGTCCAGCGCGGAGTCCAGCAGGCAGTCGATCAGCGAGGACGGGGTGTAGTACGAGCCTGTTGTCTTGCGCTCGTTGCCCGCGAGCGTGCGCAGCTCGAAGGTGTTCGCGGCCGGGTCGAAGCGGGGGACCAGCTCCAGCAGGGACTCGTAGATCGAGCCCAGTTCCTCCGCGCCCAGATGGCGGTAGTCCACCCGGCGCGGGCGGTTGAGCTTCGGGTCGATGACGACTGACAGGGCCTTGATCGCTGTGAAGAGTGCCTCGTTCGGGAGCTCCAGGCCCTCCAGGACCTTGTCCGACTTCGTACGCTCGAACAGGCCACCGAGGCCCGGCAGGCCCAGCTCCGGTCGGCCGCCCTCCGTACCCAGGCCCTTCAGAACCAGGTTCAGGGCGTGCCACTGGTCGCCGTGCGGACCGCCCGTGCGGCGGATGGCCGTGCGGCGGAGGCGGGCCGTGGAGAAGTAGTTCTCGTAGCGTTCGCGTGCCTCCGCCGGGGCGTCCTGCGGGATCAGCAGGCCCCGGTCCTCCGCTACGAACAGGAACAGCAGCCGGTACACGAGGTGCAGCAGCGCCGGATGCATGTCCCGGACCGTCACCTCCGACTCGTGCAGGTTCTCCCGGAGCCTGGTGTTGGCCGGGTGGGCGATGAAGCCGCTGCCGAGCGTCACCAGGGCCTTCTCCACGCCCAGCCGGAGCTGGTTCAGCGCGCGCGTGCCGCTGGCGATCGCCTCGGTGCGCCACTTCTCCAGCCAGCAGCCGGCCGGGCCCTGTTCGCTGTGCGGTTCGAGGCGGGAGCGGTGGGTCAGGCGCCACAGGAGGAGGAAGTCGGCGAAGCGGTCGCCCTCGAAGATGCCCTCCAGATCGAACTCGACGTATGCCGAGCCGACCATGGACGTCGAGTCACGCAGCACGCGGAGCAGGCGGCCGTTGGAGACCATGCCCCACAGCGCCTGCTCACCGCTGCGGTTGAGGTACTCCTGGACCAGCGGTTGGGGGATCGCGCCCCGGCCGTCCAGCGCCGCGTTCCAGCCGGTCAGGTGGACCGGCACGCCCTGCCAGACATGGCTGACCGCGAACCGCTTTTCGCCGTCCGCCGACGGCAGCCCCTCCGCCGGACCGTCCGGCAGGCGGCCGTAGCCCAGCTGCTCGAACAGCGGCAGCAGCCAGCGCTCGACGGTGAGGCCCACGGCGGGGATGGCCTCGTTCTTGTCGGCGCCCTCCTTGGCCAGACCGTCCTGGTAGGCCGTCCACACGCCCTTCAGATACGCCCACGAACGCTCGGCCGCGTCCCGGACCGTGTCGTTGGCCGCGAACAGCCCGAAGTCGGAGGGCTGGGCGCCGGGGACGTCCTTGCCGTCACGGACACGGGTCAGCGTGTCCGGAGGCAGGAGACCGCCGACAGTGAGGACGGAGTCGGTGACGATGGTCTTCGCGAGGCTCATCAGCTGGCTTCCCCGTTCGTGGTCGTACCGACCGTGCCACTCGTGGCGTTCGTGTCATTCGTGCTGTCGAGGACGGGGACCGGCAGGTAGTGGTACACGCCGAGCACGTCCGGGCTGCCCTGGACGTCCACGCGCAGGCCGCGGCGGACCGGGCCGGTCATGCCGCGCACGTCGCGGAAGGCACCGCGCACCCGGCGGTGCGAGTCCAGAAGGCGGGCCGCCAACTCCTCTCCGCGCTCCTCCAGGACCGGCATCAGCGAGTCCAGCGAGCCGAGGATGCCCTCGATCCGCTGCTGTGCGAACTCGCGCTGCGTGTTCTGCGCGGCACGGGCCTCCAGCAGGGCGACGGCGTCCTCCTCCGACAGCCACTCCGGGGCGTTCGCACCGCCCCGGAAGGCCAGCACGCGCGCGTCCTCGGCCAGTTGCTGCCGGTTCACGCCGTCGCGGCCCGGCAGGGTGAGCTGGAAGCGGTAGCGGACCAGGAGCAGCGTGGTGCGCTTGGCGACCGCCGTCGTACGGACCACTCCGCAGCGGCGGGCCGGGCGCTGCCACGAGGGCATCTGGTCGTCGAGCGCCGCGTCGAGGACGAAGCGGGCCACCGACGCCACCACCGGGTCGGTACGGGTGAGCGCCACCTCGCCGCGAGGAGCGGTGGGGGCGTCGTGGAAGACGACCGGACGGGGGTGGCGCGGACCGAGGAACGTGTCGAACGCGTCGCGCAGGGCCGCCGGCAGAGCCTCCGAGTTCAGCGTGAAGCCGCCCGCGTCGCCGCGCGGCGAGCCGGGGACGCCGCGCAGGGCGGCCAGGGCACGGCGGGTGAAGCGGCGTACCTCCTCGCCGGTGCCGAGCGACGCCCGGACTTCGGCGACCTCTCGCGCCACCTCGTCCTTCTTCACCGCGTTCTGCGCGTACCGCGAGCGTGAGGCCGTCTCCCGCTCCGCGGCGCTCTGCCAGGCCTGGTGCAGCTCGGCCGTCTGCTTCCCGACCGCCGACTCCACCGTGAACAGGCTCTCCTGCTCGAACTCCGGCCGCTCCCCGCGCAGGATCAGGCCCTCGAGGACCGCCTGCATCACGTTCTCCGAGGAGTCCGGGACGGGCACGGAGATGCCGGTCGCCTTACGGATGCGGGCGTGCTTGCGCAGCAGGACGTCCAGGACGATGCCGTCGATTGCGTTGTCGGCGCCGTACAGCGTGACCGCCTTGACGATGTCCCGGCGCTGGCCGAAACGGTCGACGCGGCCCTCGCGCTGCTCGTGACGGGTGGGGTTCCAGGCGAGGTCGTAGTGGACGACCGCGTCGAAGCTCTCCTGGAGGTTCACGCCCTCGGAGAGGCAGTCGGTGGCCACGAGGACCCGCCGCTCCAGGGGAGCCTCGCCGTCCTCACCCTCCTCCGTCAGCTCGGCGATCCGGGCGATCCGCTGGTCGGGGGAGAGCTCGCCGGTGACGGCCTGGACGGCGTACGTCTTCGTCTTGCGGCTCTTGTTGAGGGCGCTGTCCAGGTGTTCCCTGACGTACTCGGCGGTGGAGATGAACCGGCAGAAGACGATCGGGTTGTAGCCCTCGTCCAGCAGCTCCTTGACGGTGGCGATCAGCTGCTTGAGCTTGCGGTCCTTGGCGGGGCCCGCGAGCGCTCCGGCCGCCTCCGCCATGGCCAGCAGCCGGGCCTTGTCCTCCTCGTCCAGGCTCTCCGCGTCCGGGTCGGTGTCGCCGGGGGCGAGCAGCGCGCCGGGGGCGGCGTCGGCGGACTCGGCCGACTCGTCGTCGGCGGGGTCCGCGACCGTGCGGCTGCCGATCGCGTCGGCCTCGGTCACCGAGTCGGCGTCCTGCACGCCCGCCCGGGTACGCAGGGTCCTGCGCACGGCGGCGGGGGAGGAGCCGAGGGCACGCAGCAGGGCGAGGGCAGACCACCAGCGGATACGCTGCTGGAGGGCGCCGTCCGCGCTGCGGACCGTCTCCCGGGCGTAGGCGATGACCTCGTCGAGAAGCCGGCGGTAGTCGGTGTGCAGGGTGTAGTCGACCTCGGCGGAGAGTCGGTCGCTCGGGAAGTTCGCGTCCTCGCGGAAGTCGTCCCGGATGTCCGCCCGGCGGCGCTGCACGAAGTGCTGGGTGAGCAGGTCGCGGCCCGCCCCGCGGTCCAGGCTCATCGTCTCCAGCCGGTTGTCCAGCAGACCCAGCAGGTTGCGGAACGGCTCCTCCTTGCCGCTGTGCGGGGTCGCGGTGACCAACAGGAGATGGCGGGTGGGGTCGTCGGCGAGGGTGCGCAGGAGGGCGTACCGCTGCTGGCGCTGCTGCCTGCCGCCGCCCTGGGCGCTGTCCGCGGTACAGGTGTGGGCCTCGTCGACGATGACGAGGTCGGGGCAGTTCTTGATGAAGTCGTCCCGGTGGCGCGGGGACTTGATGAAGTCGGTCGAGACGATGTAGTTGCGGTCCCGGCGGAACACCGAGTGCCCGTACATACGGCCGCGCTCCAGCCGCCCGATCGTCGAGGCCAGCACCAGCTCCGCGTCGATGCCGAACTTCCCGCGCAGCTCCGCCCGCCACTGCTCGGCCAGCGCGGGACTGCACAGCACCACCAGGCCCTGGGCGTCGCCCTGGGCGAGCAACTCGGCCGCGATCAGTCCGGACTCCACCGTCTTGCCGATACCGACGTCGTCCGCGATCAGCAGGCGTACGGTCTCCTGGCGCAGCGCCATCAGCAGCGGCACCAGCTGGTACGGGCGCGGTTCCACGGAGATGCCGGCGAGCGAGCGGAACGGGCCCGCGCTGGAACGGAACCCGATCCGCAGTGCGCTGCGCAGCAGTCCGGCCGCCGACTGGTCGCCCAGGTCCGACGGGCTCGGCGGGGCGAAACGGGCGTGTTCTACCGTTTCCAGCGCGGGCAGCACCCCCGCGATGTCGTCGTCGGTGCCGCCCAGCGGGCGCAGCACCAGCATCTCGGGCGTCGACTTGGGCAGGACGACCCACTCACGGCCGCGGGCCCGCACCAGCAGACCGACCGGGAAGTCCGGGTGGCCGTCCTGGGCGGGCGCGGCGGTGGTGGACTGGCTCGTCGACGGCATCGGCGGACCTTTCGGGAGAGACATACGGGGTGGAGTCGAGGGCGTGGGTCAGTCGCTGACGCCGAACACGGAACCGTACCTGCGGGTGACCTCGGGCCAGTCGTCGTCATGGCGGAAGCGGATGACCTCCCAGCCGTCGTCGTACAACCGCTCCTGTGCGTCCTCGTCGCGCTGGGCCTGAAGCTCGTCGTCGTGGTGCGGGCCGTCTATGAAGACCGCGACCGGGCCCATCCTCGTCTCGTACACGAAGTCCGGGCGGGACAGCGCGCTGGAGACGAAGAACTGCTGCTTGTCCGGAAGCCGCAGCCCGTTGCGGGTCAGGAAGGACACGAAGCGCTGCTCCAGCGTGCTGTCGGCGCCGTCGATGAGCGCCTGCGCGTGCTCGTCGCGGGAGACGCCCGGACCGGTGTCGGTGACCAGTGCCCCGGCGAAGCTCAGCAGAAGGTCCTTCACGAGGTGGCGGTCGATGACCTGGTGGTGGCGCTGGTTGCCGAACGACAGCAGGCAGTCGTAGCAGCCCATCTCGCACGTCGGCCCGTCCTCGCGGCCACCCTTGTCCGTGCCGTCCGAGGTGAAGTGGGCGATCTCCAGCGCGCGGGCGGCCGCCCGGCGCAGCGCGTCCGGTTCGGCCTGCAGACGCCGCAGGACGCCGGCCCCGCCCTCGCTGCTCTCGATGAACAGGATGCGGTCCCGGAGCCCGTCGAAGGGCGGCAGCTGCTCGGTGTCCAGCTCGCTGTCCTCCAGCTGGAACTCGGCCTCGATGCCCCGCTCCAGGGCGTACTGGAGCGTGACCGCCATCTCGGCGGTGACCGGTGTGGCCAGCTGGAGCACCAGGATGTTGCGGGTGTCCTGGACGTACGGGATCACCGGAACCTTGCGGTCCGCCTTCTCCGCGCTCTCCAGACCGTCCTGCTCGTCGGAGGTGAGCTTGCCCGGCTTGTCCTGGTCCTTCTTGGCGTCCAGCCACTTGCCCTCGACGGGGTCAAGCCAGAAGCCGGAGCGCTGCTTGCTGCGCCGGTGGCCGAGGTTGGTGAGGCGGACCGTGGCGCTGTCGCCGTAGGTCAGGTCCGCGAGCGCGGCACCGCCCGCGTCGGAGGCCGCCGCGTTCAGCGAACCGTCCCGCGAACCGTGCTTGTTGAACTTGTACGACACCTCGACGAAGTAGCCCGTCCGCTGGCGCTCCTCCTCGTCGGAGGAGATCCGGTCGCGGCGCTTGGTGAAGACCGTGCGCAGCGGCAGCAGGTTGTAGCGGGATTCCGTCAGCTCCACGCCGCAGAAGTCGCAGGTGTTCTCCAGCTCCTCCCCGACGTGGAGGTAGCCGCAGTGCTCGCACACCTTGGCCTCCTCGGTCTGGAGGTCGCCGGAGGCACTGGTGGGCAGCTGGACGCGGTCCACCTGGTAGCGGCTGCCCTCGTGGTAGATGAAGGCGCCGGGGCCGAACTCCCGGATCGCGATGAAGCGCGACCGCTGGAGGTAGTCACCGTCCTGGCCGCGTGCGGCCCGGCCGGTGCCCGGGATGAACGCGGCCAGGGGCAGCCGGGGGAAGGAGTAGCCGGGCAGGTAGCCCTCGGAGGCCAGGTAGCGGTACGGCGTGAAGTCCGACAGGAGAGTGCTGCCGTTCCTGTCCTCGTTCTTCAGGAGCTTCAGCTGCGTCTCCGCCTGGTGGCGGCGGCGCTCGGCCTGCGCCGAGGCGTCCTTGCCCAGCGTGTTGTCGACGATGCGGCGGTGCTGGATCTCGCGTTCCTTCAGAGCCTTCCGCAGCAGCTCGCGCCAGCGGCCGAGGGCGTTGTCGAAGCCGCCCGGAGCCCTCTCGACCGTGCGCTCCAGCCACTGCTCGTCCCACCACGAGGTGGCCCTCAGGACATCCATCGAGTCCTTGAGCACCGCGGTCGCCCGGCGCAGTGCGCGCCGCTGCGCCGCGGGGTCGCGGATCTTCTCGACGTACTGCGGGTAGATCCGCAGCGAGGGGGTGTCGCCGTCGGCGTCGACGAAGTGCGGGATGCGCCTGCCGAGGTCGAGGTGGGTCTCGGCCAGCCATATGGCGTGGATGTGCGAGCGCACCAGGTCCTCGTTGGCGAGGTCAAGGCGGGGCGGGGCGACCGAGCCCGCCACCATCAGGTTCGAACGGCGGAAGTAGTACTGGTCGTGGCTGTTGCCGGTGGCGCAGTACGTGGTCACCAGCGCGGGCTGTCCGGAACGGCCCGCCCGGCCGCTGCGCTGCGCGTAGTTGGCGGGCGTGGGAGGGACGTTGCGCATCGCCACCGTGTTCAGGCTGGCGATGTCGACGCCGAGCTCCATCGTGGGGGAGCAGTACAGCACGGGCAGGGGGATGCCTTTGCGGAAGTCCTCCTCGCGGGTCTCGCGGACCGGTGCGGGCACCTGCGCGGTGTGCTCCCGGGCCACCAGACCGGCGAGGGTGGAGGCGACGCTCTTGTAGAGGTCCTTGAAGAACAGGTTCACCCGCGGGCCCTTGCCCTTGCCGTAGGTGCGGCGCAGCCGGTCCACGGCACCGAACTCGTCGTCGCGGGCCGTCCAGACCACGGTGGTGTGGTTGATGCGGTAACCGGGGGTCTCGCCCCGTCCGGCCGGGACCTCGGTGAGCAGACCGGCATCCGCCAGCACCTTGGCCAGGTCGACGATCAGCTCCTGCGCCTCGGCCATGTCCAGCGGCCGTCCCAGCGCGGGGAACTGGCCCGGCCTGCGCAGGAACCGGCCGAAGTCGGACCTGGCGGTCAGGTTCTGCTCACCGCGCGGGCGGCCCGGACGGCCCGGGCGGGTGTACGCCGTACCGGGCGGAGGCGGGGTGCGTTCGGTCTCGGCGAGTCCCCACGCGTCGTTGAGCAGGTACGACAGCCTGCGCAACTCGTCGAACTCGGCCTGCTCGAAGTACGGGAAGTCCACGGCACGTACACGCCGCATCTCGTCCAGGAGGATGCGGGACAGCTCGGCGCGCTTCAGGGGATCGGCGGAGCGCAGCGAGCCGCAGGCCTGGGCCCAGCGCTCCTCGTCCTCACAGATCTCCCGTATGTCGGCGTACTCCAGCCGCAGCAGACCGGTCTGTTCCAGGTTGGGCATGGTGACCCGCCAGCCGCGCTCCAGGTCCAGGTACAGCCGGTACTCGACCACCTTGGCCAGGGCCCGCAGGGTGCGCTTCGCCTGCCCCGACGGCTCCTTCGGGTTCTGGGAGTAGTCCTGCGGGGTCAGGCCGAGCTTCCTCACCACGGCCGGTGCCACGTCCTCGTGCAGCAGCCCTTCCTCGCCGGCCTCGACCATCGCCCGGTACAGACCGCCGCGCAGCTGGGTGACCAGGACGAAGTCGTTGAAGTGACCGGCCTGGAGGCTGGCGTCCTGGCGGTTGTCGACGAAGGTCAGCAGTTTCCGGGCGTCGTCGTCGAGTTCGGAGAGCGGCAGCTCCTTGAGATGGCGCACGATGCTGGAACTGATGAGGGAGGTCGCCGTGGAGCGGCCCTCGCGGTCCATCGTCATCAGCTTGCCGAAGTCGTTGCCGCGCGCGGTCTCGTAGCTCACACCGCAGTTGAGGCAGAACATGAAGGGCACGGGGATGTAGGCCGTGTAAAGGCCCTGCCCACGGTCGACCACCGATCCGTCGGGCTTCACCCACGTCTGCTGCGGAACTCGCTTGCGCCGGCTGTCGGCCAGGACCGGGACGCCCTTCCTGTCGTCCGTCACCACCCAGCTGTCCGGGAAGCGCTGCTCGTCGATCGCCTTGCCGGTGTCCTCGGGCCAGGGGTTCTCGGCGCTGACGTACAGGTAGCCGTTGTCCTCGTCGTCCTCGGTGCGCGGCCGGAAGGCGAACGAGCCGTCCTTGCGCTCCTCGCGGGCCACCGTCAGGTACTCCTGGCCGCACTCGCGGCAGAAGGACAGCGGCAGCAGGATCTTCTCCTTGGCGCCCGGCACACGCAGCTGGTAGGTGCGGCTGATGTGCCGGTTCTCCTCGTCCTCCAGGGACACGTACACCGAGTCGCCCTTGGACAGGAACTGGTGCAGGCGGAAGGCGAACAGGGGCCTCTTCGTCTCGTCCTCGGCCTGCGAACCCGCGTGCAGGGTGTCGCGGATGGCGGCCACGCACGCCTCCTCCGACTCACCGGTGCGGGCGGCGAGCTTCTCGGAGGCCGTCTTGACGGTCGTCGGCTCGGCTCGTACGAGAGCGCCCTTGTCCGGGCCGTCGGTGAGCGTGAGCAGCCCGAACTCGGTCTCGATCCAGGCGGCGAGCGGGTCGTCCCTGAGGACGTTGTAGTCGGTCGAGGGGGCGTTCGCCCGCACCCGGTCGGTCAGTTCGGCGTCGCCCGGCTCACGCCCGGAGGTGGCGCGGACCAGGGTCTCGCCGACCACGCGGTCCGGGGTGACGGGGGTCGAGAAAAGGGTGGTCGCGACATCGGCGACCGCCCGCCGGCGGTCCTGAAGGGTGCCCTCGGTGGACATGGTCGCCGAGGTGCCCACGCACTGGAGATCGTCGGCGGCCAGGGTGTCGCGTACCCGGCGGACCAGCAGGCCCACGTCCGCGCCCTGCCGGCCGCGATAGGTGTGCAGCTCGTCCAGGACGAGGAACTTCAGTCCCTGTGCGGCCCGCATCAGCGCCTTGCGCTCGCGCGGCCGGGTGAGCATCAGCTCCAGCATCACGTAGTTGGTGAGCAGGATGTCCGGCAGGCTCTCCAGGATCCGCTCGCGCTCGTCCTCCTTCTCCTGCCCGGTGTAGCGCTCGAAGGTGACCGGCTCGCCGCCCTCGCCGTACCCGTGGCGCAGGAACTTCTCCAGCTCGAACTTCTGGCTGTTGGCAAGCGCGTTCATCGGATACACGATGATCGCCTTGACGCCGGAGGCCGCACCCTCCTGCTTGACGCGCAGCACGTGGTCGACGATCGGGACGATGTAGCCGAGGCTCTTGCCCGAACCCGTGCCCGTGGTCAGGACGTAGCTGCCGCCGGAACGGGCGGCCTCGACGGCGTCCCGCTGGTGGCGGTGGAAGGCGATGGGGCGACCCTGGTCGGGCGAGCCGTCCTTCCCCTTGCCGACGCGGAAGATCCGCTCGCACTCGGGGTGCAGCAGGCCCTCCTGTACGAGCTCGGTCACCGAGCCGCCCGGCTGGAAACTCGGGTTGAGGGACAGCCAGGGGTGAGGCCACTGGTCGCCCTGGACGAGCGCCTCGTCGACCGCGCTCTTGATCCGGTCGTTCTTCAGGACGACCGAACTCGTGGTGAAGGCCCGGTAGTCGGCGATCAGCTGCTCGTGCACCTTGAAGACGTCCACAAAACCCTCACTCGTTCCCGCGCCGACCTGCGCCTTCACCGTAGCCGGTGGGGTGGGGGTGGCGGGTCGTAATGTCTGAGGTTCCCATGAGAGCAGCGTTTGTGAACTCAGTCAATACGTATGGCGTTTTCGGCTGTGAACTCTTCTTCTTCAGGTGGGTGATGCCTCGCCGTACATGACAGTGGCACACTCGGTCACCTATGGACATCGGAACGCTCATCGGCAAGCGCTATCGCATCAAGAGCGCCATCGGTCACGGGGGTATGGGGCAGGTGTGGATGGCGGACGACGAGCACCTGGGCCGAGGTGTCGCCGTCAAGACGATGGCCCCGGCGAGCGGAGTGACGTCCGCGCAGATCGCCCAGGACGCCGCACGGTTCGAGCGCGAGGCCAAGGCCGTAGCCAAGCTCGACCACACGGGACTCGCGGCGGTGTACGACCTGGGCGTCGAGACCGGCACGCACTACCTGGTCATGCAGTACGTCCAAGGGCTGGACCTGGGTGACTACATCGCGGAGCGTGAGACGCTCAGCGTGGAGGAGGCCGCGGCGGTCGGCGTGCAGATCTGCTCCGTCCTGGCCGCGGCCCATGCCCGCAAGGTCGTTCACCGGGACCTGAAGCCGGGCAATGTCCGCGTCCGCACCGACGGTGTCGTCAAGGTGCTCGACTTCGGCGTGGCCGCCATCCTCGACGACGCCCAGAAGCTCACCACGACCGGCGAACGGCTCGGCAGCTTCCTGTACATGGCGCCTGAGCAGGTGATGGGCGAGTCCGTCGACCGGCGTACCGACCTCTACGCCCTCGGCTGCCTGATCCACGAGATGCTCACCGGCAGACCTGTGTTCGAGCACGAGTCACCGCTGATGGTGCCGGGGCTGCACACGGAGGCCGAGCCCGAACCGTTGAGGGCCCTGTGCCCGGACGTACCGGAGGCGATCGAGGCCCTGGTCCTGGAACTCCTGGCGAAGAAGCCGGCCGACCGGCCCGCACACGCCGGTGAGGTGTACCGGCGCCTCGCATTGCACCTGCCCGCGCCGGGCACGCCGGATGGCGCCCTGGTGCCCTGGGCGGAAGCCGATCCGCGCCGTCCCTTCCTCCATCCGATGGCACCGGACGCGCGGCCTGTCCGCCAGTGGGCGAGGGAGGTGGGCGGGGCGCACTGAGCGCTTCGCCGGAAGCGCCCCGGCGTGCCGTCCGTCCGCCCCGCGGCTCCGCCGTGGCCGGTCGCGCGGTCCCCGTGCCCCTTCAGGGCGCCCCCGGCCCCCAACCGACTTCATCCGTGTCCAGGGACAGCGCGAGCTGCTCCGGGAACGCCCCCAGCTCGGGTGCCGTCTCGGCACCCGGCGCCGCGGCCGTGTCCGGGTCGGCGTCGGTCACGGTGCCGGCGGTCTCCTCGCCGTCCTCGCTGACCGTCGGCAGCACGTACTCCTGGGCCAGGCCGGCCAGGTGCAGGGGTAGAGGCAGGCTCAGTGCGTCCGGCAGGTCCGGGGCCTGCCGGAGCTGGTGGACGGCCAGGGCGAGCGCCTCCGGTTCGTCGCCGTCCTCGCGGTGACAGCCCAGGACGGCGAGCTCCACAAGACCGGGGTTCCAGGCGGCCTTGTCGGTGTCGATGGTGACCTTGCCCTTGGTGTTGACGCGCGGCGCCAGCTTGTCGGCGGCCACCGACAGCTTGAAGGTGCGTGCCTTCGGTGTCGTCGACCAGAACACTCGGGCGGATTCCGGGGCCGTGGTCGGGTCCGTCCACAGGTGGGCGGCCAGGCCGTTCGCCCCGTCTGGATTCACGGCCCACCACTGTGCGGTCTCCCGGTCGCGTGCGGTGCGCACGCGGACCAGCCGCAGGTCCGGGTCCAGCCGACGGGAAGGAGCGTGGCCGTCACGGAACTTGTCCATGACCACGTTGCCGTCCTGCAGCCAGGTCCAGTGCGAGCGCATGTTCTGTCCGTGCGCCAGCAGCAGGGTCGGCGTGCCGCGCAGCGTGCGGCGCACTCGCTGGAGCCACTCCTCGGTCGCCTGCCGCTGCTCCCTCATGTCCGCCCACCAGGACAGCCGGGCCACCGGGGCCTCGCCGTCACGCGGCACCGGCACCGGACCGGCAGGCACCTCGGCCTCCCTGGTCAGCCGCAACAGCATCGTGGGATACGGCACCCACGCGCGCGCCCGGTCGTCCCAGCCCTCCACCCGGGCCAGTCCCTCGCCGGACGGGTCCGGGGTGACCAGCACCGCGACCGGCACATGGCCGGCCCACCGCGTGCGGCTGCGCCGGTTCCTGCGCACCATCCACACCGCCGCGTACCTCATGCCCTCGGGGAGCCGGTCTCCGAGGCTGTGCTCGGGATGGACGCGCACACCGAGCTGTCGCAG
The DNA here is from genome assembly GCF_055589465.1 of Streptomyces sp. NPDC041940. Taxonomy (NCBI): domain Bacteria; kingdom Bacillati; phylum Actinomycetota; class Actinomycetes; order Kitasatosporales; family Streptomycetaceae; genus Streptomyces; species Streptomyces sp. NPDC041940. The sequence continues at coordinate 458,307 of NZ_JBVJBP010000001.1, forward strand.
CCCGTCGTCCCAGGCCTTGGCCGCGCGGAACTCCTTGTTCTTCTCGCTGTTGTAGCCCTGGGCCTTCTTGGGCACCGCCATGAACTGGGTCAGCACGCCGGAGTCGGCGCAGCCGAGCCGCAGCGCGAACTTGGCGTCGTGGTCGGCGGACGTGAAGTCCTTCGCCCGGTCGATCTCCACCAGGGCGAGCGTGGGCACAGACTCCGCAGCAGGGAGGGATGCCTCCTCCGTGAGGAAGGCAGCCATCTCCCTGCGGCGTTCCCGGATCGCGGTGGTGACGGCCTCACGAGAGTGCCGTGCGCCCTCGGGCAGGCGCAGGTCGTGACCGAGGGACCGCGTCAGCCTGCGGCAGCGCAGGCGCACGGTCAGTTCGGGTGACTGCCACTCCAGGACCACGGGGCCGTCGTAGTCCTCCGCGGAGGCCGGCACGCCTCCGTCACCCTTGAGGTCCAGGTGCGTGGCCAGCGCGGCGATCGCGGTGTCACGCATCACCGTGGTCTGCCAGAGCAACCGCGCCTCAAGGACGGGCAGTTCGCCCGGTTCCGCAGTCGGGGACAGACGGCGCAGCGCGAACGCCGTGCCGATACGGCGGGCCTCCGCGCGCCTGCGCTCCTCCTCCGTCTTGACCGGTTCCTTCGAGGACTCCTGGCGCGGGTTGTCCGGCGTGCTGCCGGACAGCCGGGTGCGGATCAGCGCGGGTACCGGCCGCAGCTGCTCCGGCAGGGCCTGCAGGGCCCATTCCACGATCTTCGAGCGCTGGTCGGTCATCAGACCGGCGCCGACTCTGTGCGAGCCCATCGCCGTGCTGTACAGGACGGCCGCCCGCATGCCGTCCGTCAGCCAGCCCCGGGGATCGGTCAGGATGGCCCCGGCGTCCGGGAAGGACTCCGTGAGGGACATGCCGCGCAGCATTCCGGCGGGGCCGCCCCCGACCCAGTCATGCGCGCCTTTGCTCCAGGCCAGCCGCGCCACCGCGAACCGGTCGCTCGCCGGAGCTCCCGGCAGCCAGGGCACACGCGGCCGCAACAGTACGGTGGTCCGACGGCCGAAGGGCAGGTACAGCCGCCCGGTCCTGGAACTGACCCGGGTCGCGTACCTGCGGATGTGGCTGTGCACGTGGAAGTGGGGCAGAGGGTCGAAGGGCACTGTCTGGAGCGTGATGTTGAGGACGACCGAGTACCACTCGGAACCACGGTCGTCCTCGAACTCCAGGGCCTGGGACACCAGTTCCGCCCCCCTGTCCCGGGGCCCCCGGGGCATGGCCCGGAAGTGAAGCAACCCTGCCCCGAAATCGTAGGGCTCCAGGGCGAGAATGCGCCGGGCCAGCCAGTCGGTGGTCAGCTGGAACTGACGAGGACCGGGCGCGGCGGTACCGCCGGTGGTCAGCCGGTCGCAGCGCAGCAGCTCCACAGGCACGCCCTCCTGCCACCGGGGCGGGCGCTCCAGCAGAGCGGACCGGGTCTCGGAGAGCAGGGAACGGAACTCGGGCTCCGGGCGCAGATCCCTCAGCCAGGCGCCGAGGAGGCCCTTCAGCGCCGTGTCGGGCAGTGGATCGGGGACGCCCTCCGGAGCGTAGAGCCAGAAGTCTCTGCCCTCCTCTCGGTGCTGGTTCGGGCGGGGTCGTACCAGGATGTCGGGTGCGAGGGCCTGAACGACCTGGTCCATGCGGAACGTGGGGACGCTCTCCAGGGGCTTCTCACGGCCCGCGTTGCACAGCGTGAGGAGCGAGCCGGTCCACTCCTCGGGGAAGGGCAGCGCACGGTACCGCTCAACGACCGAGGCCTCGGGGGAGACGGGGCGGGCGGCGGCGGTGCGGATGGAGGCATAGGGGCGCGCCATGGGTGGGTCCTTCCGGAGGAGAGGCCTGAGTTCAGGAGGTGTGGTGCGTGATGTCGCGTAGCGCCTTGTAGAGCGGTGAGTAGAGGAGCCGGGCGACCACCGGGTCCGCCGGATCGGGGCAGTCCCCGGGCTGTGTGCCGTCTGCGAAGTACGGGGCGAGGACGTCCCTCAGGCCGGTCAGCAGACCGTCCTCCTCGGGCAGCGACACCGCCGTCGCTCCTGGAGACAGCAGCTTGGCGGTGCGCGGAGCGAAGCGGGCGTCGACGAACACGACCCGCGCCGGCACGCCGCCACGCACCAGGCGGCCGATGACCTGCCAGATCGTCACGAGCTGGTCCCAGGTGAAGGACTTCTTCTCTTGATCGGACAGGCGGGAGTAGATGTACCGGCGTGACAGCAGTCGCCGCCACTCGCCCCGGGCCACATGGCGGAAGGCGAGACCGGCCTCGTCCAGGTCCCGCGCGGTCATGGCGAGTTTGCTGAACGTGCCCTGCGCCAGACCGGGTTCGTCGCGGGCGAACCGTGTCGCCCAGTCGTTGATCGCGAACACCGCGAGGGCGAGGTCGTCGGGGCGCGGGTGCGGCCGGGCCAGGAACAGGGCCGTGCCGAAGGCCGCGTTGCGCTGGGCGTTGAGGATGTTGTGCCCGCGCTCCACGGCCATCAGCGGCGCCACGAGGATCTCCGCCGCCGGGTCCTCGGCGAAGGTGGCGAGGTCGCCCCTGCGCAGAGCCGTGGCCCGTTCTTCCTCCGGGCGGGGGGCTCCCGAACCGCGTACGGCCTGTTCCAGATCGGCGTCGTCGGCGGCCAGCACTCGGACCCGGCCGTGCCAGCGCTCCATCTCGTGCAGGGTGTCGGCCGCCGTGTTCGCCTCCTTGTAGCTGCCGACGAGGAGGATCGCCCGGCGCCGACGACTGTCGGCGACCTTGGCCAGTTCCTGTTCCAGAGGACTCGGCGCGCCGCCCCGGCCGGGGAGCCCGAGTCGTCGGACCATCGCCTTGCAGGCGGCCGGCCGTGCCTTGGGCTCCGTGCCGGACAGACTGAGGGGGCGGCCCTCGTCGTCGTACAGGAAGTGGGTGGTGAAGACCGACTCGCTCACTGCTTCCAGCGACCGGCGGGATGGTGTGAGGACAGCGCCGACGGGGGCGACGACATGTGCGCGAGTCGACCTGCCCGCCCAGCTGGTGCCGGACATCAACACGACGTGGGGTCCCTTGCGCCGGCGTCCTGGATCGGCGCCCACGTCGGGAAGTGTGAGAAGGAGCTCGCGACCCACCCCCGCGCACCGGAAGAAGCGCAGGGTGCCGCTGCGCTGCCCGTCCAGGTTGTGTTCCCGCTCGTCGGGCAGGTACTGGAAACCGAGGACGTTGCCCATCGGCGCCTCAGGAACCAGGGGTGCGTAGTCCAGCGGAGGCCGGCGGGAGAGCTCGTTGCCGGTCGAGTCGAGGTGGAGGGCGGCCTCGACCTGCGGCCAGAGGAAGACCAACCGGTCCAGCCGCTGGTTCAGGGCGCTCAGCAGCAGCATGAACTCAAGGCGCCGGGCCGTCAGATCCAGCCACTGCTCATCCCGAGCCTTCCCGGCCGCCGGAGTGCCCGACAGCAGGGGGTGCAGCACAGCGAGGACACGCGCCCTGGTGTCCGTGGAGGACAGGGTGGTGAGCAGGTCCTGAGCGAGGCGCACCAGCTCGTCGGTGGCGTTCCCGTACGGGCCGCGACCACCCAAGGGATCGTCGCGGAAGTCGTCGAAGCGCTCGGTCAGTTCGGCCCGCCGGGCATCCGCCTCGAGACCCGGCTGCTCGGGAGCGGGTGCGTCGTCCTCGTAGGCCTCGTACAGTTCCGCCTCGTCCGGCACTCCGTCCGGCGCCCCGGGGCCGGAATCCTGCGTGAACCACGAGCGCAGCAGCTTCTCCTGCAGTGTCCACGGGCTGAAGTACTCGATATCGGCCCACTCGCGGAGGTCCGCGTCGGAAATGAGCAGTTTGTAGAGGCGGTCCGTCGCGGCGTGTACCACCGTGAGCGAGGCGGACCAACGCTCGACCTCCTGGTCGGTCAGCGGCAGCCGGCCCTGCCGGGACAGCTCCTCGATCCGGTGCGTCTGCAGTTGGTCGAGCCAGGACTCGGGGCCGGGCGACACGAGCGTCGCCGACGGCGCGAAGATCTCGTCCAGTTTCATCTGTACTGAGTCGGACTCGTCCACGATGATGATGTCGCTGCGCAGGCAGGCCAGTTCGAGATGGCGCAGCCGCTCGTCTCCGAGGTGACGCGGCACGGCCGACTGCACGAGGCTGGCTGGGTTGGCCACCCAGATCAGCGAGTCGACGAGTTCGCGGGCCGCGCGGTGACGGGGGCACGCGTACCAGGCAGGGCAGCCGTGCGGGGTTCCTTTCGCCTCCGGGACGCCCTCGTCGCCGGACCGCAGGCGCCGCTCTCCGGGTTCGTAGGGCTCGGGGAGAGCCGTCTCCGGCTGCCGGTTGTCCGCCCGTTTCCTCTCCGGGTGGAGCGCAGTGCACGGCGCGTCCGCGAACCGGAGGGGCTGTGCAGTCTCGGTTCCGCGCAGGGCGTCCACGACGCACACGGTGCTCAGGTGATCGAAACCGGGATCGTCGTGGTCCAGGAGATTGGGCAGGCCACGGGACGCGAGGCGCCTGTGCAGGCGCCGCACATGGGTCTCACGGGTGGTCAGGCCGAGCACGGGCGTCGCGGCCAGACCGAGGTCGCACAGCAGTGTCGTGAGGCGGAGCTGTTCGGCGACGTCGCCCACCACGAGAGTGGTGCGCAGCTGCGGGGTGCAGCGTGCCGCCCACACGGCCAGGAGGGTCATCAGGGTCGACTTGCCGGCGCCCACCATGCCCGCGAGGTGCAGCAGGCCGTCCAGGCGGAGCTCGCCTTCCCCGGAGAAGCCGAGACCGTCCGCGTCGCGCGGCAGGATGTGCAGCTCCGTGAGGCGATCCTCCCAGTGGCCCGGGTGCTCGATCTCGTTGTCCCGTTCGGTGGCATCCATCCAGCGTGCCGTCTGCACGAGTTCGGCGCGGGTGATCGTGAGGGGTGCGCCCTTTCCCGGACGTCCCGCCTCCGGCTCGTGCCCGGGACCCGGCTCCGGCCGGAGCCACTCGGGAAGAGTCACCGACGTGGGCCGTCGCCGGTCGACGAACGTGGCGCGACCTGCCGGAGCGAGGGGGAGGGGTTTGCGGGCCAGCGGAGGCAGGGCGGCCAGAGCGGTGTCGTACACGGTGAAACGGTCCGAGGCGACGGCTGGTTCGCGACGTCGCGCGGGACGATCGAGGGTGGGAGCGTCGTAGGCGCGCAGCCGCTCGGGGAGGGCGAGATAGGTCTCCAGCGTCTGGTGCCAGGTGCGCCGTCGGCGCAGATGCCACAGCAGATGGCGACCGGCGGTGAGCAGCACCTCGTGCGTGGGAGTCGTGACGTAGCCGCGGGCCCGAGCGAAGTCGTAGCCGCCGAAGAGGGGGTACGCCCCGGAGGCGGGCTCGTCGGGCGCCACGCGCTCCAGGACGCGCAGCGCCAACTCAGTCTGGCACAGCAGGCTGGGCTTCACGGTGCCCAGTTCGGGCGGTACCTCGTCCCACAGCCGGGTCAGTTCCGCACTGACGGGCCGGTGCCAGCTCTCGCGGTCACGCATCGTCGGACTCCTTCCGGTGAGTGGTGTCCCTGGTGCGCGTGAGTCGGTCCTTCGCGCGGGCGATCAGTTCGGTGTCGGGGAGCAGTGCCACATGGCGTGCGAGGGCCGGCCGGTTGCGTTCGTAGGTGGCGATGTAGCCGGGCCGGTCGTCGACACGGTCCTGCGGCACCACCCAGAAGGCCTCGTCGTACGGAGGTTCCTGAGGGACCGGGCGTGCGGCCCGCCCGAGAAAGGCGGGGTGGGCCCAGTCCTTCACGTCCACCGCCCACACACGGCCGTCGGGGAACGTGACGTGCACGTCGTACGCGTCATAGGCCGGCCACATCCTCACCCTCAGCCCGAGTGCTGTCAGCCGTTCCTCCAGCCTCGCCTCCGCCCGGCCAGGGCCCGTGACGAACTGGCGCAACGGCCGGGCCAGTTGCAGCAGCTCCCCGACCTCCTCGCGCAGGAATCGGCGACCGACCGGCGGTTGTCCCCGGCGGCGGCAGCGGTCCCGCTCGCACCACCAGCCACCCCCGTGCAACGGAGTGAGCAGCGTGAGACAGCGCCCGCAGGTCGCGTAGGCGCCGTCGCGCAGATAGCTGTCCGGAACGGGGCGGTAGACACGGCTGAGGAGCTCTTTGACCGGGTCGAGCACATGGTCCAGGGAGAGCATCCATTCGTCCGCCGCGGTGAGGACCGGCCGGGAGACGAGGAGTCGGCGAAACTCGGTGTACGCGTCCTCCTCGCCGTACTCTCGGCACAGCCGCAGCGCGGCGCGGATGACCTCCCGGTCGTACAGCACCACCGCGCTGTCGGAGAACTGCTCCGCCCACTCGTAACACAGCTCGGTGGGGCGGGAGGACTCCGGGTCAAGCAGCACGTCGTCCGGGCCGGCCGCCTCGGACGGCAGGTCCACCGGCCAGTCGGCCACGGGGCGCTCACGGCACCACGCCAGCAGGTCCGGCAGACTGACCGGAGGCTCGGCCCCGAGCTCCAGGCAGGCCAGCACCGTCCGGTCCAGGGCGCGTTGCACCTCTGGCGGGTACGGGAGTGCGTGGGCCTCCGGCCCGGTGGCGGTGTCCAGGACGGTGAGTGCCGTCGCCAGTGTGCGCATCAGGGGAATGCCGCGGTGCGCGGACCAGTCGGCGGTGTCAGCTGCCGCGCTCACAGGGCTTCCAGGTGGGCGCGGCCGGCCGAACAGTGCGCGAGCACGTCGCAGCCCGCGCAGTGGTCGTCCGGGTTTGGGGGGTAGGCCTCGTCGACGGCCCAGGGCCCGGCGAGTTCGGCGATGATGCGGCGGGCCTCGGCCTGGGTGTCCGGATCGCCGGGATCGACCTCCTCGCAGCGCGAGCCGTCCTCGTACAGCACCTCGAGTTCGATCAGCGAACGGCGAGGATCACCGCCGGGCACTCCGGCGGACATCATCAGCACCGCGAAGGCGAGCTGCGGATACGTCCGCAACAAGTCCTGGTGCTCCCAAGGCCGTTTGGCGGCCGTCTTCGTCTCGTGCCAGATCCAGCCGCCGGAGCGGGTGTAGAGCAGGTCGGCATCGGCGATCAGTACGACGTCGAGGTCCGGGTCGTACGCCGTCAGGCGGGGCTGGACACGCACCCGCTCCGTGGACGGGAGGCCGTCGAGCGGGCAGGCGCGCCGGTGCTCGGCGATCATGGCGAGAGCGGGAGGCAATTCGGCCGGGGACAGCCCGGGGAGGTGTTCCGGCAGCGGCGCTGTAGCGCAACACCCCTCCGCATGGCTCAGGTTGAGCCAGTCGTCGATGGCGCGGCCCCTGCGGATCGGCTCACTCTCGGGCTCACCGGACTTCAGGTGGAGCACTCGGGTCAGATGGAACCGTGCCGGACACCGAGCGTGGACGCGCAGATCGGTCGCCGAGACGGACCGACGCGCTCGAGGGCGACGCGGCGCCGGGACGCCCAGGACGCCGGGAGCCCGGCGGGGGGCGGCGCAGCCCGCCAGCGCCTCGCAACGCACACATGCGGAGCCCGGGTTGAGTCGTTCGCCCTCGACGACCCTCGCGAGGACCGGCTTGGCGTGATCGGCGAACCGTCGCTCGGCCTCGTCGGAGTCCCAGTCGGCCAGGACGTCGTGATCGCCGGTGCCGCAGCCGACGCCGATGACCCGCACGTGACTCGGCCGGAGGGCGCTGCCTTCGGCCGCCCGGAAGACATCACCGAAAGCCGAGTGGGACGGGACGCCCGTGACCGCCACGGCGGCCGCTTCCGCGATCTCGGCGGCGGGACGGTCACGCTTGACGTCGTTCACGGACAGCAGCCACAGCTCTCGTTCCGATCCGTCGGCGGAGGCGTAGCGGCGTCCCCACGCGGTGCGCTCGTAGCGGGTAGCCCCGCGGGCGTCCGGGACTCCACTCTCCGTGATGGCCACCCACTGGGCCCGCACCGGGGTGGTCGCCGCGCGCCCGGACTCGCGCCTTCGCGCCTCCCGAACCTCGCGCGCCGACAGGTAGGAACGAACGGCTGATTCAGCCCAACTCAGATGGGCTGCGTGGTACTTGTTGTTCGCTCGAAGTCGCGCCAGTGCACCTTCAAGGTCCAGGCCGTCGTGCTCGACCGCGTCCAGGCCGGCCATGACCGGCCCGAGTGCGAAGTCCTCGATCGGCTTCCCACGAGGGCGCTTCGGGGCTTGGCGGATGAACGGCCTGGCCCGCAGGGAGTTGCCCCGGGGGCAGTCCTGGGGGTCCTCGCGCAGCAGCGGCAGAGAGGTGCGGACGAGCCGGACGTCGCCGTCCGTTCCGGGCGGAGAAAGGTGAAGCGACACGATGCACCCTTCAAGGGTGTGGTCGGGACGAGAGTGACAACGGTTCCAGGGAAGCGCAAGTCTGTGAACTCAGTCAAGCGATATCCCTCATGTGGCGCGTGAACCGCTACAGTGTGGCTGACACCGTGTCATTGAAAGCGGGGTGAGGCGTGGAAGCCGGGGAAGTCCTCGACGGCCGCTACCGTGTTGAGGAAGCGCTCGACCAGGGGGGCATGGGGCTCATCTGGACAGCGACCGATGTGGAGAACGGGCAGACGGTCGCGGTCAAGGTTCTGCGCTTCGACACTTACACGCTGGGTCGCCTGAGCTCCGCGGAGCGCGCCCGTCGGCGGATCGAGCTGCTGAAGCGGTTCGAACGCGAGGGCGCCATCCTCGAAGAGCTGAACCATCCCGGGATTCCGCGCCTGCTCCACCGTGGCTACCTGCGCGAAGAGCCGTACCTCGTCATGGAGTACGTCGAGGGCATCAGCCTGCGGGACTTCCTGGACCTGCGTCGGCCGTTCCCGTTCGACGCCGCGATCGTCATCGCGGTGGAGGTCGCCGAGGCTCTGGGGCATGCCCACGCGTGCGGTGTGGTGCATCGGGATCTGAAACCGGGCAACGTGGTGGTGGCCTCCGGGGACGGCGCGGTCAAGCTGCTCGACTTCGGCATCGCGCACCTGACCGATCCCGACGCCACTCGCTACACCGCGCTCGGCGACACTCCCGGCACCGTCGGGTACATGGCACCCGAACAGCGCCGTGGTCAGCAGGACATCTCGGCGTCCGCAGACCTCTACGCCTTCGGCTGCGTCGTTTTCGAACTTCTCACGGGGGAGCGCCCCTTCGAGGACAAGCCGGACCGGAACAAGGATATTCAGCACCTCGAGGACCTGCCTCCGCGCCTGCGCGGCATCAACGTCGGTATCCCGGAGGAACTCGACGACCTGGTCTGGGACCTGCTGGCCAAGGCTCCGGCCGACCGTCCTCGCACCATCAACGAGGTGCTGGGCATCCTGCGGGACTTTCTCCCGAAGCCCGGCGATCCGGCGCCTGACCCGGAGCTGGACCCGGACCCGACCGCCCGCTACCGACTGGCTGAGGCGCCCCTGGCGATCGACGCGCGCGGGCCCTTTGGACGTCGTGGGCCGGCGCGCCGTTCCCACCGTCGTCGCGGGGGCTGGCTGGGCCGCAACGATTTCGTCGGACGCATCGCCTTGGCTCGGGCGGAGCTGGCGGACGCTCCGGGCGGCCGCTGTGCCGAACTCCTGGATCTGCTGCCCCGAGCCGTCGCGGACTGGGGCGCCCGTGAGCGAGTGGTACTGGAGGCTCGGCAGGTGTGTGCGGACGCGGCTCTCCTGGACGGGCGGACGGCTGACGCGAAGAGTCTGTACGCGGAAGTGGCCGACGGCGGGGAGGTCTTGGACCCCCTTGTCCTGGACGCGGAGCTCGGTGTCACCGAATGCCGCTTGGCCGAGGAGGACTTCGCCGGTGCCTTGGCAGGGTGGCAGGCGACGGTCCGTAACGTCCTCGCCCTCAGGCCGGTGCCGGAGGGACTGGCTCGTCGATGTCGGGAGGTCGCACTGGAGCTGACCGAGTCGGGCTATGGGAAGAAGGTGGCCGGCCTCCTCTCCCGGTTGCCCGAACCGTAGAACTCACATGCGGGGCAGTTGACCTGCGGCGAGTAGATCCCCAAGCGATCTGCCGAGTTCGGCACCCACCGTCCGCAACCCGGATAGTTCACGCTCGAACACGACGACCCGCCGGTAGATCTCCCCGTACCGTCGCTGCTCCTCCAGGGCGAGCCTCGGTACCAGCAGCCGTCGTACGTCGATGCGTGACGTGGTCGACGCATGGGTGCCCGCCTGTTGCACGTTGGCAGGGGCACGCAGGCAACCCGCCATGAACCAGGGATCCAGGACGGTCGGCGTCACCCGGAGTGCGGCGAGCTGTGGGCCGACGACCGACGGGGCGTCGGTGTCGACCCGTACGTCGAAGGCGCGCGCCAGCACGGAGACGACAATGTCCTGCGGTGCCGTGACAGTGAGCGATTCGTCCCGCTCGCCTTTCGCGACAGCCGATGAGGGCAGCCAAAGCTGTGCCCGCTCGACCAGGGGGCCTCCGATGAGGACATGAACCTCGTCTTCAAGGCGCTCCCCCCGGCGCACCAGCTCCTCCGGCAGTGCCTGGCCCGAGCGGATCCGCAGTGCACCGGCCCGTTCCAGCTCGCCCACGCTGATGAGCGGCACGGTCTCGTCGTCATCCGCGGGTTGCAATGACGACAAACCGTCGGTGATCTCCCGCAGTTCGCTCAGGTGGGTGTCGAATCGAGCCCAGGAACGCCCGAGGTCGGCGATGGTCGCGGCGCGTGTCCTGGGGATGTGGCGAGCCGGCGTCAGGTCCACCTGTTCGTCCAGCAAATCGACCACGGGGACGGAAACGCTGCCGCGCGTCTCTCTGCCGCGGACGGCATCCGTCACCTGTGCCGTCACCGCCGGCCAGTCGACACCGCTCCTGTCGTGCACCGGGAGCGGATCGTGTGCGGTGTCCACCAGTGTGATCTCGGCCCGCGGTTCCTCAGTTTCCCCGTCAGAGTTCCCGGCGCGCAGCACCCACAGGTGCAGACCCACACCGTAGGGCGGGGCGGCTCCCGGCGGCAGCGCGATCACTGTTCGGAGCAGGCCGGCCCGAAGCAGACCCGCCCGGATCCGCCTGCCCGCACGACGGGCCGCGACCGCGGGCGGCAACACCAGCACGGCCACACCCCCGGGGGCCAGTGACGCCACCGTGTGCTGCACCCAGGCGAGTTCCGGTTCGGTACGCGGAGGCTGTCCGTACACCCAGCGCGGATCGGTGGCGAGCTCCGCGTGACCCCAGTCGCGTTCATTCGACGGCGGATTGCACAGCACAACGTCAGCCCGTGCCCCGGGATGGGCATCGGCCCGCAGCGTGTCGCCGGGCTCCAGGGAAATACTCGACAGGTCACTCTCGGCGAGGCCCTCGACGGCGATCCGCGCCTTGGCCAGCCGCACGAGGATCTCGTCGTTGTCCTGGCCGAGCAGACGTACAGGCGGCTCGCTCCCGCCACCCCATGCACGGCCGGCGGCAACCAGCAGCGTTCCTGTGCCGCATGCGGGGTCCAGGACCGTACGTACCGGATTCGGGTGGCTGAGGTCGGCGATCCTGAGCATGAGCTCGGCAAGTCGCGTCGGGGTCGTGGTGATCTGCCGCACATGGGTGTGGAGCCATCGGTTCAGCAGCAGCTGGAAGGCGGCTCCGGCATCTTCCGTGGCCGCCAGCCCCAGAGTCCTCTCCAGCAGGTCGGCCCGGCGCTGGTCGAATCCAACCCCGTCCGCCGGCCCGCCGGCGTGGACCCCGCTCAGCCGCAGCCCGACCTCGGCCACCAACAGACCCGCTGCGTCGCGCTCGCCCAAGGCTTCGTACTCTGGCCAGAGTCGATCCAAAGGGTGCGCTGTCGCTTTGACCTTGTTCTGCTGCTTCAGCCACGCTTCGACGTCGGGCAGTGAGAACTGTGGGCTCTTGTCAGTGCCGCCTGCCGGAGGCGGGAAGCTGTCGTATCTTCGTCGCCAGTTACTCACGGCGGCCCGGCCCACCCCAGCGATGCGGGCGATCTCCGCCAAGGTGACGAGAACCGGGGCCGATCTCGTGCTCTTGGACATGATCTCCTCCGGAACGTGCGGTGGCTTCTGGCTCAAGGTACGGACCGGGTCACGCGTGTATGAGTGGCACGGCGGTGTGTCGCTTGACTGAGTTTACGTACATGCCCCGGAGCTTCCAGCCTGAGCCATCGCGTGCTTCAGACCACCCCGCTTCGGAGGGGGCGGGTGGTGGGCGCCACCCTGGAGTTCATTGTGCCGCCGGAACACACCGGCGGTCGGTAAGGCGAGTCTCGCCGATCTCAGGGCACGAATGCCAGGGGAGGACGACGCCGGTGATGATCGGTGCTGCTCTCAAGCCCCGGTGGTTCTCCGACCCCGGCGTTCCGCCCCCAGCCGGGCGAAGTAGTCGATGAGTTCCGGCGCATCCACCGACGCCCGATTGACCACCTGCTCCGCTGGCGCGCCCTGGAGGAGGCGCTTGACCGGGAATTCCGGCTTCTTGCCGGTGCGGGTGTGGGGAATGGCCGGTACCTCGAGGATCTCGTCGGGGATGTGGCGCGGGGAGGCGCCGGTGCGGATCGCCGTTCTGATCTTTTCACGGAGGGCTTCGTCCAGGGGGAGCCGGTCGCCGGGACCACGAACAGCGGCATCCAGTAGCCGCCGTCGGGCTCCTCCGCCCCGATGGCCAGGGCCTCGGCGATCTCCGGCAGGCGTTCCACCACGTCGTGGATGTCGGCGCTGCCCAGGCGGACGCCGTTGCGGTTGAGGGTGCTGTCGGAGCGGCCGTGGACGATGACCGAGCCGTGCGGGGTGAGGGTGATCCAGTCGCCGTGGCGCCAGACGCCGGGGTAGGTGGAGAAGTAGGCGTCGTGGTAGCGGGTGCCGTCGGGGTCGTTCCAGAAGTGCAGGGGCATGGAGGGCATGGGGCGGGTGATGACCAGTTCGCCTACCTGGGCGGTGAGTGGGAGGCCTGCCTCGTCGTAGGCCGCCAGGGCTACGCCCAGGTGGGGTGCCGACAGTTCGCCCGCCCACACCGGGGTGGTCGGCGCGCTGCCGGCGAAGCCGGAGACCACGTCCGTGCCGCCGCTGATGGAGGCGAGCAGGACATCGGCGCCGACGTGGTCGCGGACCCAGGGGTAGGCGGAGGCCGGGAGGGTGGAGCCGGTGCAGCCGATCACGCGGATGGAAGAGAGGTCGTGGGCCGACGGGGCGATGCCGAATTTGGCCATGCCCAGGAGGTATTGGGGGCTGGTGCCGAAGACGGTCACGCGGTGGCGGGCGGCCAGTTCCCAGAGGAGGTCGGGTTGCGTGGACGGCGCCGGGCTGCGTCGTACGTGCAGGTCGTCGCGCCGGTCAGCAGCGTCGAGGCGAGCAGGTTCCACATCATCCAGTGCGTGGTGGTGTACCAGAGGAGGCGGTCGCCGGGGCCCAGGTCCGAGTGCAGGGCCAGGGTCTTGAGGTGTTCGAGCAGGACGCCGCCGTGGCCGTGGACGATGCCCTTGGGCAAGCCGGTGGTGCCGGAGGAGAAGACGACCCACAGAGGGTGGTCGAATGGCACCGGAGTGCAGGCCAGTTCCTCGGTGCGGGTTACCGCCTCCTCCCATGGGACCGAGAGGGAGGGGTGGCCAAAGTCCTGCCAGGGCAGGCCCAAGTGGTCGACCAGGAGCGTGGCCTTCGATGTCGGGAGGGACTGCGCCAGTTCACGCGTGGCGTCCCTGCGGTCGTGGGTCGTGCCGTTGAAGAGGTAGCCGTCGGCGGCGATCAGGACCGTGGGTTCGAGTTGGGCGAACCGGTCTGCGGCGGCCCCGGGGCGCGTAGTCCTGGCCGCACACCGACCAGACGGCGCCCAGGCTCGCGGCGGCCAGGAACGCGATGATCGCGGGTGGGGTGTTGGGCAGGTAGCCGACCACTCGGTCGCCCGTTTCCACTCCCAGGTCGCGCAGGGTCGCGGCGAGCGAGGCGACGTGGGCGCGTAGCCGCTGACCCGTCACCTCGTAGCCGGAACCGGTCTCGTCCAGGGCGATGATCGCCGCCTCGTCGTCGGTGAGGTTGCGCAGGGCGTGGTGGGCGTAGTTGAGGGTGGCCCCGGGGAACCAGCGGGCGCCCGGCATGGTCTCCTCGGCCAGTACCTGCTCGTACGGGGTGTCCGACTCGATGGCGAAGTACTCCCACACCGCGCCCCAGAAGACTTCCAGGTCGGTGACCGACCAGTGGTGCAGGGCGGTGTAGTCGGCGTCGGCCGCCACCGCCCGGTGCCGGGTCGCCGCCCAGCGGGTGAAGTCCACGATGCGGCTGGTTGCCGCCGCCTCCGGATCGGGGGTGAAAAAAGGGTCTGGGTACTTCATCTCGGTGCTCCTCAGCGCGCTTCGAGCAGGGGTGGGGTGTGGGTGGTGGTGTGCAGCAGGGGCGCCCAGGTCGTGGCTGCCGTGAACTCGACGCCCCCGTGCGGGACCACGTCCATCACGACCCGGTCCGGGCGTAGGAGTACGGCGTCCGCCCGTCCCGTGCGCAGCCATGACGCGATTCGGCCGTCGTCGCCGAGCTCGGTCACGAGGATCGTCCGGGCGCCGAGGGCATCGGCCACGGCCTGGAGGGTGGGGGACGGTGGCCCCGTCGTCAGGACCGCGAAGGAGTCGCCTAGCAGGGTGTCCAGGCGGGTGCGGTGTTCCGGGGGCCCGGCCGCCGTCACCCACGGTTGAGGGCACATGCGGCCCACCAGGCCACGGCCCGCCCCGAGAGGGCGGCTGCAGACCAGCGGGCCCGCCGTCAGGGCCGGACTGAGGTCGCGCGCGGCGGCCGTCGTCAGGCCGGGGATGCGGACCGCCGCGTTCAGCGCACCACGGCGGAGAGCGGCTGCGCCGTCCTGGCCGCCGGTCATCGCCCAGCCCATCGCGACCGCGAGCCGGATCATGTGGCGGGCGTGCGGCTTGCGTTCGCTCTCGTACGTGTCCAGCAAGCGTTCGTCCGCGCCCCGCCGGAGGACGGCGGCGAGCTTCCAGGCCAGGTTGTGCGCGTCCCGTAGGCCCGCGCACAGGCCCTGCCCGATGAACGGCGGGGTGAGGTGGGCCGCGTCGCCGAGGAGGAAGATCCGGCCCCGGCGCCAGCGGTCGGCTGTCCGGGCCCGGAAGGTGTAGCGCGCCTGGCGCAGCATCTCGAAGTCGGAAGCGTCCGTGAGGTCCACCCATGGGGCCAGCAGTTCCCGGAGCTGCTCGTCAGCCGGTTCCGTGTCGTCCTGTGCGCGGAACTCCCAGCGATAGCGGTCCTCGCCGACGCGCATGAACGTCGCCGGGCGTCGTGGATCACAGGTCTGTTCCACGCCTTCCCAGCAGCGGACCGGGAGCCTCGTGCGGACGTCTACGACGGTCCAGCGTTCCTCGAAGCGCAGGTCCTCCCAGCCGGCGCCGATGGCCTCGCGGGTGAGGCTGTTGGCGCCGTCGCAGCCGAGGACGGCGTCCGCACGCAGTACGTGTTCGCCTGCGTCGTCGCGGTAGGTCACGCGCACCGGACCGTCCTCGTTCTGCCCCACGCCGACGACCTCCACCCCGCCGCGCAGCTCGCACTCCGGCGTGCGCGCCAGGGCCCCGCGCAGGACCCGCTCCAGCTCCGGCTGGTCGAACATGCTGGTCTGCGGGAAGCCGTGGGCGCCCCGCGCGGCGCGTGGGAACTCGGCCAGCACCCGGTGTCGGGCGTCCAGCAGCCGCAGGCCCCGCGCGGGGCGGGCGATCGCGGCGAACTCTGCCTCCACACCAGCGGCCTGGAGGATGCGGCGGACCTCGTCGTCGGCGGCGACGGCACGCGGCAGGGGGTAGACGCCGTGGTGGCGTTCGAGGACGACGGTACGTACGCCGCGCCGGGCCAGGAGGAGGGCGGCGGTCACGCCCACGGGGCCGGCTCCGGCGATCACCACGGGCACGTCGGCCGCGGCGTGCTCGATCTGCTCGAAGTGCTCTACGGTCATGTGCGGCTCACCTCGGATCTCAGCGCGCGTCGGCCACGGGCGTGCGCTGCTCGCCCAGGTCCATCCTGCCGTCAGGGGTGGTGATGGTGGCGGTGACGACATCGCCCTGCCGCAGGTAACGCGGCTTCCTGGCCTGCGACTTGAAGAACGCCTTCCACTTCATCCCGGGCGGCAGCAGCGCGCCGATCTTCTCGACCGGCTTCGGCGGAGCCTTCAGCGCCGTGCCCCCCGGCGTGCCGGTCAGCAGCAGATCGCCGGGGTCGAGGGTCTGGAAGCGGGCCAGCAGGGTGAGTGCCCGGGCCGGACGGACGATCATGTCGGCGAGGGTGCGGTCCTGGCGTGGCTCGCCGTTGACCGACAACCTCAGTCGCAGGTCGGGGAGATGGGTGAAGTTCTCCGGTTCCAGAAGGCAGAGGACGGGGCCGGTCGGTGTGAAGGTGGGGTACGACTTGCTCTCGTAGAACTGGGTCCTGGTCAGCTGTACGTCCCGCGCGCTGACGTCGTTGGTGATCACGAGCCCGGCGACGTACGACGGCAGATCGCCTTCCTCTACGACGGTGCCGACGCTCAGCGGCGCGCCCATGACCAGGCCCAGCTCGATCTCGTAGTCGAGGAGCCGCACGTGCGGCGGGCGGACGATGGTGTCCTGCGGGCCGCTGACCGAGCCGGACGCCTTGCGGAAGAAGGCGGGCGGGATGTCGCCGGTGAAGCCCGAA
The DNA here is from genome assembly GCF_055589465.1 of Streptomyces sp. NPDC041940. Taxonomy (NCBI): domain Bacteria; kingdom Bacillati; phylum Actinomycetota; class Actinomycetes; order Kitasatosporales; family Streptomycetaceae; genus Streptomyces; species Streptomyces sp. NPDC041940. Next base: position 474,828 of record NZ_JBVJBP010000001.1, read on the forward strand.
TCGCGGGCGTGGCTGCGGTAGTTGACCATCTGGGCGACCACCCGGCAGGGGGTGGTGACCGGGGAGAGGGGTGCCAGGTCGGCGACCGGTGTGCCCGCCTCGCCGGACAGAGCCGCCTTCCGTACGGCGGCCCGGTCGGCCAGGAGTTCGGCCGTGGTGACGGCCTTGGTGTCGACGGGGACGGCGCGGTCGCCGAGGGTGACCCACCAGCCGTCGGCGGTGCGCAGGACGTTGGTGCTCATGTCGGTTGCCTCTTCACGGGAGAGATGGTCAGGAGTTCGCGGCCTTCAGCAGGCCCAGCAGCCGTGCCGGATCCAGCTCGTTGTCGCCCCGCAGGGCCTGGACGACATCGCGGACGCGTTGCGGGGAGGGGCTCGCGCCGAGGAAGTCGCGGGTGGCCGGTGGGCCCCACTGGGCCAGGCCGCTCGTCGACATGGGCGCCCAGCCCGGCTCGACGTCGCAGGAGAACAGGTCGCCGTCGGCGTAGTGCTCCAGCATGAGACGGTCGGGGTCGCGCCAGTAGTCGAAGAGCTGGCTGCCCTGGATGTGCCGGCCGATGCCCCAGCTGCGCCGGTAGCCGCGCTCGGCCAGGTACTCGCCGCCGGCGGCGATGGAGTCCAGGTCGGTCACCTGGTAGGCGGAGTGGACGTAGCCCGTGCCCGGCCCCAGATGCATCGCCAGCGTGTGGTGGTCCACGGCCAGGCCGCCCTGGTCGCAGCGGATGAACGCCATGGTCGGGCCGCGCTCGCGCTGCCCGTCCAGGAAGAGGAAGTCGGACACGATCATGCCGAGCGTGTCCAGGTACCAGTCCAGGGCCCGGGTGAACACGCGGGTCTCCAGGACGACATGGCCCAGCCGCTGGATCCGGGACGGTTCGCGTGGGGGCCGTTGTGCGGCGTTCGTACGGGGGTGCCCGGTGCCGGTGTTGAGCAGGAGCGGCCGTTGTTCGGGCAGCGGCGGCAGGTCCTCGCCGCAGTGCACCACCCGTACGGGGAAGCCCGAGGGGTCGAGCAGGTCGACTGCCCTTCCGTCGCCCGGCACATCGGCGTCCCGTACGGCCGTGCCCGTCGCCCGGGCCAGCCGGTCCAGGTCGGGCCGCTCCGCCGCGCGGAAGGCCGGGCCGATGAAGCGGGACGTACGGCCGCGCCGGATCACCATGCACGGTGAGCCCGCGAAGGTGCCGCGCAGCCACAGTTCCCGCTCGGTGCGGGCGGCGACGGCGAAGCCGAAGTCCCGGGCGAAGACCTCGGCGCGGTCCAGGTCCGGCTTCTCGAACTCCAGCCAGGCCAGGTCGGCCACCTTGATCACCGGGTTCCGGGAGCGGCCGGTGTGCTCGCCACGCAGGGCGCCCCGCTCGCTGTGGAGGTCCTGATGGGCCGTCTTGGACATGACGTCCTCCAAGCAACGTTGCTGAATTGAGGAAATCATCAGCTTTGACTTTTCGATCGTCAATAGCTGCCCGCGCTGAGACTGAGGATTTCGTCAGAACTGTGACGCCCCGAGAGGCGTTGTTAGACTCGCGCGCATGCCGTCGTCAGCCCCGCCCCGCAACCGTTTCGAACGGCGCCGTGCCGAGACCCGTCAGGCACTCGTCCGCGCGGCGCGGCAGATCCTCGCCGAGACCGGGGACACCAGCGCGAGCATCCAGTTGATCGCGGAGCGCGCGGACGTCGGCTTCGGTTCCTTCTACAACCACTTCGAGTCGAAGACGGAACTGTTCGACGCGGCGGTGCGGGACGCCCTCGAAGAGCTCGGCCAGGCCTTCGACGAGCATCTGCGGGGCGTCGACGACCCGGCGGAACTCGTCGCGACCGGCTTCCGTCTCAGTGCGCGTCTGGCCGACTCCCGGCCCGAGCTGATGCAGGTGCTGCGTCACCGCGGCCTCGGGCACATCCACTCGGAATCGGGCCTGGGCCCGCGCGCGGTGCGTGATCTGGAGGCCGGTATCGCCTCCGGCCGGTTCACCATCGCCGATCCCACCGTCGCCGTGACCGCCCTGGGCGGCTCCCTGCTGGCGCTGGTGGAGCTGCGGTTCGCCCGGCCGGAGCTCGACGGCGACGAGGCCGCGTCCAGCCTCGCCGAGATGCTGCTGCGCATGCTGGGAGTGCCGCCCGAGGACGCCCGTGACGTCGCCCGCCGCCCCTTGCCCGACCTCGACTGACAGGGGCTTGAGCGCCATGAACAAACCCGTCGTCCGCGAACCGCTGCGCCGCAACTCCCGTTCCAACCGGGCCCGGATCCTCGCCACCGCCCGGCAGGAGCTCGGCCGGAACCCCGATGTGACCCTGGAGGAGATCGCACGGGCCGCCGGTGTGGTCCGCCGTACGCTCTTCGGGCACTTCCCGGGGCGTGCGGCCCTGCTGGAGGCGCTCGCCGAGGAGGCGTCCGAGACGCTGCGCGGCATCGCGGCCGGGGTTCCCGACGCGGAGGAGGCGCCGGAGCGGGCTCTCGCCCGGTTCGTTCTGTCGATCTGGCCCGTCGGTGACCGCTACCGGCTGCTCCTCTCCCTCGCCCGCCAGGATCTGGGCACGCAACGGGTGACCGAGACCCTCGCCCCGGCCCGCGACGAGGCCACCGCGATCCTGGAGCGCGGGCAGCGCGCGGGCGTGTTCCACGACCATCTGCCGGCGGCGGTGCTGAGCGCGGCGCTGGAGGCCGTCACCCTCTCCCTGCTGGAGAGCGTCAACACGGGCGCGTGGGAGGACGACGGGACCCGGACGGCGGTGGCCACGCTGGTCGCCGCGGGGGTGTCGGACGAGGCGGCCACGGTGATCGTCCGGGATGTGGCCTCGGAGATGCGGGACGGCGACGCGTCCGGCAGTTGATCGCGGCGGCAGTGATGAGCCGCTGACCTGCGTGTGAGCTCATTTGGTGGGCTCGGCAGGAGTGTCCGCCCCCACCGCGATCAGCGCCGCCCTCGCGCTGCGCGTGCCGTCGTCGCTCCACGTGCCGGCGTTCACGCAGTCCAGGAGGGTCAGAAGGAGTTTCTCCAGGGCTCTGGCGAGCGGTGCCGGTGGGATGGCTGTGCGGAAGACGCCCTGTCGCTGTCCGCGTTCGATGATCGCCGTCGCCATGTCACGGGCGGGGGCGAGGATTTCGTCGACCCGTGCCGCGCCCAGGTCCTGCGGCGCGAGTCTCAGCAGGATGCGATAGCGGTCGCCGACGGGCCAGAGGGCCAGGACGAAGTGTCGTAGAGCGGTGGCGCCATCGTCAAGGGGGCCAGGGGGCGTCGCCAGTGCGCCCCGCAGCGCCTCCGCGGCCTCCGCCGCGAGGCCCTCCACCAGCGCGGACCGGCCCGCGAAATGGCCGTAGACCGTGCGGCGCACCACCCCGGCGGCCTCGGCGATGTCCGTGAGGCTGCTGTCGGGGTCGCGGCCCAGTTCCCGTCTCGCCGCTTCCAGGATGCGGGCCCTTGTGGGGTGGGCGGGACGGCGTGGGCGGGTCATGGCGGATCCGATCTCCGGTCGACGGTCGATGGCCGCCCCTCGTCGACCGTCGACCGTCGACGAGGGGCGGCTCGATATTTGCACACCCGTGGGCAACAAACTAGTCTGCACGTCGATGGGCAAATAACTGCCCTGTCGCTTTGCCCGCCGCTTCACCCCCGAGGAGCCTCCGATGCCGCTGCTTGCCGACCCACCCGCCGAGAAGGCGACCGCCCCCTATCCGCGGCGCTGGTGGGCCCTGCTGGTGCTCTGCCTGAGCCTGCTGATCGTCGTCATGGCGAACACGTCGCTGATCGTGGCGGCGCCGGACATGACGAAGGACCTGGGCCTGACCAGCAGCGACCTGCAGTGGGTCGTCGACGGCTACACCGTCCCGTACGCCGCGCTGATGCTCGTCCTGGGCGCGATCGGCGACAAGTACAGCCGTCGCGGGGCGCTGATCCTCGGTCTGCTGATCTTCGCGGGCGGCTCGGTGATGGGCGGCATGGTCGACGAGACCGCCCTGGTCATCACGGCCCGCGCGATCATGGGCATAGGCGCCGCCGTCGTCATGCCGGCCACGCTGTCCCTACTGGTCGCGATCTTCCCGAAGGGCGAGCGGGCCAAGGCCATCACGGCCTGGAGCGCCACCTCGGGCCTCGCCATCGCCGCCGGGCCGCTCGCCGCGGGCTGGCTGCTGGAGAGCCATGCCTGGGGCTCCACCTTCCTGATCAACGTCCCCATCGCGGTGCTCGGCGTCGTCGGCGCCCTGCTTCTCGTGCCGCCGTCCAGGGCGGAGCGGATGGGCGCGATCGACTACGTCGGCGGCCTGCTCTCCATCGTCTCCATCGGCTCGCTGGTCTACGCGGCCATCGAGGGCCCGCACTTCGGCTGGGGTGCCGGCCCGATCACCGCGGCCGTGGTCGCCGGCGTCGGCCTGCTCGCCTTCGTCGCCTGGGAGCTGCGCCACCCCAACCCCATGCTGGACGTGCGCAAGTTCAGGGAGCGCCCCTTCAGCGGGTCGATGCTCGCGGTGCTGTTCTTCTTCTTCGGTACCTTCGGCTCGATCTACTACGCGACCCAGTTCCTGCAGTTCGTCCTCGGCTACAGCGCGCTGGAGACCGGCGTACGGCTGCTGCCGCTGGCCGGAGCCGTCTTCGCCGGTGCCGCGGTCACCGGCCGGCTGGCCCCGAAGCTGGGCGTGAAGCTGGTGGTGGGGACCGGTATGGCGCTCGGCACGGTGGGCGTCCTGTTGCTCACGCGGATCGAGTCGGGCTCCATGTACACCGACTTCCTGGCGCCGCTGCTGCTGCTCGGCTTCGCGATCGGCCTGAGTCTGTCCCCGGCCACCGACACCATCATGGGCTCCTTCCCCGAGTCGGAACTGGGTGTCGGCGGCGGCGCCAACGACACCGCCCTGGAACTCGGCGGCGCCCTCGGCATCGCCGTCCTCGGCTCGCTCCTCGCCACCTCCTACAAGGACAAGCTGACCGACCTGGTCGGCGGCCACCTCCCGGCCACCGCGATGGACACCGCCCAGGACTCGGTGGGCGGCGGCCTCGCGGTCGCCCAGCAGGTCGCGAAGACCCCCGACGGCGGCGCCCGGCAGGCCCAGGCCCTCATCGACGCGGTGCACGAGTCCTTCGCCCACGCCATCGCGCAGACCAGCCTCGTCGGCGCCGTCATCATGGCCGCCGGAACCCTGATCGTCATCGCCGTGCTGCCCGGCCGCAAGGCCACGGTCGAGCCCGGCGACGACGACCCGGCGGCGGAAGCCGACCGGGACGAGGAGTCCGTGGAGCCCGCCGGGTCCGCCCAGAGGTGACGCCCGGCCTACCCCCGCAGGAACCCGGTGAAGGACCTGGCCCACCCCTCGACGGTCTCCCTCGTGAACAAGTCCGTCGAGTACTCGAAGGTGACCGTGACGCGGTCGCCTTCCGGGGCGATCACGACGTACAGCTCGTTGCGGGCCACGCCCCGGACGGGGAGGGCGTGTACGGACGTCGACACGCCCTGGAGGTCCAGGGCCGGTGGCTCCGTGGTGATCACCGTGAAGAGGACCGTCGGGAACAGGGCGCCCTTCAGGTCGGGCGACACCAGGGACACCACGTCCGTCAGGGGGAGTTCCTGATGGTCGAGGGCCGTGAAGAGGGAGGCGCCGAGCTGTGCGACCAGGTCGGCGAAGGTCTCGGCCTCGGACAGTCGGGCCCGTAGCAGTACGGCATCACCCAGGATGCCGACGATCTCCGAGCGGTCGCGCCGGACGCGGTTCGCGCTGGACGCCGCCAGGACGATGTCGTTCCCCTCGCCGCACAGGTCGCCCAGCCATCTGGCGAACAGGGCCGCCAGGACCGTGTAGGTGGTGGTGCCCAGGCGGGTCGCCGTGTCGGCCAGGAGGGCGGGGGTGTCGTCGTCGATGACCCACGTGTGCAGGGCGCCCCGGCCGGACAGCGTGCCGGGGTGCGGATGGTCGTAGGGGAGGGACGGGCGCAGGGGGATGCCGTCGAGTTCCGTGCGCCAGAAGTGTTCCAGGGCTGTCCTGCGGTCGTCCGGCAGGGCGTGTTCCGACCGGGCGAAGTCCGTGAACTGCCGCACTGAGCTTGGTAGTTGAGGACTCCTGCCCGTCCGTCGCGCGTTGTACAGCTCCGCCAAGTCGCGCCGGATGATGCCCAGGGACCAGCCGTCGCAGACCGCGTGGTGGAAGACCGTCACCAGGATCCAGTGGTCGGGGGCGGCCTTTGCCAGACGGAAGCGGTGCAGCGGGGCCCGGTCCATCGCGAAGGGGGTGGACACCTGCTCGTCGCACCAGTGGTCCACCGCATCCGCCGACGTCCCCGTGAGGTCGGTGATCGGCAGCGGGACCGGGACCTCCGCCAGGACTTCCACCTCGTAGCGGCCGTCCGGCCTGCGTACCGGGCGGCCGCGCAACGCGTGATGGCGGGCCACCAGGTCCGTGAGGGCCTGGTGCAGGGCGCCGGGATCCACATCGCCGCGCAGGTCCATGCGGTGGGCGATGTTGTAGACGCTCGGGTCGGTGAGCGCGTGGTGGCGGCGCCACAGTCGGCGCAGGGTGGACGGCATCGGTGCGGTGTCCACCACACGGGGACGGGTCGCGATGCCACGGATGGTCGGATCCAGGAAGAACTCGGCCATCGTGAGGTCGACGCCCGCCTCGTCCCGCATACGGTTCAGCAGCCTGATCGCGCTCAGGGAGTGGCCGCCGAGTTCGAAGAACGACATGGTGACCGGGACCGGGTCCGCGTCCAGCTCCTCGCGCCACAGGTCGTGGAGCGTCTTCTCCAGGGCCGTCGTGGGCACGGACGCCGGAGTCTCGTCGTCGGTGCCGTCGCCCGGCGCGGGCAGGGCCGCGCGGTCCAGCTTGCCCGAGGCGTTCACCGGGAGGCGGTCCAGGGGCACCCAGCGGCGGGGCACCAGGTGGTCGGGGAGTCCGGCTGCCAGTGCCGTGCGCACGGAGTGGCAGGAGGCCCCTTGAACCAGGACCACGTACGCCACCAGTTCCGTGTCGCCGTGGCGGTCGCGGCGTGTGAGGACCGCCGCGTCCCGGACGGATGGCAGCGCCGTCAACGCCGCCTGGATCTCGCCGGGTTCCACCCGGTAGCCGCGGATCTTGACCTGGTCGTCGGCCCGGCCCAGGTAGTCCAGGGTGCCGTCCGTACGCAGACGGCCCAGGTCGCCCGTGCGGTACAGCACCCCGCCCGTCCCGTCGTCGAGGAAGGCCGCGGCGGTCTCGGCGGGGCGGCCGTGGTAGCCGTACGCCACCGGCGTCCCGCCCACATGGATCTCCCCGACCGCCCCGACCGGGACCTGCCGGCCCGTGCCGTCCAGCAGCAGAACGCGTGCTCCCGGCACCGGGGTGCCGATCGGCGGCCACTCCTCGCCGTCCGGGTCGACGCGGTGCGAGGTGACGATGACCGAGGTCTCCGTGGGGCCGTATTGGTTGTACAGCGCGCAGTGCGGGTGCGACGCGAGGAAGCGCCGGAAGGCGGCCGTGAGCTGGAGCGCCTCCCCGGCCGAGAACAGCTCGCGCAGGGACGGCAGTCGGGGAGCGGTCTCCATCAGGTACTTCAGCGGCGTGCAGGGCATGAACATCCGCTGCACCTCGTGGCGGCGCACCGCCTCGGCCACCGCCGCCGGGTCGTGCCGTACGGCGTCGTCGACCAGGACCAGCGCGGCTCCCGAGGCCAGCGTCGTGAAGATCTCCTGCACGCTGACGTCGAACGCCGGTGACGTCCATTGCAGGGTGCGGAGGGCCGGGTGGCGGCTCAGGTGCCCCTGGACCAGGTTCGCCGGGCCCCGGTGGGGGACTATGACGCCCTTCGGGCGGCCGGTCGAGCCCGAGGTGTGGATGCAGTACGCCGGGTCCTCCGGGCGGGCTCCCTCCGGTACGGGGCCGGTGGGGAGAGTGCCGTCCACCAGGGCGTCGTCCACCTGTTCCACCCGCTGGACGGGCAGTCCGGTCGCCAGGTCCGGGTGTGCGGTGAGGGCGGTGTCGGAGGTGAGCAGGAGGACGGGTGTGGCGTCGGCGAGCAGCAGTGCGAGACGGGGGGTGGGCAGGGACGGGTCGAGGGGGAGGTAGGCCGCCCCGCTCTTGAGCACCGCGAGCAGGGCCGTGATCAGGTGCGGGCCGCGCGGCAGGAGCACCGCCACCCGTTCCCCGCGTGCCGCTCCCCGGGTGCGGAGCTGCCGGGCGAGGCGGTCGGCCGCCGCGTCCAGGTCCGCGTAGGAGAGCCGATGGTCCCCGCTGATCAGTGCTACGGCGTCTGGGGTGCGGCGGGCCTGCCGTTCGAACAGGCCGTGCAGGGTGCCGGGGGACGCCGCGTCGTCGACGCCCGCCGGGTGCTCCCAGCCGGCCAGGGACGCGCGGTCGGCGGCGGTGAGGGCGGTCAGTTCGGGCAGGGGCGCGTCGGGGGCGGCCAGGGCGCGCCGCAGCACCTGCTCGACGTAGTCCACGAAACGGCGCACCGTGGTCTCGTCGAACAGGGCCGTGTCGTACTCGACCATGAACCGGACGCCGCCCGCGTGATGGGTGAGATAGACGCTGAGGTCGAACGGGGCACGGGCGCTCGGCACGTCGAGCAGGGTGGCCGTCAGACTCGGCGGGTCGAAGGCGGCCTCGCCCTCGTTCTCGTACTCCACCATCACCTGGAACAGCGGATTGCGCCCCGGGTCGCGACGCGGGTTGAGCGCGCCCACCAGCTCGTCGAAGGGGACGCCCCGGTGTTCGAATGCCGAGGTGCTGCTCTCGCGGACCCGGTGCAGCAGGGCCGGGAAGTCCGGGTCGCCGGTGAGGTTCAGGCGCAGCGGCACGGTGTCGAGGAACAGACCCACCTGGTCCTCGGCGCCGGCGGGACGCGCGGCGACCGCGGTACCGATCACCACGTCCCGCTGCCCGCTGAACCGGCCCAGGACCGCGCCGATCGCGCCGGTCAGCGTCATGAAGAGAGTGGCGCGGTGGCGTGCCGCGAACGCCCGCAGGCCGCCGGTCAGTTCGGCGTCGAGGGCGTGCGTGAGGCTCGCGCCCGCTCCCGACCTGACCGGCGGACGGGGCCGGTCGGTGGGCAGGGCCAGCTCCGGTGCGCCGCCGAGGCGCTGCCGCCAGAAGTCGAGGGACGCGGGGTCCGGCTCGGCGACCGTCGGCGGTTCGGACAGGGGTGGTGGTACGGAACCCCCGCCCCGCCGGGCGCGGTAGTAGGCGGCCAGGTCGCGGGCCAGTACGGCCGTGGACGACGAGTCGAAGACGATGTGGTGCGCCATGAGGAAGAGCAGATGGTGGTCCGGGGACAGGCGGAGCAGGCGGGCCGCGACCAGCGGGCCCGAGGCGAGGTCGAGTCCGTGGTCCGCCGCGAGCAGCGCCCGCAGGGCCTCCTCCTCCGTCGCACCCGGGTGGTCCTCCACCGGGCAGTCGAGCGGCATACGGTCGCGTATCTCCTGGTACGGGACACCGGCCGTGTCACCGAAGACCGTGCGCAGCGCCGGGTGCCGGTCCGCGACGCGGTCCAGCGCCCAGCGCAACGCCGGTACGTCCAGGGGGCCGTCGAGACGGATCGCCTTGGGCTCGTGGTACATGGCGGTGCCCGGGTGCAGTTGCTCCAGGAACCAGATGCGGCGCTGGGCCGGGGTGAGGGGCGTGCGGGGCGGCGTACGGCGGGGCTCGGGCAGGGCCCGCGCCTCGGCCTGCGAGGGCGCCTTGGGGGTCGTCCGCCGCAGGCGGTCCAGGGCCGGCAGCGCCGCCAGCACCTTCTCCTTCGGTACGCCGAAGTCCACGAAGCAGGCGATCTCGTCCGCTCCGGCGGCCAGCAGCCGCGCTACGGTCTCCGCCGCCGTGTGTTCGTCGCCGATCAGCGCGCGGGAGTCGCAGTAGCGCTCGTAGGCGCGCCCGAGGAGGAACTCCACGTCCTCCTCCGGGGTGTTCTCCAGGTCCACCTGGAAGCCGAGGCTGTTGGTGACCTGGTCGAAGAGGGAGAGGGAAGACCGCAGATACGACAGGAACGGCCGGTACGCCTCGGCCCGCGCCCGCTCCGCGTCGTCCTCCAGGTACGTGTGCACGAGCACCACGACCCGCCCCGCCGCCGGATCCAGACCGTGCTCGGCACGGCAGCGCCGGTACAGCGCGATGTTCTCGGCCAGTTGCTCCACCGTCTGCGTCATCAGATTGGTGACCACGCCGAGGTCCTCGGCGGCCGCCCGGCGGTAGCTGTCCGGGTTCCCGACGACGGCCACGTACATCGGCGGCCGTTCCTGTACGGGGCGCGGGTGCAGGCGGATCTCCACCGGGGTGCCGTCGCCCGCCGTCGTCTTCAGCGCCTGCCCCGACCACAGGTCCCGTACGGCCGTCAGATGCTCGTACATCACGTCACGGTGCCGGCCGAAGTGCTGCGGGGCGAGCGCGAAGTCGGTGGCGTGCCAGCCGCTCGCGAAACACAGGCCCGCCCGGCCGCCGGAGATGTTGTCGACGACCGACCACTCCTCGGCCACCCGGGCGGGATGGTGCAGCGGCAGCACCACGGAACCGGCGTGCAGCCGGACCCGGCTGGTCCGGGCGGCGAGGGCCGCGGCCAGGACGGAGGGGTTGGGGAAGAGCGCGCCGAAGGAGTTGAAATGCCGTTCGGGGAACCACAGGGCGTGGAAGCCGTGCTGGTCGGCGAAGTCGGCGGCGGCCATGATCAGGCCGTATTTGTCGTGGTCGGTGTGCTGGGGGTAGTCGCCGAAGAAGTAGAGGCTGAAGTCGAAAGTCTCTGAGTGCGAGGGGGAGGGAGCGGGCTGGGCAACGGGTACCGGGGGCGGGGCAGATGCCGTCGTGGTGCCGGGCGCTGTCGCGAGTACGTCCAGCTGGCGGGAGATCATCTCGCCGACCTGGCCCACCAGTTGCTCCGCCAGCTGTAGCTGCTGACCGAAGAGGGCCTGGAGGTCCTGGGCGCCTTCCTGGGGAGCGGCGGGCGCCGCCGACGGTTCGTCCTCGGCCACGGGCTCCCGCACCACCGGCGCGACCACCGCCGGCGCGACCACCGGCGGCGCGATCACCACCGGCGCGACCACCGGCGGCGCGATCACCGGTGCGTCGTCGCCCCGCAGTCGAGCGACCCGTTCGGCCAGCCGGCGCGGTGTGTCGGCCGAGTCGAACACCTCGCGGACCGGGACACGGACGCCGTAGCGCTGTTCCAGCTCGGTCGTCATGCTCATCAGGGAGAGCGAGTCGGCGCCGAGTTCGAAGAAGGAGCTGTCGGGGGTGACGTCGGCGGTCGGGCGGCCCAGCTTGTCCGCCGTCAACTGCCGTATGGCGTCCACGACTTCATCAGCCTGGGGTTTCGGCCGCTCCGGTGCCGCCCCTGGCGTCCCGGTTCGGTACGGCACCCTGCTCCGGCGCAGGGGATGCCCGGGGAGCGGAACCCGGCCCCCGTCGTCGCCGCTGAGTGTCCGCCAGTCCAGGTCGGCGCCCCTGCGGTACAGCGAGCCGAGCGCCGTCAGGAACCCGTGGGCCTGCTCGGCGGCCCCGTTCCCCTCACCCTGCCCGCTCAGCCAGCGGCTGTCGGGAACACAGTGCCGGCCGAGCCCGGTCAGGGTCCGCCCGGCGCCGGTCTCCACGAAGTCCCGGAACCCCTGCTCGACGGCCGTGTCCATGGCGAGGTCGAAGCGGACCGGCTGCCGGGCCTGCCGGCAGAGGTAGTCCACGTCGACCGTCCAGCCCGCCGGGCGCGGCTCGCCGTCGGCCGTGGTCACCAAGGGGGTGTGCAGCGGCCGGTACGTCACCTCGCGCGCCCGGGTCCGGAACTCGTCCAGCGCGCTGTCGACGGCCGCGGAGTGGAACGCCCGGTCGACCGGCAGCGCACGCCACCGCAGGCCGTCCAGGTCGAGCAGTCGTGCCGCCTCTTTCAGGGCCCCGGGCGGGCCCGAGAGCACCTGGGCGCGCGGGCCGTTGACCGCGGCGAGTTCCGCACCGGCGGCGTCCGCGACTCGTCGGGCGGTGGCCAGGTCGGCCCGGACGGCGAGCATGCCTCCGGCCGGACAGCGGGCCTGCATGAGGCGCCCGCGCCAGGCGGTGAGCCGCAGCCCGTCCTCCAGGGTCAGGGCGCCCGCGGCGTACAGGGCGGCGTACTCGCCGACGCTGTGGCCGAGCAGGAGCCCGGGGCGTATACCGGCAGCCCACCAGGCGTCGGCCAGTGCCGCCTGATGGGCGAAGAGGGCGGCCTGCGCGGTCTCGGTGGGCCAGATGTCGTCTTCCGCGGCGGGACCGGCGGGACCGGGAGCGGCCAGGAGCGGTTCCAGCAGGCTCCCGCCGAACTCCCCGGCGTAGAGCTTCTCGCACCGGTCGAGTGTGGCCCGTGCGGCCGGGTGCGTGGCGTGGAGGCCGCTCGCCATGCCGCGACGGGCGCTGCCCTGGCCCGGGAAGGCGAAGGCGACCGGGCCCGGAGGGGAGGCCTCGGGGAAGTGGTCTTCGTTCAGGGCGCGGGCGAGTTCGCCGGCCGTGCGGCCGACCACGGCGGTGCGTGCCGTGCGGTGCGGCCTGCCGAGGGCCAGGGTGGCGGCCACGTCGGCGGCCGGGAGGTCCGGCAGGGCCAGCAGCCGGTCGCGGAGCCCGGCCGTGAGCTCGGCGAGGGCCTCGGGGTCGCGGGCCGACACGGGGACCAGGACGGGCCGTTCCTCGGCGGAACGCGGGCGAGCGGGCGAGGCCTCCTCCAGCACCACATGGGCGTTGGTGCCGCCGACGCCGAGCGCGCTGACCCCGGCCCGGCGGGGCACACCGTCCGGCACCGACCAGGGACGTAGCTCCCTGGCCAGCGTCAACCGGCCGTCGGCCAGCGGGAGTTCCGGGTTGGGCCGGTTCAGATGCGGTGTCGGCACCAGGGTGCGGTGGCGCAGCATCAGGACCGTCTTGATGAGCCCGGCCATCCCGGCACAGCTGTCGAGGTGCCCGATGTTCGGCTTCACCGAGCCGACGACACACCCGCCGGAACGGCCCGAGCGCCCCGCGTCCTCGCCCAGCACCCTTGCCAGCGCCGTGAGTTCCACCGGGTCGCCGAGCCGCGTCCCGGTGCCGTGCGCCTCCACGTACGAGATCGTCCCCGCGGGTACGCCGGCCCTGCGCAGGGCCTGCCGTACGACGTCGGCCTGCCCCTCGACTCCGGGGGCGCTGAAGCCGACCTTGGCGGCGCCGTCGTTGTTGACCGCGGAGCCCAGGATCACCGCGTGCACGGTGTCGCCGTCGGCCAGCGCCCGGTCGAGGCGCTTGAGCAGGACGGCGGCCACGCCGTTGCCGCCGACCGTGCCGTCGGCCTCCGCGTCGAAGGCACGGCACCGTCCGGTGGGCGACAGGATCGACCCGGGGTGGCTGTGATAGCCGCTCTCCTGGGGCAGATGCACGGCCGCCGCGCCCGCCAGCGCCAGGTCCGTGTCACCGGTCAGCAGCGCCTGGACCGCCAGGTGCACCGCGACCAGCGACGTGGAACAGGCCGTCTGCACACCGATCGCCGGGCCGGTGAGACCGAGCCGGTAGGCGACCCGGGTGGCGAGGAAGTCCGGCTCCTGCCCGATGGCCGTCTGCATTCCGGCGGCCGGGTCGGCCGGATCGTACGGCGAGCCGGTGGCGGACGGCCGCTGGTGGTCGTAGAGGTTCATGCCCGACCCGGCGAACACCCCGACCCTGACGCCCGGCGCGGTCCCCGCGTGGCCGCCGTCCTCCAGTGCCTGGTGGCAGCACTCCAGGAACAGCCGGTGCGCGGGGTGCGTGAGCCCGGCCTCCTTGGGGCTCAGCCCGAAGAAGTCCGTGTCGAACTCCTCGACGCCGTCCAGGACCCCGGCGACGGGCACATGGCCGGAGGACGTGGGCGCGTGGCCGGAGGCCGTGGGCTGCGGCTCGCCGAACACCCGGACGCTGTCCACGCCGTCCCGCAGATTGCCCCAGAACTCCTCCGCCGAGTTCGCGCCGGGGAAGCGCAGCGCCAGTCCGATGACGGCGACCCGTCGCTCGGGCGAGTGGGTCGTGCCGTCGTAGGTCTCCGTTTCCGGCGCGATTGCCGTCGCCGGCCCGCTCGCGAGATGCGCGGCGAGTGCCGTGACCGTCGGATGCTCGAAGAACGCGGTCTGCGCGACCGGCATGCCGAGACGTTCCGCCAGCCGGCTTCGCAGGCGCACCAGCAGTACGGAGGTCAGGCCGAGTTCGTAGAACGGCACGTCCGCGACGACGGGGCCGCCCAGCACGGCGGCCAGTTCCTCCCGGACGGCTCGGGTCACGGTGTCCGCGTCCGGGGCCGTGGCGCCGAAGCCACCGTCGACCAATCTGCTCTGGAGTTCCGCGCGGCGCACCTTGCCCGCGGGGGTGCGCGGGAACTCGTGGGCCGGCACGGGCAGGACGTACGCGGCGGTGAGCCTGAGGCGGGTGAACAGCGCCGCCTTCAGCTCCGCGGCGATCCGGGTGTCCTCGGCGGCGCCGCGGCTGACGAAGAACACCGCGAGTTCCTCCGTGCCCCGCTCCGGATGCGGGATGCCGCAGGCGGCGATCTCGCCCTGCCGGACCCCGTCGACGGCGGTGGCGGTCTCCTCCACCTCGTGGCAGTACACGTTGTGGCCGTTGAGGATGATCAGGTCCTTGCGCCGGCCCGTGATGACGACCTGGCCGGAGTCGAGGAAGGCCAGATCGCCCGTGTCCAGCCAGTCCCGTCCGGCGGGGTAGGCCGCGGCGTCCGCCTCGGGGTTGTCGACGTAGCCGGGGGTGAGCCGCGCGGGGGAGTGGACCTGGAGCCGCCCGATCCGGCCCGGCGGGGCGAGGTCGCCGTGGTCGTCGACGACGCGCAGGGTGACGCCGTGGGCGGGCGAGCCGGACGCGACGAAGGTGACGCAGTCGGCGTCCGGGGCGTCCGCGCCGGCCGGGACCAGGTCCCCGCCCAGGCTGCTCTTGAGCAGGCGGTGCACGGTCCCGGGCCGGTCGAGGCGGCCGTAGGTGACGGCCGTGACCGTCTCGGCCATGCCCCACACCGGGGCGATGTGCTCCTCGCGCACCCCGTACGGGGCCGTCGCGTCGAGGAAGTGGCGCAGCACCGGCAGCACGACCCGTTCGCCCCCGCACAGCAGCGACTTGAGGCCGCCCAGGTCCCAGTGGCCGTCGGGCCGCTCGGCGAGCGCGTCCGCGACCAGCCGGTAGGCGAAGGTGGGCGCCCAGCTGTGTCGCGCCCGGTGTTCGTGGAGGAGGTCCAGCCAGCGCAGCGGGTCGGCGAGCACCTGCTCGGTGGGCGCGTGGACGTTGGTGCAGCCGGTGAAGACCGCGAGCAGGTGGTAGAGCAGGAAGGCGCCGCTGTGGTCGACCGGCAGCCAGTTCACCATGGTGTCGTCCGGGCGGACGTCGAGGATCCGCCGGCTGCTCGCCGCGAAGTCGGCGAGCCCGGCGTGCGTCAGCCGCGCCGCCTTGGGGACGCCGGTGCTGCCCGAGGACAGCATCAGCAGGGCGGTGTCGGACGGGTCCGGCGTGACGTGGTCGTCGTCGGCGTCCCCGGCCGGCGCGTTCAGGCAGTCCCCGGCGAGGGCGACGCGCGGCGCGGGCGTGGCGTGGGCGAGTGCGGCGGCGCCGGGCGCGTCGGTCAGGACCAGGGGCCGGTCGAGTAACGCGCAGGCCTCCCGCAGCCGTTCGAAGGCCGGGGAGCCCGGCGCGGGATGCTCGGCGATGGCCACCGGCAGGGCGCCGCCGAGCACACAGGCCCAGAAGGCGGGGAAGAACTCGGCGAGCGGCAGCCCGCACAGCACCACCGTGTCGCCGCGCCGCAGCCCGTGGGCCCGCAGACCGGCGAGCATACGGCGGGCCGCGTCCAGCAGTTCGGGATACGACCGCGAGGTGGTCGTGCCGTCGGCGGCGACGGTGACGACGGCTCCGCCGGAGGCGGACCGGGCGGCGCTCAGCAGAGCCCGCACGGCGTCGATTGGATCGGCCTCGGTGCGCTCGGGCTCAGGGCCCTGGCAGAGGGCGTGCCCCCGTAGACGTTCCATGCGTGTCCTCTCCCTTTTCCCCGCTGGTGGACGAACGGTCCGATTCCCTGTGGGTGGACGATCGGTCTGAGTGGCCCCGGTCTCTACGCGCGTCGCGCCGCCGGACGGTGAGCAGCAGCAGAAGCAGCGCCCCGCACGCCGCCGCCCCGTGGAAGACACCCACGACGGCGAGCGCGGGCAGGGCCTCGAGCGCGGCCGCGGCGGCGATCGTGCCCAGGGCGAACCCGGACTGCTCGGCGGTGGCGGACAGCCCGAACAGCCGGCCCCGCTGCCGGTCGGGGGCCGCCTGGAGGCGCGAGGTGTAGACGATCTCGGTCCAGCCGTCCGCGAACCCTGCCGCCACGGCCGCCGCGATCAGGGCCGGGGCGGGCGGTCCGGTGAACGCGGCCACGAAGCACAGCGACATCGCGCAGGTGCCTACGGCGAACGCCCGCTCGCCCCAGGACGTCCCGTGCGACCGGCGTTTGAGGACCTGGTGGGCGAGCAGGGTGCCCACCGCCCACGCCGCCCAGAACCGGGCCATGAACACCGCCGGATCGGACGGCTCGGCCGCGTGCGCCGCCAGCGGCAGGGCGACGTTGTGCGACGCGGACGCCAGCGCGTCGAGCCCGCGCAGCGCGATCAGGGCGAGCAACGGGCCCGCGAGGCCCGCCGTTCGGCGCCGCAGCCGCCCGCCACGCCCCGGCGAGGCCCCGTCGCCGCCCTCTTCCGTCGCGCCCGCGTCGCCGCCGGTGTCGCTCTCGCCGCCGGTGTCCGTACGCGGCCGGAGCAGCAGCACCGCCGCGGCGGACACCGCGAAGCTCGCCGCGTTGACCCCGAACGCGGCACCGAAACCGCCGAGCGAGATGACCGGCGCGGCCGAGGCGAAGCCCAGCACCGTGGCGACGGACCTGGCCGTGACCAGCACCCCGTTCGCCCGGGCGCGGTCGTCCTGCCCGACCATGACCGGGACCGCGCTGCGCAGGGCGACGTTGAAGAACGTGTTCCCCGCGCCCAGCACGACCACCGCCCCGAGCAGCACCCCCAGCGGCGTGCGCGACGCCCAGAGGGCGAGCACCACCATGGCGAGGGTCTGGGCGAGGTCCGTCGCCACCATGACGGTCCGGCGCGTGAGCCTCGCGGTCACGGCCCCGGCGGTGAGACCTGCCGTGACACCGGACAGCAGCCGCACCGCCATCACCGCGCCCACGCCCAGGGCGCTACCGGTGACCTCGTACGAGAACAGGCTGAGCGCGATCAGATTCAGGTAGGTCCCGTAGGCCGACACGGCGTGCGCGACCACCAGGGACCGGAACCCTGAGTCCACCCCCGTCACCAAACCCCTCACCCGGCAGGGCCTGGATTCGGCCGCTCGGCATATTCGTTCGCAGCGTAGCCCGACGAAGCGGCGGGGGCGGGGTGTTGTGGAGTATCGGATGATCAGGGCGGCGAGGCGAGGGACCGCCGCGTCACCCGCTCCAGATGCCGGGCGAACACCTCGCGGGCGTCCGGCGTCAGCGTCCGCAGCGCCACCAGCGCCGTGATGACGACATCGCACAGCTCCGACTGCACGTCGTCCCAGCCGTGGGTCACGCCCTTGCGCGGGTTCTGGCCGGTCGCGCCGATCACCGCCTCGGCGACCTCCCCGACCTCCTCGGACAGCTTCAGGACGCGCAGGAGCACGCCCTCGCGGCCCTCGACGGCGCGGTGGGTGTCGAGCCACTCCCACAGGGCGTCGACGGCGGCCCACAGCTCGGGTCCGGGCGGTGTCTGATCGTTCATGGGGCGGCAGCCTGCCACGAGGGTCTGACAACGCCCGGTCGGCCGCCCTACTCCAGGTACTCCTCGTCGAACAGCGGGTCCTGCTCGCCTTCCTTCGCCTTCCGCAGTCTCCTGGTGCGCGCCCCCACGACCAGCACGGTCCCGGCCGCCGTCGCCGCGAACGCCGCCGGAATCATCCAGCCCCGGTTCACCGCGTGCCCGAGCAGATGGTCCAGGGAGAGCCGCCCCGGGCCGGTGACGGCCAGGCCGGCGGCCGTCAGGCCCAGCGTCGCCGCGTACTCGTAGCCGCCGCCCTGGTTGAAGAACCCGTTCGGCGTGTGCACCGCGGCCGCCCCGGCCATCGCGCCGACCGCCGCGGCACCGGCCGCCGGAGTGGCCAGGCCCAGGGCCAGCAGTGTGCCGCCGCCGGTCTCCGCGAGGCCCGCGGCCGTCGCGCTCACCTTGCCCGGGACGTAGCCGACGGACTCCATGAACTGCCCGGTGCCCTCGATGCCGCCCCCGCCGAACCAGCCGAACAGCTTCTGCGTGCCGTGGGCGGCCAGCACACCGCCCGTCCCCAGCCGGAGCAGCAGCAGGCCCAGATCACGTCGGTCGTAACGGCTCACGTCGTCTCCCGGAGCGGACGGCACGGCGAAGGAGTGTTCCTCGTCGTGTTTCCACCGTCGCACCCCTGACCTCCCGCGACACCCGGCGGAGCCGCCCGGGACGCCGTTCGGGTGGCACGGGTGGCGGGGGTGGCGGACCGGTACGAGGCTGGCTGGCATGACGATTCAGACCACGCGCCTCAGTGACCCGGCCGTCCGCGCCTTCGTGACCGCCGTGAACAACCACGACCGCGAGAGCTTCATGGAGCTGCTCGCGCCGGGCGCGACCATGGCGGACGACGGCTCCGACCGCGACCTCGCCGACTGGGTGGACCGGGAGATCTTCCTGTCGCACGGCCACATGCAGGTCGACAGCGAGTCCAACGACGGCCGTTCCCTCGTCGCCCACTACAACAACGACACCTGGGGCGAGATGCGCACCCGGTGGAGCTTCACGGTCGACGACGACGGCAGGATCACCCGCTTCGAGACCGGGCAGGCCTGAAAGACCCCGTCCCGGGGCCTTGTCTTCGCGTGGGCTCCAACTCATAGCGTCCCCGGGCATGGAGACCACACGCACACTGGGACGCAGCGGCATCGAGGTGAGCGCCCTGGGCTTCGGCTGCTGGGCGATCGGCGGGGAGTGGCACGCGCCCGACGGGCAGCCGTTCGGCTGGGGCAAGGTCGACGACGAGGAGTCCGTACGGGCGGTGCGGCGCGCCCTCGACCTGGGCGTCACCTTCTTCGACACGTCCGACAACTACGGCACCGGGCACAGCGAACGCGTCCTGGGCCGGGCCCTCGGCAAGCGCAGGGCCGACGTCGTCGTCGCCACCAAGTGGGGCTACCTCTTCGACGAACGGACGCGGACCGCCGACGGCAGCGACGACTCCCCGGAACACCTGCGCCGCGCGCTGACCGCGTCCCTGCGCCGCCTCGGCACGGACCATGTGGACCTGTACCAGTTCCACATCGGGGACGCCGCCCCCGAGCAGGCCGCCCGGCTCCGCGAAGCCTGCGAGGACCTGGTGCGCGAAGGGCTGATCCGCGCCTACGCCTGGAGCACCGACGACCCGGCCCGCGCCGCCGTGTTCGCCGAGGGCCCGCACTGCGCCGCCGTCCAGCACGCGCTCAACGTCCTCCAGGACGCGCCCGAGATGCTCCGGCTGTGCGAGGAGGCGGGCCTGGCCAGTGTCAACCGCAGTCCGCTGGCCATGGGGCTGCTCACCGGGAAACGCCGGGCTGGTCAGCCGCTGGAGAGCGGGGACATCCGCAGCAGGCCGCCGGCCTGGCTCCAGGGGTTCGGTGACGGATCGGGCGCCGACCCCGAGTGGCTCGCCCGCGTCGAGGGCCTGCGCGCCGTCCTCACCAGCGAGGGCCGGACCCTGGCCCAGGGCGCCCTGGCCTGGCTGTGGGCCCGCAGCCCCGCCACCGTCCCCATCCCCGGCTTCCGCACGGTCGCGCAGGCGGAGGAGAACGCGGGTGCGATGGCGAAGGGAGCGCTGACCGGCGGGCAACTGGCCGAGATAGACCGGCTGCTCGGGCGGTAGCCGTCGTCGAGCTGTGCGGCAGTCGTTCCACGTACCGGTGCGTACCCCGCGGTCCCACGCGGGGTCCACCCCCACCCGGTGCCGTGGAACGACTGCCGCATCCCCCCTGGATGTGGCCGATGGATCCGACCTACGGAAGCTCTCTGCTCCAAGTGTGAAGCTTTGGTGTAGGAGAGTTGAGCATAAGCGGCCGACCGGCCGCAATAGGGCGGACGTTGAAATTCCGGTTGTGCAGGTTGACGGGTTGACGACCGGCGGCCGCCGTCGATCGGGCCCTCAGCCGCGCCCGACGTACGGCATCGCCGTGGCGAGTACGGTCGCGAACTGCACGTTCGCGTCCAGCGGCAGCTCCGCCATGTGCCGCACCGTGCGGGCCACATCGGCGACATCCATCACCGGCTCCGGAGCCACCTCCCCGTTCGCCTGGAGCGCTCCCGTCCGCATACGGGACGTCATGTCGGTCGCCGCGTTGCCGATGTCGATCTGCCCCACCGCGATCCCGTACGGCCGCCCGTCCAGCGACAGCGCCTTGGTCAGGCCGGTCAGCGCGTGCTTGGTCGCGGTGTAGGCCACCGAGTGCGGCCGGGGCGTGTGCGCCGAGACGGACCCGTTGTTGATGATCCGCCCGCCCCGCGGGTCCTGCTCCTTCATCTGCCGGTACGCCGCCTGCGCGCACAGGAACGCCCCGTTGAGGTTGGTGTCCACCACATGCCGCCACGCGTCGTAGGGCAGCTCCTCGACCGGCACGCCGCCGGGCCCGAACGTGCCCGCGTTGTTGAACAGCAGGTCGACCCGCCCGAAACGCCCGACGGCGGCCTCGAAGAGGGCAGCCACGTCCTCGGGGCGTGAGACGTCCGTCCGTACGGTGAGAGCCGCGCCCTCGGGCGCCAGGGCCGCCGTCTCCTCCAGGGTCTCCACGCGCCGGCCCGCCAGCGCCACCGACCAGCCCGCGCGGAGCAGTTCCACGGCCACCGCCCGGCCGATCCCGGAACCCGCCCCGGTCACCACCGCGACTGCATTTTCCTTGGCATTCATGGGCCCGCAGCGTACGGGAGGCCCCGCCATCCGGAACTCATCCGTCCGTCACGTGCGTGCGGTGTACACGTCGACCAGGTGTCGACCCCGGCCACTCGAATGCCCCTTGCAGCCATTCGCCAGGGGAGGACCGGATGACACCCGCAGCACGCCCGTCCCAGCACGCCCCCGAACTCCGCGCGGCCGCCCGGCACATCGGCCGACGCGGCTTCCTCACCACCACCGGGGCCGCCGCCGCGCTGGCCTTCGCGACCAATCTGCCCTCGGCCGGAGTCGCGGCCGCCGCCGAACTCGACGCCGCGCGGATCACCGAGAACCCGTTCACGCTAGGCGTCGGTTCAGGCGACCCCCAGCCCGGCTCCGTGATCCTGTGGACCCGCCTCGCACCCGCCCCGTTCCAGGCCGACAGCGGACTGCCCGCCGAACGCGTCACCGTCCAGTGGGAACTGGCCCACGACGAGCGGTTCCGCCGTATCGCCCGGCGCGGCACCGTCACCGCGCACCCCGAGTTCCACCACACCGTCCATGTGGAGGCGAGCGGTCTGGAGGCCGGCCGCGGCTACCACTACCGCTTCCGCGTCGGCCGTTGGGTCAGCCCGGCCGGCCGTACCCGCACCGCCCCGGACCCCGGCAGCCGGGTCCAGGAGCTCACCCTCGCCGCCGTCTCCTGCCAGGCCTACACGGACGGCTACTACACGCCGTACGCGCATCTCGCCGCCGACGACGTCGATCTCGTCTTCCACCTCGGCGACTACCTCTACGAGTACGCCGTCAACTCCGTCGGCGGACAGCGCAAGTACACCGACCGGGCGCTGCCCGACCTGTTCAACCGCGAGACGCTGACCCTGGACGACTACCGGCTGCGGTACGCCCTCTTCAAGTCCGACCCGGACCTGAGCGCCGCGCACGCCGCGCACCCGTTCGTCGTCACCTGGGACGACCACGAGACCGAGAACAACTACGCCGACGAGATCCCCGAGAACAACGTCCCGCCGGAGGAGTTCCTGCTGCGCCGCGCCTCCGCCTACCGCGCCTACTGGGAGAACCAGCCGCTGCGGCGCCCGCAGCGCCCGGCCGGATCCGATATGCAGCTCTACCGCCGCCTGCGCTGGGGCCGGCTCGCCCAGTTCGACGTCCTCGACACCCGCCAGTACCGCTCCGACCAGGCCTACGGAGACAAGGGGCACGTGCCAGGACCCGAGTCCGACGACCCGGCGCGCACCATGACCGGGGCGACGCAGGAGCGGTGGCTGCTCGACGGCTGGCGCTCCTCGCGGGCGCTGTGGAACGTCGTACCGCAGCAGGTCATGTTCGCCCGGCGGCACATGGACGCGACCACCCCGTCACGGGTCTCGATGGACGCCTGGGACGGCTACAGCGCCTCTCGCCGGCGCGTCCTCGACGGCGCGAAGGCCGCCGGCGTGGAGAACCTGATGGTGCTCAGCGGCGACGTGCACTCCGCGTACGCCTTCGACATCAAGGACGACTTCGACGCCCCGTCCTCCGCGACTCTCGGTACGGAGATCGTGACGACGTCGATCTCCAGCGGCGGGGACGGCGCCGACAAGCCCCCGACCTGGGACACCTACATGGGCGCCAACCCGCACCTGAAGTTCTTCAACGGGCGGCGCGGTTACGTCACCGTCGCCCTCGGGCAGGAGTCCGCGCGGGCCGACTTCAAGACCGTGCCGTACGTGACCACGCAGGGGGCGCCGGTCACGACGGCCGCGTCCTTCGTCACGGAGGTGGGGGAGCAGGGGCTCAAGCCGGCGTGAGGCGCGGCTCGCCCGTCTCCCCGGGGTAGCGGACGCCGACGCGGTCCCGGATCGCGTCGAGCGTCCGCATCACGGCGAGCGTGCCGTCGAGCGGGACGAGTGGGGACTCCGTCTCACCGGCGCGCACGGCGCGCATCACCTCGGCGGCCTCGTGCCGCAGGCTGTTGCGGGGCCCGTCCGCCGGATCGGCCGTGAACTCCTCCGCGTCACGGCCGTCCCGGTGCAGCACAAAACGGTCCGGGAAGAAGAACCCGCCCGGGATGTCGATACGCCCCCGCGAGCCGGTCACCGAGGCGGAGGTCGCCGTACCGCCGACGATGGAACAGTGCACCGAGCCGAGAGCGCCGCTCTCCCAGGACAGCAGTGCACCCGTCTGGAGATCGACGCCCTCCTCCGAGAGCACCGCCCGCGCGGCGACGTCCGACGGCTCCCCGAGCAGCAGCTGCGCGAACGACACCGGATACACGCCCAGATCGAGCAGCGCGCCCCCGCCCAGCTCCGGGTTCCGCAGCCGGTGCGAGGGCGGGAAAGGACCGGCCAGCCCGAAATCGGCCTGCACACTGCGCACTTCGCCGATCGCACCGTCGTCCACCAGCGACTTCAGCCGGCGCACCAGCGGATTGCAGTACATCCACATCGCCTCCATCAGGAAGCGCCCGTGCTCCCGCGCCAGCGCGACGAGTTCCGCCGCCTCGCGCACGTTCAGCGTGAACGGCTTCTCGCACAGCACGTTCCGCCCGGCCGCCAGACACAGACCGGCCGCGGTCCGGTGGGCCGTGTGCGGCGTGGCGACGTAGACGACATCGATGTCCTCGTCCCGCGCGAGCGCGTTCCAGTCGCCGTACGCCCGGGGTATCCCGAACCGCTCCGCGAACGCCTTCGCCGACTCCTCGGACCGCGACGCCACCGCCACGACCTCCGCGTCCGACAGGTCGATCAGATCCGCCGTGAACGAGGCCGCGATCCCCCCGGTCGCCAGGACGCCCCACCGCACCGTGTCCGCCGTCATACCGCGCCGCCTTCGCCTTGTGACCCCGAGCAGTCCGTACGAGCTGAGAGCATAGGGGGCGATCGAATCGAACAGGGAGGGACTCATGCCCGAGGGTGGGGCGTCCATATCGAACACCGCACAGGGGGCCGTAGCAGGGACGGAGCGCCCCGACCTCACGTCGCAGCGCCGCACCGGGCTCCTCGTCACCTTCCTCCTCGGCAGCCTGACGGCCGTACCGCCGCTGGCGATGGACATGTACCTCCCGTCGCTGCCGGAGGTCACCCGCTCCCTGCACGCGCCCGCCGCGACGGTCCAGCTCACGCTCACCGCCTGCCTCGCCGGCATGGCGCTCGGCCAGCTCGTCGTCGGGCCGATGAGCGACCGCTGGGGGCGCCGCCGCCCGCTGCTCGCCGGCCTCGCCGTCTTCGTCGTCGCCACCGTCCTGTGCGCGCTCGCCCCCACCGTCGAGCTCCTGGTCGCCTTCCGGCTGGCCCAGGGCCTCGCGGGCGCCGCCGCGATCGTCATCGCCCGGGCCGTCGTCCGCGACCTCTACGACGGCATGGCCATGGCCCGCTTCTTCTCCACCCTGATGCTGATCTCCGGGGTCGCCCCGATCGTGGCGCCGCTGATCGGCGGGCAGGTGCTGCGCGTCACGGACTGGCGGGGCGTGTTCGTCGTCCTCACCGTCATCGGCATCGCGATCGGCGTGCTGGTCTGGACGAAGCTGCCCGAGACCCTGCCGCCTGCCGAGCGCCACAGCGGCGGCGTCGGCGAGGCCCTGCGCGCGATGCGCGGCCTGCTCGCCGACAGGTCCTTCGCCGGCTACACCCTCACCGGCGGCTTCGCCTTCGCCTCGCTCTTCGCCTACATATCGGCGTCCCCCTTCGTCATCCAGGAGATCTACGGCGCCTCCCCGCAGACGTTCAGCCTGCTGTTCGGCGTCAACTCGGTCGGGCTTGTCCTCGTCGGCCAGATCAACGGCAAGGTCCTGGTCGGCCGGGTCAGCCTGGACCGGGTGCTGGGGATCGGCCTGACGATCGTCATCACCGCCGCGACCGCGCTGCTGCTGATGTCCACGGGAGTGTTCGGCGAGGTCGGCCTCGCGCCCGTCGCCGCCGCGCTCTTCGTGCTGATGTCCGCGATGGGCATCACGCTGCCCAACACCCAGGCCCTCGCGCTGATGCGCACCAAGCACAACGCGGGCTCCGCGAGCGCCCTGCTCGGCACCTCGTCGTTCCTCATCGGCGCGATCGCCTCCCCGCTCGTCGGCGTCGCCGGCGAGGACACCGCCGTCCCGATGGCCGTCGTCCAACTGGCCGCCGCACTGGTGGCGGTGGCCTGCTTCGTGGGAATGTGCCGACCTTGGAGGACCTCGCAGACTTCGGAGACCTCGAAGACCTCGGAGACGGAGAGCAGGACCGCGAGCGCGGAGGGAGCGGACAGCTGAGCGCACCGAGACTGCGCGACGGCACGCCGGAACGGGCCGGACTCGACCCCGCGGAACTGCGCCGGCTCGTCCGGGAGGTCCACGTCCTCACCACCGGGCAGCGCCCCTGGGCACCGGGCGCGGTCCTCGTCGTCGGGCGCGGCCCCGTGATCGCGGTGGAGGAGGCGGCGGGCTGGGCCGTGCGCTACTCGGCCTACGACGAGGACGCCGACGCCGGTGTGGAGCTGCCCGCCGAGGACCGGGTCCCGATGACCGTCGGCACACCCTTCGACCTGGCGTCCCTCACGAAACTGTTCACGTCCGTGGCCGCCGTCCAGCAGATCGAGCGCGGCACGCTGGGCATCGACGCGAAGGTGGGGGCGTATCTGCCCGACTTCACGGGGGCGGCCCGGCACGGCGTCACCGTACGGCAGCTGCTCACCCACACCTCCGGGCTGCGGCCCGAACTCCCGCTGTACGACTGCGCCGACGCCGCGCACCGGCTGGCGATGCTCCAGGCGGAGCAGCCGGTCGGCGTGCCCGGCACGCACTGCTACTCCGACCTGAACATGCTGCTCCTCCAGTACGTCCTGGAGCGGGTCACCGGCCGCACGCTCGACGTCCTCGTCCGCGACGGCATCACCCGGCCGCTGGGCATGACGGCGACGGAGTTCGGGCCGTGCCCCGGGGCGGCGGCCACGGAGGACCAGCGGCGGCCGTGGGCCAAGGCGGACCGGGGGATGCTGCGGGGCGAGGTCCACGACGAGAACGCCTGGGTGCTGGGCGGCGTGGCGGGCCACGCGGGCCTGTTCTCCACGGGCCGGGACCTCGCGGTGTTCTGCCGCACCCTCCTGGCCGGCGGCTCCCACGGCCCCGCCCGCATCCTCGGCCCCGACTTCGTCGAGCTCCTCTTCACCCCGCCCGGCCTCGGCTTCTCCCTGGACCGGTCGTGGTTCATGGGCGACCTGGCCGGCCGGGGCGCGGCCGGCCACACGGGGTTCACCGGCACGTCCCTCGTCCTCGACCCTGCGACGGACACGTTCCTGATCCTCCTGACGAACGCGGTCCATCCGCGCCGCCGCCGCCCGGACAACGCACCCAGGGCGGCGGCGGGGACCCGGGTGGCACGAGCGGTACGGGGGATCTGAGAGCACCGCTCTCTCCCGACCGCTCGGGCCCCTCGTAGAATCGCCGGGTGAACGCCCCCGCACCCCCGGCCGCCGAAACTCTCCGTACCGCTCTCGCCGGTCTGCTCGACGGGCTGCCGCCGCGGCAGGCCTCGCAGGCGGTGGAGCGGCTGATCGCCAGCTACCGGGGGGACACCCCGACCGACGCGCCGATCCTCCGGGACCGCGCCGATGTCGCCGCCTACGCGGCCTACCGGATGCCCGCGACCTTCGAGGCGGTGCGGTCGGCGCTGGACGCGTTCGCGGACGCCGTGCCCGAGTGGGCGCCCGGCGGGCATCTGGACGTCGGCGGAGGTACCGGCGCCGCGGCCTGGGCCGTGACGGCGACCTGGGACGGGGAGCGGCCCGTCACCGTGCTCGACTGGGCCGAGCCCGCGCTGGCCCTCGGCCGGGAGATCGCCGCGGCCAACCCGGCCCTGCGGGACGTGCGGTGGCAGCGCTCGCGGATCGGGGCGGCGCTCACCCTCGAGAGTGCTGATCTCGTCACGGTCTCCTACGTCCTCAACGAGCTGACCGCCCCCGACCGCACCGCCCTCGTCGACGCCGCCGCGGCCGCCGCGCAGGCCGTCGTGATCGTCGAACCCGGCACCCCCGACGGCTACGCCCGCGTCATCGAGGCCCGCGACCGCCTGATCGCCGCCGGCTTCCACATCGCCGCCCCCTGCCCCCACAGCGCCGCCTGCCCCATCGCCCCGGGCACGGACTGGTGCCACTTCTCCGCCCGGGTCAGCCGTTCCTCCCTGCACCGCCAGGTCAAGGGCGGCTCCCTGCCCTACGAGGACGAGAAGTTCAGCTATGTCGCCGCCGCCCGCTTCCCCGTCGAACCGGCGCCCGCACGCGTCGTACGCAAGCCCCAGATCCGCAAGGGCCAGGTCCTCCTCGACCTCTGCGAGAGCGAACCGTCCCTGAACCGCACCACCGTCACCAAGCGCCACGGCGACCTGTACAAGGCCGCACGCGACGCTCACTGGGGTGACGCCTGGCCGCCCGCACCCTGATCACGAGTTCTCCCGACCGACCCAGCGGTGCAGCGTGTCCTCCGCCGACGACCGGTCGGCGGGGGACAGGTCCGCGATGTCGACGCCGTGATTGCCGCCCGGCACCCACAGCATCCGCGCGTCGGGGCCCCCGGGCCGGAAGTGCTCGGCCACGGCCGGGTCCTGGGCGCCGTTGACGAACAGCAGCCGGCTCCCGCGGCGGCGGACCCAGCGGTCGATGTCCGGCATCGCGGCGGAGTCGAAGCGCAGCGGGATGTCCCGGGGGACGAAGCTGCGCGGCTCGATGCCGCCCGGGTGGCGCAGCAGATCCGCCAGATGGGCGGTGGGGACATCGCCGTACCCCAGCTGCGTGCCGATCTGGTACCAGTACGGGATGTAGTTCCGCGCGGAGTCGTCGGCGTACAGGGACAGTCCCGCCCAGCGGTCCAGCCACGTGTACAGCTCGTCGGCCGTCGCCCGGGGGCCGGGGATCGCGGCGACGTCGGCCGGTGTCGCGCGCTGCCAGAACATGAACAGCACACGCAGCACGGCGATTTCGAACGCCTTGTCGGCGCTGCCGACGATACGGAAGGTGTCGCCGGCGGCGGACGCCCAGGCCTCGTAGCGGGCGACCAGCTCGGTCCGGTGCTCCAGCATCCGGCGCTGGGCGGCCTTGACGGCCTCGCGGCCGGGGGCGGTGCCGACCGTCTCCAGGAAGCGCAGGCAGGCGGAGTCCTCGCGGTCGTCGACGTTGTTCGGGGCCGAGTAGACCACCGTGCCGTCCACGTCGCCGGGGTGGAAGCGCCGGTGGTAGAGGCTCGCCATGCCGCCCTTGCTGCTGCCGGTGGAGAGCCACGCGCCGGGGTAGAGCCGGCGGAACAGGCGGACGGCGCGGTGGTGGTCGTCGGCGGCCTGGCGGATGGTGAGGTGGGTGTAGCCGGGGCCCGCCGGGCGTGAGGTGCCGAAGTAGCGGTGTTCCACCTGGAGTTGGTTGGCGCCCAGCAGCGTCGCCGGTTCGGTGAGCCGGGGGGTGAGGACCGCGTGGTAGCCGGTGCTGAACAGCACCGTGGGCCGGTCGGCGGCGGTGTGGAGCAGGGTGAGGCGCTGCTCGAAGGTGCCCGCCGCGGGGTCGGTGTGGTCGACCGGCTGGCGCAGGCCCAGGACGAAGTGGCGGTACCCCGGTCCGGCGTCGTTGCGCTCCTCGATCAGCCGCAGTCCGGGCAGTGCCCGCAGGGTGTCCGCGATGTCGGCGTCCCCCGGCCGCGGCCGTCCGTCCGCCGCCCGCGCCGGTCCGGCCGCCGTGACGGCGAGGCCCGCCGCGGAGACCGCCGAGACCGCCGAAGCCGCCGAGGTGAGCAGCCGTCGTCTCGTCCACACGCCCATCGTGTTTCCTCCCGGGTGTCCGTCGGTCGCGCTGTTCGGTCGCGGTGTCGCGACCGCTTCAGTACATCCGCCGGACGTCCCGGGAGGATCCCGCGCGCGAGGGGACTCTCTCCCCCGGGCGGGGGAGGCTCACGACGACCGGTCGGTCGTACCGCCCTCCTGTCCCTCGCGCTGTTGCCGCCGCTTCTCCTGGAGCGTGCGCAGCAGCTCGCGCTTCTGGGCCTGGGGATCGAGACCGCCGCCGATCCGGCCGCCCCGGCCGCCGCCGCGCAGCGCGTTGCGGCCGAGGTTCTTGCGCGATCCGCCGACGCCCAGCATGTTTCCGGCTCCGCCTCGGGTCATGTCGAGGCTCCTCTCCTGAATGCGATGACGATGCGACGAGACGTTTCGTCTCGCGCTGTACCTTCACCACTGTCAGGCGAGACGCACCGTCTTGTCAACCTGATAAATTCGAGCCATGAGCCTGAAGAAGCCCGCGCAGCCCGCACCCGACTCCACCCGGCGCAGCGAGAGGTCCCGTCGCGCCATCTACGACGCCGCCCTCGCCCTCGTCGCGGAGGTCGGCTACCCCAAGACCACCATCGAGGGCATCGCGGCCCGGGCCGGTGTCGGCAAGCAGACGATCTACCGCTGGTGGTCCTCCAAGGCCGACGTCCTGCTGGAGGCCTTCCTCGACCTGAGCGAACAGACGTCACGGGAGGCCGGCCCGGAGTACGAGTTCGCCATCCCGGACACCGGCGACCTCGCCGCCGACCTCAAGGCCGTGCTGCGTCTCACCGTCGACCAGCTCCACGACCCCCGCTTCGAGGGCCCGTCCAGGGCTCTGGCCGCCGAGGGCGTGGTCGACGAGCAGCTGGGCCGCGTCATGGTGGCCAAGCTCCTCGAACCCTCGCTCCAGATGTACGCCGACCGGGTGCGCTCCGCGCAGGAGGCCGGCCAGGTCCGCCCGGACGTCGACCCGCGCATCGCCCTCGAACTCTGGGTCTCCCCCCTCGCCCAGCGCTGGCTCCAGTACACCGGCCCGATCTCCTACGAGTACACCGACACCCTCGTCGACTACGCCCTCCACGGCATCGCGCCCCGCTGAAGGGCCCTCCGGGCGTCCCGCTGGGCGTCCTGCCGGGCTTCCCGGGCCTGCCGGGCCCGCAGCTCGGCCATGCGCGCCAGCCGCCCCGGCGCGTCCGTGATCACCCCGGTGCACCCCAGCGCCAGCACCCGGTCCCGCTGCGCGTCCGTCACCACCGTGTGCGCCCACACCCGCGCGATCCCCGAGTTCACCGCCCGCGTCAGATCCGCGTCGCGCGCCCGGTGGTCCACGTCCAGCAGATCGACGTACGACCGCCAGCGCTCCGGGCGGTCCGTGCGCAGCTGCCGCGCCGAGCGCCACAGCTGGGTGAGCAGGCCGAGGCGGTGGGCGCGCCGGGCCACCCCGGGGTCGTTGGAGTTCACGAAGACCGAGCGGGTCAGGCCGCGGGCCCGGATCAGGCCGGCCAGCCGGTCCAGGCTCCGCGGATCCTTCGCCTCCAGCATCAGCACGATCCGCCCGCCGAAACGGTCCAGGACCTCCGCGACCGTCGGCGGCCGCTCCGACCGCCAGCTCCCGGGCAGCGCGTCCCTCGGGCGCAGCCGTACGCCCCGCCACTCCCGGGAGTCCAGGCCGCGCACCGCGCCGCCCAGGTAGGTGGTGCGGTTCAGGGTCTCGTCGTGGAACACCACCGGCGTGCCGTCGCGCAGCAGCCGGGTGTCGAAGTCCAGCACCTGCGCCGTACCGCGCCGGTAGGCGGACATCAGCCCCGACATGCTGTTCTCGGGGACCTCGTGGGCGCCGCCGCGGTGTGCGACGTAGGTGATCCGGGGGAGTGCCGCCACCGTCAGCGGGCCGGTGCCCCACTCCAGCGGCATCGGGGCGGTGTCGTGTGCCGTGAGGGCCAGCGCGACCACGGAAGCCGCGGTGGCCAGGCCCGTCAGCGTGATCGTTGTGACCATGGCGATACGGTAGGTCGCCATATCAGGTCAAAGCGGGCAATGACACCGATCTCGGTGCGGCATATGCCTCGCTCGCCCCACCGGTACCCGTCTCGTAGCTCCTGCCCCGGATGTGGGCACTGGCCCCCCGGTGCGCGGGAAGATGGGACCATAGGGCATGCTGTTCCGCACGACGGCGAGGCGAGGGGATAGATGAGCGCGGAGTTCGGCGGCCGGACCGGCCTGCAGGGCAAACTCACCCAGTGGCTGCGCGCCGGGCGCCGGCCGAAGGAGACCGCCGGTGACGGCGGCCGTGAGGCCCTGCTGCTCGCCGCCGCCGGCGCGGGACTGCCCCTCGCGCCCGCGGCCCACCCGGCCGGCTACCGCTGCTCCTGTGACCGCGTCGGCTGCCCCACCCCGGCCCGGCACCCTGTGTCCTTCGCCTGGCAGACGCAGTCCACCACCGACCGCGCCCAGATCGAGCGCTGGGCCCGCCACCAGCCCGAGGCCAACTTCATCACCGCGACCGGCATGGTGCACGACGTCCTCGACGTGCCCCTGGATGCCGGTCGCGACGCGTTGGAGCGGCTGCTCGCGGAGGGTGTCGAGGTCGGGCCGGTCGCCGAGAGCGACGACGGCCGCATGCTCTTCTTCACCCTCACCCGCGGGACGCCCGAGGACGAGGACGAGTGGTGGCCGTGCGAGCTGGACTGCCACCCCGAGACGGCGGACGAGCACCCCGGGCTGCGCTGGCACTGCCGCGGGTCCTACGTCCTCGTGCCGCCGGCCCGGCTGCCCGGTGACGGCCAGGCGGTGCGGTGGGTGCGCGGGCCCGAGCACGAGCTGCCCGACCCGCTGAGCCTGCTGGAGGTGCTCACCGAGGTCTGCGGCCGGTACGTCGACGCCGACTCCGCGGGGTCGGCGTGGCCTTCGCGCCGCTGAGGCCCTGAGCCGGCCGAGGCCTGCGCTACGAGCCCTCCGCCGAGGTCATGCCCTGGATCCGGCCCAGGATCGTCACCTTGCCCTGGCCCTTCGGGTCCAGCGCCACCTCGTTGGAGACGAACTCCAGCGTGAGGGACTGCTTGATCTCGCCCTTTGTCAGCGCGAGCACGTCCTTGTTCGGAGTCGGGAACGTCGTGCCCGCGTAGGCCGTCTGCTTCTCGTAGTGCCGCGTCGTGAAGAACACCAGTGCGCCGCCGTCCGTCGTGCGCAGCGCCAGCGGCGCGTAGTCGCCGTTCGTCAGCGGCTCGTCGATGTACTGGGTGACCAGGCCCGGCCTCTTGGTGTTCTTCTCGCGCAGGGCACGCCACTGGGTGGTGTGCGCGCCGTCCGCGAAGCCGGCCCCGCCGTTCTTCAGATACGTCGTGTACGTCCGGCTCAGATCGCCGGGCTGCGCCGCCAGGCCGGGCGTGTTCACCGGTACCGACTCGGCCCAGCCGTCCGCGTCCTTCTTGAACTCCGGGACCTTGCCGGGGGCGACGAGGGTCAGGTACGCGACCTGGAACGGGTCGTCGAGGCCGCTGCGGGTGAACACGAGCAGCCAGCGGGCGGTGCCGCCCTTGTTGCCGGCGGCGTCGACGACGAACCAGCGGGGCCAGCCGGCCTTCTTCGGGATCGTGAACTTCGCGTCCGTCAGCTTCAGCGGCGAGTGGTTCGGATTGCCGCCCGGGTTGTTCTTCTGACCGGCCTCCAGGCGGGCCGAGTCGATGTCGGCGAGGGCGCCGGTGGTGTGCTCGGCGTCCAGGGAGGCGTCGTAGGCCTTGTCGGCGTCGTTGTACGCGGTCGTGAACTCCTGGAGCGCCTTGGCGGCTTCGGCGCGAGTGGTCGCCGGGAGGATCTCCCGTTCGCCGTGCACGACGACGCATCCGCTCGCCGTCAACGACAAAGCGGTCACCGAGGCCGATATGAGGGTCCTTCGGCCGAGCGTGCGGAGTGTTCGAGGGTCGCGATCCCTGATCATCGGGTGCCTTCACCTTCCCCTTTCCGGAGGCGAACCCTACCGGGTGCCTCCGGCGGTCGGGGCGGGGTGGGTGTGCGTCAGCTGTCCCGGGCCGGTGCGGTTGCCGTCCGGCGTTGGACGAACTTGACCAGGTAGGCGGCGAGATCGCGAAGAGCGCCACATGGAAAGGTCAAGGCTCTCGCCGGGGAGCCACCAGAAGCGCTCCCGTCCGCGGGTGCGGGAACACCTCCACGGGCTGGTCGTAGACCTCGGACAGCAGCCGTTCGGAGAAGACCTCGGCGGGCCGGCCGTCCGCCGCGACGCGACCGGCGCACAGCAGCGCGACCCGGTGCGCATAGGCAGCGGCGAGCCCCAGGTCGTGCACCACCACGACCACCGCGTCACCGGCGTGCGCCCTTGACCGGCACAGCCGCAGCACCAGTTCCTGGTGCCGCAGGTCGAGCGCCGCGGTCGGCTCGTCGAGCAGGAGGAGCGGGGCCTGCTGGGCGAGGACCCGGGCCAGCGCGACCCGGGCCCGCTCGCCGCCGCTGAGCGCGGAGAAGGGGCGCGTGGCGAAGCCGGTCACCTCGGTGGCGGCCATGGCCTCGGCGACGGCCCGGTCGTCGTCGGCCGGGGTCGAGGCGGGGGACGCGCTGTGCGGGGCCCGGCCCATGCGGACGACCTCCTCGACCGTGAAGGGGAAGGAGAGCGCCGCGGACTGCGGCAGGACCGCCCGGCGCAGGGCGAGATCGGGCGCGGGCCACTCCGCCGCCGGACGGCCGTGGACGCGTACGACCCCCTCGGCGGCCGGGACATCGGCGGCCAGGGCGCTCAACAGCGTCGACTTTCCCGCCCCGTTGGGGCCGACCAGGGCGAGGACCTCACCGGCGCGGACCGTGACGTCGACGCCCTTCAGCACTTCGCGGGCCCCGAGCCGGACATGGAGGCCCCGGGCCTCGGCCAGGACGTCCCCGGGCGCGGGCCGGGCAGGGGGAGTGGGACGTCGGGTACGCAGGCGGATCACGCCCAGCCTCCTTGTCGGCGCCGGGTGCGGCGCAGCAGCCAGAAGAAGAACGGGCTGCCGAGCAGGGCCGTCAGCACCCCGAGGGGGAGTTCGGCGGGCGCGGCGACCGTACGGGCCGTCAGATCCGCCGCCAGCAGCACGAGCGCGCCGAGCAGCGCGCTGCCCGGGACGAGGAACCGGTGCCCCGGGCCCGCCAGCATGCGCAGCAGGTGCGGGACCACCAGGCCCACGAACCCGATGATCCCGGAGACGCTCACCGCCGCCGCGGTCAGCAGCGCGATGACGAGGACCAGCACGATCCGCAGCCGCTCCACCTCCACGCCCAGATGCCGGGCGGGCCGCTCGCCGAGCGCCAGGAGGTCCAGACGGCGGGAGTACAGGGGCGCGACCGCCAGGCCGAGTACCGCGCACGGCAGGACCGCCAGCACCTTCGGCCACGTCGCCTGGGAGAGCGAGCCGAGCTGCCAGAAGGCGATCTGGTTGACCGCGGCCGTGTCAGCGAAGAACAGGAACAGGCCGATCAGCGCCCCCGCGAAGGCGTTCACCGCGATACCGGTGAGGATCAGCGTCACCACCTCCGTACGGCCGCCCGAACGCGACACCGCGTACACGAGCAGGACCGTCGCCAGCCCGGAGACGAAGGCGAAGACGGACACCGTCCAGGTGCCGAGGACGTTCACGCCGAGGGCGATCGCCCCGACCGCGCCGACCGCGGCACCGGAGGAGACGCCGATGACACCCGGCTCGGCGAGCGGGTTGCCGAACACGCCCTGCATCAGCGCGCCCGCGCAGCCCAGCGAGGCACCGACCAGCAGGGCCAGCACGATCCGCGGGAACCGCACGTTCCACAGCACCGACTCGGCCACCCGGTCCAGCTCCCCGCCGCCCAGCCCCAGCCGGTGCTGCACCGAGGCGAGGACGTCACCGACCGGGACGGGATAGGCGCCGGTGCCGGCCGCGACCGGGACCAGGACGAGAAGGGCCGCGACCAGCCCGGCGGTCAGCAGCCACGCCGTCGTCCGGCGTCTTCGGGGCGGGCTCTGCCCCGGGGCGCTCGTGGTGGGCCTCTCCAGGACGGTCATCCAGCCTTACCTTCGCTCTCTGTCGGTCGTCGTGGCGGTGGGAAGTTCAAGGCAGAATGCCCTCGTGACTGACTACGACGTACTCCGTGTCTTCTGCGGGCCGCGCGGTGGATACGGCAATGAACTCGGGGTCGTTCGCGAGGGTTCGGTGCTGCCCGGGGAGAGCGAGCGGCAGGAGCTCGCCGCGAAACTCGGCTTCAGCGAGACCGTGTTCGTCGACGATCCCGAGCGCGGCGTGATCGACATCTACACGCCCACCCTGCGGCTGCCCTTCGCCGGGCATCCCTGCGTCGGGACGGCGTGGCTGCTCGACGTGCCCGAACTGGTCGTCCCCGCCGGGGTGGTCGGTGCCCGGCAGGACGGCGAGTTCTGCTGGATCGAGGCGCGGGCGGAGTGGGTGCCGCCGCGCACCCTGCGGCAGTACGGCAGCGCCGCCGAGGTCGACGATCTGGCCGTACCGCCGCCGGGGGAGTGGGTCTACGCATGGGCCTGGGAGGACGAACCCGCCGGCCGGATCCGTGCCCGAGCCTTTCCCGGCCGCGACGACGGCATCGACGAGGACGAGGCGACCGGGGCCGCCGCCCTCCTGCTCACCGACCGGCTGGGCCGGGCCCTCAACATCACCCAGGGCGCCGGATCCCAGCTGCTGACCGCGCCCCAGCCGGGCGGCTGGACCGAGGTCGGCGGCCGGGTCCACCTCGAACGCTGAACCAGGCGGTGGCCGGACCGTCTCAGGCCGACAGCGAGAACTCCGCGCCCAGCTCCTCGAAGACCGCGTTGTTCAGCGCGTACGCCCGCTTGCACTCGGCCACGACCCGCTGCCGCTCCAGCTCGTCGCCGGGCACCGCGTCCAGCAGCGCGCTGTAACTCCGCTTGAAGGCGGCCGGGTTGGAGATCTGCTCGAAGACGTAGAAGCGGACCCCGTCGCCCTTCTTCGGGAAACCCCACGCCTTCTCGGCCGTGTCGCGGATGATCTGCCCGCCGGAGAGGTCGCCGAGGTAGCGGGTGTAGTGGTGGGCGACATAGCCGGCCGGCCAGGCGCTGGCGCACTCGGCGATCCGCTCCGCGTACTCCAGCGTGGCGGGCAGCGCGCCGACGCCCGACCGCCAGCCGGGGCCGCGCAGATACTCCAGGTCCTGCTCCAGCGAGGCCATACGGAACAGCTCCGGGCGGACGAACGGGCCGGCCACCGGGTCCGCCGCCAGCCGCGCGGCCCCCGACTCCAGCGCCCCGTACACGAACCACAGCTGCTCCGTGTAGCGCGCGAACGCGTCGACGCCCAGTTTGTGCCCCAGCAGGTCGCTCATGAAGGTCGAGCCCCTGACCTCCTCGTGCTGCTCTCGGGAAGCGGTCCGAATGAGGGTCGAGAAGGATTCCATGGGCGATACTTTCTATGGTTAGGCTAACCTAAGTCAATAGCCTTGCCGACCTGTTGTCGGTAAACTTCCCGACGCGATGTCGGTAAAAACCTCCCGAGGGCAAGCGAACGGCCCGCCCTCCGAGGAGAGCGGGCCGTGTAGCCGGGTGTGCGCGCGGCGCTAAGGCAGCGTGAGGATCTCCGCGCCCGTGTCCGTCACCACCAGCGTGTGCTCGAACTGGGCCGTCCGCTTGCGGTCCTTCGTGACGACCGTCCAGCCGTCGTCCCACATGTCGTACTCGTGCGTCCCGAGCGTCAGCATCGGCTCGATCGTGAACGTCATCCCGGGCTGGATGACCGTCGTCGCGTGCGGGGAGTCGTAGTGCGGGATGATCAGGCCCGAGTGGAACGAGCTGTTGATGCCGTGGCCGGTGAAGTCCCGGACCACCCCGTAGCCGAAGCGCTTGGCGTACGACTCGATGACCCGGCCGATGATGTTGATCTGCCGGCCCGGCCGGACCGCCTTGATCGCGCGGTTCAGCGACTCCCGCGTCCGCTCCACCAGCAGCCGCGACTCCTCGTCGACCTCGCCCACCAGGTACGTCGCGTTGTTGTCACCGTGCACGCCGCCGATGTACGCCGTCACGTCGAGGTTGATGATGTCGCCGTCGCGCAGGACGGTGGAGTCCGGGATGCCGTGGCAGATGACCTCGTTGACCGAGCTGCACAGCGACTTCGGGAAGCCGCGGTAGCCCAGCGTCGAGGGGTAGGCGCCGTGGTCGCACATGTACGCGTGCGCCACCTTGTCCAGCTCGTCCGTGGTCACCCCGGGGGCGATGAGCTTCGCGGCCTCCGCCATCGCCCGGGCGGCGATCCGGCCGGCGACGCGCATCGCCTCGATCGTCTCGGGGGTCTGCACCTCCGGTCCGGTGTAAGGCGTCGGCGCGGGCTTGCCGACGTACTCGGGGCGACGGATGTTTCCGGGCACGGGACGGGTGGGGGACAGCTCCCCCGGTGCGAGCAGCGACTGGCCAGACATGCCAGCGAGTCTAACCAGCGCCCATGGGGGAACATGTCGATGGCGAGAGGAGCTGGTCATGGCCCTGTTCAAGAAGCGCACGGTCGGCAAGCCGGGTGAGTGGTACTACTGCCTGGAGCACAAGAAGGTCGAGGAGGGGCCGGAGTGCCCCAACAAGGACCGGTTCGGGCCGTACGCCTCCCGCACGGAGGCCGAACACGCGATGGCGACCGCCCGCGAGCGCAACCTCCAGTGGGAGAACGACCCCAAGTGGCACGACGCCCCGGCGGGCGGCCGGGACGAGGACTGATCACGCCTTGGCGGCTGCGCGCTTCTCGCGCAGCCGCACCGCGTGCTCGTTGACCCGCACGTCGTACGTCATGAGCCTCGGCAGGCACACCGCCAGCAGCGCCACCGCGCCCACGCACAGCAGCCCGCCGGACCAGACCGACGTCCGCACCCCCAGCCAGGCCGCGAAACCGCCGCTGCGCATCTGACCGACCGTCGGTCCCACCGAGTACGACAGCAGCTCGATCCCGGCGAGACGGCCGCGCAGCTCGTCCGGGATGGTCTGGTTCCACA
Source organism: Streptomyces sp. NPDC041940 (assembly GCF_055589465.1). Classification (NCBI taxonomy): domain Bacteria; kingdom Bacillati; phylum Actinomycetota; class Actinomycetes; order Kitasatosporales; family Streptomycetaceae; genus Streptomyces; species Streptomyces sp. NPDC041940. The sequence continues at coordinate 512,381 of NZ_JBVJBP010000001.1, forward strand.
TGGCCGCGCGGAAGACGCCGCTGACCATGTCGGCGCCGCCGGCGAGGGTCAGGAACAGCAGTACCAGCCACACGTTGACGGCGACCCCGGCGCCCGCGATGGCCAGACCCCACAGCGCGGCCGCCAGCACCACCATCCGGCCGTGCCGGTGCACCCGCGAGGTCCATCCGCTGGTCAGGCTCACCAGCAGGGCCCCCGCCGGGACCGCCGCGTACATCAGCCCCAGTGACCACTCGGCGTCCAACTCGTCCGCGAGGAAGGGCAGCACGGCGAGTGGCATCGCCAGGAACATCGCCGCCAGGTCGACGGCGTAGGTCCCGAGGAGTTCCTTGCGGCCCCACGCGTACCGGGCGCCCTCGGCGATGGCCCGCAGCGACGGCTTCACCGAGTCGTGGGACGCCGGGGAGCCGGCGATGCGCACGACCAGCAGCACGGACACGACGAAGGTGACCAGGTCGGCGCCGTACGCCCAGCCGACACCGGCGTAAGCCACCACCACGCCTGCCAGCGCCGGGCCCGCGACGCCGCCGACCGTCCAGCGCAGCGCGTTAAGGGAGGCCGCCGCCGGCAGGTGGTCGTAGGCCACGATCCGCGGCCAGAGCGAGTCGAGTGCGGGCCGCTGCACGGACACCAGCGCGGAGGAGAGGGCGGCGACGACGTACAGCGGCCAGACGGCGGGCCGCGGAAGCAGCGCGTTGGCCAGCAGCACCACGCTGAGCAGGCCCTGCCCCGCCTCCGTCCACACGATCAGCTTCCGCTTGTCCCACGCGTCGGCGAGAGCCCCGCCGTACAGCCCGAACACGACCAGCGGCACCAGTTCCACGGCCCCGATGGCCCCGACCGCCGCGGCCGACCCCGTCAGCTCCTTCAGCTGCACCGGCAGGGCGACGAACGTCAGGAACGTCCCGAAGTTGGAGATCAGCCCCGAGATCCACAGCCGGCGGAAGTCGGCGGAGGCCCGCCAGGGGGACAGGTCGGGGAGCAGGGCGCGCGGGCCGGGGGAGCGTTCTGGGGAGTCGTCGGTCACGAAGGGCCATGCTCTGGGTCGGGGTGGCGACGGACAACTGCTTTTCGGGACCGGAGAGGGCCGCGGCCGGGGTGGGGCCTTGACTGTGGCCGCTGATCAGGATCGGCAGGCCGGCTGCGGAGATGTCACCAGCGGGCCGGAGGGGGCGCCGTCAGGTGTTCCGCCAGTCTCGACACCCTGTCCCGGAAGCGGTGGCGGCCTCGTGGGGTCGGCAGGGCGTTCTCGCCGGCTGCCGCGCTGACCAGGTGCTGGACCGTGTCCAGGTCCAGTTCCGAGCCGGTGGGGACGGCCAGGTTCTCGTGGGCCATCGCCGGCAGTTCGCCCGCGTCGGGGCCGAGGGTCAGGACCGTCGCACCGGCGCGCCGGGCGTCGGACACCCGTTCGAGGAGTGGCGCGGCGGGTCCGGGTCCTTCGGGGGACACCACCAGCAGCGTCTCGCCCCGCCGGGCCGCCTCCAGTCGCCCGAGGCCGACCGCCAGGTGCGCCGGGTCGCAGGGGCGCGCGTCGTGCCGTACCAGTGTCGGGGCCAGCTCCGGCGTGCCCGACCACGCGGCCTCGTCCACCAGATGCGCGGCCAGATGCCACGGCTCGTACTCCGGCGTGCCCACGAGCAGCAGCCCGCCCCCGTGCGACACCACCGACCCGCGCAGCGCCCCGGCGAACCGCCGCGTGGCGCCCAGCCACTCGGTTCCGGCGAGCACTTCCCGCAGCAGCGCGACCCGTACGGCATCCATGCGCCGCATCCTGCCCGAGCCGGTCGCGGGTGAGGAGGGAGTCGCCACGGATTCGCCCGGCCCGGGCAGTTGGGTCGCTCACCCGTGCCAGAGGCGAACGGCCGGGGGAGACATCGGGCCCACCGGGGCGGACGTAGAGTCGGGGCCATGACCTCTACCGACAGTGCTGCCACCGACAACGCCCAGAAGGCCCCCGCCAAGGACCCCTGGGACCTGCCCGACGTCTCCGGACTCGTCGTCGGTGTGCTCGGCGGAACCGGCCCCCAGGGCAAGGGCCTCGCCTACCGGCTCGCCCGGGCCGGCCAGAAGGTGATCATCGGTTCGCGTGCCGCCGAGCGCGCCCATGCGGCGGCCGGGGAACTCGGGCACGGCGTCGAGGGCGCCGACAACGCCGAGACCGCGCGCCGCAGCGACATCGTGATCGTCGCCGTGCCGTGGGACGGCCACGGCAAGACCCTCGAATCCCTGCGCGAGGAACTGTCCGGCAAGCTCGTCGTCGACTGCGTCAACCCGCTCGGCTTCGACAAGAAGGGCGCCTACGCGCTCAAGCCCGAGGAGGGCAGCGCCGCCGAGCAGGCCGCCGCCCTGCTGCCGGACTCCCGGGTCACCGCCGCCTTCCACCACTTGTCGGCCGTGCTGCTCCAGGACCCGGAGATCGACGAGATCGACACCGACGTGATGGTGCTCGGCGAGGTGCGGGCGGATGTCGAGATCGTCCAGGCGCTGGCCGGCCGTATCCCCGGTATGCGCGGCATCTTCGCGGGGCGGCTGCGCAACGCCCACCAGGTGGAGTCGCTGGTGGCGAACCTGATCTCCGTGAACCGCCGCTACAAGGCACACGCCGGGCTGCGCGTCACCGACGTGTGAGCCGGTGAGGTGCATGGGGGACACTGGGCGTCGTAGCAGTGTCCCCCGACAGGAGTCGACCGAAATGCCCCGCCTCGCCGTTTACGCCCTGATCGTCTGCGTCCTCTCCGTGGCCGCCGCCGTGGTCTCCTTCGTGCAGGGCAGCTGGCTGGGGATCGTCTGGGTGCTGCTCGCCGGGCTGTCGTCGAACATGACCTGGTACTACCTGCGGCGCGCCAGGGCCCAGAAGTCGGTCACGGACTGACTGAGCAGAACTCGCTGCCGCCCTGCCAGAAGCGGTACAGCTCCTGACCGCAGTACGTCTCCAGGTCGCTGATCCCGAGCGACTTCAGAATCGTGTCGATCACGTCGAAGAACACGCCGTTCACCGCGGGCAGCCACAGCAGCGCGAACACGAACAGCAGGCCGAACGGCGCGAACGGCTCCACCTGGCGCCGGATCTTGTACGACAGCCACGGCTCGATCACGCCGTAGCCGTCCAGGCCCGGCACCGGCAGGAAGTTCAGCAGCGCGGCCGTCACCTGGAGCAGGGCGAGGAAGGCCAGGGCGAACCGGAAGTCGCTCGGCACGCCGTCCAGGGCGTCCAGCCAGAACGGGGCCGTGCACACGATCGCGAACAGCACGTTCGTCAGCGGACCCGCGGCCGAGATCAGGCTGTGCTTCCAGCGCCCCTGGATCCGCCCCCGCTCGATGAACACCGCGCCACCGGGCAGGCCGATCCCGCCCATGATCACGAAGATCACCGGGAGCACGATGCTGAGCAGGGCGTGTGTGTACTTCAAGGGGTTCAGGGTCAGATAGCCCTTGGCGCCGATCGAGATGTCGCCGCTGTGCAGGGCGGTGCGCGCGTGCGCGTACTCGTGCAGACACAGGGAGACGATCCAGGCCGCCGTCACGAAGAGGAACACGGCGACGCCGGGCTGCTCCGCGAACCCGGTCCAGGTCGCCCAGCCCGTGACCGCCGTCACGGCCATGATCCCGACGAACACGGGACTGATCCGGCGCTCGCTGTGGCGGCTGGTGGCGGTGGTCATGGGGCTCCCTGCACTCTTCGGACACGTGATGGGACTGCCCGACCGTACCGGGCCGACGGATAAAACGTCTCGCGCGGGGCGGTCGGTTCCGGAGAGGGTGGGGGCATGGGGCTCTGGCACGTGTTCTACGCGGACTGGCAGATGGAGTGCTGCGGCACGGTGTTCGCGGTGGGGGAGGAGGTGAGCTGGCCGCTGCTGCTCCAGGACTCGGACCTGGTGCTCGGCGGCGGCTGGCACGACCAGCTCACGAAGGTCGCCGGGCCGGTGGAGGACGTGGGCGGCGTCCGGGTCCTGCGGGAGGAGACCGGCCTCACAGTGGCCCTGGGCGGGGACCCCGACAGCGACGAGGACCGGCGGCCGAGGCCTGGGGACTGGGCCAGGTCGGCCGGGCTGCTGTCGGTCGAGCGGCACGGGGCGAGGTGGCCGGAGGCCCGGGGCCGGGTGCGGGCCGTGCAGGTGTTGACCCAGGCCTGGGCGGAGACCGCGCCGGGCTCGCGCTCCTACGAGCCGGTCGCGGGGGAGCGGTGGCTGCGGGGGGTGGAACGGTGCCCGGAGTGGTTCACCGAGACCGACGACGGACGCGGCGGGCGACAGCGCGAGTCCGGGGTGATCGCGACCCTGGAGATACCGGCCACGGACTCCCCGAGCCCGACCCCGAGCCCAGCGCCCTGACCCTGTCCAAGCTCCTCCCCACCCCCACCCCCACCCCCACCCCGACCCCGTCCACCCGCCGCACGGCATATCGCCGTGACCCCGCTCGTACCACCGGAGACAATGGACCCCGTGCGCTACCGCATCCTCGGCACCACGCAAGCGCTCCGCACCGACGGCACGGTCGTCTCGGTGGGCGGGGCGCGGTTGCGTGCGTTGCTGACCGTGCTCGCTCTGCGGGCCGGCCGTACCGTGCCCGTGGGGCTGCTCGTCGACGAGGTGTGGGACGGTGCGCCGCCCGCCGACGGCCCGGCGGCGCTGCAGGCGCTGGTCGGGCGGTTGCGGCGGGCGCTCGGGGCGGACGCGGTCGCCTCCGCCGAGGGCGGGTACCGGCTCACGGCCGCGCCCGACGACGTCGACCTGCACCGGTTCGAGCGGCTGGCCGGCGAGGGACTGCGGGCCCTGGCCGACGGTGACCCCGCCAAGGCCGCCGTGATCCTCGACGACGCCCTCGCCCTGTGGCGCGGCCCGGCCCTGGCCGACCTGCCCGACCGCACCGCCGAGGCGGCCCGCCGGGACACCCGCCGCCTGGACGTCCTGCGCGCCCGCCACACCGCCGCCCTCGCCCTCGGCCAGGCCGAGCAGTCCCTGCCGGAGCTGACCGCCCTGTGCGACAGCCACCCCCTGGACGAACCCCTCCAGACCCTGCGCCTGCGCGCCCTGCGCGACGCCGGCCGCACGGCGGAGGCCCTGGACGCCTACGAGGAGGCCCGGCGGCTGCTCGCCGACCGGCTGGGGGCCGACCCGGGGCCGGAACTGCGCTCCCTGCACGGGGAGTTGCTGAGCCTCGGAGAGAATCCCGCGTCCGCCGCCGAGCACCGGCCGGTCGGCAACCTGCGGGCCCGGCTCACCTCCTTCATCGGCCGTGAGAGCGACATCGAGACCATCCGCGGCGATCTCACCGCCGCCCGGCTGGTCACGCTGCTCGGGCCCGGCGGGGCCGGCAAGACACGGCTGTCGCAGGAGGCCGCCGAGACCGTACGGCCCGCCATGTCCGGCGGCGTCTGGCTGGCCGAACTCGCCCCGGTCGACGACCCGGCCGCTGTTCCGGAAGCCGTGCTCACCGCCGTAGGAGCTCGGGAGACCGTGCTGTACGGCGCCGGCGCCGAGGGCATGCGGGCCGCCGTCGCCGACCGGCTCGACGACCCCGTCGAGCGGCTCGCCGAGCACTGCTCCCGCCCCGGCATGCTGCTGATCCTCGACAACTGCGAGCACGTCGCCGACGCCGCCGCCCGGCTCGCCGAGGAACTGCTGGAGCGCTGCCCGGGCCTGACCGTCCTCGCCACCAGCCGTGAACCCCTGGGCGTACCGGGGGAGTTGCTGCGGCCGGTGGAGCCGCTGCCCGAGCCGGTCGCGCTGCGGCTGCTCGCCGAGCGGGGCGTGGCGGCCCGGCCCGGTTTCCGCGTCCAGGACGACCCCGGGGCGTGCGCCGAGATCTGCCGGCGCCTCGACGGTCTGCCCCTGGCCATCGAACTCGCCGCCGCCCGGCTGCGGATGCTCACGCCCCGCCAGATCGCGGACCGGCTCGACGACCGCTTCCGTCTCCTCACCTCCGGCAGCCGTACCGTCCTGCCCCGGCAGCAGACCCTCAGAGCCGTCGTCGACTGGTCCTGGGATCTGCTCGACGAGGACGAACGGGACGTGCTGCGGCGGCTGTCGGTGTTCGCGGGCGGCTGTGACCTGCCGGCCGCCGAGGCGGTGTGCGGGCCGGTCGCCCTGGAGGCGCTCGGCTCGCTCGTCGACCGGTCCCTGGTCGTGGCCGCCCCGCCCCAGGAGTCGGCCGACGGCGAGATGCGCTACCGGCTGCTGGAGACCGTCGCCGAGTACGCCGCCGAGCGGCTGGACGAGGCCGGACAGCGCGCCGGGGCCGAGCGGGCCCATCTGACGTACTTCCGTGAACTCGCCCGTACCACCGACCCGTTGCTGCACGGCCCGGGCCAGCTCGCCGCCATCCACCGGCTGGAGCGGGAGTACGAGAACCTGCGCACCGCCCTGCGCCACGCCGTCGCCCTGCGTGACGAGCAGGAGGCGCTCTGCCTGGCGCTGTCCCTGGTCTGGTACTGGCAGATGCGCGACCTGCGCATCGACGCCCGCACCTGGTGCCGCGAGGTCATGGCCCTCGGCCCGGACCCCTTCACCGAGCCCGTGCGCCCCGCCGCCCCGGTCTGGCGGCGCTGCACGGACGCCCCGCCCCCGATGACCGGCGAGGTCCTCCTGGAGGCCCGGCGCGGGGTCCACCTGGCCCATCTCGCCTGCATGGACACCGAGCTGGACGCCTGGCAGACCCCGCTGGCGCAGCGGAAGCTGCAGATCATCGCCGAGACCTACGAGCCCGGTCTCCCGCAGACCTGCCGGCTCCCCGGCCTGCTCTGGTTCTTCGCCGTGATGCTGACCGGCGACATGGACCGGCTGCGCGTCGTCATGGAGGCGTCCATCCGCACCTGCCGGGAGACCCCCGGCTTCGAATGGGAGCTGGCCTCCGGTCTCCAGATGCGGGCCAACTTCCTCGCCAACCGCACCGACTGGGCGGGCGACGCCGCCCGGGACGCCGGTGAGTCGCTGGAGATCTACCGGCGTCTCGGCGACGCCTGGGGCACCGCGGAGGCCCTGTCCGCACGCGCCGAGACCCATGAACGCAGGGGGGCCTACGCCCTGGCCGCCGCCGACTACGAGGCGGCCATCGGGCACGCGGAACACCTCGGCGCCCACGGCCAGACGGCCGTGCTCACCGCCCGGCTCGGCAACGCGCTGCTGGAGTCCGGCGAGGCCGAGCGCGGCGAGCGGCTGCTGCGCGAGGTGATCGCCGAGCGCGGGGACTCGATCAGCGAGGCCATGCCCGCCGCCCGCCTCTTCCTGGCGGTCTGGCTGGGGCTGACGAGCCGGGTCCCCGAGGCACGCGAGCAACTGCGGCGGCTGCGGCGGGACTTCCGTATCGCCCACTTCATCGTCTTCGACGCGTTCATCCTCGGCGCCGAGGCCTGGCTGGACGCCATGGAGGGGCGGCACGCGGAGTGCCTGGACCTCATCCGCAAGGCGCTGGAGCGTGCCGCCGACCCGCGTTCGCAGGTCATCGCCCCCCATATGCGGGCGGTGTACCTGACCATCGGGGCCGGGGCCCTGGCCGGCCTCGACGGCGGGCACCGCGCCCGCGACGCGGCCCGCTGCCTCGGCGCCGCCGACGGTCTCCTGCCGCCGGGCCATGTCGCCCCGCGGCAGGAGCGCGAGACCCGCGAGCGGGCGGAACGGCGGGCCCGCGCGGTGCTCGGCGACCCGGCGTACCAGGCCGCGTACGCGGAAGGCGGCGGCCTCTCCGCCGAGGAGGCCGCCGCCTTGGTCTGACGCGAGCCGGGACCGTCCGCTCAGCTCTTCGTGCGGAACTTGTGGATAGCGATCGGAGCCATCACCGCAGTGATCGCCACCGACCAGCCGAGCGTCACCCACAGATCGTGCGCGACCGGCCCGCCGACCATCAGACCGCGCGCGGCGTCCGCCAGCGTGGACAGCGGGTTGTAGTCGGTGAAGGCCTGCAGCCAGCCCGGCATCGAGGTCGTCGGCGCGAAGATCGACGAGCCGAACTGGAGCGGGAACAGCACCAGGAAGCCCATCGCCTGCACGGACTGCGCGTTCTTCATGATCACGCCCAGGGTGAGGAACACCCACATGATCGACGAGGCGAACGCGGTGGACAGGGCCACCGTCGCGAGCAGACCGGGCCAGTTGGTGATCTCGAACCCGACCGCCACGGCGACGATCATCAGCACGGCGGTCGCGAACAGCATCCGCAGCAGTTCCACCGAGATCTTCGCGAAGAGCACCGAGCCGCGGCCGATCGGCAGCGACCGGAAGCGGTCCATGACACCGGAGTTGAAGTCCTGGCTGAAGCCGGTGCCGACGCCCTGGGACAGCGTCATGCTCATCATCGCGATCATGCCGGGGATCACGTACTGCACGTACTGGTCCTGCCCGCCGCCCAGCGCCTGCCCGATCGAGCCGCCGAACACGAACACGAACAGCAGGGTGAAGATGACCGGCATCAGCAGCGCGTCGGCCATCGACTCCGGGTCCTTGCGGATCCACAGCAGATTGCGGCGTATCAGGGCCCCGGTGTGGCGCAGGTGGGCGCGCGGCGAGATCCGGGCGTCCGCCTCGCCTTCGTGGAGGGCTGCGGTGGCGGCGCTCATACGGCGACCTCCTGACGGTCGTCGGCGGGCGTGGTGTCCTGCGGCGCACTGGCGCGGTGACCGGTGAGGGACAGGAACACCTCGTCCAGGCTGGGCAGTTCGGTGGTGATGGAGGAGAGCGTGATGCCGCGCGAGGTGACCGCGCCGACCACGGCGGTGAGCTGCTCGTCGCTGAGGATCGGCACGAGGACGTCGCCCCGGTCGGTGTCCACGGTCGTGGTCGCGAGCCCGGTGATCCCCAGTTCGTCCAGCGCGGCGGCGAGGGGCCGCAGGTGCACCGGATCGGCCGGGCGTATCCGCAGCGCACGGCCGCCGACCTTCGCCTTCAGCTCCTCGATGGCACCGCCCGCGATGACCTGTCCGCGGTCGACGACCGTCAGCTCGGTGGCGAGCTGCTCGGCCTCCTCCATGTACTGGGTGGTGAGCAGCACGGTGACGCCGTCGCCGACCATGCGCTTGACCTCGTCCCACACCTCGTTGCGGGTGCGCGGGTCGAGCCCGGTGGTCGGTTCGTCCAGGAAGAGCACGGCCGGCCGGCCGATCATCGACGCGGCCAGGTCCAGCCGCCGCCGCATGCCTCCGGAGTACGTGGCCGCGGGCCGCTTGGCGGCCTCGGTGAGCGAGAAGCGCTCCAGCAGCTCGTCGGCCCGGGCCCGGGAGCTCTTGCGGGGCAGGTCGAGCAGCCGCCCGATCATGTACAGGTTCTCCCAGCCCGAGAGCTTCTCGTCCACGGAGGCGTACTGCCCGGTGAGCCCGATGACCCGGCGCAGCTGCCGGGGCTGCCGTACGACGTCGTAGCCGACGACGGTGGCCCGGCCGGTGTCGGGAGCGAGCAGCGTGGACAGGATCCGCACCAGGGTCGTCTTGCCGGCCCCGTTCGGGCCGAGCACCCCCATGACGGTGCCCTCCCGCACGTCCAGGTCGACCCCGTCCAGTGCCTTGGTCTCGCCGTAGTGCTTCACCAGCCCCCGCACGGTGACCGCGGCGCCGCCGGCGTGTGTGTCGATTCGCGTCATGAGACAGACGGTCTCAGTGCCCACCGACAAACCACCGACAAGCAACCGACAGACCGGTGGCGGGGCCTCGACACGGGAACGGCCCGCCGACTGGGGGAAGGTCGACGGGCCGCCCGTGGTACCGCTGTGGCTCTAGTGGACGGAGTGCTCCTCCTGCGGGAACGTTCCGCCGACGACGTCCTCGGCGAACGCCTTCGCCGCGCCGCTCATGACCTCACGCAGGTCGGCGTACTGCTTCACGAACTTGGGGACGCGCCCGCCGGTCAGACCCAGCATGTCGGTCCACACCAGCACCTGCGCGTCGGTCTCGGGGCCGGCCCCGATGCCCACCGTCGGAATCTGCAGCACCCGCGTCACCTCGGCCGCCAGCTCCGCCGGAACCAGCTCCAGCACCACGGCGAACGCGCCCGCGTCCTGCACGGCCTTCGCGTCCCGCAGCAACTGCTGGGCCGCCTCCTCGCCCCGCCCCTGCACGCGGTAGCCCATCGCGTTGACGGACTGCGGGGTCAGGCCGATGTGTGCCATGACCGGGATGCCGGAGTCGACGAGCAGCCGGATCTGCTCGTGCGACCGCTCGCCCCCTTCCAGCTTCACGGCCTGCACGCCCGCCTCCTTCACCAGCCGGGTCGCCGAGCGCAGCGCCTGCACCGGACCCTCCTGGTAGGAGCCGAAGGGCAGGTCGCCGACGATCAGGGCGCGCGAGGTGCCCCGTACGACCGCCGCCGACAGCATGGTCATCTCTTCGAGGGTGACGGGCACGGTCGACTCGTACCCCAGGTGGCAGTTGCCCGCCGAGTCGCCGACGAGCATGACCGGGATGCCGGCCTCGTCGAACACGGACGCGGTCATCGCGTCGTAGGCGGTGAGCATGGGCCACTTCTCGCCCCGCTCCTTGGCGGCGGCGATGTCCCGCACGGTGATACGGCGGGTGCCCTTGCCCCCGTACAGCGTCTTGGCGCTCTGGGCAGCCGAAAGCTGCGTCATTGCACGGCTCCTCACACGTCATCTCGAGGCGCCCTGACGGCGTCCCCGGACCACGTCCATGGTGGCACCTCGTGCCAGTCAGGGCTAGGGGAGCCCCTGTGAGTTCCGTCGGCGCCCCGAGGCGCGGCGCGAGTAAGAGCTCGGTAAGGGTATTCCAATACGAGACGGTCTCGTATCGAAATGGTTCTACGCTCGACGGTATGACTACTCCTGCCGACCGCGCCGCCCCCACCGGCCCCCGGATACCGGAAGCGGTGCACCGACGCCGCTGGGCGATCCTCGGTGCGCTGATGCTGAGCCTGCTGATCGTCGTCCTCGACAACTCGATCCTGAACGTCGCCATCAAGACGATCTCCACCCCGGCCCCGACCGGCCTGGGGGCCACGCAGAGCGAGCTGGAGTGGGCGATCAACGCCTACACCCTCGTCTTCGCCGGCCTGCTGTTCACCGCCGGGCTGCTCGGCGACCGGCTGGGCCGCAAGAAGGTGCTGCTCGGCGGCCTCGCCGTGTTCGGCATCGGCTCCGCGCTCGCCGCGTTCTCCGGCTCGCCGGGGGAGCTGATCGCCTTCCGGGCCGTGATGGGCCTGGGGGCCGCGTTCGTCATGCCCGCCACCCTCGCCGTGCTCATGAACGTCTTCGAGCGCGAGGAGCAACCGAAGGCCATCGGCATCTGGGCGGGCGGCGTCGGCCTCGCCATCGCCATCGGCCCCATCACCGGCGGCGTGCTCCTCGACCACTTCTGGTGGGGCTCGGTCTTCCTCATCAACGTGCCGATCGTGCTGCTCGCCCTCGCACTGATGCTGTGGCTGGTGCCCGACTCCCGCGACCCGAAGCCGGGCCGTGTCGACCCCGTCGGCGTCGTGCTCTCCGTCGTCGGCCTGGTCCTGCTCGTCTACGGCATCATCAAGGGCGGCCAGCTCGCCGACTTCACCGACGCCACCGTGCTGTCGACGATCGGCGCCGGTCTCGCCGTCCTCGTCGCCTTCGTGGTGTTCGAGAAGCGCAGCGACCATCCGTCCATCGACGTCACGTACTTCAAGGACAAGGTCTTCTCGTCCGCCATCGCCGCCATCGCGCTGGTGTTCTTCGCACTGATGGGCGTCACCTTCTTCTCCGTCTTCTACACGCAGAGCGTGCGCGGCTACTCGCCGCTGCAGACCGGCCTGCTGATGCTGCCGCTGGCCGCCGCCCAGTTGATCTTCGCGCCGCGTGCGCGGCTGCTGGTCGACCGCTTCGGCAACAAGGCCACCACGACCGCCGGAATGCTGCTCATCGCCGCGATGCTGGCCGCCTTCGCCACCCTGGACGCGGACACGCCCATCTGGATCCTGGAGGTCGTCTTCTTCCTCATGGGCACCGGCATGGCGCACATCATGACCCCGGTCAGCGTCGTCATCATGCAGGCCCTGCCCCGCGAGAAGGCCGGCTCCGCCTCCGCGCTCAGCAACACCTTCCGGCAGGTCGGCGGCGCCCTCGGCATCGCCGTCCTCGGCTCGGTGCTGTCCACGGCGTACCGCAACGGCATCGAGGACAAGCTCGGCGCGCTGCCGCCCGCCGTACGCCACACCGCGGGCGAGTCCATCGAGGCCACGCTCGGCGTCGCGGCGAAGCTCGGCCCCGAGGGCAAGTCCCTCGTCACCCCCGCCTACGACGCGTTCCTGCACGCGATGCACATCACCGCCCTGTGGGGCGCGGGCGTCGCCCTCATCGGCACCGTTGTCGTGGCGCTGTTCCTGCCCGGGAAGCCCCCGGCCCCCGAGCAGGGGGAGGAGGAGAAGGAGTTGTCGGACGCGCGGTCGTGACCCTGCGCGACAATGCAACCCACGACAGCAACCCACCAGCCGGCAAAGGACGGAGCGACGTGAGCCTCGCCGAACGGCACCCCCCGAACGACGGCCCCCCGAGGGGCCGCCCCAGAAGCGAGGCCGTCGAACGCGCCATCATCGAGGGCGTGATGAGGCTCCTGGAGGAGGGCGTGCCCCTCGGGGAGCTGTCCATCGAGCGCGTCGCCCGCACCGCCGGCGTCGGCAAGGCCACCATCTACCGCCGCTGGAGCGGCAAGGAGGAACTCTTCGTCGACGTCGTACGCGCCGCCGAACTCCCGGACCCGCCGCTCCCCGGCACCTCCATGCGCGACGACCTCGTGGTCCTGCTGGAACAGGTGCGGCTGCGCGGACTGGCCAACCGCTCCTCGGCGATCCTGCACAGCGTGCACGCCCAGATGAAGAGCAGCCCGAAGATCTGGGCGGCGTACCACGCCACCGTCATCGAACCGCGCCGCCGGCGTGGCATGGAGGTCATGCGCCGCGGCCAGGAGAACGGCGAACTGCGCACGGACGTCGACCTCGACCTGCTCAACGACCTGTTCGTCGGCCCGCTGCTGCTGCGCGCCGTCCTGCACCCGGACGCCGACCTGCCGGAGAGCCTCGCCGAACAGGTCGTCGACACCCTGCTCGAAGGGCTGCGCCCCGGCGGGCGCCCTGATGGCTCACCGTCCGTCAGTTCCGTCTCGCGGTCGTCCTAGTGTGCGCGTTTCGTCACAGAGGGCGCTTTCACAGGCGGTGACCGGAACTCGCCGCGCGGACTCGTTCGTCCTCGCCCCCGTACGGCCGTCGACGGACGGCGGGAACGGAACGGATCATCCCCTAGGGTCGTAAGGACACGGGGGCGATGGTGTGCACGGCAGGCAGTGAGGCGACGGTATGGCGCAGCAGGCGTACATGACGGAGACGGACAACGGCGGCTCGGGGCCCGAGCGCCGGGGAAACCGGCTTCGGCGCCTGTTCGACCGTTTGGCGGGCGGCCGACGGGGCGACCCGAGGATGTGGCGGCGCGGTCTGTTCGTGGCCCTGTGCGCGGTGCTGCTGGCCGTGGTCATGCTGGTGCACTCGCACATCCCCAACACCATCGGCAACCTGGGCAGCCTCATCGAGACGTTCCTGCCCTGGCTGGGGCTGTTCGTCCCGGTGCTGCTCGTGCTCGCCGTGGTCCGCAGGTCGGCGACCGCGCTGGTCGCGCTGCTGCTGCCGTCGCTGGTCTGGCTGAACCTCTTCGGCGGCCAGCTCAGCGACAAGACCGCCACCGGCGGCGACCTCACCGTGGCCACGCACAACGTCAACGCCGACAACCCGGACCCGTCCGGCACCGCCCGTGACGTGGCCGCCTCCGGCGCGGACGTCGTGGCCCTGGAGGAACTGACGGCGTCCGCCGTCCCGACGTACGAGAAGGCGCTGGCGTCGACCTACCGCTACCACTCGGTGCAGGGCACGGTCGGAGTGTGGAGCAAGTACCCGCTGACCGGCGTGCGGGACGTCGACATCGACCTGGGCTGGACCCGGGCGATGCGCGCCACCGTGACCGCCCCGTCCGGGCAGGTCGCGGTCTACGTCGCCCACCTGCCGTCGGTACGCGTCAAGATGGAGGCCGGCTTCACGGCCCGGCAGCGTGACCGGAGCGCGGAGTTCCTGGGTGAGGCCATCTCCCGCGAGCCGCTGAGGAACGTCGTCCTGCTCGGCGACCTGAACGGCACCATGAACGACCGCGCGCTCAACGCCGTCACCTCGCAGATGCGCTCCACGCAGGGCGCGGCCGGCAACGGCTTCGGGTTCAGCTGGCCGGCGTCGTTCCCGATGGCGCGCATCGACCAGATCATGGTCAGGGGCCTGAAGCCGGAGAGCTCCTGGACCCTCCCGGAGACGGGCAGTGACCATCTGCCGATCGCCGCCCGTGTGAAGGTCGCCACAGACGGCTGAGTGCGGCCGTACGAGGAATAGCAGCCCTGAGAGACTTTGTTCCGTACTTGAACATACAAAGTACGGATCCCCCAGCAAGACTCGAAAGGCTTCCTCATGCCCCTGGCCCTGCTCGCCCTCGCCGTGGGCGCCTTCGGCATCGGTACCACCGAGTTCGTGATGATGGGGCTGCTGCCCGATGTCGCGGACGACCTGCACATCTCGATACCCAGCGCCGGCCATCTGGTGTCGGCGTACGCGCTGGGCGTCGTCATCGGCGCCCCCCTGCTGGCCGCGGTCACGGCCCGGATGTCCCGCCGCACGGTCCTCATCAGCCTGATGGGACTGTTCGTCGTGGGCAACGCCCTGTCGGCCCTCGCGCCCGACAACGGCTGGCTGCTCGCGGCCCGCTTCCTGAGCGGCCTGCCGCACGGCGCCTTCTTCGGTGTGGGCGCCGTCGTCGCGACGAACATGGTCGCCCCCGAGCGCAAGGCGCGCTCGGTCTCCCTGATGTTCCTCGGCCTGACGGTCGCGAACGTCGCGGGCGTGCCCGTGGCGACCCTCATGGGCCAGAACCTCGGCTGGAGGGCGACCTTCCTCGGCGTCAGCGCCATCGGCCTGGCGGCGATCGCCGCGCTCGCGTTCCTGATCCCGCACGACCACGAGCACACCACCGCCCAGGGCCTGCGCGGCGAACTCGCCGCCCTGCGCTCCCTCCCGGTCTGGCTGTCGCTCGGCACGACGGTCGCCGGCTTCGGCGCCCTCTTCTCGGCGTACAGCTACATCACGCCGATGCTCACGGACGCCGCCGGCTACGCCGGTGCCAGCGTGACCCTGTTGCTGGCGCTGTTCGGCGTCGGCGCGACCGCGGGCAACCTGCTCGGCGGCCGGCTGGCCGACCACTCCCTGCGGGGCACGCTGTTCGGCGGCCTGGGGTCCCTCGTGGTGGTGCTGGCGTTCTTCCCGCTGCTGATGCGCACGGAGCCGACCGCGGCCGTGGCCGTGATCCTGCTCGGCATGGCGGCCTTCGCCACCGGCTCCCCGCTCCAGCTGATGGTCATGGAGAAGGCCTCCTCGGCCCCGTCCCTGGCCTCCTCCGCCAACCAGGCCGCCTTCAACCTGGCCAACGCCGGCGGCGCCTGGATCGGCGGCCTCGCCCTGGCTGCGGGCTTCGGCGTCACCTCCCCGGCCCTGGCCGGCGCGGCCCTGGCCGTCCTCGGCCTGGCCGTGGCGGCGCTGGCGTACACGGTGGACCGGCGCCGGGCGCCGGCCGCCGGACGCGAGCGGATCGTGGCGAGCCATGTTCCGCAGGAGGCGGAGGCGGTGCGCCACTGACGGTCGCCGGTACGCCGGTGCTGTGACTCGGGCGGCAGTCCGTGGGGTCGGTCCCACGGGCTGCCGCTCTGTGTGTCCGTGGGCTGTCAGGGCGTTGGCGTCGGCGTCGGCGCCACATGCTCGTTCTCGTGCAGGGGGATGCTTTGGGCGTAGCTCGTGCACGCGTCGCACCTGGTGAGCAGATCGTGCTCGCAGTTGATCACATGGCCGAGGAATCGTTCGGCATCCTCGAGCTGCGCTCGCTGCGTCCGGATCCGGTGGAGTTGCCGCTCGATCGCGCCCTGCCGCTCCGATTCATCTCGGTGCAGAACCTGGCGGATCTCCGGCAGGCTCATGCCGACGCCCTGGCAGGCCCGCAGGACCCGCAAGCGGTGGAGGTGCTCCTCGCTGTAGACGCGCTGACCTGACGCTGTGCGGTCGGGCACGACGACGCCCATGTCGTCCCAGTGCCTGAGCACATGCACCGCCACTCCGAGACGCTGTCCGACCTCTCCGATCTTCATGAGGTCATTGTCCCCGCTTGACCTCAGGTCGACCTGAGGTTCTAGCTTCGCCGTATGAACACGATTGAATCCTCCCCCTCGTGAACGAGGGGGATTCCTGGCTCAGGCTGCCTGGCGGAACAGCGTTCCGCCAGGTCTTGCGCCATCAGCACCAGCCGGGGTGAGACCAGCCCGGGCCAGCATCACGCGGGCGGAGTTCTTGTCTCTGGGCGAGACGGTTCCGCACGCGGTG
Source organism: Streptomyces sp. NPDC041940 (assembly GCF_055589465.1). Lineage (NCBI taxonomy): Bacteria > Bacillati > Actinomycetota > Actinomycetes > Kitasatosporales > Streptomycetaceae > Streptomyces > Streptomyces sp. NPDC041940. Next base: position 528,736 of record NZ_JBVJBP010000001.1, read on the forward strand.
CAGGCGTAGGTTCGTTCTGAGAGCGGTAGTGCGTGCTTGGTTCTCGCTCCGCACTGCGCGCAGTCCATCGTGGTGTGCGCGGGATGGACCAGGTGCACGATCCTGCCGTGCTTGTGGGCCATTTCCAACAGGGCCTTCTTGGTGGCGCCGATGGCGGCATCGGCGGCCTTCCTCGCCATGGTCGACCTCGCGAGGAACTTCGGGCGGAAGTCCTCCACGGCAATGGCGTCGTGGTCGGCCACCACGCGCTTGGCCCACTTGCGGCCGGTGTCCTGGCGCTGCCGGGACACCTTCTTGTACACCTTGGCCCGCAGCTTCCTCGCTTCGCGGTAGCCCTTGGACGCTGCCTGTCCCTTGACGGGTTTACGGCGGGCCATCATGCGGTCGTAGCGCGACAGCTTCGTCCGGGCCTTCTCCCCGTGCCGGGAGTGGGGTAGGTCGTGGGCGTCGCTGGTGGTGGTCGCGGTCTCCCGGACGCCCCAGTCGATCCCGATCACCTGGCCGGTCCGGGGCAGCGGCTGGACCTCGGCGGGCACGACGAACGAGGCGTACCAGTGCCCGAGGCTGTCGCGGTACACGCGCACCGAGGACGCTTCGCCGGGAAGATCCCGCGACCACACGACCGTCAGGACGATGCTCCCGGCGAGGTGCAGACGGCCGCCCTTCAGCCGGAAGCCACGCTTGGTGTAGTTCAGACTCGGGTCGGCCTCACGTTTCTTCTTGTACTTCGGCATCCCGGCCCGGCGATGCTGCGGCAGACGTTCGCGGATGTCCTTGTGCGCCTTCGCGCGGGACTTGCCGAAGTCGCGGATGATCTGCTGCTGGGGAACCGATGAGCCCTCACGCAGCCACGGCGTCCGCGCGCGGGCTTCGGTCAGCATCGTGTCGAGCCGGGCCGGACCACACGTCGCCTTGTCCGCTTCCTCGGGGCGGTTCTTGTTCCAGAGGTCGGTCTGCTTGGACTTGGCGACGGACTCGTTCCAGATCCACCGGCACCGGTCCCACTCCGCCAGCAGTGCACGCTCAGCGGTCGACGACACACGCAGCCGGAACGTCCACCGGGCATGCCCGGCGTCCCCGGCTTCCTTCACCACCGACACGACATCCCCCTCCCACGCCCCGACCGATCGCCCCGACTTCCCCGAAGAGACCGTACGTGCGACATGCGCACACTCGTGCCCTCACTACGACAAAGGCACCCCAACCAGCGAACACGGGCACACCCGTTCGCATCTTCGCGTCGCCGTCACACGAGGCGATTCCTCCCCGGCGTGAACGCCGGGGCATCCTCGCAAGAATCAGGTGAATGGCGGCTTCCGGATCCTGTCCACGTCACCGTCGACGGGGCGAGTGTCGCGACCTACGTACTGGCTCCCGAGGGGCGAGCTCCGCTGGGGGATGTGGTGTTCTGCCACGGCACGCCGTGGTCGTCCCAGGTGTGGGCGGCGGCCGCACGGCACCTGAGCGGCAGTCATCGGGTGTTCCTGTGGGACATGCCTGGCTACGGCCGATCGACGCAGGATCCGGCGGTACCGGTCGACCTCGCCTCCCAGATGTCGCGGTTCGCTCAGCTGCTCACGCACTGGGGCTTGGACAGGCCCCACGTCGTCGCACACGACATCGGAGGAGCCGTGGCACTCGGGACGCATCTGCTCCACGGCGTCGAGTACGCGAGTCTGTCTCTCTGGGAGGCGCTGACACTCGATCCCTGGGGATCGCCCTTCTTCCGTCTGGTCGCCGACCACGCCGACGTGTTCGCGGAACTCCCAGCCGCGCTCCACACGGCCCTGGTCAGGGAGTACATCGCCGGGGCGGCACATCACCAGTTGTCAGCCGGCTGGGTGGACGCGTTGACTCAGCCGTGGTCGGGGGCGTCGGGCCGGCCGGCGTTCTACCGGCAGATCGCCGCGCTCCGGCCTGAACACACTCGCCCGGTCGCGGAACGCCTGCCGCAGGTGAGCTGCCCGGTGACGATCGGCTGGGGCGAACAGGACCCCTGGCTTCCCGTCGACCAGGCCACTCGCTTGCGCGACCTGCTCCCCGGAAGTCCCCCCGTCCTTCTGCTGGGCGAGGTCGGGCACCTGGCCCCTGTCGAAGCGCCGTCGCGTGTGTCTCGCGCTCTCGGCGACTGGCTCGGCGAGCCGCACGCGTGAGGCTCATCCGGGCCGGAGCGATGCGAGGATGACGGCTCCCGGGGAGAAGCGGGCCGTGCCGCCTGGTGGATCCCCTCCGGCCTGCCCTGATCCCGGAGCCCGCATTGCCTTTACGGAGAGACACCACCCGCCCCGTCCCCCTGCTCCTGTCGATCGTGCTCGCCGCCGGCGCGCTCACCGGCTGTGCGCTGCAGGAACTCGCCAGGGACTGCGGGGGGACCGACGACCGGGTCAAGGAGATGGCCGCGCTCGGCATCCTCGACTCCCGGCCCGCCGGTGCCGCCGTCGCCCGGGGCTTCGAGGAGGTCGACGCCGGCTGCTGGGCGGACAGCGGCGATGTCTCGGTGTACGCCCACCGGACATACGTCTTCCCCGGCACGCGGGCCGAAGTCGCCGCGCACTACCGGACGGCAGCGGAACGAGACGGATGGACTCCGGCCCCCGAAGCCTCGTCCGACGACCTGTGCTTCGCGAAGGAGCGGATGTCCCTGCGGATCGACTTCCTCACCGCTGAGGGCCTCGCGGAGGACGGCCACGGAAGCCGCCCCGACCTGACCACCGGGGCCGGCTACTCGATCAGCGCCGACTCCTTCGTGAACAGCGGCACCGAGGCGGACTGCTAGAGGCCGCGCCTCTCAGACCGACTCCCGCCACCCGTTCGTGATCGGCAGCCGTCGGTCCTTCCCGAAGCCCTTCGCCGAGATCTTCGTGCCCGGCGGGTACTGGCGCCGCTTGTACTCCGCCGTGTCGACCATGCGGAGGGTCTTCGTGACCAGCTCTCGGTCGTAGCCGGCCGCCACGATCTCGTCCGCGCCCTTGTCGTGGTCGACGTACAGGTCGAGGATCGCGTCCAGCACCGGGTAGTCGGGGAGCGAGTCCGTGTCGACCTGGCCCGGGCGGAGTTCCGCGCTCGGGGGCTTGGTGATGGAGTTCTCGGGGATCGGCGGGGTCTGGCCGCGTTCCCGGGCGGCCCTGTTGCGCCACTCGGCCAGGCGGAAGACCGACGTCTTGTACACGTCCTTGATGGGGCCGTACGCCCCGACGGAGTCGCCGTAGAGCGTCGAGTAGCCGACCGCCAGTTCCGACTTGTTGCCGGGTGCCAGGACGATGTGGCCCTCCTGGTTGGAGATGGCCATGAGGAGTGTGCCGCGCAGCCGCGACTGGAGGTTCTCCTCCGCCAGGCCCGTCAGGCCCAGTGCACCCATGTACGCGTCGAACATCGGCTCGATGGGCACGGTCCGGAAGTTCAGGCCCGTGCGGTGGGCCATCTCCGCCGCGTCGTCCTTGGAGTGGCCCGAGGAGTACTTCGACGGCATCGACACGCCGTACACGTTCCGCGCGCCCACCGCGTCGCACGCGATCGCCGCGACCAGCGCCGAGTCGATGCCGCCGGACATGCCGATCAGGACCGACTCGAAGCCGTTCTTCGCGACGTACGCCCGCAGGCCCACGACCAGCGCCGAGTAGACCTCCTCGTCGTCGTCCAGACGGTCCGCGTAGCCACCGGGGAGCTCCCGTTCGTAGGGGGCGAGCGGCTTCTCCGAGAGGACCACGCGGTCGATGCGCAGACCGTCGTCCACCCCGCCCGTCGGCGCGTCCTCCGACGCCTCCGGCAGGTCCAGGTCAAGGACCACACAGCCCTCGTCGAACTGCGGCGCCCGCGCCACGACCTCGCCGTCCTTGTCCACGACGATCGAGTCGCCGTCGAACACCAGCTCGTCCTGGCCGCCGATCATGGCCAGGTACGCGGTCGTGCAGCCGGCCTCCTGGGCGCGCTTGCGGACCAGGTCGAGGCGCGTGTCGTCCTTGTTGCGCTCGTAGGGCGACGCGTTGATCGACACCAGCAGGCCCGCCCGCGCCGAGCGCGCCGCCGGGACGCGGCCGCCGTCCTGCCAGAGGTCCTCACAGATGGCCAGGGCGACATCCACGCCATGGACGCGCAGCACCGGCATGCTGTCGCCGGGCACGAAGTAGCGGAACTCGTCGAAGACGCCGTAGTTCGGCAGGTGGTGCTTGGCGTAGTTCAGGACCACCTCGCCGCCGTACAGCACCGCCCCCGCGTTCTGCGGCGCGCCGGCCGGCTGGCCGTACTTCGGCTGGGCGGTCGCGCTGCGGTCGAGGTAGCCGACGATCACCGGCAGCTCGCCGAAGCCCTCGTCGGCCAGGCGGGTGGCCAGAGCGCGCAGCGCCGCCCGGGAGGCCTCCACGAAGGACGACCTGAGGGCCAGGTCCTCGACGGGATACCCGGTCAGCACCATCTCCGGGAACGCCACGAGATGCGCTCCCTGCTCGGCGGAGTGCCGGGTCCAGCGGACGATCGACTCGGCGTTCCCGGCGAGGTCGCCGACGCTCGAATCGATCTGGTTCAGGGCGAGACGTAGTTGAGGCACGCCGCCCAGTGTAATCGTCAGTGCGACGCAATGGGGTGGTGTGAGTCACCCCACACCACCCCGTCCACTGTCGGAGATCAGCGACGCCGGTACGACTCGACGTAGCCGCTCGCGGGCGTACCCACGCCGGTGACGTCGTCGTAGCCCTTCACGGCCGCGAGCGAGCTGTCCTTGCCCAGGCCGCGCACGGACGTGGTCAGACCGCCGGTGGCGTCGTAGCCGTTCACGAAGTCGACGCGGGCCACGGCGAGGCCGGAGCCCGTCGGGTCGTCGGTGACGTCGTGGTAGACCTTCGAGCCGGCCTTGGCGTAGATCGCCGGGTTGGCGAAGCCGATCGGCTTGCCGCCCCGGGCCTCCTGGGCCAGGGCCTGGACGGCCGCGACGGTCGGCGCGGCGAGCGAGGTGCCGCCGATGCGGTACTCGCTGTACGCCTGCGTCTTCCCGTCCGGCCGGGTCTGCGTCTGGCCGACCAGGAAGCCCGTGTTCGGGTCGGCGATCGCCGCGATGTCCGGGACGACCCGGTTGCCGGTCGCACTGTTGGCCTTGGCCAGCGCGTCCGGTACGACGCCCCGCTGGTAGCCGGGCTCCGCCACCGTCCTGCTGGTGCCGCCGCCCGCGCCGGAGGTGAAGGCGCCGGGGAAGTCCGTCCAGCTCTCGCCGTCGGCCGACAGGTTGGCCTTCTCGGTGCCCCAGCCGGTCTCCCACAGGTACGTGTCACCCTTGCCGACGGCCAGCGAGGTGCCGCCGACGGCGGTGACCCACGCCGAGTTGGCCGGGGAGTCGACCTGCTTCGTCCCGGAGCTCGCGACCTCGTCGCCGTCGTCGCCGGAGGAGAAGTAGAAGCCGATGCCCTCGACCGCGCCCAGCTGGAAGACCTGGTCGTAGGCCGCCGCGAGGTCGGGCGTCTGCGCGGCCTCGACCTCGCCCCAGGAGTTGGACACGATGTCGGCCAGGTGGTGGTCGACGACCTTGCCGAGCGCGTCGAGCAGGTCGGCGTCGGTGCAGGACGCGGCACCCACGTAGGTGACGTCCGCGGCCGGCGCGACCGCGTGCACGGCCTCGACGTCCAGGGTCTCCTCGCCGTACCAGCCGGAGGCCGAGCAGTCCGTGGTGTCGGTGTACGTCGCGGGCAGCACCTGGTGCAGTTGCCCGGTCTTCCACGCCGCGTCGCCGTGGCGCTTGGCGTAGGTGCCGGCGTCGTAGGCGATGGTCGGGGAGGCGTACGCGTCCGTGATGGCGACCCGGACGCCCTTGCCGGTGCGCTTGCCCGCGCCGTAGGCGGCCCGCAGCTGCTTGCCGGTGTAGCCCTTGACGGCGTACGGGATCTTCGTGCCGTAGGCGTCCGGCAGCGTGCTCGCGGTTTTGGAGCCGTAGTACGAGGAGAACGGCCCGGCGTTGCGGAACACGGTGTCCGGCGGCGGCAACTGGTCGTCGTGCGTGACCATGTGCGGCGCGTCGTCCAGGCCGGTGACGGTCAGCACGGCGTCGGCCAGGCCCGCCGGGACGGAGGCGGTGCCCGCCGGGGCCCGGTAGGTCTTCGCGCCCTTGGCGAAGTCGTGCAGCTGGGTGCCGAACGCCTTCTCGGCGGCGGCCACGTCGCCGGTGACGGAGACGTAGTGCCGCGTGACCCCGGTGACCTTCAGGCCCGCGGCCGTCAGCCAGGACGTCACCGCCGCCACCTGGGCCTCGGTCGCGCCGAAGCGGGCCTGCGCCTTCTCGGCGCTGAGGTACTTGCCGTACGAGACCGACGCCGGGTCGGACACGGCCTTCGCGTAGGCGGCGAGACCGGCGGCGTCCCGGCCTCGGAGATACACCCGGGCCGACATCCGGGCGCCGTCGGAGGCTGCGCCCTTGTCGGCCTTGGCCGTGGCCCAGGCGGGCCGGGTCCCGGCCAGCGGGTCGCGGAGCGGGTGGTCGGCGGCGTGCGCCGCGGGTATGCCGAGCGCCAGCGCGCCGGCGAGCATCGGCAGTGTCGCCGCGATGCTCACTCCGGCGCGCGCCTTGGCGCGGTTGGATCTCATGGAACCCCCTGTGCGGTTCGTCGCGAGTGATCACTCGACGGTCGCCACTCTCGCGACGAACCGTTCATGTCAGGGGAATGCGAAACCCAAGAAGCGCCCTGCGCAGGCCAAGAAGTACCCAAGGCGCCGCAAGGCAGGGTGATTTGAGGCTTACGCCCCAAGGGGGCCGTGCGCTACGAGCGCGGCGCGGCGCCCCGCTCCTTCAGCAGGTCCGTCATCAGGCCGATCTCCGACTGCTGCGCTTCCACCATGCCCTGGGCGAGCCGCTTCTCGACGCCGACCGTGCACCCCTCCACACAGCCCTCGGCCATGTGGACGCCGCCCTTGTGATGGTCCGTCATCAGCTGGAGGTAGAAGATCTCCGCCTGCTTGCCGTTCAGCGTGCCGAGCTTCTTCAGCTCGGTGTTGGTGGCCATGCCCGGCATCAGCGCGCCGTCCTTGCCGGAGGCCATGCCTCCCATGTCCATCCAGGCCATCGGCTCGGAGGACACCTTGGGCAGCCCCCACAGATCGAGCCAGCCGATCATCATGCCGCGCTGGTTGGCCTGCGTCTGCGCGATGTCGTACGCGAGGCGCCGTACGTCCTCGTCCTTCGTGCGGTCGCGCACGATGTACGACATCTCCACGGCCTGCTGGTGGTGCACCGCCATGTCCCGCGCGAACCCGGCGTCCGCGGACTCGGCGGAGGGGGTCCTGCTGTTGCCGTCGTCCCCGGCGACGGCGTAGCTGATCGCACCGGCCGCGACGAGCGCCGTCACGGCGGCCCCGGCGATCAGACCGACGTGCCTCACTGCGACAGCCCGTTCGTGCAGGCGGCACCCGGCTCGGGCGTCTGCTCGCCCTGCACGAACTTCTCGAAGAACTTGTCCACGTCCGGGTCGCTCGCGCCCTTCACCGTGCGCTGGTGACCCCACGCCGACAGCATGATCGGGTCCTTCTGGTCGTCCATCGGGCTCATCAGCGTGTACGGCGTCTTCTTCACCTTCGCCGCGAGCGCGTCGATGTCGGCCTTCTTCGCGTCGGCGTTGTACGTCACCCACACCGCGCCGTGCTCCAGCGAGTGCACGGCGTTGGTGTTGTCGAGCTGCTTGGTGTAGACGTCCCCGTTGCAGTTCATCCAGGCCTGGTTGTGGTCGCCGCCGACCGGCGGCTCGGAGGCGTACTTCACGGCCTTGGTGACGTGGTTGCGGGCCAGCTTCCCTTCCCAGGTCTTCACACCGTCCTCGCCGGTGACGAACTTCCCCTTGCCCGAGGTGTCCTTGGCTGCGGCGGCGTCACTGCCGCCGTCGCCGGACTGGGACCGCACGAGCACGACACCGCCGCCGACGAGACCGCAGACGACCACCACGCCGGCCGCGATGACGAGGATCCGGTTGCGACGCTCACGGGACTGCTCGGCGCGCCGCATCTCCTCTATCCGCGCCTTGCGTGCCGTGCTGCTCTTGTTGGCGGAGCCCATGAGGTGTCCTTCGTGGGAAAGGTGGGACGGTCGGGTGAGCTGATCGTAATGGGGGGAACAGGGCGCCTCGTAGAGCGGCGGAGGGAATGGGCTGAATCGATACGGCACCGACAGGTGCCCGACAGCTTCGGGAGCTTCGGGGATCGGAAGCTTGGGGGATCGGGAGCTTCGGGGATTCGGGACCCGGATAATTTGAACCGCAGATTCCCATTACCTACGCTGCGTGTATGCGGCTGCTGCGCTCCACCGACCTCGCCCTGCGGGTTCTCATGCGGCTCGCCGTCGCGGGCGAGTCGAGTCCGACGACCCGGGAGGTCGCGGACGGCATGGACGTGCCGTACACCCACCTGGCGAAGGTCGTCGCCGAGCTTCAGCACATGGGGCTGCTGGAGGCCCGGCGCGGCCGCGGTGGCGGCCTCACCCTGACGGAGCAGGGCCGTACGGCGTCCGTGGGCGCCGTGGTGCGCGCCTTCGAGGGGGACGGCGACGTCGTCGACTGCGAGGGCTCCACCCCCTGTCCCCTGAACTCCGCCTGCCGGCTGCGCGGCGCCCTGCGCCGGGCCCAGGAGGCGTTCTTCGCCTCACTGGACCCGGTCACGGTCCGGGACATCGTGGCGGAGCCGACGGGGGCGCTCCTGCTGGAAATCTCCCGGGGAAGCTAGCGGGCTACGACGACGTTCAGCTCTGCCCCGCCAGCCACAGGTCCGGCCCGAACACCTCGTAGTGGATGTCGGCCGGGGTCACGCCCTTCGCGATGAGCTGGGCCCGTACCGCCCGCATGAACGGCAGCGGCCCGCACAGGTACGCGCGCGTGCCCGGCGCGACCGGGACGCCGGTGAGGTCGACCAGCCCGGAGTGGGTGCCCGAGGGGGTGTCCTGCTCATACCAGAGGTGGACGGCCGAGTCCGGCAGCTTGGCCGCGTAGGCCTCGTGGTCGGCGCGCAGGGCGTGGGTGGCGGGTGAGCGGTCGCCGTGGACGACGGTGACCGGGGCGCGATGTCCCGAGTCGGCGAGGTGCGCCAGCATCGCGGTCATCGGAGTCACGCCGATGCCCGCCGAGGCCAGCAGCAGCGGAGTGTCGGGGCCGGCGTCCAGGACCAGGTCGCCGTAGGGCTCCGACAGCTCGAGGACGTCGCCCTCCTCCACGCGCGCGTGGAGGTGGTTGGAGACCTCGCCGTCGGGGGCGGCGCCGTCCCCGTGCACGCGTTTCACGCTGATCTGCCGGAGCAGCGGGCCGGGCGCGCCGGAGAGGCTGTACTGCCGTATCTGCCGAGCGCCGTCCGGGAGGGCGACGCGGACGGAGACGTACTGGCCCGCGAGGAAGTCCCGCACGTCGGAGCCGTCGACGGGCCGCAGCCGGAAGGTGACGACGTCCGCGGTCTCGGTGACGCGCTCGGCGACCTCCCAGGTCCGCCAGCCGGGCCCGCCGCTCTCCTCGCGCAGCCGCTTCTCCACGGCGATCAGGGCGTTCGCCATCAGCCAGTAGACCTCGTCCCAGGCGGCGGCGACCTCGGGCGTCACGGCGTCGCCGAGCACCTCGGCGATGGCGGCGAACAGGTGCTCGTGGACGAGGCCGTACTGCTCGGGTGTGACGCCGAGCGAGGCGTGCTTGTGGGCGATGCGGTGCAGCATCGCGTCCGGCCGCTGCTCCGGACGGTCCAGCAGGTGCGTCGCGAAGGCGGCGACGGAACCGGCGAGCGCCTGCCGCTGAGTTCCGGCGGCCTGGTTGCCCCGGTTGAACAGGTCCCGCAGCAGGTCGGGGCGGGCCGCGAACAGGCCGGCGTAGAAGCGCTCGGTGATCGCGCCGAGGGCCCCGCCGACGGCGGGGAGTGTGGCGCGGACGGTGGCGGCGGACTGCTCGGACAGCATCGGGGCTCCTCGGTGCTCGACTGCGGCGTACGGTAATTAAACTTGCATCTGAGATGCAAGTTTAAGCGACTGGAGCAGCGAAGCGGACCGGCCGTTACGGATGTCACTGCGAGCAGGCACTATGGGCGGAAGAGCAGTTCACCTGCCGTATGTGAGGCGTTCGGCCCGGAGCCGGCCGGGCGATCATGGTGCGCAACGCGTACGAAATGGTGGTGTGGTGGGATGCTCAGGTGCCCGACCGCCTCCCGTGGTACGGAAGAGAAGGCGGCCTGACCAGCAAGGATGGGGAAGCGGAAGATGGACAAGCAGCAGGAGTTCGTGCTCCGGACCTTGGAGGAGCGCGACATCCGGTTCGTACGCCTGTGGTTCACGGACGTGCTGGGCTTCCTCAAGTCCGTCGCCGTGGCCCCGGCCGAGCTGGAACAGGCCTTTGACGAGGGCATCGGCTTCGACGGCTCCGCCATCGAGGGCTTCGCCCGGGTCTACGAGTCCGACATGATCGCCAAGCCGGACCCGTCGACCTTCCAGATCCTGCCCTGGCGTGCGGAGGCCCCGGGCACGGCCCGCATGTTCTGCGACATCCTCATGCCGGACGGCTCCCCGTCCTTCGCGGACCCGCGCTACGTCCTCAAGCGCGCCCTGGCCCGCACCTCCGACCTGGGCTTCACGTTCTACACCCACCCGGAGATCGAGTTCTTCCTGCTGAAGGACCGCCCGCTGGACGGCTCCCGCCCCACTCCGGCCGACAACTCCGGCTACTTCGACCACACCCCGACCAACGTCGGCATGGACTTCCGCCGCCAGGCGATCACCATGCTGGAGTCGATGGGCATCTCGGTCGAGTTCTCCCACCACGAGGGCGCCCCGGGCCAGCAGGAGATCGACCTGCGGTACGCGGACGCGCTCTCCACAGCCGACAACATCATGACGTTCCGCCTGGTCATGAAGCAGGTGGCGCTGGAGCAGGGCGTGCAGGCCACGTTCATGCCGAAGCCGTTCTCCGAGCACCCCGGCAGCGGCATGCACACGCACCTCTCCCTCTTCGAGGGCGACCGCAACGCCTTCTACGAGTCGGGCTCGGAGTACCAGCTCTCCAAGGTGGGCCGCTCCTTCATCGCGGGTCTGCTGCGGCACGCGGCGGAGATCTCCGCGGTCACCAACCAGTGGGTCAACTCCTACAAGCGCATCTGGGGCGGCGCGGAGCGCACGGCGGGCGCGGGCGGCGAGGCCCCCTCGTACATCTGCTGGGGCCACAACAACCGCTCGGCGCTGGTCCGCGTCCCGATGTACAAGCCCGGCAAGACCGGCTCGGCGCGGGTGGAGGTCCGCTCCCTGGACTCGGGCGCGAACCCCTACCTGGCCTACGCCCTCCTCCTCGCCGCCGGCCTCAAGGGCATCGAGGAGAGCTACGAGCTCCCGCCGGGCGCCGAGGACGACGTCTGGGCCCTCTCCGACGCCGAGCGCCGCGCGATGGGCATCGAACCCCTCCCGCAGAACCTCGGCGAGGCCCTGACCCTGATGGAACGCAGCGACCTGGTCGCCGAGACCCTCGGCGAGCACGTCTTCGACTTCTTCCTGCGCAACAAGCGGCAGGAGTGGGAGGAGTACCGCTCCGAGGTGACCGCGTTCGAGCTGCGGAAGAACCTGCCGGCGCTGTAGGCGCGGGGCCGCCGCGGTTTCGCTCGCCACGACGACAGAGAGGGCCGACGGTCGCGGACCGTCGGCCCCTCGTCCGCTCCCTCGGCGTCCGGCGGCGTCACGCCTGCTGGCGCTTGAGATCCGCCAGCAGCTGATGCAACGGCTCCGTCGCCCGCCGCCGGTACTCCTGGATCGCCCAGCCGTTCCCGTCCGGGTCCGTGAAGTGCATGAACGTGGCTCCGTCGTCCGGCGCGTACTGGACCGGCGCCGAGACGTCGAGGCCGCGTTCGACCAGCTCCGCGTGGGCCGCCTTGATGTCGGCGACGCACAGTTGCAGACCCTGGTACGAGCCGGGGGCCGGGGTGGGGCCGGGTGTCATCTCCCAGATCGACTCGCCGAGGGCGATCGAGCAGCCGGAACCCGGAGGGGTCAGCTGGACGATCCGCATCCCGGGCATGACCTCCTGGTCGATGTCGACGTGGAAGCCGACCTTGTCCCGGTAGAAGTCCCGGGCACGGTCGATGTCGGTGACGGGCAGCGGGATCACTTCGAGAGTGAAGTCCATGGCATGACTCCTTCGTCAGGCATCCGTTTCGTCAGGCATCCGTCGGGCGTCGGACTACGGCTCAGGCGAACCGCCACCTCGTCTGGCTGAACGGCTCCCCCTTACCGAAGCCGAAAACCGTGCGCGGCGCCACCGCGTAGACGGCCGCGTGTCCCGCGCCGTGGTGGAAATAGCCCTCCCGTACCTCGAAGTGCCAGAAACTGCCGTACTTCGTCTCCCACGCGGTGGCCAGTTCGCGTAGCCGGGCTTCGTCGGACACGCGCCTCGCCTCGCCCTCCACCACCAGGTCGTAGCCCTGGTCCCACGTGGGCGTGCCGGTGGTGAGCACGACGTGCGGGTTCTCCGCGAGGTTCCGCGCCTTGCGCTCCTCGGGGCCTGTGCAGAAGTGCAGGGCGCCGTCCGACCAGATCGCCGGCAGCGGGGTGACATGCGGGCGCCCGTCCGGTCGTACCGTGGTGATCCAGAACAGCTCCGCCGCCGTGAGCCGCGCTTCGGCCTCCTGCCAGTCGGTCGCGGTGGCCGTCGCGTCGCTGTAGCGGCGGTCCAGCCTGGTCTCGGGGTGCATGGTGGTCATGAGGGTCCTCCCGGCCTCTCGCTCCACAGGGCAGACCCCGTCCGTCCACCGAACTCATCGGAGCCTTCCCCGGACTCTGCGGCTACGCTCAAAGCCGTACGACCTTGATCCGAAGAAGACCGAAGAAGTCCGAGACGAGTCCGAGGGAGGCCCGGGATGACGGCGGCGCCGGGGCGCAGGAGCAGTACCTTCACACGGCTGCTGCGGCACGGCTTCACCGACGCCACCGCAGCCGAACGCCTCCTGGACAGCGCCGAGCTGGTCCCCCTGCGCGACGACCCGGTGCTGCTGGAAGCGCTGGGCGGGACCGCCGACCCCGATCTCGCGCTGCTCGGCCTCGTCCGGCTGCTGGAGGCCCAGCCGAACCCCGGCGCCCGCCAGGAACTGCTCGACACGCTGATCGCGGCCAAGCCCCTGCGCGACCGGCTGCTCGGCGTGCTCGGCGCCTCCACCGCCCTCGCCGACCACCTCACCCGGCACCCGGACGACTGGCAGGCGCTGGTCATGTACGAGGCCTACGACCTGCACCCCGGGGTGGAGGAGTTCGAGGCCGGCCTCGCGGAGGCCACCGACCCGGTCTCCCTGCGCGTCGCCTACCGGCGCTGCCTGCTGTCCATCGCCGCCCGGGACGTGTGCGGCACGACCGGCGTCGCCGAGTCCGCGGCCGAGCTGGCCGACCTCGCCACCGCCACCCTGCGCGCCGCCCTCGGTATCGCCGAGGCGGCCGCGCCCGAGGACGCCGGCCTGTGCCGGCTCGCCGTCGTCGCGATGGGCAAGTGCGGCGGCCACGAGCTGAACTACGTCTCCGACGTGGACGTCATCTTCGTGGGGGAGGCGATCGAGGGGGCCGACGAGACCAAGGCCGTGCGGGCCGCGACCCGGCTCGCCTCGCACATGATGCGGATCTGCTCGGAGACCACGGTCGAGGGCTCCATCTGGCCCGTGGACGCCAACCTCCGGCCCGAGGGCAGAAACGGTCCGCTGGTGCGGACCCTCTCCAGCCACCTCGCCTACTACCAGCGCTGGGCCAAGACCTGGGAGTTCCAGGCGCTGCTCAAGGCCCGCCCGGTGGCCGGCGACCTCGACCTCGGCGCGGAGTACGTCGCCGCCGTCCAGCCCCTGGTGTGGAAGGCCGCCGAGCGCGAGAACTTCGTCCCCGACGTGCAGAAGATGCGCCGCCGGGTCGTGGAGAACATCCCCCTCGCCGAGGTCGACCGCCAGCTGAAGCTGGGCCCGGGCGGCCTCAGGGACGTCGAGTTCGCCGTGCAGTTGCTCCAGCTGGTGCACGGCCGGACCGACACCTCCCTGCGCAGCGGCACCACCCTCGACGCGCTCAAGGCCCTCGCCGCCGGTGGCTACGTCGGCCGTGCCGATGCCGCCCAGCTCGACGAGGCCTACCGCTTCCTGCGCTCCATGGAGCACCGGATCCAGCTGTTCCGGCTGCGGCGGACCCACCTCGTCCCCGAGGAGGAGGCCGAGCTGCGCCGCATCGGCCGCTCCCTCGGTCTGCGCGCCGACCCGGTCGCCGACCTGCACCGCGAGTGGCGGCGGCACGCCACCGTCGTACGCCGGCTGCACGAGAAGCTGTTCTACCGGCCGCTGCTCGACGCGGTCGCCCAGCTCGCTTCCGGAGAGGCCCGGCTCCGGCCCGAGGCGGCCCGGGAGCGCATGGTCGCCCTCGGCTACGCCGACCCGGCCTCCGCCCTGCGCCATCTGGAGGCGCTGGCCTCCGGCGTCACCCGCAAGGCCGCCATCCAGCGCACCCTGCTGCCCGTCCTGCTGGGCTGGTTCGCCGACTCCGCCGACCCGGACGCGGGCCTGCTCAACTTCCGCAACGTGTCGGACGCCCTCGGCAAGACGCCCTGGTACCTGCGGCTGCTGCGGGACGAGGGCGCCGCCGCGCAGAACCTCGCCCGTGTGCTGTCCGCCGGGCGGCTCGCACCGGACCTGCTGATGCGTGCCCCGGAGGCGGTGGCACTGCTGGGCGACGGGGACGGCGGCGGTCTGGAGCCGCGCTCCCGCGCCCATCTGGAGCAGGAGATACTCGCCGCCGTGAAACGGGCCGACGGGGCCACCCAGGCGGTCACCGCCGCACGCGGGGTGCGCCGCCGCGAACTGTTCCGTACGGCCGCCGTCGACATCGTCGGCTCCTACGGCACCGAGGAGCAGCCCGCCGAGGCCGACCAGGGCGCGCTGGTGGACCAGGTCGGCGGCGCGGTGTCGGACCTGACGGCGGCGACGCTCGCCGGCACGCTGCGGGCCGTGGTGCGGGAGGGCTGGGGCGACAGTCTGCCCACCCGGTTCGCGATCATCGGCATGGGCCGTTTCGGCGGGCACGAGCTGGGCTACGGCTCCGACGCGGACGTGCTGTTCGTGCACGAGCCGCGTGACGGCGTCGACGAGCACGAGGCCGGGCAGGCCGCCGGCAAGGTCGTCTCCGAGATGCGCCGCCTGCTCCAGATCCCCAGCGCCGACCCGCCCCTGCTCATCGACGCCGACCTGCGCCCCGAGGGCAAGTCCGGGCCGCTCGTGAGGACCCTCAAGTCGTACGAGGCGTACTACCGCCGGTGGTCCCTGACCTGGGAGTCGCACGCGCTGCTGCGGGCCGAGCCCGTCGCCGGGGACGAGGACCTGGGCCGCCGGTTCATCGAGCTGGTCGACCCGCTGCGCTACCGGGCGGACGGACTCGACGACGAGGCCGTCCGCGACATCAGGCGGCTCAAGGCCCGTATGGAGTCCGAGCGGCTGCCGCGCGGCGCCGACCCCAAACTGCACGCCAAGCTGGGCCCGGGCGGCCTGTCCGACGTGGAGTGGACCGTGCAGCTGCTGCAACTGCGGCACGGCTCGGCGGAGCCGGGCCTGCGCACCACCCGCACCCGGGAGGCCCTGGCCGCCGCCCGCACGGCCGGGCTCATCACGGAGGAGGACGCCGCGACCCTGGACGAGGCCTGGGTCCTCGCGACCCGCGTCCGCAACGCGGTGATGCTGGTCCGCGGCCGGGCCGGCGACACGTTCCCCACCGAGCCCCGAGAACTGGCCGCCGTCGGCCGCTACCTCGGCTACGGCCCCGGCCACGCGGGCGACATGCTCGACGCCTACCGCCGCACGGCACGCAGGGCCCGGGGCGTGGTGGAGGAACTGTTCTACGGGGCGGCGGAGCGGTAGCCACCCGGTGGGCCTGTTCCTTCCCGAGGCCCCTCCCGTCGGCTCCCGGCCCCCGGAAGAGCAGCCCACGCCTGACGGCCACGGGACCCGGGCGCGGCCCATGCTCGTCGGGCCGGCCACGCCGTGTTCCCCGCGCCCCCGGCGTCATGCTCGTCGGGCTCGCTATCCCCGTGCTGCCCGCACCTCCCGGCGCCGCTCACCACGACCGCTCCCTCTGGCGCCCGCACCACCCGCGGCGCCCGCCACCCTGGCCCGCCGAGGACGACGTCCCGGCGCAGGGCGGGCCGCCGGTCGGCCGGGGCGCGAGGCCGGGGCGCGGACAGGGGCGTGCCGTGGGTCAGGGTCTAGCCGGTACCAGGCGTGGCAGTGCGTACGGCTGGGTGCCGTACCAGAGCCTTGCCACCGTGAATCCGAAGGCCAGGCAGAGCATGCCGCCCACCGCGTCGAGCCAGAAGTGGTTCGCGGTGGCGACGATGACGACCAGGGTCAGCGTCGGGTACAGCAGGCCCAGCACCCGCACCCAGGGGATCGTCGCCAGGGCGAAGATCGTCAGGCCGCACCACAGGGACCAGCCGATGTGCATCGACGGCATCGCGGCGTACTGGTTGGACATGTGCTTCAGGTCGCCGGAGGCCATCGATCCCCAGGTCTGGTGGACCATGACGGTGTCGATGAAATCGCTGCCGTTCATCAGCCGCGGGGGCGCCAGCGGATACAGGTAGTAGCCGACCAGGGCGACGGCGGTGGTCGCGAACAGCACCAGCCGGGTCGCCGCGTACCGGCCGGGATGCCAACGGAACAGCCACACGAGCACACCCAGCGTCACCACGAAGTGGAGCGTCGCGTAGTAGTAGTTCATGCCGATGATCAGCCAAGTCACCGCGTTCACGGCGTGATTGACCGACTCCTCGACGGCGATGCCCAGATGCTGCTCGACCTTCCAGAGCCAGTCGGCGTTGCTCAGTGCCTCGGCCCGCTGCTCGGGCACGGCGTTGCGGATCAGCGAGTACGTCCAGTAACTCACCGCGATCAGCAGGATCTCGAACCAGAACCGGGGCCGGCGCGGGGCCCGCAGCCCGCGCGGCGAACCCGGTCCGCTCTCGGCCGTAACAGTCTGCGGAAGGGCCGATTCCCGGCCTTCCACCTTCGTCACGGTCGTATCACCCATAGGCACAAAGTCTGCCAGAAAAGGACTTCCCCACCGATCATCCCCCGGCGAGGCCCGGGTCGCATGTTCTCTCTACGACGAGATCAGGCCACGACGTCAGGAACGACCGCGATCCCCGGGTGCCGAAGCGGTCGAACCGCGCACCACCAGCTCGGGCATGAACACGAACTCGCTGTGGGGGGCCGGAGTCCCGCCGATCTCCTCCAGCAGCGTGCGGACGGCGGCCTGGCCCATCGCCGGGACCGGCTTGCGGATCGTGGTCAGCGGCGGATCCGTGAAGGCGATCAGCGGCGAGTCGTCGAAGCCGACCACCGAGATGTCCTTCGGCACGTCCAGGCCCAGCTGCCGCGCCGCCCTGATCGCACCCAGCGCCATCATGTCGCTCGCGCACACCACGGCCGTGCAGTTCCGCTCGATCAACGCCGTGGTCGCGGCCTGGCCGCCCTCCAGCGTGTACAGGGAGTGCTGGACCAGCTCCGACTCGACGGCCTCGGCGCCCAGACCCAACTGGTCCTGCATCGTGCGCACGAACCCCTCGATCTTGCGCTGCACCGGCACGAACCGCTTCGGCCCCAGGGCCAGCCCGATCCGCTGGTGCCCCAGGGACACCAGGTGCGTGACCGCCAGGCTCATCGCGGCACGGTCGTCGGGGGAGATGAACGGCGCCTGCACCTTCGGCGAGAAGCCGTCGACCAGCACGTACGGCACGCCCTGCGCGCGCAGCCGGTCGTAGCGCTGCATGTCGGCGGTGGTGTCCGCGTGCAGCCCGGAGACGTAGATGATCCCGGCGACCCCGCGGTCGACGAGCATCTCCGTCAGCTCGTCCTCCGTCGAACCGCCCGGCGTCTGGGTGGCGAGGACGGGCGTGTAGCCCTGCCGCGTCAGCGCCTGGCCGATGACTTGGGCCAGGGCCGGGAAGATCGGGTTCTCCAGCTCCGGGGTGATCAGGCCCACCAGGCCCTCGCTGCGCTGGCGCAGACGCACCGGGCGTTCGTAGCCCAGCACGTCGAGGGCGGCCAGCACGGACTGGCGGGTGGTGGCGGCGACGCCCGGCTTCCCGTTGAGGACGCGGCTGACGGTCGCTTCGCTCACCCCCGCCTGAGCGGCGATGTCGGCAAGCCGTGTGGTCACAGCACCGGACTGTAGCGGCCGGGGATCTCCTTGCGCACCGACGGGACGCCTGGTGCGTGCCGTCCCACGGCCGGCGGCGGGTTGCTGGGTCATCGCGGTCCCCAAAAAGGTCGAGAAGAGGTCGTGGCCGGCGTCCGATCCGCAACGGATGATTCCCCCGACGGAAGCGGATGGCAAGTGCTTGCAGAGTCTTGCACAGCTGTCCGAGTCCCCGCCGAACAGCCGGAAATCGGGGCCCCGCAGGGGCAGCAGCGAGGTCACGGCGGGGTAACCATCCGCACCGCTTGCAACTTTTTGCTGCAAGGTCTTTCGCAAGTCCGTGAAGCGCGGCTAATCTCACCGACGCCCGGCGGCCAACGGCGCAGTCGGCAGCACGAACGGGCTTTCACCCTCAAGGAGAACTCATGCGGCGTGGCATAGCGGCCACCGCGCTGGTGGCGTCACTCGCCCTGGCGGCGACGGCGTGCGGCGGAAGCGACAGCGGCGACGAGGCCGGCGGCCCGGTCACCATCACCTGGTGGGACACCTCCAACGCGACCAACGAGGCGCCGGCGTACCAGGCCCTGGTCAAGGAGTTCGAGGCCGCCCACAAGGACGTCAAGGTCAACTACGTCAACGTCCCCTTCGACCAGGCGCAGAACAAGTTCGACACCGCCGCCGGTTCCAAGGGCGCCCCCGACGTGCTGCGTTCCGAGGTCGGCTGGACCCCGGCCTTCGCCAAGAAGGGCTTCTTCGCGCCGCTCGACGGCACCGAGGCCCTCGCCGAGCAGGACAAGTTCCAGCCCAGCCTGATCGAGCAGGCCACGTACGACGGCAAGACCTACGGCGTCCCCTTCACCACGGACACCCTCGCCCTCGTCTACAACAAGGCCCTGTTCGAGAAGGCCGGCGTCGAGGCCCCCAAGACCTGGGACGACCTGAAGAAGGCCGCCGCCACGATCAAGGACAAGACCGGCGTCGACGGCTACTGGGGCTCCACCCAGGCCTACTACGCGCAGAGCTTCCTCTACGGCGAGGGCGCCGACACCGTCGACGTCGACGCCAAGAAGATCACCGTGACCTCGCCGGAGGCCGAGAAGGCCTACGGCACCTGGCAGGGCCTGTTCAAGGGCAAGGGCCTGCACAAGGCCGACACCACCGCCGACGCCTACGCCCACATCCAGGAGGCGTTCGTCAGCGGCAAGGTCGCCTCGATCGTCCAGGGCCCGTGGGAGATCACCAACTTCTACAAGGGCTCCGCCTTCAAGGACAAGAACAACCTCGGCATCGCCACCGTCCCGGCCGGCTCCACCGGCAAGGCGGGCGCCCCGACCGGCGGCCACAACCTCTCCGTGTACGCGGGCTCGGACAAGGCCCACCAGGAGGCCTCGCTGAAGTTCGTGAAGTTCATGACCTCGGCGAAGGCCCAGGAGACCATCGCGCTGAAGAACTCCACGCTCCCCACCCGCGAGGACGCCTACACCGCGAAGGTCAAGGCCGACCCCGGCATCGCCGGCTACCAGGGCGTGCTGTCCGCCGCCCAGCCGCGCCCGGCGCTGCCCGAGTACAGCTCCCTGTGGACCCCGCTCGACGACGAGCTGCTCAAGATCGCGAGCGGCAAGGAGTCCCTGGACAAGGGCCTCGGCAATGCCGAGACCGCCATCACCAAGCTGGTGCCCGACTTCTCCAAGTGACGGCCACCGGCCCGCGCCCGGGCAGTCCCTGAAGGCTGCCCGGGCAGCCCCCTTGACCTCCTTGAACTTCCAGAAGGTGTCGAACCATGACAGTCGTCATCGACCGAGCGACCGGCAAGCGGCGCGGTGAGCGGGAACCGCGTCCCGGGCCGGGCCGGCGGCTGAAGAACGGCTTCCACAAGCACTGGTACGCCTACGCGATGATCGCCCCGGTGGCGATCGTCCTCGGCGTCCTCGTGCTGTACCCGCTGGCGTACGGCCTGTACCTCACGCTCACCGACGCCACCAGCCTCAACACCGCCCGCACGATCGGCGTCAACGAGATCGACGCCACCTACAAGTTCATCGGCCTGGACAACTACGCCGACATCCTGTGGGGCCCGACGTCGTACGACCGCTTCTGGTCGCACTTCCTGTGGACGGTCTTCTGGACGGCCGCCTGTGTCACCCTGCACTACGGCATCGGCCTCGGTCTCGCGCTGCTGCTCAACCAGAAGCTGCGCGGCCGCACCCTCTACCGGATGATCCTGGTGCTGCCCTGGGCGGTGCCGACCTTCGTCACCGTCTTCGGCTGGCGGTTCATGCTCGCCGACGGCGGCATCATCAACTCCGGCCTGGAGTTCCTGCAGCTGCCGACGCCGCTGTGGCTGGAGGACACCTTCTGGCAGCGGTTCTCCGCGATCATGGTCAACACCTGGTGCGGTGTGCCGTTCATGATGGTCTCGCTGCTCGGCGGACTGCAGTCGATCGACGCGAGCCTGTACGAGGCCTCCGAGATGGACGGCGCCAGCGCGTGGCAGCGGTTCCGCTACGTCACCCTGCCCGGTCTCAGGTCCGTCAGCACGACGGTCGTACTCCTCGGCGTCATCTGGACCTTCAACCAGTTCGCCATCATCTTCCTGTTGTTCGGCAACACCGCGCCCGACGCCCAGATCCTCGTGACCTGGGCCTACCACCTGGGCTTCGGTCAGCAGCCGCGCGACTACGCCCAGTCCGCCGCCTACGGAATCCTCCTCCTGTCCCTCCTGATCGTCTTCACCTCGTTCTACCGCCGCTGGCTTAACCGCAACGAGCAGCAGCTCGCGATCTGAGGCAGGAGTTCCCATGAGTACGACGAGTACGACCACCGTCGAGACCCCCGCCCGGGCCGGCGAGCGGCGCCCCGCGGGCGCCCCGCGGGGGGTCCGCCGCCGCGGCGAGCAGAGCCGTGCGGGCTCCCTCGCCTCGCACGCCGTGCTGATCGGCGCGAGCCTGACCGCGCTCTTCCCGATCGCCTGGCTGGTCTTCCTGTCCCTCGGCCCGGACAAGGACGACTACCTCCACCCCGGGCGCATCTGGAGCAAGATGACGCTCGACAACTACGCGTTCGTCCTCCAGGACACGGGCTTCTTCGACTGGCTGACGAGCACGCTGGTCGTGGTGCTGGGCACGACGCTCATCGGCGTCGTCGTCGCGGCGTCCACCGGCTACGCGGTCTCCCGCATGCGCTTCCCCGGCTACCGGAAGCTGATGTGGGTGCTGCTGGTCACCCAGATGTTCCCCATCGCGGTACTGATCGTGCCGATGTACCAGATCCTCTCGGATCTCCAGCTCATCGACAGCTACCTTGGTCTCATCCTTGTCAACTGCACCACGATCGTGCCGTACTGCGCCTGGCTGATGAAGGGCTATTTCGACACCATCCCGTTCGAGATCGACGAGGCCGGGCGCGTCGACGGGCTGACCCCCTTCGGCACGTTCGCGCGGCTCATCCTGCCGCTCGCCAAGCCGGGCCTCGCGGTCGCGGCGTTCTACAGCTTCCTCACGGCCTTCGGGGAGGTCGCGTTCGCCTCGACGTTCATGCTGAGCGACGACAAGTACACGTTTGCCGTCGGTCTGCAGACCTTTGTGAGCGAGCATGACGCGCAGCGGAACCTGATGGCCGCGACCGCTGTACTGATCGCGATACCGGCTGCCCTGTTCTTCTATCTCGTGCAGAAGAACTTGGTGACCGGGCTCACTGCCGGTGGCACCAAGGGGTGACCGTTGTTGAGTGACCGGCTGCGGCGCCGTCGTGGCTGGTCGCGCGGTTCCCCGCGCCCCTGACCGGGCGGCCGTGGTGCCCATCCGACCCCGCTGTGCCGCGGCCGCCCCAACATCACGCCCACGCCTTCCATGACCGACATCCTGTTACGCATCAAGGACGACATGAGCCAGCAGCCCTTTGCCGCCCCTGCCATGACCCCCACCGTCGCCAAGCGCCGCGACTGGTGGCGGGACGCGGTGATCTACCAGGTGTATCCGCGCAGCTTCGCCGACAGCAACGGCGACGGCATGGGCGACCTGGAAGGTGTCCGTACCCGTCTGCCGTATCTGCGCGACCTCGGCGTGGACGCCGTGTGGCTCAGCCCCTTCTACGCCTCGCCGCAGGCCGACGCCGGCTACGACGTCGCCGACTACCGGGCCGTCGACCCCATGTTCGGCAACCTCCTGGACGCCGACGCGCTGATCCGCGACGCCCACGAGCTGAGCCTCAGGATCATCGTCGACCTGGTCCCGAACCACTCCTCCGACCAGCACGAGTGGTTCAAGCGGGCCGTCGCCGAGGGCCCCGGCTCCCCGCTGCGGGAGCGCTACCACTTCCGCCCCGGCAAGGGGAAGAACGGCGAACTGCCCCCCAACGACTGGGAGTCGATCTTCGGCGGCCCGGCGTGGACACGGGTGCCGGACGGCGAGTGGTACCTGCACCTCTTCGCCCCCGAGCAGCCCGACTTCAACTGGGAGCACCCGGCGGTCGGCGACGAGTTCCGCTCCATCCTGCGCTTCTGGCTGGACATGGGCGTCGACGGCTTCCGTATCGACGTCGCCCACGGTCTGGTGAAGGCGGAGGGGCTGCCCGACCTCGGATCCCACGACCAGGTGAAGCTGCTGGGCAACGATGTCATGCCGTTCTTCGACCAGGAGGGCGTGCACGAGATCTACCGGCAGTGGCGGATCGTCCTCGACGAGTACGCGGGGGAGAGGATCTTCGTCGCCGAGGCCTGGACCCCGACCATCGAGCGCACCGCCCACTACGTCCGCCCGGACGAGCTGCACCAGGCCTTCAACTTCCAGTACCTCAGCACCCACTGGGACGCCGAGGAGATGCGCGAGGTCATCGACCGCACCCTGGACGCCATGCGCCCGGTCGGCGCACCCGCCACCTGGGTGCTGTCCAACCACGACGTGACCCGGCACGCCACCCGCTTCGCCAACCCGGCAGGGCTCGGTACCCAGATCCGGCTGGCCGGCGACCGGGAACTGGGGCTGCGCAGGGCCCGTGCCGCGTCCCTGCTGATGCTGGCGCTGCCCGGCTCGGCCTACGTCTACCAGGGCGAGGAGCTCGGGCTGCCCGACGTCGTCGACCTGCCGGACGAGGTGCGTCAGGACCCGGCGTACTTCCGGGGCGCCGGCCAGGACGGCTTCCGCGACGGGTGCCGGGTGCCGATCCCGTGGACCCGGACCGGGTCGTCGTACGGCTTCGGAGACGGAGGCAGCTGGCTGCCGCAGCCGGACGGCTGGGGCGAGCTGAGCGTCGAGGCGCAGACCGGGGAGCCGGGCTCGACCCTGGAGCTGTACCGGGCCGCGCTCGCCGTGCGCCGCGACCAGCCCGACCTCGGCGCCGGAACGTCCGTGGAGTGGCTGCGGGCGCCCGAGGGCGTGCTCGCCTTCCGGCGCGGGGAGTTCGTGTGCGTCGCGAACACCACCGGGGAGTCGGTGGCGATGCCGGCCTACGGCAGGGTGCTGGTCGCGAGCGGCGAGGTCGTCCTGGTCGACGACGAGGCGAAGGTCCCGGCCGACAGCACGGTGTGGTGGACCACGGCGACCGCGGGGGACCGCGCCTGATTTTCCTTTGAATTTCGTACGGCCCGCTGCCCTTTCGGGCGGCGGGCCTCTACTATCTGCGTCACCGCAAGCTTTCTGAAGCTTGCTGCAAGAACCTTCAACGAAGAAGGAAACCCCACATGGCACGCAGATACCTCGCCGTCGCGGTCGCGCTCACCACTGCTTCGGTTGTCATGAACCCGACGAGTGCACAGGCCTCCCCACCTGGCACCAAGGACGTCACCGCCGTCCTCTTCGAGTGGAACTTCGCCTCCGTCGCCCGCGAGTGCACCAACACCCTCGGGCCCGCCGGCTACGGCTATGTCCAGGTCTCCCCGCCCGCCGAGCACATACAGGGCTCCCAGTGGTGGACGTCGTACCAGCCGGTCAGCTACAAGATCGCCAGCCGGCTCGGTGACCGCACGGCCTTCCGGAACATGGTGAACACCTGCCACGCGGCCGGTGTGAAGGTCGTCGCCGACACGGTCGTCAACCACATGGCGGCGGGCAGCGGCACCGGCACCGGCGGCTCGTCGTACAGCAAGTACAACTACCCGGGTCTGTACTCCGCGCCCGACTTCGACGACTGCACGGGCCAGATCACCAACTACCAGGACCGCTGGAACGTCCAGCACTGCGAACTGGTCGGCCTCTCCGACCTCGACACCGGTGAGGGCTACGTCCGCGGGGCCATCGCCGGGTACATGAACGACCTGCTCTCCCTCGGCGTGGACGGCTTCCGCGTCGACGCGGCCAAGCACATGGATACGGCCGACCTGGCGAACATCAAGTCCCGGCTGAGCAACCCGTCGGCGTACTGGAAGCAGGAGGTCATCCACGGCTCCGGCGAGGCCGTCCAGCCCACTGAATACACGAGTAACGGCGACGTCCAGGAGTTCCGCTACGCCTACGACCTCAAACGGGTCTTCAACAACGAGAACCTCGCCTATCTGAAGAACTACGGCGAGGGCTGGGGCTACATGAACAGCGGCGTCTCCGGCGTCTTCGTCGACAACCACGACACCGAGCGCAACGGCTCGACCCTCAGCTACAAGGACAACGCGAACTACACCCTCGCCAACGTCTTCATGCTCGCCTGGCCCTACGGCGCCCCGGACATCAACTCCGGCTACGAGTTCACCGACCACGACGCCGGCCCGCCCAACGGCGGCCAGGTGAACGCCTGCTGGCAGGACGGCTGGAAGTGCCAGCACAACTGGCCGGAGATCAAGTCGATGGTCGCCTTCCGCAACGCCACGCGCGGGGAGGCCGTCACCAACTGGTGGGACAACGGGGGCGACGCCATCGCGTTCGGGCGGGGGAGCAAGGGCTTCGTGGCCATCAACCACGAGTCGGGCTCGCTGAGCCGGACCTACCAGACCTCCCTGCCGGCGGGGACGTACTGCAACGTGCAGAACAACACGACCGTGACCGTGAACTCCAATGGTCAGTTCACCGCCATCCTCGGCGCGAACACGGCTCTCGCGCTCCACGCGGGCCGGTCCAACTGCTGAGCGCTGAACTCCAGTTGCGGTGCGTGAGGGATTGACGCTTCCGGAACCCTGCCCTACGTTCCCTGCACAGTGGCAACTCCCTGAACGCTGTTCAGCATCTCGAACACTCGCCCCTCGGAAACCCCGGGGGGCGACCTCATACCTCTGGGAGCGCTCCCATGACGGGACGGATCACGCTGCGCGGGCTCAGAACGTGGACGGTCACCTCCCTCGCGATGCTGCTCGCGACCGCCGGAGTCACCGCTGAGGCGACACCCACCAGGGCGGACGCCTCTGCCACCATCGACGGGGCCACCCGGCACCAGCCCATCGACGGCTTCGGCATCTCCGAGCACTTCGGCCGGGCCCAGATCATGCGGGGCTCGCAGGGCCTGCCCGCCCAGCGCCAACGCGAGATCCTCGACCTGCTGTTCAGCCGCAGCACCGGCGTCGGGCTGAGCATCCTGCGCCTCGGCATCGACTCGGGCATCCAGCCGACCGACCCCGGCGGGCCGAACGCGACCCCCAGGTACGTGTGGGACCGCGACGACAAGGGCCAGGTCTGGCTCGCCCAGCAGGCCAAGGCGTACGGCGTGAACCGCTTCTACGCCGACGCCTGGACGGCCCCCGGCTATATGAAGACCAACGGCACCGACGCGAACGGCGGCACCCTGTGCGGCCTGGCGGGCGCGAGCTGCGCGAGCGGCGACTGGCGCAAGGCGTACGCGAACTACCTGGTCCAGTACGCGAAGTTCTACGCCCAGGAGGGCATCCGGATCAACGATCTCGGGTTCACCAACGAGCCCGACTGGACGGCCACCTACGACTCCATGCGGCTCACACCCGCGCAGGCGGTGGAGTTCACCAAGGTCTTCGGGCCGGTGGCGAGG
Source organism: Streptomyces sp. NPDC041940 (assembly GCF_055589465.1). Lineage (NCBI taxonomy): Bacteria > Bacillati > Actinomycetota > Actinomycetes > Kitasatosporales > Streptomycetaceae > Streptomyces > Streptomyces sp. NPDC041940. The sequence continues at coordinate 554,768 of NZ_JBVJBP010000001.1, forward strand.
GCCGGCGGCTACCAGGTCGTCTGCTGTGACTCCTTCGGCTGGAACCAGCAGAAGAACTACACCAGCGCCATCGAGGCCGACGCGACGGCCCGGGGCTTCGTCGACACCCACGCCGGCCACACGTATGCCAGCAAGGTCGACGGGCCGCTGCCGACCGGCAAGCGGACCTGGATGTCGGAGTGGTCGCCCGACGGCACCACCTGGAACGAGGCGTGGGACGACGGCAGCGGCTACGACGGCTTCACGGTCGCGGGCGCCGTGCACGACGCCCTGACCAAGGGGAACACCAGCGGCTACGTGTACTGGTACGGCGCCTCGACCGGCGCCACCCGCGGGCTGATCCAGATGGACGGCGCGAACTACCACGTCTCCAAGCGCCTGTGGGCCCTGGCGAACTACAGCCGCTTCATCCGGCCCGGGGCCACCCGCATCGGCGCCACCACGTCCGACGGCAACCTCAGGCTCTCGGCGTTCCGCAACACCGACGGCACGGTGACGGTCGTGGCGCTCAACGCGGCGACCGGTGCCACCCCGGTGTCCTTCGGCCTCCAGAACATCGGGTTCACCGCCGGAACGGCGACCCCGTATCTGACCAACGGCTCCCAGAGCACCGCCCGGCAGTCGGCCGTGCCGGTCACCGGCGGGTCGCTGAAGGCCACGGTTCCGGCCCGCTCGCTCGTCACCTACACCCTCAGCCGATAGGAGACACGATGCGCCTGACAAGGCACCTGGGAGTCCTGATCGGAGGCCTGGCCCTGTTGTTGGGTGCCCTGGTGGCGCCGTCCGCGGCGTCCTCGGAGCAGCGGGCGGCGGCCCTGCCCGGCAGCTTCAAGTGGAGTTCCAGCAATGTGCTGATCTCCCCGAAGTCGGACGCGGCCCACCAGCTCAGCGCCGTCAAGGACCCGTCGGTCGTGTACCACAACGGCCGCTGGCACGTGTTCGCCAGCACCGCCAGCACCAGCGGCGCCTACAACATGGTGTACCTGAACTTCGCGAGCTGGCAGGAGGCCGCCTCCGCGCAGCACCACTACCTGGACCAGACGGCGATCGGCGCCGGGTACAAGGCGGCACCGCAGGTGTTCTGGTTCGCGCCGCAGAAGCTCTGGTACCTCGTCTACCAGACCGGCGACAACGCGGCGTACTCGACCACGGCGGACATCGCCAACCCCAAGTCCTGGACCGCGCCGAAGAAGTTCTACGCGAACGGCATGCCGCAGATCATCAGGGACAACATCGGCAGCGGCTACTGGGTCGACTTCTGGAACATCTGCGACAGCGCCAAGTGCTACCTGTTCTCCTCCGACGACAACGGCCACCTGTACCGCTCGGAGACCAGCCTGGCCGCCTTCCCGAACGGCTTCACCAACACCGTCATCGCGCTCCAGGACTCCAACAAGTACCGCCTCTGGGAGGCCGCCAACGTCTACAAGCTCAAGGACTCGAACACCTACCTGCTGCTCAACGAGGCGATCGGCGGCAACGGCAAGCGGTACTTCCGCTCCTGGACGTCGAACAGCATCGCCGGCAACTGGACCCCGCTGGCCGACACCGAGTCCAACCCCTTCGCGCGCTCGAACAACGTCACCTTCAGCGGCACCCCCTGGAGCCAGGACATCAGTCACGGCGAGATGGTCCGCCACACCAACGACCAGACCCTCACGGTCAATCCGTGCCGGCTCCAGTACCTCTACCAGGGCCTGAACCCCTCGGCGAGCGGCCCCTACAACACGCTCCCGTGGCGGCTGGGCCTGCTGACACAGACCAACTCCACTTGTTGAAAGTTCTTTCCGATGGTTTCAGGACTCTTGCTGTAAGCGTTTCGGCGGCGATACGGTCGCGCGGGGTCGGACCCGTGAGAGCCGCAAATCGCAAGGAGTCCACGTCAGTGATACCGAGATGGCGTGCGCCCTCAAGGCGCCGAACCCACCGTGCCGGACGGGTCGCAGCGGTCACCGCCACCGCGCTGGCCGCAGCGCTCGTCCAGCCTCTCGCCGCCGGAGCGGCAACCCCGCCGGCGCCCCCGTCCGACGCGAAGCTCGCCGCCGAGCCCGCCCGCCACGACGCCACCCGTGAGCAGTTCTACTTCGTCCTGCCGGACCGCTTCGCCAACGGCGACCCGCGCAACGACAAGGGCGGTCTGACCGGCTCCCGGCTGTCCACCGGCCACGACCCCACCGACAAGGGCTTCTACCAGGGCGGCGACCTCAAGGGCCTGACCAAGAGGCTCGACTACATCAAGGGCCTCGGCACCACCGCCCTGTGGATGGCCCCGATCTTCAAGAACCAGCCCGTGCAGGGCACCGGGGCGAACGCCTCGGCCGGGTACCACGGGTACTGGATCACCGACTTCACCCAGGTCGACCCGCACTTCGGCACCAACAAGGACCTCGAGACCCTCATCGACAAGGCCCACGCCAAGGGCATGAAGGTCTTCTTCGACGTCATCACCAACCACACGGCCGATGTCGTCGACTACGAGGAGAAGTCGTACGACTACCTCTCCAAGGGCGCCTTCCCGTACCTGACGAAGGACGGCAAGCCCTTCGACGACGCGGACTACGCGGACGGGCGGCGGGACTTCCCCGAGGTCGACCGCGACTCCTTCCCGCGCACACCCAAGGCGGTCAGGAACAACAAGGTCCCGTCGTGGCTCAACGACCCGACGATGTACCACAACCGCGGCGACTCCACCTTCGCCGGTGAGAGCTCCGAGCACGGCGACTTCTCCGGGCTCGACGACCTGTGGACCGAGCGGCCCGAGGTCGTCGAGGGCATGGAGAAGATCTACCAGCGCTGGGTGCGGGACTTCGACATCGACGGCTTCCGGATCGACACCGTGAAGCACGTCAACATGGAGTTCTGGACCCAGTGGGCCACCGCCCTCGAGGCCTACGCGGCCGAGCAGGGGCGCGACGACTTCTTCATGTTCGGCGAGGTGTACTCGGCCGACACCGCCGTCACCTCCCCCTACGTCACCCAGGGGCGGCTCGACGCCACGCTGGACTTCCCCTTCCAGGAGGCGGCCCGCCAGTACGCCTCGCAGGGCGGCAGCGCGCAGCGGCTCGCGGGCGTCTTCGGCGACGACTACACGTACACGACCGGCAAGGCAAACGCGTACGAGCAGGTCACCTTCCTCGGCAACCACGACATGGGCCGGATCGGGACCTACCTGAAGCAGGACAACCCCAGGGCCACCGACGCGCAGCTCCTCGCCAAGGACCGGCTCGCCAACGAGCTGATGTTCCTCAGCCGTGGCAACCCCGTCGTCTACTACGGCGACGAGCAGGGCTTCACGGGCGCGGGCGGCGACAAGGACGCCCGGCAGAGCATGTTCGCCTCACGCACCGCCGACTACCTCGACGACGACCGGATCGGCACCGACCGCACCCACGCCGAGGACGCCTACGACACGAAAGCACCGCTCTACCGGCAGATCAGCGCCCTCGCGAAGCTCCGCAAGGCCCACCCGGCCCTCACCGACGGCGTCCAGCAGGAGCGGTACGCGGCCGACGGCCCGGGGGTGTACGCCTTCTCCCGTACGGACGCCAAGCGCGGCACCGAGTACGTCGTCGCCTTCAACAACGCCGCCGAGAAGAAGACCGCGACCTTCGCCACCGGCTCGGCCGGCATGGCCTTCAAGGGTGTCCACGGCACCGACGACTCCCTGAAGAGCGACGGCGACAAGAAGCTCACCGTCACCGTCCCGGCCGGCTCGGCGATCGTCCTCAAGGCGGCCCGCAAGCTCGCCGAGCCCGCCACGAAGCCGACCATCACCCTGAAGGCCCCGGCGGCCGGTGCCACCGGCACGGTGGAGCTGTCCGCCGACGCCGAGGGCGGACAACTGAACCGGGTCGTCTTCGCGGCCCAGACCGGCAACGGCACATGGCAGACCCTAGGCTCCGCCGACCACGCCCCCTACAAGGTCACGCACACCGTCGCCGAGGACGTACCGCCCGGCACCGCCCTGCGCTACAAGGCAGTGGTGGTCGACTCGGCCGGCCGCACGGCGAGCGACCTGGCCGCCTCCACCACCGGCACCCCGCCCGTCGAGGAGCCGCCCAGCGCCTCCTCCCGTGACCACGCGATCGTCCACTACAAGCGCGCAGACGGGAACTACGCCGACTGGGGCCTGTACGCCTGGGGCGACCTCGCCGAGGGCGAGGCCACGCCCTGGCCCGAGAGCCACCCCTTCACCGGCCGTGACGCCTATGGCGCCTTCGCCTACGTCAAGCTCAAGCCCGGCGCCTCCAACGTCAGCTTCCTCGTCATCGACAAGGACGGCGACAAGGACGTCTCCGCCGACCGCACCATCGACGTCACGAAGACCGGCGAGGTCTGGATCGAGCAGGGCGAGGAGACCGTCCGCACGGAGAAGCCGGCCGCCGACTACCCGGCCCCGGACAGGACCAAGGCCGTCCTGCACTACCACCGCGCCGACGGGAACCACGACGGCTGGGGCCTGCACGTCTGGACCGGCGCCGCGAACCCCACCGACTGGTCGAACCCCCTCAAGCCGGTCAAGACTGATACCTATGGTGCGGTCTTCGAGGTACCGCTCACCGACGGTGCCACCAGCCTCAGCTACATCCTCCACAAGGGCGACGAGAAGGACCTGCCCTCCGACCAGTCGCTCGACCTCAAGGCGAACGGCCACGAGGTGTGGCTGTTGAGCGGCCAGGAGAAGTACCTGCTGCCGCAGCCGGTGGGTGCCGCCGCCGCGCTCGACCTGACCACGTCCAAGGCGGTCTGGATCGACCGGAACACCCTCGCCTGGAACGGCTCCGACGCGGCCGCCTCCACCCAACTGCTCTACGCCCGCGACGGCTCGATCGCCGTCGAGGACGGCGCCCTGACCGGTGACGCCAAGTGGCTGCGCCTGGCGAGGACCGAGCTCACCGATGCCCAGAAGGCCGGTTTCCCGCACCTGAAGGCGTACGACGCCTGGACCGTCGACCCGCGCGACCGCGACCGGGTCCGCGAGGCCCTGCGCGGCCAGGTCGTAGCCACCCAGCATGCCGCGACCGGAGCCGTCCTCGCGGCCACCGGCGTCCAGCTCGCCGGTGTCCTCGACGACCTGTACTCCGGCGCGACCAGGGCAGACCTGGGGCCGACCTTCTCCCACGGCCGCCCCACGCTGTCCGTCTGGGCGCCGACCGCTCAGCGGGTGTCCCTGGAGATCGGCGACTCCACCGTCCCGATGCGGCGCGACGCCACCACCGGCGTCTGGTCCGTCACCGGCCCGCAGTCCTGGAAGGGCAAGCCCTACCGGTACGTCGTCGAGGTCTGGGCCCCCAGCGTCCGCAAGGTCGTCACCAACAAGGTCACCGACCCCTACTCCCTGGCCCTCACCGCCGACTCGGAGCGCAGCCTGGTCATGGACCTGGACGACAGGGCGCTGAAGCCGTCCGGCTGGTCGTCGTACAAGAAGCCCAAGGCCGTACCGCTCAGGGACGCCCAGATCCAGGAGCTGCACATCCGGGACTTCTCCGTCGAGGACCGCACGGCGAAGCACCCCGGCAGCTACCTCGCCTTCACCGACCAGGACAGCGACGGCTCGAAGCATCTGCGTGAGCTGGCGAAGGCGGGCACCTCGTACGTCCACCTCCTGCCCGCCTTCGACATCGCCACCATCCCGGAGAAGAAGGCCGACCAGGCGACGACCGACTGCGACCTCGCCTCCTACCCGGCCGACTCCGACCGGCAGCAGGAGTGCGTCGGGAAGATCGCCGCGAAGGACGCCTACAACTGGGGCTACGACCCGTACCACTACACGGTCCCCGAGGGTTCCTACGCCACCGACCCGGACGGCACGGCCCGCACGGTCGAGTTCCGCAGGATGGTGAAGGCCCTCAACGACGACGGACTGCGGGTCGTCATGGACGTCGTCTACAACCACACCGCGGCCAGCGGCCAGGAGCGGACGAGCGTCCTCGACCGGATCGTGCCCGGCTACTACCAGCGGCTCCTTGCCGACGGCTCGGTCGCGAACAGCACCTGCTGCGCCAACACGGCCACCGAGAACGCCATGATGGGCAAGCTCGTCGTCGACTCGATCGTCACCTGGGCCAGGCAGTACAAGGTCGACGGCTTCCGCTTCGACCTCATGGGCCACCACCCGAAGGCCAACATCCTCGCGGTCCGCAAGGCCCTCGACGCGCTCACCCTCGCCAAGGACGGCGTCGACGGCAAGAAGATCATCCTCTACGGCGAGGGCTGGAACTTCGGCGAGATCGCCGACGACGCCCGGTTCGAGCAGGCCACGCAGAAGAACATGGCCGGCACCGGCATCGCCACCTTCTCCGACCGCGCCCGTGACGCCGTGCGCGGCGGCGGCCCCTTCGACGAGGACCCCGGCGTCCAGGGCTTCGCGTCCGGCCTGTACACCGAACCCAACTCCTCGCAGCACAACGGCACCCCGGCCGAACAGAAGGCCCGCCTGCTGCACTACCAGGACCTCATCAAGGTCGGCCTCTCCGGCAATCTCGCCGGCTACCGGTTCACCGGCACCGACGGCAAGGAGGTCACCGGCGCCGACGTCGACTACAACGGCGCGCCCGCCGGCTATGCGGACGCCCCCGGTGACGCCCTCGCCTACGCCGACGCGCACGACAACGAGTCCCTGTTCGACGCCCTCGCCTTCAAACTGCCCGCCATGACGAGCGCGTCCGACCGGGCCCGGATGCAGGTCCTCGCCATGGCGACGGCCACCCTCTCGCAGGGCCCGGCCCTCTCCCAGGCGGGCACCGACCTGCTGCGCTCCAAGTCCCTGGACCGCAACTCCTACGACAGCGGCGACTGGTTCAACGCCGTCCACTGGAACTGCGCCGACGGCAACGGCTTCGGCCGCGGCCTGCCCATGGCGGCCGACAACAAGGACAAGTGGCCCTACGGAAAGCCCCTGTTGAGCACCGTCAAGGTCGGCTGCCATGAGATCGAGGGCACCTCGGCCGCGTACCGGGATCTGCTGAGGATCCGTTCCACGGAGCCGGCGTTCTCCCTCGCCACGGCCGGCCAGGTGCAGTCGAAACTCTCCTTCCCGCTGTCCGGCAAGGACGAGACCCCCGGCGTGATCACCATGCGGCTCGGCGATCTCGTCGTCGTCTTCAACGCCGCACCCGAGCGGCAGGAACAGCGGGTCACCGCGCTCGCCGGAACCGGCTACCGGCTGCACCCGGTGCAGGCGGCGGGGGCGGACCCTACCGTCAAGTCGTCCACCTACGCCGCTGAATCGGGCACGTTCGCCGTTCCGGGGCGCACGGTCGCCGTCTTCACCCGGGCCGGCGCGTAGCGCACTACGTTGGGGGACGGGCCGTGACCGACGGCCCGCCCCCCACACGCAGGCCCCGAGGTGCTCCTCGAGATGGACGGCAACGGCACGCAGCACACCCCCGGCACCACCGTGCTGGTCGTGGACGACGTCGCGGCCAGCCGGTACGCCATGGGCGCGGTGCTGAGCCGGGCCGGCCACCGGGTCGTGCCCGTCGCCAGCGGCGGCGAGGCGCTCGTCGAACTCGACGTCCGGCTGCGCGACGGCACCCTGCCCGACGTGGCCCTCGTCGACGTGGGCCTGCCGGACATGAGCGGCTTCGAAGTGTGCCGCAGGCTCCGGGCCCGGCCGCCCATGGCCGCCCTGCCCGTCGTGCACTTCTCGGCAGCCCGGACCGCGCCCGGGGACCGGTGCCGGGGTCTTGACGCGGGCGGCGACGCCTATCTGACCGTGCCCGCCGAACCGCTGGAGATCCAGGCCGTCGTCCGGGCCGCCGTGCGCGGAGCGCGCCGCACCGCGGGCGCCGAGACCGTCGTCCACCGGCTGACCCTGCTGTCCGAGGCCGTCATCACGGTGCAGACGGCGCGCTGCCCCCGGGAACTCGCCACCGCGGCCGCCGACGGCACCGCACGCCTCACCGGATCGCCCGCCGTGGTGTTCGTGATCGCCCCGGACGGCGAGCCCTACGAGGGCACGGCCCGCAGCCGCCCCGCACCGGCGGACAGCGGCGCGCATCAGGCGGCGGCCCGGCTGGCCGCCCGGCTCGCGGAGGGCCGGACGGGCGTGCACAGCGCCGTCGTCCCCGCGCCGCTGTGGCCGGCCGGGATCTTCCGGCCGGGCGTCGAGGAGGACGCCCTCCTGACCGTGGCGACCGCCCAGGACGGCCGTACGGCCGTGTGCCTGGCCACACCCGTGCGGCGCGCGGCGATCAACGGCCCGGCGGACGACGGGCTGCTCGCCCGGCTCGCCCAGGCCGCCGCGCTCGCCGCCGAACCGTTGCTGCTGTACCAGGTGGAGCGGCATGTCGCCCTCACCCTCCAGCACAGCTTCCTGCCCCGGCCGCACAAGCTGCCCCACCTGCCCGGCGTCGACATCGAGGTCCGCTATGTGCCCGCCTCCCGGCAGGCCGAGATCGGCGGCGACTTCTACGCCGCCCTGCGCACCCGTGACGGGGTGCTCACCGCGGTCGGTGACGTCGTCGGGCACTCGCTGGACGCCGCCACCGTCATGGTCGAGATACGGCACGCGCTGCGCGCCTACTGCGTGGACGAGAGCGACCCGGTCGTGCTGGCCGGGCGGCTCGACCGGATGCTCCAGCGGTACCACCCCGACATCACGGCCACCGTGTGCCTGGCCCTGGTCGACCCCGGCAGCGGCCGGGTGCGGATCGCCAACGCCGGTCACATCCCGCCGCTGATCCTGCGCGAGGGCGGCGGCGCGGAGTACGTCGACGCGTGCGGTCCGCTGCTCGGCCTGGGCCTGGAACGCCCCCCGCCGACCGAGCACCACCTGAGCCCCACCGACCGCCTGCTCATGGTCACCGACGGCCTCATCGAGACCCGCGGCATCCCTCTGGAGGTCTCCATGGAACAACTCCGCACGGCCGCCGCCGACGCCCCCACCTCCCTGGACACCCTCTGCGACGTGCTCCTGGGCTGCTTCGGCCACGACCGGGAGGACGACATCGCCATGCTGGCCCTGCGGTTAGGGTGAGGCCGTTGCCCGCCCAGACCAGGAGTCACCGATGCCGCAGATCACCGTCGACTATTCCGCCGACCTCGCGGACGGCTTCGACCGGCCCGGATTCGCCAAGGCGCTGCACGAGGCGACCGTCGACATCGCGGCAGCCAAGCCGCCGGCGTGCAAGAGCCGGTTCCGCCCCACCGAGGACATCGTGGTCGGCCCCGACACCGAGGGACATGCCCATGTGCACGTCCACATCGCGCTGCTCGCCGGCCGCACCGAGGACACCAAGGCCCGGCTCACCGAAGCCGCGCTGGAGTTGCTGCGCACCCATGTGAAGACCGCCGACGGGATCGTGCTGCACGCCTCCGCCGAGGTGCGCGACCTGGACGCCTCCTACCGCAAGTACGAAGGCTGAGCAGGGTCAGGTGGCCAGCGTCAGGAGCCGGCCGGCCAGGTCGGCGAACGGGCCGTCGGCCGGCTCCTCCTTGAAGATGCGGCGCAGCAGGCCGCCCATCTCCTCGTCGTAGGCGGCGCTCACGGAGGCCAGCGCGGCGAAGTCGTGCACCAGCTGGATCTCCAGCTCCGCCCGCGGGATGCGCCGGCCGTCCAGCCAGATCAGCGCCGTCGACTCGGCGAGCGAGATCCAGGACCGGACGACCAGTTCCAGACGCGCGGGCGGATCGGTCACGCCCAGGTGCGAAAGGATCTGGACATACGCGGCCTGCCGTACGGAGTCGACGAGCGCGTTGGTCGTCGAGGAGCCGACGGCGGGTCCGCCGCGCATGAGGGCCGAGAAACCCGGCCCGTGCTCGTCCACGAAGTCGAAGTAGCGGCCCATCACGCGCAGCAGCCGCGCCCCCAGCGGCCCCTCGTGCGGCTCCACGAAACGAGCCGCGAGTTCGTCCGCCGCCCGCTGCAACGCGGCCTCGTACAGGCTGAGTTTGCCGGGAAAGTAGTGATAGACCAACGGCCGCGAAATGCCCGCGGCCGACGCTATCTCGTCGATGGAGACCTGGTCGGGCGAGCGGCGGCTGAACAGTTCGAGGGCGACGCCGATCAACTGCTGCCGCCGCTCCTCGACTCCCAATCTGCGGCGAACCCCGGTAGTCATACGAACACCTTACCGATCGATTCCAGCCTTGAACGGACCGGATCGATCGCGGATGTTCAGCCGGGTGCGCCGGGCTGGCACGAGAACGGGCCGGTCAGCGCAGCCCGCCGAGCGAACGCCCGTCCCGCAGCGTCCCCTTCAGCTCGGCCCGCGCCCCCTGCTCACCCGGCACCGTCAGCAGACTGCTCCGCGCCGACCCGCTGATCCCGCCCGTCGCCCGGATCGACGCGGTCCGACGACTGCCCGCGGCCAGCAGATACCAGGTGCCCGCCTCCGACTTCCACAGCACCCCGGCCAGCACATGCGGATCACGCGCCCCGCACGCCGGGACGTTCTCGGCCTTCGCCGCCACCGCCCCGTACCGCCCGCCCGGCGTGTGGAACTGCGCCAGCACCCGCGCCCCGCCGCCCCGCCAGGTCTCGGCCCGTGTGCACACCCACGCCGCCGACCCGCTCGCGTCCGGCAGCGGCTGCTCGTTGAACGCCCAGGCGTTGACACTCCGCACACCCGCCGAGCGCACCGCGCCCAGCGAGCAGGCGTACGGCTGCCAGGTGCGCAGCGCCGCCGCGCCGGACGCCTCTGACGGCGAACCGGGCCGGCCGCTGGTGAGCCGGGCCGGGACCAGCTCGCCGAGGTCGCTCAGCAGCCGGGTCCGCTTGCCGTCGGCCACCTGCAGCACGTTCCACGAGGTGCACGGACCGGTCCGCAGGGCCGGGCTGGCCAGCGGCGCGGTCACCCCGTCGGTGAGGGCGAGGTCCATCGCCCCGGAACCCGGCTTCAGCAGATCCCGCTCGCCCGCCTTCGACACCCAAGGGGCCGTCAGATAGCGCACGTTGCCATCGGTCCGGCCCAGGACCACCGCGCCCGCCTCGGCCCGCCCCGCGCCGTCGACCCGGGCGAAGTCCAGGGCCGCGCCCTGCGTGCCGTCCTCGGGCTCGGCGTACCGGGCGATGCGCAGACCGTCGTAGAGGATCACCACGCGCGCGGCGTCGACCGTCCCCGCGTACAGCAGCTGGGGAGGTCCGGCCGGGCCGCCGGACAGGGTGCCGGGCGTCGCCGACACCTGGACCCGCCCGCCGGGACGTGCCCACACGGCCAGGGCGCGGCGCAGCAGGGCCGAGTCGCGGGTGAGGCCGCCGCGGGCCGGCCACACCGAGAAGTCGGTGCGCGCCGAGCTCTGCCACGCGGCAGGGGGGACCCGGGTCAGCTTCGCCGGGTCCAGGGCGGCCTGTGCGGCCGGGTTGCGCGCGTACGGGGGTGCGGCGGCGCCGTCGGGACCCCAGCCCTCGCCGGGCAGACCGAGCAGTGCCCCGCACACCAGCAGCGCCGCCCCGGCGGCCAGCGCGGCCTTCAGGTGCTGGCGGCGCCGCATCAGGTCGGTGGGCCGGGCCTGGAGTGAGCAGGGGTCGAACTCGGGGGAGTCGAGCAGTCCGTACTGCGCGGGGACCCCGTCGGCCTCCAGCAGGGCGCCGTCCGGGTCGGCGACACCCGCCGCCGTGAGCACCTTGCGCGCCCCGTCGTCCGCGAGCCGCTCCAGGCCGCGCAGCGCGTAGGCGGCCCGGGCCGGTCCCGACAGGGTGGACAGCCGCTGGTCCAGGGCGAGTTCGTCGGCACCGCCGGACCGGGGGAACAGCTTCAGGCCCCACACCTGGGGCAGCAGCGGCGGCACCTGGGAGCGCTTGGGCCATGCCCTGCGCCGCAGCGGCAGCCCCGCCTCCAGTGCCGTGCGCAGCACCTGGAGGCGGACCAGGGCGTAGCCAGGGTCGCCGTCACGCCCGGTCGACTGGGCCGGGATCACCGGTGCCGGTGTGCGGTTGCGGGGGAGTGCGCGCTGGGTGAGGGCGTGTGCGGTCACGACGCGCCTGCTGCGGCCCAGGCCCGGCGGCAGCACCAGATAGGCCAGCCGCACGAGCCGCGGGTAGTGCTCGACGAGCGCGGCCTCGGCCTGCTCGACGTCGACGACCGGGCCGGCGGGGGAGGAGGGTGCGGGGCGCTGGGCGACATCCTGTGACTGCACGTTCAGCAGAACGAGCGAATGGTCGGATGGTCACCTGACCGCGGAGCGTCAGCCCCGCGGCTGCTCCTGCTCCACGAGCAGCCGGGCGTAGTTCGCCATCGACCGCTGGTAGCGGGGCAGGTGCGGGGCCAGGGCACCGAGCGCCAGCGACAGCGCCTCGCGGTCCCGTCCCAGGCTGGACAGGCACAGCGCGAGACAGGCACGCACCGGGTCGTCCAGCTCGTCGGACGGGGCGAGAAGCTCGGGTGTCAGCAGCGCGACGGCCTCCTCCGCCCGGCCGACGTTCCGCAGCGAGCTGGCCAGCTGGATCTTCGTCCGGCGGGCCTTGTAGGGGCTGGCGTCGGAGAGTCCCCGCCGCAGCGCCTCCTGGTACAGGGGCACCGCCAGGTCCGAGCGGCCCGTGGAGTCCCAGGCGCAGGCCTGCTCGAACGGCCCGAGCGGGCTGCCGTCCGGCAGCTCGGCGACGAGGGCGTCGACCTCGGCACGGAAGCGCGCCTCCTCCGCTTCCTCATCGGCGTAGTCGTCGAAGCGGGCCCACAGGGCGGTTACGCGATCTTCCCAGTCCTGGTTCACCGTGCCACCCTCGCACAGGCGTGCCTACGGAGGCAGCGGAATTTGAGCGCTGTGGGCTCCGCAGCCGTATCGAAGGCGAGAGCCCTTGCCGGGGCTCCGTGCGGCATGCGTCCGGACCGTGCCGTGACAAGGACCGGAGGAACAGATGAGGGTGACCCGACCGATGCTCGCGCTGAGCGGCGCGGTGGCGATACTGGCGCTGGCCGGCTGCGGATCCGGCGGCAAGGACGAGGCAGCCGTGCCGAAAGAGGTGAGCGGCAGCCTGGAGCACATCGCGGCCGAGGCCAAGTGCAAGCCGAACATGCAGACCGACGCCGACACCATCCGCCAGGCCCTCTGCAAGAAGGGCAAGGAGAAGTACGTCCTCGCGACCTTCTCCACCGACCGCGGCCAGCGCGAGTGGCTGAACGGCGCGAAGGACTACGGCGGCTACTACCTCGTCGGCCGCAAGTGGGTCGCCGTGGGCCAGCAGAAGACGGTCACGGCGCTGCAGAGCACCCTCGGCGGGACCATGGAGGAAGGCTCCGAGCACATGAACCCCGGCGGCAGCCACAACAAGGGCGGTCACACCGGCGCCAGCCACGGCTGAACACGGACGAGAAAGCCGGCGGTGGGAATTCCCACCGCCGGCTTTCTACTGGCTGAGGACTACTGGCAGTTCTCGCCGTTGTTGATGCACTGGACCATCTCGTTCATCGTGTTCTCGTCGAAGAAGTTGATGAAGTCGTTGTGGTCCGTGATCGGCTTGTGCAGCTGCTCCGGGAAGGAGTCCACCGCGAACGCGTTCTGGACCTGTCCATTGTTGATCTGCGGCGCCGGGACGTCGTAGACCAGACGGACCTGGAGCTGGGGGATGGCCTGGAAGCCGTTCGAGCAGCTGCCGTCCGCTTCCACGAAGTCCACGTGGGTGCGGTGGTTGGCGCTGTCGATGTTCTGGCCGTCCCAGCAGCTCTGGAAGTTGGACAACCGGACCATGTTGCTGCCCTCGGGGCAGATCGGGTACTTGTCCGTCACCTGACGGTCCTCGAAGCCGGTGCACGTCCAGGACGTGTTGGCGTTGTTCAGGCCGTTGGTCAGGGACTTGGCGTCACCGGTGATGATCCGCAGGGCCTTCGGCATCGCGACGACGTCGCTGGTGCGGTTGCCCACGAACTTCAGCTCCGCCTGCGCGGGCTCGACGATCTTGCCGACGTTGCCGTCCTGGCCACCGCCCGGCTGACCCGCGTCGATGTCGTCCGAACCGTCCTGGATCCGGATGACCGGCCAGAAGTACGTCGACTTGTCACCCTGGTTCTGGCAGGTCGTCTCGCCGTTCTCCAGGTCCTCGTCGCTCGCGAAGGCGGTGTTGGCCTGGTTGCCGACGTAGTCGTGCTGGTGCTGGGCACCGTTGGAGACACCCGGCGCCACGATCACGTTGTCCGAGTTGCGGTTCTCGTTCTCGTTGGTGCCGCACTGCGTGGTGAAGGTGCCCGCGGAGCCGCCGTCACCGTTCGCCGCCAGACCGTTCGGCAGGTTGCGGGAGTTCGGCTGGACCTCTTCGATGTTGACGAAGTCCGCGGCCGCCGGGCCGTTGCCGCCCTGACCGCCGTTGCCGCCCTGGCCCTGGTCCTGGCCGTTGTCCTGACCACCCTGGTCCTGGCCGCCCTGGTCCTGGCCCTGGCCGTTGTCCTGGCCGCCGTTGTTCTGGCCCTGGTCCTGACCGTTGTTGTTCTGGCCGCCGTTGTTGTTCTGGCCGCCCCCGGCCTGACCGTCGTTGGTGTTCACGTCGGCGTTCATGCCCTGGCACTCGGCCATCTGGGCGAGGTTGCCCGGAGCCTGGCCACCAACACGCTTGATGTTGATGCCGATCCGGTCGATGGCCGCGGTCCGCTTCGACTTCAGCGGGCCGAGGATGGCGTTGTTGACGAAGCCGGAGTCACCGGCCTGAGCCTGACGCGTGGAGGCGAGCCGGGTGTAGGCCTCGCTGATCTGCTTGTCGAGGTTCGCCAGCTCCTTGTCCACGCCCTTGCGCGCGCCGTCCGGCACGTCGGTCAGGCTCTGGCCCACGTCCGGGCACTGGATCGTGGCGACCTGAGCGCCCGCGGACTTCGTCTGGTTCGCCGAGTTCTCCTCATGCGCCGAGGCATAGAAGTTTGCCCAGATCAGCCCGCCCCCACCGAGCGCTAGGGCCGCCGATGCGGCTATGGCCTTGGTGGCCATCGGCGTCCGGCGTTTTCTTGTGTTGCGTCCCATGGAACTCCTCTGACTTCCTTTTTCGGGGGCATGAGGCGCCCGACAGGAGTGAAGCGGCTCCCATCCATACGCAGGGGGTCCCACGGGTGTTCAGAGGTCCCGGAAATTGATGCGAGATTCGTGAGGACTCTGTGTTCTCAACAACCGCTTTCATACCGGGAGTTGCCGATCCCCCACGGTCGGTGAACCAGCGAGTCCGGTTTCACCGGCCGTGGTCGAGATACGCCAGAACCGCCAGCACGCGGCGGTTGTCGTCGTCCGAGACCTCCAGTCCCAGTTTGGCGAAGATGTTCGCGGTGTGCTTGGCGATGGCCCGTTCCGTCACCACCAGCCGGCCGGCGATCGCCGCGTTGGTCCGGCCCTGTGCCATCAGCTCCAGCACCTCCCGCTCCCGGGGCGTCAGCCGCGCCAGCGGCCCGTCGTCGCTCGACTGCCGGGCCAGCAACTGCTGGATGACCTGCGGATCCATCGCCGTACCCCCGTCGGCGACCCGCCGTACGGCGTCCACGAACTGCTCGGCGTCGAACACCCGGTCCTTCAGCAGGTACCCGACCCCGCCGCTGCCGTCGGCGAGCAGCTCACGCGCGTACAGCTGCTCCACGTGCTGCGAGAGCACCAGCACCGGAAGGCCGGGCCGCCTGCGGCGGGCGTCGAGCGCGCACTGGAGCCCCTCGTCGGTGTGCGTGGGCGGCAGGCGTACGTCGACCACGGCGACGTCGGGTTCCAGCTCGGCCAGCGCGGCGGCCAGTTCGGGGCCGGACTCGACGGCCGCCGCGATCTCGAAGTCGTGCGCCTCGAGCAGCCGGACGAGCCCGTCACGCAGCAGGAAGAGGTCTTCGGCTAGGACAACGCGCAAGGGATCTCCATGGTGACCATGGTGGGACCGCCCGCGGGGCTGCTGACGGCCAGGACGCCGTCGAATGTACCGAGCCGCCGCTCGACTCCGGAGAGTCCGGAACCGGCTCCGATCACCGCACCTCCCTTGCCGTCGTCGGTGACGGACACCCGCAGCATCCCGTCGGCGTGGTGCAGGTCGGCCCAGATCCGGTCGGCCCCGGAGTGCTTCACCGCGTTGGTGAGCACCTCGCTGACGGCGAAGTAGGCGGCGGACTCCACGGGCGCCTCCGCCCGCCCGGGCAGGTCCACGCTCACCTCGGTGGTCACCGGCAGCCGCAGCGCCAGCGCCCGTACCGCGTCGCCGAGGCCGCGCTCGGCGAGGACCGGCGGATGGATGCCGCGCACCAGCTCACGCAGTTCGGCCAGGGCCTCGACGGAGGACGTGCGGGTCCGCGCGATCAGCTCCTTGGCCTTGGCCGGGTCCTTGTCGAGGAGCGCCTCGATGGTGCTCAGGTCCATGCCGACCGCGACCAGCCGGGCCTGCGCCCCGTCGTGCAGGTCCCGCTCGATGCGCCGCAGCTCCGCGGCGGAGGTGTCGACGGCGTCGCGCCGCGTCTCGGTCAGGACCCGCACCCGCTCGGCCAGTTCGCCCTGGCCGGAGCCCAGGACGGCCTGGGTGAGCCGGAAGTGGACGTCCAGCAGGCGAGGGGTGAGGAAGTGCGCGAAGAAGAGGAGGACCAGGCCCAGCAAGGCGGCACCGAGCGCGGACACCTGCCCGGTGACCTTGACGAACCCGTACCAGTACCCGTCGGGAAAGACCCGCCACAATCCGGCCCCGAGCGCGAAGCCCTCCAGCGGGTACAGCCACAGCGCGGCCGGCAGCAGCGCGGTGAGGAACCCCGCCGTCATGTCGACCGGCAGCCACATCAGGTCCCGCCAGGTCGCCGGGTCGCGCAGCATCCCGAACGTGGCCGCCCACGGGTTGGCGTCCTTCGGCAGCGGCCGGTACGCCGGCGGGATCCGCACCCCGCCCCACTCCGCCGCGAGCACCCGCCGCCAGTTCGCGAACGCCCGCACCCCCTTCAGTACGTACGGCGTGGTGACGAGCCCGACGCCGATCGGGATGAGCGCCATGGACACCAGCGACAGGGTGAAGCACAGCACCGCCCCCGGCAGCGATATGAGGGCCACCCCCAGCCCCCGTAGCGCGGCGAGTGCGACGCCCCGCCCCTTTGCTCCCCTGTAACCGCTCTTCGTGTCGATGGTCATGACGTCAGTCTCGCCGAGCGGGGGTGCGGGGTCACTGGGCCGGGACACCCGGTCAGGGGGTGGTGCTACGTACACCCCAGGAGGCGGCGCGGTGGTTCACGGGGCGGTTCGCATGCCTCCGCCGGTCGCGAGCACCTTCGCCTCCTTCTCCGGGTCGAGGCCCACCGGCGGCCGGTCCGGCCGCTGTGGGGCCGTGCCGCCGATGTCCCGGAGCCAGCTCCAGGTGTCGGCCACGGTCTCCGCGACGGGCCGGCAGGTCAGCCCCGCCTCCACCGCCCGGGAGACGTCAGCCCTGTGCAGGGCGTCGTGCAGGTCGCTGCCCGGCGGCACCCACACCGGCAGCTCGGTCCACGGCTCGACGCCCGCCTCCAGGATCACCTCGGGCTCGGTCCACCGCGGTTCGGCACCGCCGCCGGTGACCCGTACGCACGCGTCCAGCAGTTCGCCCATCGTGGCGTGCCCCTGCGGACCGGCCAGGTTGTACGGGCCGCTCAGCTCCCGCTCCGCCGCGCGCAGGATCCACTCGGCCAGGTCCCGGACGTCCACGTACTGCAGGGGCAGCTCGCGCGGGCCCGGGGCGAGCACCGGACCACCGCGCGCCGTGCGGCCCAGCCACCAGGGCAGCCGGCCGATGTTCTCGTACGGGCCGAGGATCAGCCCGGCCCGGACGAGCACCGACCGGTCCTCGCCGAAGGCGTCCAGCACGGCCAGTTCACCGCCGCGCTTGTCCTGCGGGTACGCCGTCTGCTCCGCGTCGGCCGAGGCGCCCTCCACCAGGGGCGCGTCCTCGCCGTACCCGGCGGGCGGGGCCCACGCGTACACCGAGCAGCTCGACACGTACACGTACCGGCCGGCGCGGCCCCGCAGCAGCCGCGCCGTGTCCCGCACCGCGCGGGGCGCCGCCGACCAGGTGTCGACGACGACGTCCCACTCGCCCGGGTCGTCGTCGAGGGCGGCGAGACCGCCGGGCGCGGTGCGGTCGCCGAGCAGCGACCGCGCGCCCTCCGGCGCCTCGTGCCGCCCCCGGTGGAAGACGGTCACGTCCCAGCCCCGCCCCAGGGCCGCCTCCACGACGGCCCGCCCTGCGAACTCCGTACCACCCAGCATCAGAAGTCTCATGCCGCTGACTCTGCCCGGTGGGGCGGCGGCAGGGAACGGGGATCTGCCGTCAGCAGACGGATGAGGGCCGGTGGCTCAGTGACTCACTGGAGGCACGTACTTGTAGCCGACCCGGCGTACCGTCCGGATGGTGTCGCGGTGCTCCGCGCCCAGCTTGCGGCGCAGCCGGGCGACATGGACGTCGACCGTACGGCCGTCCCCCACGTGCCCGTAGCCCCACACCGTGCCGACCAGCTGGTCGCGGGTGTGCACCCGGCCCGGGTGCGCCACCAGGTGGGCGAGCAGCTCGAACTCCAGATACGTGAGGTCGAGCGGCCGGCCGGCCACCTGGGCGGTGCGCTGCACGGTGTCGACGCGGATCAGCTGCTCGCCGCCCGGCTCGGGGCCGGCCTCGGGGGCGACGGGCTCCGGCCGGTCCGGCACCGCCACCGGGAACGGCGGCTGCTGGTCGGCCGGGACGAGCACCAGATAGCCGACCATCGGCGGCCGGCCCGGCAGCGTGGGCAGCGTGTGCTGCGGCGCCGGCAGCCAGGTGGCACCCGGCGGCAGCAGATCCGCGACGGTCACCACCTCGTCCCGGTCGACGGCACGCAGCCGATGCCGGGCGCTGTTCGTCGCAGGGGTGCCGAGGGTGGCGGTGGACAGAGAACGAGTGGTCGCCATGAGAGGTCAGCTCTTTCGCGCGAGGAGTTCGTCGGAGAGGTCGACGGCCGCGAGTTCGTGGTCGGGGTCGCCGAGGACGTACGCGGTTCGCGCTGGCCGAAGGCCGGGGTGTACGGCGTTAGAGGGCCGGCGCGTTCGTCGCGCGGCAACACACCCGGTCGAAGTCGTGGTCCTGACGGGACGGCCAGAAGGGCTCGAGGTCATGACGACCCGTCGCGGTGCACTTCTGGTAGCTGGCCATGGCCCCATTGAAGCAGAGAGGCCCCCGCGCCGGGACCCTCCTCTCACACCTTGGACACATGCCGGACATCCGGCCGGCCTGCCGAAACCTCACCCCACCAGGCGCTTCCGCCACTCCAAGGGCGCGACATCGATCGCCCGGCCCGGGTCACCGTCCCACTCCGCGGACAGCCCGGCAGCGGTCAGCGCGGCCACGACCTCCTGCCCGACGGCCTTCGTGGTCTCCTCGGAGCCGTCGAACCCGCCGTAGTACAGCGACAGGCCGTGCCCCTCCGCCGCACCGCGCGTGCCCTGGTGGTGGAAGAACACGAACCCCCGCACCCCCGGCTCGCCGTCCGCCTCCGCGCCGATCTCCGCCATGCCACAGCCCCGGCAGCAGGTGAAGTTCTCGCGGGCGACGACGCCGGCGCGGTCCAGGGCCGCGAAAGCACGCTCCAGCCGGTCAGGGCCGGTCGGTTCGCTCCACGACTCCTGCTCGTCGACGCGCTCCAGCCACAGCCGCTCGACGATCTCGCGGGCCTGCGCCGGGGAGACGGGGGAGGAGTCCTCCTTGCCCGGCATCAGGTACACCGTCTCGCGGACCATCCTCTCGATGCCCAGGTAGCCGTCCCGGAGCATCTCGTGGACGTACCCCTCGGCCCGCGCCGAGACCTCGGGGGCGAGCGGGGGCGGAGGGTCCGGCAGCCCGAACTCCTCGCGCTCCCAGGTCACTCCGGTGTCCCAGCCGTCCTCCTGGCGCGCCCAGCGGACCATCACCTCGGCGACGAGGCCCGGATCGGTCAACCGGGTCACCCACATGTGCGGAACGGACCCCGTGCGGTGCTGGAGGTCGTAGGCGCCGTCCCCGTCGCGTGCCGTCTGGATGAAGACCATCGGCCGGTCCGGTATCCGCTGCACGATGAGGAAGTGGTCGTCGTCCCCGCCGATCCGCTCCACCAACTCCCGCAGCTCCGGCGCCGCGATCCGCGCGTACGCCCGCCCGCTCTCCGTCTTCACCTTGACCGCGAGGCCCCCGTCGATCTCCATGCGCCCCACCCTGGCATGCCCCACTGACAACGAGGGGGCGCCCACCGTGAACGGTGAGCGCCCCCTCGGGAGCCGGGTGGTGCCGGTCAGACCTGGCCGGCCTTCTCCAGGGCCGAGCAGCAGGTGTCGACGAGCAGGCGGGTCACCACGTACGGGTCGACGTTGGCGTTCGGACGGCGGTCCTCGATGTAGCCCTTGCCGTCCTTCTCGACCTGCCAGGGGATACGGACCGAGGCGCCGCGGTTGGAGACGCCGTAGGAGTACTCGTTCCACGGGGCGGTCTCGTGCAGACCGGTCAGACGGTCGTCGATGCCGGCACCGTAGTTCTTGACGTGGTCGAGCGGCTTGGAGCCCTCGCCGAGGGACTCGGCGGCGGTGATGATCGCCTCGTACGTCTCGCGCATCGCCTTCGTGGAGAAGTTGGTGTGCGCGCCGGCGCCGTTCCAGTCGCCCTTGACCGGCTTCGGGTCGAGGGTGGCGGCGACGTCGAAGTCCTCGGCGGTGCGGTAGAGCAGCCAGCGGGCCACCCACAGGTGGTCGGAGACCTCCAGCGGGGAGACCGGGCCGACCTGGAACTCCCACTGGCCGGGCATGACCTCGGCGTTGATGCCGGAGATGGCGAGACCCGCCTCCAGGCAGTTGTCCAGGTGCGCCTCGACGACGTCACGGCCGAAGATCTCGTCCGCGCCGACGCCGCAGTAGTAGCCGCCCTGCGGGGCCGGGAAGCCGCCCTTGGGGAAGCCGAGCGGGTAGCCGTCCTGGAAGAACGTGTACTCCTGCTCGATACCGAAGATCGGCTCCTGGGCGGCGAACCGCTCGGCGACCTCGGCCAGCGCGGCACGGGTGTTGCTGGCGTGCGGGGTGAGGTCGATGTTCAGGACCTCGCACAGCACCAGGATGTCGTCGCCGCCGCGGATCGGGTCCGGGCAGGTGAAGACCGGCTTGAGGACGCAGTCCGAGGCGTGGCCCTCGGCCTGGTTGGTGGACGACCCGTCGAAGCCCCAGATCGGCAGCGCGTCGAGACCGGCGGGCGAGCCCGTGATGATCTTGGTCTTGGAACGCAGTTTGGCCGTCGGCTCGGTGCCGTCGATCCAGATGTACTCAGCCTTGAAGGTCACGGCCACATCCTCCGGGGGTGTGTCTGGGCGCGTATCGCGGGTGCTGCGGCGCTGCGGCACCGATGCGCCGCGTCAACTGCCCGGCAGCCTGTCAACAGGCGATTTCCCGGCCATTGCTCGAATGTGAACCCCGTGTTACCGGGTGTGCCCGCGCCGTTCTTCAGGCCGAGAGGGCGTTCTCCGCCCGGGGAGGGGGGGGCGGTCACCGGCTTCCCTCCGTCAAGCCGGTGACCGGCGCCCGTATGACCCGGACGTGCCGGTCCTGCTGCTCCTGGCCGGGAGCAGCAGGACCGGTGACACGTACCGAGGGGGCGGCCGAGGGGTTGGCCGCCGCCTCAGTGACCCGTTCGGCCGTCCGGCATCACCCCACCTTCTCGATCACGGCCCGGCGGATCAGGAACTTGCCGGGCTCACGCACCTGTTCGAAGGCCGCGTTGTTGAGCAGTGCACAGCTGCCGGAGGCCGAAGTGACCTCCACCGTCGTGGACTTGTTGTTGTCCAGGTTGGTGACCTTCAGCTGCGTGCCCACCGGGAACTGGTTGCTGGACGCGGCGGGCGCACCGCCCTCGCCGGAGAGCGTGACCGTGGAGCCGTTGCACACCTGCTGCCCGGAGGCCGCGGCGCCACCGCCGGCGTCTTCCGCCGGAGCCGACTCCGCGGGCTCCGCCGGCTGCGAGGCCTCGGCGCCACCCTCGGCTGCGTCCTGACCGCCGCCGGCCTGCTCACCGCCGGCCTGCTCACCGCCCTGCGCGGGCTGCGACGGCTGCGCGGCCTGGGAGTCCTGAGCCGACTCCCCAACCGTGCACCCCGACGCCTCCTGCTTCCGCTTGATCTCCTCGATGACCGCCTCGCGGTTGGCGATCCGGGCTTCCGACTGCGCGTCGGGGTTGGCCTGCTGGTCGGCGATGAACTTCTCGTTGTTGCCGAGCGCGGTGGCGAGTCCCAGGCAGGCCGTCGACTCCGCCGCCGACTTGGTGTTCGTGGCCGGCGGCGTGGCGTTCGACGTGCTCGCCATGACGAAGGCCCCGCCTCCCGCCACGGTCACCGCGCTCACCAGCAGCGCGATCTTCTTCTTCGGACCGAGAGTTCTCCTACGCGACATGCGCGCCTCCTGAAGAGGTAGGGGAGCGTACGCCGCTATGTACGAGATACCGAACGAAGTTACTCAGCGGTTACAGGAGTCAGTGAAGTGACCTGCGCCACATGCGAAAAGAGAGGTGGTCAGCGCGACAGTGCGTCCCGCACGGCCTCGTCCGTCCGGCCCACCACGGCCGTGCCGTCCTCCGCGGTGATGATCGGGCGCTGGATCAGCTTCGGGTGCTCGGCGAGCGCCTTGACCCACCGGTCGCGCGAACCGGCGTCCCGCGGCCACTCCTTGAGCCCGAGCTCCTTGGCGGCCGCCTCCCCGGTGCGGGTGATGTCCCAGGGTTCGAGCCTGAGGCGCGTGAGAACGCCACGGATCTCGTCCTCGCTCGGCACGTCCTCCAGGTAGCGGCGGACGGTGTAGTCGGCTCCCTCGGCGTCGAGCAGCGTCAGGGCGCTACGGCACTTCGAACAGGCCGGATTGATCCAGATCTCCATGCGCCCACGGTACGCGCTGCCGCCGTTGTTCGATTTTCAGCCGACCTCAGGCGCCCCTCGCGGACCTGCTGTGACGTAGCGCCAATTTCCTTGCTCACCTGGGCTTTTGCTGTGCTTGGCGGACTCCCCGTTGTCAGTGCCCGGCGGTAGAATATAAGCAGTGTTCGAGGGTGGCGCCGGGGTCGCAGAGGACTCCGGTGAGCGCCCGTCGCGACAGGAGGATGCCTGTGCCCGCTGCCGCTCTGAAGTCGAAGCCGTTGCCCACCCAGTCCACCGCGAAGCGTCCCGTCCTGCTCGACCTGCCGTACGCGCCCGTGGAGAAGCGGCCGCTGCCGCCGGGCCGGCCGCGCGAGTGGTATGTCACGCACAACCGTCGCCTTAAGGCGATGCGCCTCGCCATCGCCCTGCTCGACTCCGGCGTCTACATGCCGAACCAGGCCCGCAACGAGACGATCCGCGCTGCGGCCGAGCAGATCGGCGTCCACCCGCCGTCGGAGACGACGTGCCACATGGTGCGGGCGTTCATGCGCTACGCGCGCTGAAGCTGTCCCGCCGGTGTTCCCGGCGCGGGGAACACCGGCGGGTTCAGCCGGGCGAAGCCCTCCTGGCGTTCGTAGGGGAAGTAGGGGTACGGCGCCGGGCGGTGGCTCGCCGCGTCGAGCCTCGCCAGCTGCCCGGGGGTCAGGCTCCAGCCGACGGCGCCGAGGTTCTGGCGCAGTTGCCGCTCGTCACGGGCGCCGATGAGGACGGAGGACACCGTCGGCCGCTGGAGCAGCCAGTTGAGGGCGATCTGCGGCACGGCCTTGCCCGTCTCCTCCGCGATCTCGTCCAGCGCGTCGACCACGGCGTAGAGGTGCTGGTCGGCGACGGGCGGGCCCTGGTCGGCGGTGCGGTGCAGCCGGCTGCCGGCCGGGAGTGGTGCCCCGCGGCGGACCTTGCCGGTGAGGCGCCCCCAGCCGAGCGGACTCCAGACGATCGCGCCGAGGCCCTGGTCGAGGGCGAGCGGCATGAGCTCCCACTCGTAGTCCCGGCCGATGAGGGAGTAGTACACCTGGTGGGCCACATGGCGCGGACGGCCGTATCTCTCGGCGGTCGCGAGGGACTTCATCACCTGCCAGCCGGAGAAGTTGGAGACGCCCGTGTAGCGCACCTTGCCCGCCTGGACGAGCGTGTCGAGCGCGGCCAGCACCTCTTCGACCGGCGTCCCGGCGTCGAAGGCGTGGAGCTGGAACAGGTCGATGTAATCGGTGCCCAGCCTGCGCAGGGCGTCCTCGCAGGCGGTGATCAGCCGGGAGCGGGAGGAACCCGCGTCGCCCGGTCCGTCCCCCGTCGGCAGGCCGGTCTTGGTGGAGACGATCACCTGGTCCCGGCGGCCCTTGATCGCCTGCCCCAGAACCTCCTCGGAGGCGCCGGCGGAGTAGACGTCGGCGGTGTCGAACATGGTGATCCCGGCGTCCAGGCAGATGTCCACCAGGCGGCGCGCCTCCTGCGCGTCGGTCGTGCCCCACGCGCCGAACAGCGGGCCCCGCCCGCCGAAGGTGCCGGCTCCGAGGCTCAGCGCGGGAACCATGAGTCCGGACGCGCCCAGTCGCCTGTATTCCATCGTGACCCCTCCAGGGTATTTAACGGGTCTATGGTTCCGTTAGTGGTCACTAAGGTAGCAGGGCGAACCGCTTAATGGAACAGGAGTGCCGTTATGGCTGACGGAGGCGAGCCGGGGACCCTACGGCCGGGAGGGCGCACGGCACGGGTACGGGAAGCGGTGCTGCGGGCGGCCGAGGACGCCCTGACCGAGCAGGGCTTCACCGGCCTGGACCTGGCCGACATCGCCCGCCGCGCCGGAGTCGGCAAGACGACCGTCTACCGCCGCTGGGCGACGGTCACCGGGCTGGTGGCCGACCTCCTGCTGGACATGGCCGAGCAGTCCGCGCCCCGCACCGAGACCGGCTCGCTCCTCGGCGACCTCACGGCCAACGCCCGGCTGGTGCAGCGCACCTTGACGGACCCCCGCCAGGGGCCGCTGTTCAAGGCGCTCATCGCCGCCGCCACCGGCGATCCCAGGACGGCCGCGGCGCTACGGCGCTTCTACGACATCCGCGTCCGGGAATGGGCTCCCTGTGTGCGGCAGGCCGTCGACCGGGGCGAGGTGCCCGAGGGCACCGACACGCATGAGGTGATCCGTGCCGTCTCCGCCCCGCTCTACTACCACCTGCTGATCAGCGGCGGCCGGCTCGACGGCGCCACGGCCGACCGGGCCGCCGAGGCCGCCGCGACCGCGGCACGCGCGGGTGTCTACGTACGGGCCTGAGGCCCCGGGGCTTCAGGTGTACCGCTCCAGCAGCCTCGTCACGTAAGCCTCCAGCCGCCCTGCCAGCACCTCAGGCGTCAGGTCCGTCCGCCCCAGCTCCCGCCAGGGGACCGCCAGCTTCGCCGCGTCGGGGACGTAGGCCAGGGCGTCGAGCAGCCGCCAGTACAGATGGTCCGGGCCGTCGGCCAGGCGCCGGCCGCCGTGCGCCTCGTAGCGCTCCCGGAATCCGAGGCCGTACTCCGGGCCGTGCAGCAGCGCCAGCGCCGTCGAGCAGTGGGCGACGTCCAGGTCGGCGGGCCCCCACGAGGTCTCCACCCAGTCGACGACACCGCCGATCCGCAGACCGGCCCCCGAGCCCGTGAACAGCACGTTCCCGGGGTGGAAGTCCCGGTGCAGGAAGCAGCCCTCGTACGGCGGGGGATCGCGGCGGATGACGTCCACGGCCCGCTCCCACCCCGGCGGGACGCCCTCCGGCGACGTCCACGCCTGGTAGGCGCGCGGACGCTCCCCGGGGACGACCCGGTGGATCCCGGCCAGTTGAGCCGCGAGCAGCTCCACGCGAGCGTCGAGGTCCTCCTCGTCGACCCGGACCCGCCCCGGCAGCACGGACATCAACAGGGACGGATGGTCACAGTGCTCGGCGGTCGCGTCCGCACCGATCAGCTCGGGGGCCGGCACACCCTCCTGCCCGGCCAGCAGCGTGAGCACGTCCGCCTCGCGGGCCAGCAGCCCGGGGGCGTGCCGCCGGAAGAAGGGCTTCACGAAGGTCCGCAGGGCGAGTGAGGTGCCGTCGTCGAGGGTGAGCCGCCGCATCTGGGCGCTCCAACCACCGGTCAGGAAAGACGACTTGTCGACTGTACGGCCCTCCGGGAGCTGCTTGGCCACCCACGCCCGGGTCGCCGTCCAGCCCTGCTCGCCGAGCCCGGTCAGCAGGGCGGCGACGAACGCCCGCCGGTCGTCGGGACGGTCCCGGAACCACAGGCCCAACCGGTGCTGAGCCTCGGGGAGTTCCCAGTGGGTGAACTGGGCGCGCCGGGCCAGCGCCTCCGAGACGGCCTCCGTCACGGCGGGCGGGATGACCTCGTCCGTGCCCGGCACCGCGAGCACCGCCCGCCCCTCGTACGCCCGCAACGCGTCGAGCGCGGGCGACTCACGCCAACCACCGGGCCGCCGGATGATCTCGCTGAACCGCCCGTCGCCCTGCCCGAAGGGCACGTCCCACGCCTCGGCCGCGTACACCGCGGGCGCGCACAGCCCCAGGGCCGCCACCCGGTCCCCGTAGTGCCGGGCGAGATCGGCCACCGTCTGACCGCTCATGCTGAACCCGACCAGAACCAGCGGCCCGTCCCCGTGCACGTGCGCGTCGATCACGGACACGGCCTGCTCGAAACGGCGGCGCAGGCTCAGCTCCCGAAGCAGGCCGGTGCTCTCCCCGTGGCCCGAGAAGTCGAAGGCGAGGGCATGGCAGCCGTGCGCGGCGAACTCCGACAGCAGCGGCACCAGCCGCTCCTTGCTGCCGTTGCCCGCGCCGTGCAGGACCACGGCGGTCGTCCTCGCCGACGCACCGGCACCGGCGTACAGCCCGCTGAGTCGTTCACCGTCGAGGGTGTGCGTGAAAGGGACCAACTCCGGCTCACCTGTTCTTCTTGCGAGAAGGCTCATCCGACCCGATGCAGGGCGTTGTCCCCACACCGGACCGAACGGTCAACTCCCGCCCCGGAAAGGGGCATCGGCGTCGATCCACCCCTTCGTGTCAGCCTTTGTCAGGCGCTGAACACGCCCAACGCCACGTTCTTCACACCCGTGATGCCCTGCGGGCCCTCGGACCAGTCCGACGGGTCGTAGTCGAAGGCCACGTATGCGCCCCCCGCATGCCCGCAGGCCACGGGCGCGAAACTGAATTCGTCTCCGGCGGCGGTTTTCCAGGTCATGTACCAGGCCACGCAATCCCCATCCACCCAACCGCCCGGCTTCAGGTCCTCCACCCATCCGGTCACACGCGCCCGGCCGTTCTCGATGCAGATGCTGATCTCGCCACGGCCGAAGGCCTTCGTCGCACTGTCGGTGACGCAGGTGGGCGCGGCAGTCCTGGCGGGCGTGGCCGAGGCCGTCGGCGCCACCGCGAGGCACGCCGCCGCCGCCGAGAGTGCCGCTAACGCCTTCACACGAGTCGATCGCTTCATGGTCGCTTGCCTTCCTGACAGTCCGGGACAAGACTCGAGTCATGCGGGCACGGTCCAGGGGATCCGACCGCCTTCGTAGCCACCGGCATCAACCGGGCGGAGCCAGCGCAGCGTAGCTCGCGGCCGGAATGTCGGCCAACAGCTGTTCAACTGCTTCCCTCGGGTTTTGGCCACGGCTCTACGGCCACACAGGCGGTGCCGCCCGCTCCAGGTCGGCCGGCAGGACCCGGCGGGCGGTCACAGACCGGGCGCTCCCCATACCGGGAACCAGCGGCTCAGGTCCTGTTCGATCCGCAGATCGTCCGCGAGCGCCGAGCGCACCTGGAGCTCCAGCGCGTTGTCGCGCCGCTGCGCCTCGCCGCCCGGCAGGGGCGCGAACGGGTAGAAGGTGCCGCGCTTGTAGAGGTAGACCAGCGCGAGCCGCCGCCCGGCCCGGTCCTGGAACCCGGCCAGGGAGCAGAGCAGTTGCGGGCCGAAGCCGTTGACCTCCATCTGGCTGTTCACGGCGTGCAGGTCGTTCACGAGCGCGTGCAGCTGGTCGGGGGCGCGGTGCGAGACCAGCCAGGAGTAGCCGTAGTCGTCCTGCCGCAGTTCCACCGGTGGGCCGTCGCGGTCGGTGTCGGCGTCCAGCAGGGCCTGTACCTCGCGGTGGCTCTGCTCGAAGGCCGCGCCCTCGACCGTGGCGAAGCACACCGCGCCCTGCCCGGTCGGGGTGAAGCCCGCCGCGGCCTCCAGGGTCACGGCCGCCGACGGCAGCGCGAACAGCCGGTCGAGATCCGCCACGACCGGCTTGGTCCGGCCGAGCAGGATGTCCAGCAGCCCCATGCCCCGCTCACACCCCTCCGGGTGCCGCCGCCTCGCCCAGCTCGGCGGAGATCCGGCCCAGTTGGTCGAGACGCTGCTCCAGGCTCGGGTGGGTCGAGAAGAGCCGCGCGACACCGGGCTCGCGGCCCAGCGCCGGGGTGAAGTAGAAGGCGTTGAAGGCCTGGGCCGTGCGCAGGTCCTTCGTCGGGATGCGGGCGATGTCGCCGGAGACCTTGGTGAGGGCGGAGGCGAGCGCCGAGGGCCGGCCGGTGAGCAGCGCGGCGGCCCGGTCGGCGGCCAGTTCCCGGTACCGGGACAGGGCCCGGATCAGCAGGAAGCTGATCGCGTACACGGCGGCGGCCACCCCCATCACCGCGGCGAAGACCGCGGCCGTGTTCTGGTCCCTCCTGGCCCCGCCGAACAGCTGCGAGTAGAAGGCGAATCGCACGATCAACCCCGCGATCACCCCCAGAAAGGACGCGACCGTGATCACGGCGACGTCCTTGTGCGCCACATGCGACAGCTCGTGTGCGAGGACGCCCTCCAGCTCGGCCGGCTCCAGCCGCCGCAGCAGCCCGGTCGTCACACAGACCACGGCGTGGTCGGGGTTCCGCCCGGTCGCGAACGCGTTCGGCATGTCCATCTCGGACACGGCCACCACCGGCTTGGGCATGTCCGCGATGGCACACAGCCGGTCCACGACCCCGTGCAGCCCGGGAAACTCCTCCCGCTCCACGACCCGCCCGCGCATGGCGTACAGCGCGATCCGGTCCGAGAACCAGTACTGAGCCCCCAGCAGCCCCGCCGCGACCACCACGACCAGCACCCAGGACTTCAGCAGCACGATCAACGCCGCGACGAACCCCACGTACAACAACCCGAGCAGGAACAGCGTGATCCCCATACGGGTGGTCAACCGCCGGTCGCTCCGGAAGCGGCTGTGCATCTGCATCACCCCGCAGTCAGGCACTCGTCCCACTGCCAGTGTGCACCCGGCCCCGCCCATGAACGGGTCGTGATCACCCCCAGGACAGGCAAAGGCGTCAGCCGCCCGCGTCCACCGCGTACCCCGGCACGGACGGCCACCGAACGGTCAGCACCACCGACTCCTCCTCCGCGACCCAGGCGTGATCGACCCCGCGCCCCCACACGACGTAGTCCCCCTGCCGCTCCAGCAGCACACCGCGCCCGGGAAGCTCCACCCGGAACCGCCCGCTGATCAGCACCAGCAACGCGGTCCGCTCCTCACCCCGCACCCACTCGGCCCGCTCGTCACCCCGGGGATGAACCCCCCACTTGATCTCCACGGCCTCGCTGCGCCGGGGGTCCCCGACGTCCTTGAAGTGCCCGAGGATCCACCCACGGTCCAGCGCGGCGTCCTTGCCCGCGTTGCCCACATACACACTGTCGTCCACGCCCGGGGACGCTAGCAGCCGCCTGGCCGGCCCTCTCGGCGCACGCTCCGCTACGGCGTCCGGAAGTTGATGTACCCCAGCAGCACGATCACCGCCGCCACACAGCCGAACACCACGGCCGTGGAGATCCACGACGAGCGGTGGGGGGAGCGGGAGCGTGAGCGGCGGCCGCGTGAGCGGTGGTCGGGGTCGGGGCGGAACGGCACGGGGCCGGGAGGGTTGTGCTTCCAGCGCGCGGCGAGCATACGGGCCCGGGCCGAGGGCTCCTTGTGCTCGGCGTCGTCCGCCCATCTGAGGTCGAACTCGCGCTCCTGGCCGTCCTGTTCGTGCTCCGACATGCCCACTCCACCCCCGTGTGGTCCTGTCAGCAGAATAGAACATACGACCGCGCCCCCGCTGCCGGTACGGCGGCGGGGGCGCGGCGTGATGCCTCGATCAGGCGTCGATCACACGTCGAAGTACAGCTCGAACTCGTGCGGGTGCGGACGCAGCTGCAGCGGCGCGATCTCGTTGGCGCGCTTGTAGTCGATCCACGTCTCGATCAGGTCCGGCGTGAAGACGTCGCCCGCGAGCAGGAACTCGTGGTCGGCCTCCAGGCGGTCGAGGACGGCCGGGAGGGAGGTCGGGACCTGCGGGACGCCCGCGTGCTCCTCGGGGGCGAGCTCGTAGAGGTCCTTGTCGATCGGCTCGGCCGGCTCGATCTTGTTCTTGATGCCGTCCAGGCCCGCGAGGAGCAGCGCCGAGAAGGCCAGGTACGGGTTGCCGGAGGAGTCGGGCGCGCGGAACTCGACGCGCTTGGCCTTCGGGTTCGAGCCCGTGATCGGGATACGCATGGCCGCGGAGCGGTTGCGCTGCGAGTACACGAGGTTGACCGGCGCCTCGAAGCCCGGCACCAGGCGGTGGTACGAGTTCACCGTCGGGTTGGTGAAGGCCAGCAGCGACGGGGCGTGCTTGAGGATGCCGCCGATGTAGTAACGGGCGGTGTCCGACAGGCCCGCGTATCCGGCCTCGTCGTAGAAGAGCGGCTGGCCGCCCGTCCACAGCGACTGGTGGACGTGCATGCCCGAGCCGTTGTCACCGAAGATCGGCTTCGGCATGAAGGTCGCCGTCTTGCCGTTCTGCCACGCCACGTTCTTCACGATGTACTTGAAGAGCTGCAGGTCGTCGGCCGCGGCGAGCAGCGTGTTGAACTTGTAGTTGATCTCGGCCTGGCCGGCGGTGCCCACCTCGTGGTGCTGGCGCTCGACCTGAAGGCCGGCCCGGTCCAGCTCCAGGGAGATCTGGGCACGCAGGTCGGCGAAGTGGTCGACCGGCGGGACCGGGAAGTAGCCGCCCTTGTAGCGGACCTTGTAACCACGGTTGTTCTCGACGGCACCGGTGTTCCAGGCGCCGGCCTCGGAGTCGATGTGGTAGAAGGACTCGTTCGCGCTGGTCGCGAAGCGGACGCTGTCGAAGACGTAGAACTCGGCCTCCGGACCGAAGTACGCCGTGTCGGCGATCCCGGTGGAGGCGAGGTAGGCCTCGGCCTTCTTCGCCACGTTGCGCGGGTCACGGGAGTACTGCTCACCCGTGATCGGGTCGTGGATGAAGAAGTTGATGTTGACCGTCTTGTCGCGGCGGAACGGGTCGACGCGCGCGGTGGACAGGTCGGCGCGGAGCGCCATGTCGGACTCGTGAATGGCCTGGAAGCCGCGGATGGAGGAGCCGTCGAAGGCGAGCTCCTCGGCCGGGTCGAAGGCCGATGCGGGGATCGTGAAGTGCTGCATCACGCCCGGCAGGTCACAGAAGCGGACGTCGATGAACTTGACGTCCTCGTCCGCGATGAACTTCTTGGCCTCGTCGGCGTTCTGGAACATCCAGCTCCTCCTACTCCCGACCGTCCCGCCGGGGTGGTAGTTCGTTCGTGCTGCCAGTGCGGGTGGCACACGCTGACGTAGACCCTAGGGACGGGTGATTTCTCTGGCGTGACTCATTTGTTTCGCACAAGTTAACCGGCTCACCCTCCACCGTAGCCCGACCACACCCCGCCGTGCCCTGGTCATTTACGGGCGCAGTACCGTGGACGGGTGGACAACAGGCAAGCACTCGGATCGTGGCTTTCCGGGCCCCGCGCGGCCGCGGAAGAGGCCGGTGTCGACTTCGGATACCGGGGCGAGCAGCTCGGTCTGCCCGAGGAGGGACCCGGCTCGATCGCCCGTCCGGGGCGCCGGCTCGGCGCCCTCGCCGTGGACTGGGGTCTGAGTCTCCTGATCGCATACGGTCTCATCACGCAGAGCTACAACGAAGCGGCCCAGATCTGGGCGCCGCTCATCCTGTTCGCCCTCATGGTGCTCACGGTCGGCACGGTCGGCTTCACCCCGGGCAAGCGGCTCCTCGGCCTGCGGGTGCTCGCCCTGGACACCGGCCGCGTCAGCCCCTGGCGCACCCTCCTGCGCACGGTCCTGCTCTTCCTCGCGATCCCCGCCCTGATCTGGGACCGCGACGGCCGCGGTCTGCACGACCGGCTGGCGGGCACGGTCGAGGTCCGCATCTAGCGACCCGAGGACCTCTCGCTGGTCCTTTCACTGACGACGAAGGGGCGCCCGGTGATCCGGGCGCCCCTTCGTCGTCAGCGTGTGAGGAGTGTCAGCGGGCCTTCGGCCCGCCCTTCGGCAGCTTCATGCCCTTCGGCATGGGCCCCTTCGGCAGCGGCATGTTGCTCATCAGGTCGCCGAGGGCGCGCAGCCGGTCGTTCGTGGCCGTGACCTGCGGTCCGGTCAGCACGCGCGGCAGCTTCAGCATGGTCGTCCGCAGCTTCTTCAGGTCGACCTGGCCCTCGCCCGTGCCCACCACCAGGTCGTGCACGGGCACGTCCGCGACGATGCGGTTCATCTTCTTCTTCTCGGCGGCGAGGAGGGACTTCACCCGGTTCGGGTTGCCCTCGGCCACCAGGACGATGCCGGCCTTGCCGACCGCGCGGTGCACCACGTCCTGGCTGCGGTTCATCGCCACCGCGGGGGTCGTCGTCCAGCCCCGGCCGACGTTGTCGAGCACCGCCGCCGCGGCGCCGGGCTGTCCCTCCATCTGCCCGAAGGCCGCTCGCTCGGCCCGGCGCCCGAACACGATCGCCGACGCGAGGAAGGCGAGCAGGAGGCCCAGGATGCCGAGATAGATGGGGTGACCGATCAAGAAACCGATCGCGAGGAAGACACCGAAGGTGACGATGCCGACTGCCGCGAGTACAAGACCGATCTTCTTGTCGGCCCTGCGGGTCATCTTGTAGGTCAGAGCGATCTGCTTCAGTCGCCCGGAGTTCGCAGCGTCCGCTGCAGGTTCCTTCCTCGCCATGCCACGAAGTCTACGTGGCCCCACAAGCGCCGACGACGGCAGTGCCCGCGGGGGCCCATGGGGGAGGGCCCGGCCTCAGGGGCGGACGGAGACGGACCGGGAAACGGACTGGTCGAGGACGCGCTGCGTCTCGACGCGGTCCTTGGCGCGACGGCGGTCCTCCAGCACGGAGGTCCACGCGTTGCGGCGGGCGGTGCGGTGACCGCTGCTCATCAGCAGCGACTCGACGGCACGCAGTGCGGTGGTGAAGGACGGAATCGCGGTGGCGCGGACCGGCGCGGCCTGCATGGGTGAGGTCCCCCCTCGGTATGGGTGTACGTGCTGTGAGTTCAGCGTCACTGATTGGTGTTACCAGGGCGTGACCGGCCGGTCAAACACCCATGAAGCCCCGGTGGGGACTGGTGAAACGCCGACGCGGTCCTGACATGTGCCCTCATCTGCGAGGACGGTCAGGACCGCGTCGAATCGGCCGCTACTGGTGAGTAGCGTCTTGTGCGGGAATTCACACGCTTGTCCCGCCCTGTGGTGGGCGGGGGTGGTGACGATGCGTCAGACGGCCTGGGCCGCGATGCGCGCGTCCCGCTGCTCCATGGCCATCTTGAAGAGCCGTCCCGCGCGGTACGAGGAGCGCACCAGCGGGCCGGACATCACACCGGAGAAGCCGATCTGCTCGGCCTCCTGCTGCAGTTCCACGAACTCGTGGGGCTTCACCCAGCGCTCCACGGGGTGGTGGCGCACTGAGGGCCGCAGGTACTGCGTGATGGTGACCAGCTCGCAGCCCGCGTCGTGCAGCTGCTTGAGCGCGTCGCTGACCTCCTCGCGGGTCTCGCCCATGCCGAGGATCAGGTTCGACTTGGTGACGAGGCCGTAGTCGCGGGCCTCGGTGATGACCTTCAGGGAGCGCTCGTAGCGGAAGCCGGGGCGGATGCGCTTGAAGATGCGCGGGACCGTCTCGACGTTGTGTGCGAAGACCTCGGGGCGGGAGGAGAAGACCTCCGCCAGCTGCTCCGGGACGGCGTTGAAGTCGGGCGCGAGCAGCTCGACCTTCGTCCGGCCCTCCTCGCGGCCCGCCGTCTGCTGGTGGATCTGGCGGACCGTCTCGGCGTAGAGCCAGGCGCCGCCGTCCTCCAGGTCGTCGCGGGCGACGCCGGTGATCGTGGCGTAGTTCAGGTCCATCGTGACCACGGACTCACCGACCCGGCGCGGCTCGTCGCGGTCGAGCGCCTCGGGCTTGCCGGTGTCGATCTGGCAGAAGTCGCAGCGCCGGGTGCACTGGTCGCCGCCGATGAGGAAGGTCGCCTCGCGGTCCTCCCAGCACTCGTAGATGTTGGGGCAGCCGGCTTCCTGGCAGACCGTGTGCAGGCCCTCGCTCTTCACGAGGTTCTGCATCTTGGTGTACTCGGGACCCATTTTCGCCCGGGTCTTGATCCACTCGGGCTTGCGCTCGATGGGGGTCTGGCTGTTGCGGACCTCCAGGCGCAGCATCTTGCGTCCGTCGGGTGCGACTGCGGACACGACCGGCTCCCTAGCGATTGATTCTTCGGCGCCCTCTAGGGTACGCCCGTTGATTTGAAAGCCTGCGTGGGTGCTAGCCCCTCTAGCTCCTGCGCGGGCCGATTTATGCCGCCGGCGTCTTCTCGATCTCCCGCGGCTTCAGGTCCGCGTTCTCCAGTACGTCCCTCAGATGCCGCTCGACGACCGGCAGCGTGTCGGCGATCGTCACGTCGCGGCCGAGTTCGTTCGCCAGGGACGCGACGCCCGCGTCGCGGATGCCGCAGGGGATGATCCGGTCGAACCACTTGTTGTCGGGGTTCACGTTGAGCGCGAAGCCGTGCATGGTGACGCCCTTGGCCACGCGGATGCCGATCGCGGCGATCTTGCGGTCCTCGCGGCGCTGGCCCGCGTTGGACGGGGCGTACTCCGGGCCGTCCAGGCGCGGGTCGAACTCCTCGTCGTGCAGCCGCGGGTCGAAGTCCAGGGCCAGCCCGCCGAGCGCGGGGCGCTGCTCGACCGGGTCGCCCAGGACCCACACGCCGCTGCGGCCCTCGATCCGGGTGGTCTCCAGGCCGAACTCCGCGCAGGTGAGGATCAGGGCCTCTTCGAGGCGGCGTACGTGCGCCACGACGTCCACCGGGCGGGGAAGCTTCTGGATCGGGTAGCCCACCAGCTGGCCGGGGCCGTGCCAGGTGATCTTGCCGCCGCGGTCCACGTCGACGACCGGCGTGCCGTCCAGGGGCCGCTCGTTGTCCGCCGTGCGCCGGCCCGCGGTGTAGACCGGGGGGTGCTCCAGGAGCAGGACCGTGTCGGAGATCTCGTCGGCGAACCGCGCCGCGTGCACCCGGCGCTGCTCGTCCCAGGCCTCCTGGTACTCGACGGCCTCGTCACCGAACCCCATGCGGACGAACCGCAACCCACTCACGGCAAGCGCCTCCCTCGGACAGGTGTGTCAGACACGTATCGCGCCCAAGCCACTGTACGTCCGGCCCGCACACGTCAGTCCCGGGGCCAATCCTCACACGATCGGATGAATGTCCGCCAAAATGTGTGATGGGGTGCTTACTCTCCGCTACATTCGCGCCGTCCAGCAAGCCAAAAGGCCTGCTCACACGCAATCCGGCACCGCACCGACACCGGAAGGCAGGAGACCGCACCGCACCATGACGGAACGACCCGCGCAGCGCACCCCCAACCGACAGCTCGCCGCGCTCATCGCAGAAGCGGGGTTCTCCAACGCGGGACTCGCCCGTCGCGTGGACCAGCTCGGTCTCGAACACGGGCTCGACTTGAGATACGACAAGACCTCCGTCACCCGGTGGCTGCGCGGCCAGCAGCCCCGCGGCACCACGCCCGCGCTCATCGCCGAGGTCTTCACCCGGCGCCTGGGCCGCCGCCTCACCGCCCAGGACCTCGGCCTGGACGCCTGCGCCCCCGTCTACGCGGGGCTGGAGTTCGCGGCCGCCCCCGAGGAGGCCGTCGACATCGTCAGCGGGCTGTGGCGCAAGGACTCCGGCAGCCACGCCGAGCTGCGCAAGATCGCCTTCACCCCGGCCGGGCTCGTCGTGCCGAGCCGGGACTGGCTGATCGGGCGGGCCGACGAGAAGGTCGCCCGGGGCGAGCCGCCCGCCGCCCGCATCCCGGCGCAGGGCCGCGTCCCCGTCCGGCTCCCGGCGATGGACGGCCCGGGCGTACCGTCCCTGCCCCGCCAGCGCGGCCAGGCCGAGCGCGGCCCCGGCCAGAAGGTGACCGGCGGCGACATCGCCGCCCTGCGCTCGGTGGGCGAGCTGTTCCGCACCCTCGACGACGCCTACGGCGGCGGTCACGCCCGCCAGGCCCTGGTGCGCTATCTGGAGCACGAGTGCGAGCCGATGCTGCGCGGCACCTACGGCGAGCAGACCGGCCGCCGGCTGTTCGCCGCCGCCGCCGACCTGACCCGGCTCGCGGGCTGGACGTCGTACGACATCGCCGCGCACGGACTCGCCCAGCGCTACTTCGTGCAGGCGCTCCGGCTCGCCCAGGCGGCCGGGGACCGGACGTACGGGGCGTATGTGCTGGTCACCATGAGCCGGCAGGCCGTCTACCTCGGGCACGGGCGGGAGGCCGTGCAGCTCGCCCGCGTGGCACAGCAGGGCGTCGGCACCTCGGCCCCGCCCGTCGTGCAGACGCTGCTGCACGCCTCCGAGGCGCGTGGGCACGGGGTGCTCGGCGAGGTCCGGGCCTGCACCGCGGCCCTGGTCCGCGCCGAGCGCGCCCTGGAGACGGCCCGGCCCGGGGACGACGTACCGCACTGGGCGAAGTTCTTCGACGAGGCCCAGCTCGCCGACGAGTTCGGCCACTGCCACCGCGACCTGCAGCAGTTCCGCGCCGCAGCCCAGCACGCGGAACGCTCCCTGCAACTACGCGCCCCCTCCTACGCCCGCAGCCGCCTCTTCTGCCGCGTCGTCCTGGCCACCGCACGCCTGGGCCTGGGCGAACTCGACCAGGCCTGCCAGCTGGGAGCGGAGGCGGCGGGCCAGGCCGCCGAGATGCGCTCGGTGAGGGCGGTGGAGTATGTCAGAGACTTCGAACGAAGGCTGGAGCCCTATAGGGACGCGGCCCCGGTGCGGAGCTACCGCGACAAGGTAGCGGCCCTTCTTTAGGGGCGCGGGGAACTGCGCGAACAACCCCCGCGCACCCGCAGCCGACGAATCACCTATGCAGCCCGAGGAACAGTCGGCAGCGGATCGGCAACATGCATCGACCGCCCCGCCCCCAAGTCCGCCAAAATCGCCGCCGAAGCCCGATGTCCAGAGTGCAAAGCCCCCTGGACCGTACTGGTATCCCGGTGATCCCCACACACATACAGCCCGGCGATCAACCGCACCGGCCGCCGCAGATCATGCGGCGGCCGCATCGCCGGCACAGCCTCCACCGTCCGGTGCACGGCCAGCGTCTCCCACCGAGCCGTCGGCATCCCGTACAACCGCGCCAAGTGCATCCGCACCGCCGTGTCGACATCCCCCGGCGCCCGCCCCAGCACCGTCGAGGACACCAGCGCCCGCCCGGCCGGCGCCCGGGACGGATCGACATGACTCACCACCGCCGTATGCGCGACGGGCCCGCCGAGATCCGCGTCGAGCAGCAGCGACGCCCCCGTCTCCGGCGGCTCGTCGGTCGTGTGATGCACCACGGTCACCGGGTGGAACTCCGGCACCCGCAGCCCGGGCAGCAGCTCGGCGGCGGCCCGGGCATCGGTCGCCACCAGCACCGCCCGGCAGCGGATCTCGCCGTGCTCGGCGGTGGTCACCGAGGTCGTGGAGACGGAGGTGACGCGCACGCCGGTGTGCACGGTGCCCGGCGGCAGCGTGCGGGCCAGCTGCTCCGGCAGGGCCTCGGCGCCGCCCTCCGGCACACAGAGCCGGCCGCTCGCGAAAGCCCGCAGCGCCAGGTCGGCGCACCGGCTGGACGTGGTCAGGTCCGGGTCGCACAGCAGGGCGGCGAGCAGCGGACGCAGGAAGCCGTCGATCGTACGGGCGGGCAGCCCGCGCGCCGCCAGGGCCTCACCGGCGGGCCGCTCCGGGCGGGCCAGCAGCCGTTCGGCCGGGGTGCTCGCCAGCCGGGTGAGGGCGGCACCCAGCCGGGCCTGGTCGACGGCCGTGCCGAGCGGGGCGCCGGACCGGCTCCGGGGCACGGAGACCTGTCGGCCCGGTACCGCCACCGGCCTCCTGGGCGGCCTGGGTGCGACGGGCGACCGGGGAGCGCTCGCCAGGGCGCGCACCGCGTGGAGTGCGCCCCGCGCGCCCCCCGCGCCCGGCTGGACGCCCGCGCGATGGTGGCGTCCGTCGCCGTGCAGCAGGACACCGGGCGCGAAGGGGCGCAGTACCAGCCCGCCCAGGCCTGGTGTCCGCTGTAGTTCCGGATACGCGGTGGACAGCAACTGGCCGATCCTGTCGAGCCGGAAGCCGTCGACCTTCTCCGTCGCCATGCGGCCGCCGACGCCGTGGGCGGCCTCCAGGACCATGGTCGTCACTCCTGCGCGGGTGAGCCGGTTCGCGGCCGAGAGTCCGGCGACCCCGGCCCCCACGACGACCACGTCCGCCTGGTACGCGGGCTCAAGCACGTGCCCCTCCTCGAGGTTGCGCGGGCGCTGGAGACGTCATGCCCTCAACAGGCCGCAGGGATACGCGAGTTCTGGTCGAGGGTAGGGCTGTGATCGGTCAAATGGGGTCGCGCATCAACAGGGCACGGTCGCACGGCGGTCGCATACGGATGCCTTGTGGGCATGAAGTGGTCGCAGACTGCTTGTGGGTGACTCGAGGAGCTGTCGCGGAACGGCCGGGACCCGTACCGGACCCGTCACAGAGCCGCCCGGATCGCCCCCTCGATCTCCGGGAAGGCGAACCGGAAGCCCGACTCCAGCAGCCGTGTCGGCAGCACCCGGGCGCTGCCGAGCACGTCCCCGGCCATCTCGCCGAGCACGCTCCGCAGGACGGGCGCGGGCACGGCGAAAAGCGTCGGGCGGCGCAGCACGCGTCCCATCGCCGCGACGATCTCACGGTTCGTCAGAGGATTCGGGGCGGTGAGGTTGAACGGCCCGGACAGACCGTCGGTCTCGATGAGATGCCGGATCGCGGCGACCTCGTCGTGCAGCGCGATGAACGACCAGTACTGCCGCCCGTCGCCCATCCGCCCGCCCAGTCCCGCCTGGAACAGCGGGAACAGCCGCCCCCACGCACCGCCCTCGCGGGACACCACCAGGCCGGTCCGCGTGAACACCGTGCGCACACCGGCCTCCTGGGCCGGTGCCGTGGCGCCCTCCCACTCCACGCACAGCGAGGGCAGGAAGCCCTCACCCGCCGGAGCGCTCTCGTCGACGGCCCGGTCCCCGGTCTCGCCGTAGTAGCCCATGGCGCTGCCGTTCACGAAGACCCGCGGCCGGTCCTTCTCGTCCAGCGAGGCGACGGCCTCGGCGAGCGCCGCCGTGCCGTTCACCCGGCTGTCGCGGATCCGCCGCTTGTAGGCGTCCGTCCAGCGGCGGTCGCCGACCCCGGCCCCCGCCAGGTTCACCACCCCGTGGCACCCGGCGAGCCCGGCCGCGTCCACCCGCCCGCCCTCCGGGTCCCAGCGGACCTCGTCCGCCGCCCGGCGCTCATGGCGCACCAGGCGCACCACCTCGTGCCCGTCCGCGGTCAGGGACCGCACCAGAGCGCTGCCGATCAGACCGGAGGCGCCGGTCACCGCGATGCGTCGCATGGCTCAATCTTGCCGGTCGCGCCCGTAAAAGCCTCGTCGGGAACCGGCCTCGCCGACATAACGTGACCGCCATGCCGACTCCGCACATACGACCCGCACGGCCCGACGACGGGGAGGAGCTCGGGCGGCTCGACCGCGCCGCCTGGTCGCCCCTGCACGCCGTGATGCCCGAGCCCCAGCCGCCGTACCCGCCCTTCTTCAACGAGCGGCACGCGCCCGAGGACTGCCTCGTCGCCGAGGTCGGCGACCTCCTCGCGGGCTATGTCCACCTCGGCTTCCCCACCCCGGTCGACGCCAACCGGCACGTCCGCCAGATCCAGGGCCTGGCCGTCGGCGAACACGCGCGCGGCCGGGGCGTCGGGCGGGCGCTGGTCCGCGCCGCCGTCGACGAGGCCCGCCGGCGCGGCGCCCGCCGCCTCACCCTGCGCGTCCTCGCCCACAACCTTCCGGCCCGGGGGCTCTACGAGTCCGAGGGGTTCGTGGTGGAGGGGATCCTGCCCGAGGAGTTCCTGCTCGACGGGACGTACGTCGACGACGTACTGATGGGGCACACCCTCTGAGCCGGCCCTACGACGCGGCCAGCTCGCCCGTGTCCACCGGAGCCGTCGCGTCCGCCGCCCGGCGCGCGTCGGCGGCGACCTCGGCCGCCGTCAGGACGTAACCGGTCTCGGCGTCCGAGGTGGAGCGGGCGAAGACCACGCCGTAGACCCGGCCGTCGGTGGTGAGGAGCGGGCCGCCGGAGTTGCCGGGGCGGACGGTGGAGCGGATCGAGTAGATCTCGCGGGTGACCGTCCCGTCGTTGTAGATGTTCTGGCCCGTCGCCCGCACGCGGTTCGCGACCGTCGCCCCCTGGAGGTTCAGGTCGCCGTCCTGCGGATAGCCCGCGACGACCGCCGAGTCGCCGCGCTCCGCCGCGTCGTCGAACCGCAGCACCGGCGCCCTGAGACC
Organism: Streptomyces sp. NPDC041940; assembly: GCF_055589465.1. Taxonomy (NCBI): domain Bacteria; kingdom Bacillati; phylum Actinomycetota; class Actinomycetes; order Kitasatosporales; family Streptomycetaceae; genus Streptomyces; species Streptomyces sp. NPDC041940. The sequence continues at coordinate 595,221 of NZ_JBVJBP010000001.1, forward strand.
CGGCACGTACAGCACGGCCACGTCCTTCTGCGAGTCGAAGAGCACCACCCGCGCCTCGTACGTCCGCCCGACCCCGCCGATCTGCACGGTCGGCTCGTCGATGCCGGCCACCACATGGGCGTTGGTCATCACGTGCTCCCGGGAGTACACGAACCCGCTGCCCTCGCGGCCCTGGGTGCCTGCCACGCCCTCGACCTTCACCGTGCTCCGCTTGGCGGCGTCGGTGGCGGCCGCGGTGACGCTGTCACCGGAGGGTGCGGCGACCTCGGCGGTCGACTCGTTCTCGAACGGGTTGAAGACCTGCGGGAAGCCCGCCTGGGTCAGCGCGGAGGTGGCCCCCGAGAACCAGTCCGGGGTGGTCTCCGGCATCGTCCGCTGCACGGCGTCGAGCAGCCGCGAGTCCCGGATCGCCGAGGTGACCAGCGGTGACGAGGACACGCCCAGGACGCTCGCGGCCACCCACGCCACGATCAGCACGGCGACGGCGTTGGCCACGGCCCCGCCGATCCCGTCCGCCACTCTGAGCGGCCCTCTGTCCAGCTCCCGCCGCAGCCGCAGCGCGAGGCGTCCCGCCAGCTCGTGCCCCACCACCGCCGGGAGCAGCACCGTGAACACCGCTGTCAGCGTCGCCCCCGTCGTGCCCGGCGTCACCAGGTCCATCACCCACGGCAGGACCCACACGCCGATGGCCGCGCCGCCCACGAAGCCCGCCAGTGACACACAGCCGGCCACCAGCCCGCGCCGGTACCCGGACGCCGCATAGGCCAGGACGACCAGCAACAGCAGGATGTCGAGCAGGTCCACGCACGCCGCCTTTCATTCGGAACCCCTTAGTACGTGGGGGGAGGGCCCGGTGATCAGTCACACGCGCGTGGATGATCAGAACCGGCCACGCGTCCGTGCACCTGGAAAAACGTCGCGGACCGTGACGATGGTTCCACCGGGTGGCACATCACACATCGCGGACGGACCGGATCGGGTCGACAGTGAGCACATGCGTGTCTTCCGAAGACGGCAGGGTGCGCGCAGGCACCGCGCCGCCAGGACACCCGGCATAGCCGGACTGCCGCGCGCCGCCCGGGTGGGCCTCGGCTGCCTGCCGGGCCTGAGTGCCGCCGTGGCACTGGTGCTGTGCGCCTACGGCGTCGAGAACGCCGCCGACAGCGCCCCCGAGCCGGCTGCGGCCCGCCCCACCGCCAAGCCCCACACCGCCCCCCGGCCGCACATCGTGCCCCGAGCGCACTGGCTGGGCGACGCCGCCCGCAGGCAGCCGCGCCCCCGCTACGACGACCGGGTCGGCGCCGTGTTCGTCCACCACACCGACACGCCCAACGGCTACGACTGCGCCGACGCGCCCCGCATCATCCGGGACGTGTACACCGGCCAGACCGGCACCCGCGACTGGGACGACATCGGCTACAACTTCGTCGTCGACCGCTGCGGCACCATCTACGAGGGCCGCGCCGGCGGCGTCGAGCGTGCCGTCACCGGCGCCCACACCCAGGGCTTCAACCACGGCACCACGGGCATCGCCGCCCTCGGTACCTTCACCGAAGGCCTGCCCGTGCCGCAGGCCATGATCCACGCCATCGCCGCGCTGTCCGCCTGGAAACTGGGCCTGTCCGGCACCGACCCCCGGGCCAGCGTCCGCCTGGTCTCCAGCAACGGCCTGAGCCGGTACGCGGCCGGCACCTCCGCGAAACTCCCCGCCCTCGCGGGCCACAACGACGGCTACATGACCAGCTGTCCCGGCGCCGCCCTGCACGCCCGCCTGCCGGAGATCAGAGAGCTGGCGGCCCGTCTGCAACACCGGCCCAAGGACCCACAGCAGGGCCACAGCCGGCGCGCAGCGTCCTCAGATCACGGCGCCCTACGGTCACCCACACAGGCAGCCGACCGGAGGTGGGGACCATGAACGACGGCCGTACGAAGAACCCGCACACCTGGATCACGGCCACGCGCGGCCCCTGGGCGGTGCTCTGCGCGGCCGCGACCGTCGTCCTGGGCCCGGCGGCGGCCACCGCGTCCGCCCTCGACCAGGCCAACGCGGCCCCGCTGTACCACGCGGTGAAGAGCGACACCCGGACCCTGGCGGTCAGCCCCTGAAGCGCTCCCACAGCCGGGGATAGCGCTCGGCGAGGAGCCGCTCGTTCTCGAAGTCGAGCGACGTGCCCTCCGGCTCCGGGGGCGCCGGCGGGATCTCCAGATCCGGGGCGACCACGCCGGTGAGCTGCTCGTAGGCCTCGTCCGCCGCGTAGCCGAGTTCCTCGCCGTCGCCGTCGATCTCCTCGTCGAACTCGCCCAGCAGCTCGGCGAGCGAGTCCGGCTCGTGCACGGCGCCCTCGAAGACATGGCGGCCCTGGCCGATCAGCCAGCACCGGAAGAAGTCGAAGGCGTCGTCGCTCGCCCCGTCGAGCAGCACCCAGGCGGCGCCCCACAGGTCCCACCGGTAGGCGCGGTTGTAGCGCGACTCGAAGTGACGGGCGAAGTCCAGGACCGAGTCCGGGTCCAGCTGCGAGAGCCGCTCCACGAGCAGGTCGGCCTGTTCCTCCGGGTCGCCTTCGGCGGCCTCGCGAGAGTCGTCCACCAGCTCCCAGAACTCCGTCTCGTCCATCACGGGTCAAGCATCGGCCCTGGGACACACGGGCGCACCCGGAGTGCGCGGGATCGTTATGCGCCGTCCGCGCGGTGGTACAGCCCGGCCAGCCGCAGCGCGTCCGCCGCGAACCGCCCGCGCAGGATCTCGGGCGCCAGCACCTCCACCTCCGCGCCGAGCGCCGTCAGCTGGGTGTGGGCGACCTCCTCGGACTCCACCGGCAGCGCCACCGTCACCCATCCGTCGGCGTCCGGAGCGTCCGCGTCCGCCAGAGCCTCCCGCGCGGACAGTGAGTCGAGCGCGTACGGCAGCCTGCGCACCCCGTCGGGGGACAGCCGCACCACCACCCGCGCCCGCAGGATGGACCGGGCGAACTGCTCCGCCCGCTCCTCCCAGAAGGCGGGCAGCTCGAACCCCGGCTCCCGTGCGAAGCGCTCCTCGCCCGGGTCCACCGCCGTGAACCGGTCGATCCGGTACACCCGGAAGGACCCGCCCCCGGCCACCCGCGCGCACAGGTACCAGACGCCCGCCTTCAGCACGAGCCCGTACGGCTCCAGCTCCCGGACGACCTCGTCCTCCCCGCGCCGGTACCGGGCGACGACCCGCCGGTCGTCCCACACCGCGTCGGCGACGGCCGGCAGCAGCGCGGGTGTCCTCGGCTCGTTGAACCAGTTCGGCGCGTCCAGATGGAACCGCTGCGCCGCCGTCTTCGAGGCGTCCCGCAGGGACGGCAACAGGGCCGCCGACACCTTCAGCTGAGCGGCCGAGGCGGCGTCCTCCAGGCCCATCTCGCGCAGCGCCCCCGGCACCCCGGACAGGAACAGCGCCTCCGCCTCGCCGCGGTGCAGCCCGGTCAGCCGCGTCCGGTACCCGCCGACCAGCCGGTACCCGCCGGCCCGGCCCCGGTCCGCGTACACCGGCACACCCGCCTCCGACAGCGCCTGGGCGTCCCGGGTCACCGTCCGCTCCGACACCTCCAGCTCACGGGCGAGTTCGGCGGCCGTCATGGCGGGCCGGGACTGGAGCAGCAGCACCATCTTGATGAGCCGGGCAGCACGCATGGGCACATCATGCAGCAGGGCCCCCGACCGAAGCCGGGGGCCCTGCTGATCACCGGTCGGTGCTCACAGACCGTACTTCTCGCGCGCTTCCTTCACGGCCGTCGCCTTGACCTCGCCGCGCTTGGCGAGCTGGGCCAGGGCCGCGACGACGATGGACTCGGCGTCCACGCCGAAGTGGCGGCGGGCCGCCTCACGGGTGTCCGAGAGGCCGAAGCCGTCGGCGCCCAGCGAGGAGTAGTCCTGCTCGACCCACTGCGCGATCTGGTCCGGGACCTGGCGCATGTAGTCGGAGACCGCCAGCACCGGACCCTCGGCGCCCTGGAGCGCGGACCGGACGAACGGCACCCGCTCCTCGCCGCGCAGCAGCGCCTCGTCCGCATCGAGGGCGTCCCGGCGCAGCTCGCCCCAGGACGTCGCCGACCACACGTCGGCCGCCACGCCCCACTCCTCGGCGAGCAGCTGCTGCGCCTTCAGCGCCCAGTGGATCGCCGTACCGGAGCCGAGCAGCTGGATCCGCGGGGCGTTGGCCGGGGGCGTGATGCCCGCCGACTCCGCCGTGTTGAAACGGTACAGGCCCTTGACGATGCCCTCGTCGACCCCGTCCACGGACGGCTTCGCCGGCTGCGGCATCGGCTCGTTGTAGACGGTCAGGTAGTAGAAGACGTTCTGGTCCTCGCCCGGGGCCGCCTCGCCGTACATTCGGCGCAGACCGTCCTTGACGATCGCCGCGACCTCGTAGGCGAACGCCGGGTCGTACGACAGGGCCGCCGGGTTGGTCGCCGCGATGACGGGGGAGTGGCCGTCGGCGTGCTGGAGGCCCTCACCGGTCAGGGTGGTGCGGCCGGCCGTGGCGCCGACGAGGAAGCCGCGGCCGAGCTGGTCGCCGAGCTGCCACATCTGGTCGGCCGTGCGCTGCCAGCCGAACATCGAGTAGAAGATGTAGAACGGGATCATCGCCTCGCCGTGCGTCGCGTACGACGTCGAAGCGGCGATGAAGTCGGCCATCGAACCGGCCTCGGTGATCCCCTCGTTGAGGATCTGGCCGTTCTTGGCCTCCTTGTAGTACATCAGCTGGTCGCGGTCGACCGGCTCGTACGTCTGGCCCTTGGGCGAGTAGATGCCGAGCGACGGGAACAGCGACTCCATACCGAAGGTGCGCGCCTCGTCCGGGACGATCGGCACCCAGCGCTTGCCCGACTCCTTGTCGCGGACCAGGTCCTTGACCAGGCGGACGAACGCCATCGTCGTCGCCACGTTCTGCGAGCCGGAGCCCTTGTCGAAGGAGGCGAACGCCTTCTCCGCCGGGGCGGGCAGCGGGGCGACCGGGTGCACACGACGGGCCGGGGCCGGACCGCCGAGGGCGGCGCGGCGCTCCTGGAGGTAGCGGACCTCGGGGGAGTCGGCGCCCGGGTGGCCGTAGGGCACCACGCCGTCGGTGAAGTCGCTGTCCTTGATCGGCAGTTCGAGCAGGTCGCGCATGCTCTTGAACTCGTCCACCGTCAGCTTCTTCATCTGGTGGTTGGCGTTCTTCGACGCGAAGCCCTCGCCGAGGGTGTGGCCCTTGACCGTCTGGGCCAGGATCACGGTCGGCGCGCCCTTGTGCTCGACGGCCGCACGGTAGGCGGCGTACACCTTGCGCGCCTCGTGACCGCCGCGCGAGAGGTGGAAACACTCGAGGATCTTGTCGTCGCTCAGCAGCTTCGCCAGCTCCACGAGCGCCGGGTCGGCGCCGAAGAAGTCCTGGCGGATGTAGGCGGCGTCGCGCGTCTGGTACGTCTGGATCTGCGCGTCCGGTACTTGACGCAGACGGCGTACGAGCGCGCCCGTGGTGTCGAGCTGGAACAGCTCGTCCCAGGCCGTGCCCCACAGCGTCTTGATCACGTTCCAGCCGGCGCCGCGGAACTGGGCCTCCAGCTCCTGCACGATCTTGAAGTTGGCGCGGACCGGGCCGTCGAGGCGCTGCAGGTTGCAGTTGATGACGAACGTGAGGTTGTCCAGCTCCTCACGGGCGGCGAGCGCGAGGGCCGCGGTCGACTCGGGCTCGTCCATCTCGCCGTCGCCGAGGAACGCCCACACGTGCGAACCGGCGGTGTCCTTGATGCCGCGGTTGGCGAGGTAGCGGTTGAAGCGCGCCTGGTAGATGGCGGAGAGCGGGCCGAGGCCCATCGACACCGTCGGGAACTCCCACAGCCAGGGCAGGCGGCGCGGGTGCGGGTAGGACGGCAGGCCGTCGCCGCCCGCCTCCCGGCGGAAGTTGTCGAGCTGGCCCTCGTTCAGCCGGCCGTCGAGGAAGGCGCGGGCGTAGATGCCCGGGGAGGCGTGGCCCTGGATGTAGAGCTGGTCGCCGGAGCCGTCGGCCTCTTTGCCTTTGAAGAAGTGGTTGAAGCCGGTCTCGTAGAGCCAGGCCGCCGAGGCGAAGGTGGCGATGTGGCCGCCGACGCCGTACTTGCTGCCCCGGGTCACCATCGCGGCCGCGTTCCAGCGGTTCCACGCGGTGATCCGCTGCTCCATCGCCTCGTCACCGGGCACGCCCGGCTCGGCGGCGGTGGGGATGGAGTTGACGTAGTCGGTCTCGAGGAGCTTCGGCAGCGCCAGGCCGGCGCCCTCGGCGCGCTCCAGCGTGCGCCGCATGAGGTATGCGGCGCGATGTGGTCCGGCCGCCTCGGTCACCGCGTCCAGGGAGGCCTGCCATTCGGCGGTCTCCTCCGGGTCCCGGTCCGGGAGCTGGTCGAGCTCGCTCGGCTGGATGGCTTTGGGGTCGGTCATGTCGCCGCCTTCCTCAGTCGAAGGGGGTTCCCTCATCGGTAAGGGTTCGGGGGTGCCCTTTGTCTTTGGCAGGACAGGGCTGGGGCTTGGGTGGCAAGCCCGTCGGTGACTGTAACCCTCTGATCGATGATCGATCAAAGGGTTGAGCGGCAAAACCTCTTGATCACGAGAAAGTAGGCACGCGGTGCCTTCAGCGGTGGCACGCGGTGACCGATTCTCGAATGGTTTTCGCAGGTCGGAGCTGTTTGAGCGGGAATGTGCTCGAGTGTCACGCCCGGGGCGCGCAGCCCAGGACGTGGGCCTTCACCAGTTCGGCGATCCGGGGGTCGCGGCGCTTGAAGGCGGCGACCAGCTCCTCGTGCTCCTCCGCGTACGACTGCTGCTGGGTGCCCAGCCAGCGGATCGACAGGGCCGTGAACACCTCGATGCCGAGGCCTTCCCAGGTGTGCAGCAGGACGGAGTTGCCCGCCGCGCGGACCAGTTCGCGGTGGAAGGCGACGGTGTGGCGGACCTGCGCCGTGCCGTCCGACCTGCGGTCGGCCTCGTACAGGGCGTTGACATGAGGTTCCAGCGCCGAGCAGTTCTCCGCCAGGCCCTGCGCCGCCAGCTCCGCGGCGATGGCCTCCAGACCGGCCCGGACCGGGTAGCTCTCCTCCAGGTCGGCGGCGGTCAGGTTCCGTACCCGGACGCCCTTGTTCGGAGCGGACTCGATCAGGCGCAGTGACTCCAGTTCGCGCAGGGCCTCGCGGACCGGGGTCTGGCTGACCTCCAGCTCCGTGGCGATCCGGCGCTCGACGATCCGCTCGCCCGGCTGCCAGCGTCCGCTGATGATCCCCTCCAGGATGTGCTCGCGGATCTGCTCGCGCAGCGAGTGGATGACGGGCGCGGTCATGTGAGCTCCTTAAAGGGGTTTGACGTTTAGACAATAAGGCCGGGTCGCTCCGTGGGCGGGGTGGGTGGGGGTGTCTTGGTGCAGGTGAGACGAGACTTACATGGGGGGTGTGAGCTTGTCGTTCGGCTCACGGTGGTGTGTTGCTTGTCGCGCAGTTCCCCGCGCCCCCAAGCACAGTGCCCCCGCTCGGAAACGATCCGAGCGGGGGCACCGTACAGCCGTACCGGCGAGGGAGATCAGAGGCCGAGCTCGACCTCGAACTCGCCCGCCTCCAGGATGGCCTTGACCGCCGTCAGGTAGCGGGCGGCGTCGGCGCCGTCCACCAGGCGGTGGTCGTAGGACAGGGTCAGGTACGTCATGTCGCGGACGCCGATGACCGTGCCCTCCTCCGTCTCGATGACGGCGGGGCGCTTGACCGTGGCGCCGATGCCGAGGATCGCGACCTGGCCGGGCGGCACGATGATCGTGTCGAAGAGCGCGCCGCGCGAACCGGTGTTGCTGATGGTGAAGGTCGCGCCGGACAGCTCGTCCGGGGTGATCTTGTTGGCGCGGACCTTGCCCGCCAGCTCCGCCGTGGCCTTGGCGATACCGGCGAGGTTGAGGTCACCGGCGTTCTTGATGACCGGGGTCATCAGGCCCTTCTCGGAGTCCACCGCGATACCGACGTTCTCGGTGTCGAAGTAGGTGATGGTCCCCTCGGCCTCGTTGATCTTGGCGTTGATCGGCGCGTGCGCCTTCAGCGCCTGGGCCGCGGCCTTGACGAAGAACGGCATCGGGGAGAGCTTCACGCCCTCACGGGCCGCGAAGGAGTCCTTGGCCCGGCCGCGCAGCTTCATCAGCCGCGTGACGTCGACCTCGACGACCGAGGACAGCTGGGCCTGCTCCTGCAGGGCCTTGACCATGTTGTCGCCGATGACCTTGCGGATCCGCGGCATCTTGATGGTCTGGCCGCGCAGCGGCGAGGTCTCCAGGACCGGGGCCTTCTTCGCTGCCGGAGCGGCGGCCTGGGCCGGAGCCGGGGCAGCGGCGGCGGCCTTCGCGGCCTCGGCGGCGGCGATGACGTCCTGCTTGCGGATACGGCCGCCGACGCCGGTGCCCTTGACGCCGGCCAGGTCGACGCCGTTCTCGGCGGCGAGCTTGCGCACCAGCGGGGTGACGTAGGCGCCGTCGTCACCGGAGGTGGCGGCGGGCGCGGGAGCCTGGGCCGGGGCGGGCGCCGGAGCGGACGGGACCGGCTCGGGAGCCGGGGTGGTCTGCTGCTGCGGGGCCGGAGCCGAGGGCGCCTGCGGGGCGGGCGCCGGAGCGGCCGGAGCCGGAGCGGCGGGGGCGGCCGGGGCGGGGGCCTCGGCAGCCGGGGCCGGGGCGGCGGGAGCCGGGGCAGCGGCCGGGGCCGCACCCGCGACGCCGATGACGGCGAGCTTGGCGCCGACCTCGGCGGTCTCGTCCTCGCCGACCACGATCTCCAGCAGCGTGCCCGCGGTGGGCGCCGGGATCTCGGTGTCGACCTTGTCGGTGGAGACCTCGAGCAGCGGCTCGTCGGCCTCGACGCTGTCACCGACCGACTTCAGCCAGCGGGTGACGGTGCCCTCGGTGACGGACTCGCCGAGCGCGGGCAGGACGACGTCCGTGCCCTCGGCGGAGCCGCCGCCGGCGGCGGCGTCGGCGGTGGGAGCGGGCGCCGGAGCGGCCTGCTCGGTGGACGGGGCGGCCGGAGCCGGCTCCGGAGCGGGCTCGGCGGCCTGCTCGGCGGCCGGGGCCGGGGCGGCGGCGGGCGCACCGCTGCCGTCGTCGATGAGGGCCAGCTCGGCGCCGACCTCGACCGTCTCGTCCTCGGCGACCTTGATGGAGGCCAGGACGCCGGCTGCGGGGGAGGGGATCTCGGTGTCGACCTTGTCGGTCGAGACCTCGAGCAGGGGCTCGTCGGCCTCGACGCGCTCACCCTCGGCCTTCAGCCAGCGGGTGACAGTGCCCTCGGTGACGCTCTCGCCGAGCGCCGGAAGGGTTACGGAAACCGCCATGGTTTCGGTTGCTCCTTACGGAAAGTGCGGAAGTCTGTGTCGTCGCTTCTCGACCGAGGGGGTCAGTCGTGCGAGTGGAGGGGCTTGCCGGCCAGGGCCAGGTGGGCCTCGCCGAGCGCCTCGTTCTGCGTCGGGTGGGCGTGGACGAGCTGCGCGACCTCGGCGGGCAGCGCCTCCCAGTTGTAGATCAGCTGGGCTTCGCCGACCTGCTCGCCCATGCGGTCGCCGACCATGTGGACGCCGACCACGGCACCGTCCTTGACCTGGACGAGCTTGATCTCGCCCGTGGTGTTCAGGATCTTGCTCTTGCCGTTGCCCGCGAGGTTGTACTTCAGAGCGACGACCTTGTCCGCGCCGTAGATCTCCTTGGCCTTGGCCTCGGTGATACCGACGGAGGCGACCTCCGGGTGGCAGTACGTCACCCGCGGGACACCGTCGTAGTCGATCGGAACGGTCTTCAGACCGGCCAGACGCTCCGCCACCAGGATGCCCTCGGCGAAGCCGACGTGCGCGAGCTGGAGGGTCGGGACCAGGTCACCGACGGCGGAGATGGTCGGGACGTTGGTGCGCATGTACTCGTCGACCAGCACGTAGCCGCGGTCCATGGCGACGCCCTGCTCCTCGTAGCCGAGGCCGGCGGAGACCGGGCCGCGGCCGACGGCGACCAGCAGGACCTCGGCCTCGAACTCCTTGCCGTCGGCGAGGGTGACCTTGACACCGTCCTGGGTGTACTCGGTCTTCTCGAAGAACGTGCCCAGGTTGAACTTGATGCCGCGCTTGCGGAAGGCGCGCTCCAGCAGCTTGGAGGAGTTCTCGTCCTCGACCGGGACGAGGTGCTTCAGGCCCTCGATCACGGTGACGTCCGTACCGAAGGACTTCCAGGCGGAGGCGAACTCGACGCCGATGACTCCGCCGCCGAGGACGATGGCCGACTTCGGCACACGGTCCAGGACGAGGGCGTGGTCGGAGGAGATGATCCGGTTGCCGTCGATCTCCAGGCCGGGCAGCGACTTCGGCACGGAGCCGGTCGCGAGGAGGATGTGGCGGCCCTGGACGCGCTGGCCGTTCACATCGACGGAGGTGGGGGAGGAGAGCTTGCCCTCGCCCTCGATGTACGTCACCTTGCGGGAGGCGACGAGGCCTTGCAGACCCTTGTACAGGCCGGAGATCACGCCGTCCTTGTACTTGTGGACGCCGGCGATGTCGATGCCCTCGAAGCTGGCCTTCACACCGAACTGCTCGCTCTCGCGGGCCTGGTCGGCGATCTCGCCCGCGTGCAGCAGGGCTTTGGTGGGGATGCATCCCCGGTGCAGGCAGGTGCCGCCGACCTTGTCCTTCTCGATCAGGGCGACGTCCAGGCCCAGCTGCGCTCCGCGCAGGGCCGCGGCGTAACCACCGCTGCCACCGCCGAGGATCACTAGGTCGAAAACGGTGCTGGCGTCGTTCGCCACGTCACGTCCTCCATGCATGTGCGCCGTACGCCGGTCTTCACTGACCGGCAGGCGGCTGGTGTCCGGCCGCTCGTTCTTCGGCCCTTCGGTGGGGCCCTGTCCTGCCGAGCCCCATCTTCGCACTTGTCGACACACAAAGAGACGCCGGGCTGCTGTGTGAGACGCCCCACGTTCAGATGAGAGCGCCCGGCGGGGCACGCCCTCAGGGGCGCGGGGCTGTGCTCGATCTGCGGCTCCGCCGCGCGGGCGCGAGGGCATCCGACCCCAGGGGCGCGGGGAACTGCGCGAACAACCCCCACGCCCCCGCACTCGCCACACAGCGGACGAGCCCGAGCTCTCAGGCGAAGGTCAGCCCAGATCCCCGGCAGCCGTCAGCTCGGCAAGCCGCAGCAGCGTCCGCACAGCCGACCCCGTCCCACCCTTCGGCGTGTACCCGAAGGGCCCGCCCTCATTGAACGCCGGCCCCGCGATGTCGAGGTGCGCCCAGGTGATCCCCTCGCCCACGAACTCGCGCAGGAACAGACCGGCGACCAGCCCGCCGCCCATCCGCTCGCCCATGTTCGCGATGTCGGCCGTGGGGGAGTCCATCCCCTTGCGCAGGTGCTCCGGCAGCGGCATCGGCCACGCCGGCTCCCCGACCTCCTCGGCGGCCTCGTGCACCGCGGAGCGGAACGCCTCGTCGTTGCCCATGATCCCGAACGTCCGGTTGCCCAGCGCCAGCACCATCGCCCCGGTCAGCGTCGCGACGTCGACGATCGCGTCCGGCTTCTCCTGGGAGGCCGCCCACAGCGCGTCGGCCAGCACCAGCCGGCCCTCGGCGTCGGTGTTGAGCACCTCCACCGTCTTCCCGCTGTACATCCGCAGCACGTCACCCGGACGGGTAGCGGAACCGGACGGCATGTTCTCGGCCAGGGCCAGCCAGCCCGTGACGTTGACCTCGAGACCCAGCCGCGCGGCGGCGACGACCGCGGCGAACACGGTGGCCGCGCCGCTCATGTCGCACTTCATCGTCTCGTTGTGACCGGCCGGCTTCAGCGAGATGCCGCCCGAGTCGTAGGTGATGCCCTTGCCGACGAAGGCGAGGTGCTTCTTCGCCTTCGAGGAGGTGTACGACAGCTTGACCAGGCGCGGTCCCGCCGCCGAGCCGGCCCCGACGCCGAGGATGCCGCCGTAGCCGCCCTTCTCCAGGGCCTTCACGTCGAGCACCTGCACCTTGATGCCGTGCTCCTTGGCCGCGGCCTGCGCGACGGCGGCGAACGCCTCGGGGTTCAGGTCGTTCGGCGGGGTGTTGATCAGGTCGCGGGCGCGGTTCAGCTCCTCGGACACGGCGGCGGCACGCTCGATCGCCGCCTTGTACGCCTTGTCGCGGGGCTTGCCGCCCAGCAGGGCGACCTCGGCGAGGGGAGCCTTGCCGTTCTTCGCCTTGGGGTCCTTGCCGTTGCCCTTGTAGGCGTCGAACGAGTACGCGCCGAGCAGCGCGCCCTCGCCGATCGCGGCGGCGTCGGCGGCGTCCGTGAGAGGCAGCGCGAACGCGGCCTTCTTGGTGCCGGACAGGGCGCGGGCGGCGACGCCGGCGGCCTTGCGCAGGGCCTCGGTGCCGTAGTCGGCGTCCTTCTCGGGCACCGCGCCCAGGCCCACCGCCAGTACGAGCGGTGCCTTGAAGCCGGACGGTGCCGGCAGCTTCGTCATCTCGCCCTCGGCACCGGAGGCGCCGAGAGTCTCCAGGACGCCGGCGAGCTTGCCGTCGTACGCCTTGTCCACGGCCTCGGCGCCCGGTGCGACGACCGGCCCCTTGGCACCCTTGGCGACACCGATCACGATCGCGTCGGCGCGCAGACCGGGCGCCGCGGCGGTGCTGAGAGTGAGAGCAGTCACGGTGGTGAAATCTCGCTTCCGATGTGAAGTTGCGATGGTCGAACGGTGTGGGTCGACCGGGCCCGAGCCGACCCTATTCCGACTCAGGGCCTGGCGATCACGGGGCCTTCCCCGGTACGGCGAACACTCGACGACGAGACTACGCGCGTGGCCGCGTTCGCTCATTACTGCGGGTGTTCATCTGCCGGTCGCGTAGTAGCCATTTCTTGATCTTTCAAGGCGGTGAACTCGGTCACACTCGCTCGGATCCGGCAAGAGTCCCGCTCGCGGCTTTGCATGATTTTCACTGATCCTCCTCTGCTCGGCCTCTGTTCGACCGCAAGGGGAGCTCTGGGATCTTCTGGGGGAGGAACCATGGCGCAACGTGCGCGCAGGTGGAGAAACACGGCCGCGGCGATGACGGCGGCAGGCATGATCACGGCCGGGGCGGTGGCGCCCGGGGCGGCGGCCGCGGAGGAACCGCGCATCGACCTCAAGGTGCTCGTGGTGGACAACGGCGACAGCCCCGTCGAGGCCGTCACCGCCCAGCTCAGAAGCACGGGCGTCCCGTACACCACCGTCGACCTGAACGACTCCGGCCGCCCGAAGATCACCGAGTCGTTCCTGAGCGACACGGTGAACGGCAGGCCCCGCGCCAAGTACCAGGGCGTCGTCCTGCCCAACGAGGCCCCGTTCGGCGCGGGCTCCGCCGAGCAGACCGCCCTGGAGGCGTACGAGCGGACGTACGGCATCCCGCAGGTCGACGCCTACACCTGGGCGCACCCGGGGGTCGGCCTCGACTACACCAGTGAAGGCGGCTGGGCGGGCTCCCTCGACGGACGCGAGGCATCCGTCACCGCGGCCGGGAAGGCGGGCCGGTTCGGCTACCTCGAAGGAACGTTTCGCTTCGAGGACAACGCCCCGGCCGTGCAGGAGAGTTACGGCTATGCCGCCCGGCCCCGCGCCGGCTTCACCAGCTATGTCGACATCCCCGTGCCCGGCGGCACCGGCCGCGGCAGCCTCGTCGGCGAGTACGCCCACGACGGCCGCCGCGAACTCGTGGTGACCTTCGCGTACAACAACAACCAGCAGCAGTTCCGCCTGCTGGCCCGGGGCATCGTCGAGTGGCTCACCCAGGGCGTGCACCTGGGGCAGACCCGTAACTCCTTCGCGGTGCACGTCGACGACGTGTTCGCCCCGGACAGCCGCTGGAACACCGAACGCGACTGCACCCCGGGCGACTTCGACTGCGCGGGCGGCGACGGCGAGGGCACCACGCCCATCCGCATGACCGCGGACGACGCCGCCTACGCCGCCCAGTGGCAGCGCGAGCACGGCTTCACCATGGACATGGTCTACAACGCCGGCTCCGGCGAGGAGTGGAAGGCCGAACACGGCGGCACCGACGCCCTCACCGACCGGCTGGTCGCCGACAAGGCGCAGTACCGCTGGGTCAACCACACCTACACGCACCCGTTCCTCGGCTGCGTCCAGGACACCTCCAGCGTGCCGTGGAGCTGCGCGAAGAACGCAGACGGCTCGGTGAAGTACATGAGCCGCGCCGAGATCGCCGCGCAGATCCGCGACAACCACGACTGGGCGGTGGGCAAGGGCCTCCCCGTCGACCGCGCCGAACTCGTCACCGGCGAGCACTCCGGCCTGAAGACGCTGCCCCAGCAACCCGCCGACAACCCCAACCTCGCCCGCGCCCTCGCCGACACCGGCGTCAAGTGGATCGCCTCGGACAACTCCCGCGAGCCCGCGCAGCGGGCGATCGGCACCGCGCTGACCGTCCCGCGCCACCCGATGAACGTGTACTACAACGTGGGCACGGCGGCCGAGATGGCCGACGAGTACAACTGGATCTACACCTCGCGCGGCGACGGCGGCAGCGGCGTCTGCGAGGACAACCCCACCTCGACCTGCCTGGACGAGCCGCTCGACACCACCACCGGCTACGCCGAGCACATCGTCCCGCAGGAGGCGCGCACCGCCCTCGGCCACGCCCTCGCGGGCGACCCCAGACCGCACTACGCCCACCAGTCCAACCTGGCCGAAGACCGGCTGCTCTACCCGGTCATGGAGAAGGTGCTCGCCGACTACCGGGCCCTGTTCGCCGACGACACCCCGCTGGAGAACCCCCGGCACAGCGCCATCGGCACCGAGATCCAGCGCCGCGCCGCCTGGCAGACCGCCCTGACGAACGGCCGCGTGACGGCGTACCGCATCGGCACCACCGTCACGGTCACGGCCCCGTCCGGCACCCAGATCCCGGTGACCACCCCGGAGGGCACGAAGAAGCAACTCCTGCTCGGCACCAGCGCCTTCGGCACCCCGTACGCGGGTTCCCGCTCGGCCTGGACGACCCCGGCAGCACTCCAATCGGCCCTCACTTTGAAGCTGCCGTAGGGCTACGTACTTCAGGGGCGCGGGGAACTGCGCGACCAGCCCGAACGAGACCGGCACTCGGCATCCGGGCAGCAGCTCCCCGCACCAATTCCGCATCACAAGGGGGAACCACGCATGAGGCGAACAGGCCGTCATGTCTCGATGCTCACGGAAGGCACCTACCCACACGTCCACGGCGGCGTCAGCACCTGGTGCGACCAACTCGTCAAGGGCATGCCGGAGGTCGACTTCCACATCGTCTCCCTCACCGGCAACGGCCGCGAACCCGTCACCTGGGACCTCCCGCCCAACGTCTACGCACACACCTCGGTCCCCACCTGGGGCCCCCGCCCCGGCCGCGCAAGGCCCCCTTACGGCAAGTCCCGCCGCCGCTTCACCGACACCTACGAGCGCTTCCTGCTCTCCTTCCTCGACCCCGGCTCGCCCACCGACTTCGGCACGTCCCTGATCGAGCTGGCCGAACTCGCCCGGGACGGCCGCCTGTCGGCGGCCCTGCGCACCGAGTCGGCGCTGAAGTCCCTGATGTGGATCTGGACGATGCCGCATCTGCCGACCGCCGCCGCCCGGCCCACCGTGCACGACGCGCTGACCGCGACCGACCTGCTGGAACACGCCCTGCGCCCGCTCGGCGTCCGCATCCCCGAGGACTCCGTCGCGCACGCCGTCAGCAGCGGCCTCGCGACCCTGCCCGCGCTCGCCGCCCGCCACCTGGACGGCGTACCGTTCCTGCTCACCGAGCACGGCATCTACCTGCGTGAGCGCTACCTCGGTTACCGCAACGACGCCCAGCGCTGGCCCGTGAAGGCGTTCATGCTCGGCTTCTACCGCGAGCTGAACTCCTACGGCTACCGCGCCGCCGATCTGATCACCCCGTGCAACCAGTACAACCGCCGCTGGGAGGAGCGGGGCGGTGCCGATGCCGGCAAGATCCGCACGGTCTACAACGGCGTCGACCCGGCCGCCTTCCCGCACGCCGGCCCCGAGCCCGAGGTGCCCACCCTCTCCTGGTGCGGCCGGATCGACCCCATCAAGGACCTGGAGACCCTGCTCCGCGCCTACGCGATGGTGCGCGCCGAGATGCCCGCGACCCGGCTCAGGCTCTTCGGCCCGGTCCCGCCCGGCGGCGAGGCGTACCGCACGCGGCTGGAGAAGCTCGCCGCCGAACTGGGCGTCACCGACGGCCTGACCTTCGAGGGCCGGATCACCGAGGTCTGGCGGGCCTACGCCGCCGGGCACGTCGTGATGCTGTCGTCGATCTCCGAGGGCTTCCCGTTCTCCATCATCGAGGCCATGTCCTGCGGCCGTACGACGGTGTCGACGGATGTCGGCGGGGTGTGCGAGGCCGTCGGCGACACGGGCCTGGTCGTGCCCCCGCGCGAGCCGGAGAAGATGGCCGCCGCCGCGCTGACCCTGCTCAAGGACGACGAACGGCGCCTGGAACTGGGCGCGTTGTCACGTCAGCGCGTCATCGACCGGTTCACGCTGCGCCGCTCGGTGGACGCCTTCCGCACCATCTACAAGGAACTCGCGGGCGAGGACGAGGTGTACGAGCCCACGCTGGAGATGGTCGCCGACTGGACCCTGGAACTGCGCGATCCCTGGTACGTGGCCGTGGCGACGGACGGGACCGGCTGGTGAGCGGAAGCGTCTGGCTCCCGCCGGGCTCCCGCCCGGACACCCTGCCCTACATCCCCCGCCAGCGCGCCACCCCCAGCTGGGCCCGGCCCGACCCGGTCGACGAACTCGCCGCCCGGCTGGAGGAATTCATCGCCGCGGCCGTCCACCCGGACGAGATCGCCGCCCTGCTGGAGTCCGACGGCCTCTCCGACGACCAGATACGCGAGCGGTACGGCGTCAAGAACTCCTTCGCGCTCGCCGAGACCCTCTACGAGCGCGTCGAACGCCGCTACCCCGAGCCCGACGGCCCCGCCGCCGACCCCTGGCGGACGGGCCTGCTCGGCTGTCTGCTGCGCGGCGTCGTCTTTGCCCTGCCCGGCCTCGCCTACGTCCTCGGCGCGCCCCTGTTCGCCGGCGACGACGACTTCGGCCTCCCGCCCGGCACGGTCCCGCTCCTCGCCGGCGCCCTGTGCGGCTGGACGTGGAACCAGGGCCTCGCCCACCGGGCGTACGCGTGGCTGGGGCTGGGTGACCGGACGGCCGCGCGGCGCGCCCTGCTGCTCGGCGCCCCGGCCGGTGCTCTGCTCGGCTCGGTGGTCGCCCTGGCCTGCGCCGCCGGTGCCGCTCCGGCCGCGGTCGCCTTCGCCGCCGGGCAGTCCTGCTATCTGGCGGCGGCGACCGTCCTTCTGGTGATGGGCCGCGAACGGCTCCTGCTGGCCGCCCTCGCCCCGATGGCCACGGGCGCGGTCTTCTCCCTGGCCGACCCGCTGCCCGAGGCCGTGAGCCCGGTTCTCCTGCTGGGCTCCCTGGCGGCCGTGGCGGCCCTCGCCGCGCGCGAGGTGGCACCGGCCGTGAAGGCGGAGGGCGGGTGGACCGTCAGCCTCGTCGCCCTGCTCCCGCCGGGCGCGTCCGGCACCGCCCCCGCACCCCGTCGCCCCGCCGGACCCCGGCTCGCCGGCTCCCTGCCGTACGCCCTGTTCGGGCTCGCCACCGGCGTTCTCGTGCTGTACGCGGCCCTCGGTGACGTCCTCGCCGGTGACAACGGCAGCGCGGTCGCCGCACCCGCCGCCGTGGCGCTGACCCTCAGCATGGGCCCCGCCGAGTGGCTGCTGTATCGATTCCGCAGCGGCAGCCTCGCCGCACTGCGCTCCAGCGGCACCGCCGGGGCCTTCCGGCGTACCACCGTTCTCACCGTCGTCGCGTGCCTGGCCGCCTACCTCGCCGCCCTGCTCCTACTGAGCCTCGCCGCCTCCGCCCTGTGGCCGCACTCCCCAGTGCCCAGCGGCGTCCGGCTGGCCGGGCTGCTCCTGCTGGGCGTGGTGCTGTGGACGGGGCTGCTGCTCCAGTCGTTCGGCGCGGTGACCGGCGCGACGGCGGTGTGCTGCGCGGCGGCCCTCGCCCAGACCCTGCTCCTCGTCACGCGCACCGGGGACCCGCACCTGACGGGCCCGACCGTGTACGGCACGGCGGCCGTCGTCCAAGGCGCTCTGGTGTGCGCCCTGCTGGGAAGGGCAACAGCCCACCGATGAGCACTCTCCTGGTTCCGTACTACGAGCACCCGTCCGTCCGCCCCGCCGAATGGGAGGCGATCCTGGCCGCCGCGCCCCGCCTCTACGGGGTGGTCCTCAACCCGGCCAGCGGGCCCGGCGACCGCCCCGACGCGGCCTTCGCCGAGATCGCCGCCCGGCTGCGGGCCGCGGGAGTCCGGGTCCTCGGGTACGCCGACACCGACTACGGCCGCCGCGCCACCACCGACGTCGTCCGCGAACTCACCCGGCACCGCGACTGGTACGGCACCGACGGCGCCTTTCTCGACCAGGTCCCCTCCGGGCCCGAGCAGTTCGAGTACTACCAGCGACTGGCGGTGGCCGCCTGGGGCGTCGGCTGCGGCACCCTCGCCCTCAACCACGGCACGGCACCGCACCCCTGCTACGCCCGCATCGCCGATGTCCTCGTCACCTTCGAGGGCACCTGGGCGTCGTACCGCGCGCTGCGCCCAGAGCCCTGGCCCGGCGGCGGCGACGTGCGGCTGTGCCACCTGGTGTACGGCGTGCCGCCCGACGCCGACCCGGAGGGCCTGGCCAGGGCGCGGGGCGCGGCGGTGCATTGTGCGGTGCCCGGCACCGGCGATCATCCTTGGGGCACACTGCCGTACACCCTGCACAACCCGGAGAACACCCCGTGAGACGCACGTCCTTGCTCGTCACCCTGCTCGTCCTGCTGCTCGCCGGCTGCACCCAGAAGGCCGCCGACGACAAACCGGGCCCCCGCTGGCAGCCCCGGCCGGGCACCGCCTGGCAGTGGCAGCTCAGCGGGAAGCTGGACACCTCCGTCGACGTGCCGGTCTACGACATCGACGGCTTCGACCACACCGAGGCCACCGTCACCCGCCTGCACCGCGAGGACCGCAAGGTCATCTGCTATCTGTCCACCGGCGCCTGGGAGGAGTTCCGCCCGGACGCCGGGAAGTTCCCGAAGGCCGTCCTCGGGCGCGGCAACGGCTGGAAGGGCGAACGCTGGCTGGACATCCGCCGCACCGACGTCCTGGAGCCCCTCATGGCGGCCCGGATCGACATGTGCCGCGACAAGGGCTTCGACGCGGTGGAGCCCGACAACATGGACGGCTACCGCAACGAGACGGGCTTCCCGCTGAAGGCCGCCGACCAGCTCCGCTACAACCGCCTCATCGCCCGCCTGGCCCACGACCGGGGCATGGCCGTCGGCCTGAAGAACGACCTGGACCAGATCCCCGAGCTGGTCGGGGACTTCGACTTCGCGGTCAACGAACAGTGCGCCCAGTACGGCGAGTGCGCGGCCCTGAAGCCGTTCGTCGACGCGGGCAAGGCCGTCTTCCACGTCGAGTACGAGGTGCCCACCCGCCGCTTCTGCGCCGAGTCCCGCCGCCTGAAGCTGAGTTCACTGCTCAAGAAGTACGAACTGGGGGTGTGGCGACAGGCCTGCTGAGCCCGGGCCCGGGCTGTCAG
Organism: Streptomyces sp. NPDC041940; assembly: GCF_055589465.1. Taxonomy (NCBI): domain Bacteria; kingdom Bacillati; phylum Actinomycetota; class Actinomycetes; order Kitasatosporales; family Streptomycetaceae; genus Streptomyces; species Streptomyces sp. NPDC041940. The sequence goes on from NZ_JBVJBP010000001.1 coordinate 614,869, forward strand.
CCCAGGGCCAGGACGACCAGCGCCGTCGTCGCCGCCGTCTCCGCCAGCCCGCCGAACACATCCCCGGTGACCCCGCCGAAGCGGCGCGTGCAGTGCCGCAGCAGCGCTTCGGCGGCGGCCAGGGAGAGGACGACCGCGCACCCGGTCCGGACCACGTCGTACGGCCCCCCGGAGGCGCTCCCCGCTGCCGCCGCCACCGTGACGGCGGCGGCGGTGAGCAGCGCCCCGCGCGGGGGCACCACGCCCGCGACCGCCGCCCCCAGCCCCTCCGGCCGGGCCGCCGGAACCCCGGCCCGGGCCGCCAGGGTCAGGGCCAGCCGGGCGACCGTCGCGGAGACGACCGCGGCGAAGGCGCCCCGGGCCCAGGAGGCGTCGTAGGCCTGGGCGAGCGCGGTGACCTGCGCGAGCAGGACGAGGACCAGGGCGATGACCCCGAACGGCCCGATGTCCGACTGCTTCATGATCCGCAGCGCGTCCTCGGCGGGCTTCCCGCTGCCCAGCCCGTCGGCGGTGTCCGCGAGCCCGTCGAGATGCAGCCCCCGGGTGAGGACGGCCGGCACGGCGACGGTGGCCACGGCGGCGAGCGGCCCGCCCGCGCCGAGGAACAGCAGCACCAGCCCGACGGCGGCGGCAGCGGCACCGACCGCCAGCCCGGCCAGGGGAGCGCACAGCATGCCGCCGCGCGCGGCCTCCCGGTCCCACCGGGTCACCCGGACCGGGAACACGGTCAGGGTGCCGAAGGCGAAGCGGAGGCCGTCGAGGGGCGAGGTACTGGACACCGGCGCAGGCTACCGGCCGGTCAGGAGAGCGGGCGCGCCGGCCGAGGATAAAGTTCACATATGGGATGGTTCGAGCGGAACATCATGGAACCCGGCAAGCTGCCGCTGCTCCTCGCTCTCGTCTCCTTCGTGCTGACCTTCGTGATCACCCGGGGCATCACCCGCCTCATCCGGGCGGGCAAGGGCCCCTTCCGCAACATCAGCAGCAGCGGCGGTGTCCATGTCCACCACGTGGTGCCCGGCGTCATCCTGACGATCATCGGCGGCTTCGGCGCGGTCGCCGGCGGCCAGTACGGCTTCGGCTCCTGCCTGGCCGCGGTGCTCTTCGGCATCGGGGCGGGACTCGTCCTCGACGAGTTCGCCCTGGTCCTGCACCTCGCCGACGTCTACTGGACCCCGGACGGCCGCAAGAGCGTCGAGATGGTCGTCCTCACCGCGTCCCTCGTCGGCCTGCTCCTGCTCGGCTTCTCGCCGCTGGGCGTCAACGACCTCTCCGAGGACCAGCAGCAGAACCGCGCCGTCGTCCTCGGGAACATCGTCGTGAACTTCGGGTTCGCCCTCATCGCCCTGTTCAAGGGCAAGGTCCGCATCGCCGTCCTGGGCGTGATCATCCCCCTCGTCGCCCTGGTCGGCGCCGTACGGCTGGCCCGCCCCACCTCCCCGTGGGCCAAGCGGTTCTACCGGAACCGCCCCCGCGCCCGGGCCAGATCCGGCTTGCGGGCCTACCACCACGACCGCCGCTGGGTGGGCCCCCGGCGCAGATTTCAGGACTGGATCGGCGGCGCGCCCGACCCCGAGCCCGTACGGTCCCTCGAACACCACTGACGCAGCGCACCGGCCGCGCACAGCGCCAGCACGGCCGTGATCGCCGCCAGGTGCTCCTTGCCCGCGAGGTTCTCCTTCAGGGCGACCTCGGCCACCATGGCCACGATCACCACCGCCGCCGTGACATACGCGCGGTAGCGCAGCCCCAGGTAGACGGCAAGGCCCACCACCGCCGCCGACGGCCCGGTGTCCACGACCCGCGCGTCCGAGGCGGGCAGGCCCAGCGGGGAGTCGGGGCCCAGCCAGATGCCCAGGCGGGCGTAGAGGGTGCCCGCGAGCGTCGCCAGGTAGGCGATGAGCAGGGTCCGCCGCCACCCCAGACAGATCTCCGCGATGCCGAACACGAGCAGGATCTGCGCCAGCGCGCCCCACACCGGCAGATCCAGCGCGGGCACGAACAGCGACAGCGGCGTCCGCAGCAGCGCCAGCCACAGCGGGTCCTCGGCCCGTACGGCACCGATGTCCTGCACGAACCCGTAGCCCCACGACTGGTTGTGCGTGAAGTGCAGTACCGAGGTCAGGCACACGGCCCCGGCCGCCATGGGCACCGCCCGCAGACGCCGCTCCCGCAGCGGCCCGCGCACCGCGGCGTACAGCGGCCCCCATTCGGCGCGGGCCCAGCGGGCGAGCGTGGTCATCGGGTCGTCCTCGTCCAGGGGCCGGCGCGGCGGCAGCGGGTGTGCGCGGTGTCTGTGGCTCAGTCAAACCGACACCACACGCGAAGACCGACCGGAACGGGACGAAGTTGAGCCAGGTGTGCGTGACCTGGATCTCCCGGACGCTACTGCTCGGAGGGAACCTCCGGGGCCTCGGGCTCGTCCGGCCGCTCGGACTCCTTCGGCTTCTCGGGCAGCTCCGCCGCAAGGGCCGCCGCGGCCTGCACCAGGGGGAGCGCGAGCAGCCCGCCCGCGCCCTCGCCGACGGTCACGCCCTGGGTCAGCAGCGGCTCCAGGGCCATCCGGTCCAGCGCCTTCGCCTGCCCGGGCTCTCCGCTGTCGTGTGCCGCCAGCCACCAGTCCGGCGCCCGGAACGCGATCCGCTGCGCGACCAGCGCGCACGCGGCCGTCACGACCCCGTCGAGCACCACGGGCAGCTTCCGCACGGCGCTCTGCAGCAGGAAGCCCGTCATCGCCGCGAGATCGGCCCCGCCGACCGTCGCCAGCAACCTCAACTGGTCCCCGAGCACCGGCCGGGCCCGGCGCAGCGCGTCACGGATCGCCGCGCACTTGCGCATCCACGCCAGGTCGTCGATCGCCAGCCCGCCACGCCCGGTGACGACCGACGCGTCGACCCCGCACAGCGCCGCGACCAGCACGCCCGCGGCCGTCGTCCCGCCGACGCTCACATCGCCGAGCACCACCAGATCCGTACCGGAGTCGGCCTCCTCGTCGGCCACCGCGACCCCGGCCCGGAACGCCGCCTCGGCCTCCTCCAGGGTCAGCGCGTCCTCGATGTCGATCCGTCCGCTGCCGCGCCGCACCCGGTGCCGTACGACGTCCTCGGGCAGGGCCTCGGGATCGCAGTCCAGGCCCATGTCGACGATCCGCACCGGCACGCCCAGCCGCCGCGCGAGCACCGAGACGGGCCTGCCGCCCTCCAGCACCTCGCGCACCAACTCCCCGGCACCGCCCGCGGGCCGGGCCGAGACACCCAGTTCGGCGACGCCGTGGTCACCGGCGAAGAGCACCACCCGCGGGCGTTCGACCGGCCGCACCGGCACCGCGGACTGCGCCGCCGCCAGCCACTCACCCAGGTCGTCGAGCCGGCCCAGCGACCCTGGCGGCACGATCTGCCGCTCCCGGCGTGCCTCGGCGTCACGGCGGATCCCGCCGTCCGGACGCTCGATCAGATCGGTGAAGTCGTCGAGATTAAGCGAGCTCATTCGCCGAACAGTACCGGCACCTATCGAACAGCACGGCGCCACATCGCGACTCCGTCAAGGCGACGTCGTTGCACCCAAGATCGGCATCCCATACGTTCCCGTTTGCAGCGGATTGTCGTACGTCCCTGCCGTACGCCTCGCGCCCGGGAGCCGCCCATGCCCGAACTTCCCGCCCCCTCCGTCCCCCAGGCGCCCGCGCCGGTGCACGAACCGCGCCGCGAGGACTGCCCCTGGTGCGGCTCCGGCCGGCTGCGCAACCGGCTGCGCACCGGTGACCTGCGGCAGTACAAGCCGGGCAGCTTCACCGTCGACGACTGCCGCGACTGCGGCCACACCTTCCAGAACCCCCGCCTCACGGCCGAGGGCCTCGTCCACTACCAGCGGACCGTGCGCGGGGCGCCCATGGACCCCACGGCCGACGCCCTCGTCGCCCGGCGCGGCAGCCGGCAGCGCCACCTGTCGGCCGCCCGGGCGATGCGGCGGTTCGGGGAGCCGGAGAGCTGGCTGGACGTGGGGACGGGCCTCGCGCGCTTCCCGGAGACGGCCCGGGAGTTCTTCCCGTACACCTCCTTCGACGGCCTGGACGCCACCCCGGGCGTGGTCCGGGCCATCGCGGCCGAACGTGTCGAGGAGGCCCACGTCGGCCGCCTGTCCGACCCCCGGATCTCGGGCCCGCTGCGCGCCCGCTACGACGTGGTCAGCATGCTCCACCACCTGGAGGGCGCCCCCGACCCGCGCGCGGAACTCCACGCCGCCCTCCGCGTCCTGCGCCCCGGCGGCCACCTGCTCATCGAGACCCTCGACCCCCGCAGCGTCTTCGCCGCGCTCCTGGGCCGCTGGTGGCTCCTCTACGACCAGCCCCGCCACCTCCACCTGCTGCCCCCGCGCAACCTCCGGGCCGAACTGGAGACGGCCGGCTGCACGGTCCTCACCCTCGACCACCGCCCCACCCACATCCCCCACGACCTCGCCGGCGCGACGTCCCTGGCCCTCTCCCACGCCCTCCCCACCCCGGACACCCCCTGGCGCGCCATCCCCCCACCCCCCTTCCAACGCCACGCCCGAGAGGCCCTCCTCCGAGCGGGCCTCCCCCTGGTGGGCGTAGCAGCCCTGGCGGACCACCTACTGGCCCCACTGGCCCGCCGCACCCGCTTGGCGAACACGTACCGCGTCATCGCCCAAAAGGCCCCGTAGCCGCGGGTCCGAACCCCGCCCTCCGCTGCGGGCACGCGCCCCGCCCTCCGCTGCGGGCATGCGTTGCCGCCCGAGCTGCGGGCATGCGTGCCGCTGGGGGCGGCACGGGTGGGCGCAGCGGCACCCCGCTACGCCGGGCTGCGCACCCACCCGCCCTCAGCCCCCACCCACAGCACCTGTCACCCCCGCAGAACAACCGCCTGCCCCGCCACCACCAACAGCACCTGCTCACACTGATCCGCGAACCCCGCGTTCAACCGCCCCAGTTCATCCCGATACCGCCGCCCAGACGCAGTCGCCGGCACAATCCCCGACCCCACCTCGTTGGACACGGCCACAACGGCCCGCCGACTAGCCCGCACCGCCTCCGTCAACTCCCGCACCCGCTCCCGCAACACCTTCTCCCCCCGCTCCGCCCACACCGCGTCGTCCCACGCCCCGGCGGCATCCATCGCGTCCGTCAACCACAACGACAGACAGTCGATGAGCAGAGGCGGCCCCTCCTCCGCCAGCAGCGGCACCAGATCACAGGTCTCCACCGTCCGCCACGACCCCGGCCGCCGCTCCCGATGCGCGGCCACCCGCACAGACCACTCGGTGTCCCCGTTGCGCGACCCGCCCGTCGCCACGTACAGCACGTCGGGGAAGGCCTCCAGCCGGCGCTCGGCCTCCACCGACTTGCCCGACCGCGCCCCGCCCAGCACCAGCGTGCGCCGCGGTACGTCCGGCACGTCCTCGTACGCCCCCACCGACAGCGTCGCCCCGTCCGGCACCGCCCGCGCCCCGGCCGCCGCCAGCCGCCGCCCGAGCTCCGGGCCCGGCGGCACGTCGTGGTCCAGATGGACGGCGACCACATCGGTGGTCGGCCCCACCGCCCCGACCGCCCGCAGCTTCGCCAGCGCGTCCGGCCGCCCCGCGACATCCGCGAGGACCATGTCGTACGGCTCGGCCGGTTCCGCCAGCCCCGCCGGCGCCCCGCCCGGCGGCAGATACAGCAGCCGCTGCCCCTCCGGCCCGGTCACCGCGTACCCCGTGCCCGGCGCGTCCATCGCCACCGCCCGCACCCGGTGCCCCGTCAGCAGCGTCAACTCCTGCCCGTCCGGCACCCGTCCGGGCTGCGGAACCCCGGCAGGCACCTCGACCGCGGGCCCGTCATGCGGATGCGACAACAGCACCTGCCGCACGCCGGTCAGCGAATGCCCCGCCCGAGCCGCCGCGAACGCCGCTCCGGGCGTCAGATCGAGCAACAGCGCCCCGTCCAGAAGCAACGCGGTGGCCGCCCGAGCGTCCGGCCCGAGAGCGGCGGCACAGGCCGCACAAGGACAGTCAGGGCGGGGAAGCCCCGCAGGAGCGCCGGTGCCAAGCAGAGTAAGTTCCACGCCCCGATTCTCACCCGCCGCCCTGTGTCATGCCCCAAGGGGCGCGGGCCGTATCGATGTGCGGCTCCGCCGCGCGGGCGCGACCAGCCCAATGCGACCCGCACAAGCCCGATCACCCGCACTCCCGCAACGCCTATAACGCCCCACCCGGCGAAACGCTTAGGCTCGACACAGGAGCCGGACCAAGATCCGGCTCCTGCTGTGCAGTGTGCTCACACATGGGAGGCGTACATGGCGGCATGGACGTGGCGGTTCGAGAAGACCGACGGGACTGAGGTCCAGCCCGCGGTGCCGCCGGAGGACTTCCCCACCCAGGGGGATGCCGAGTCCTGGATCGGGGAGCACTGGAAGGAGCTGCAGGAAGGCGGCGCCGACCAGGTGCGGCTGTTCGAGGACGCCACGGAGATCTACGGCCCGATGAGTCTGCACGCGGCCGAGGCGTGAGCCCCGGGGCGGGGGGGGGGGGGACCCGCCCCCCCCCCCCCCCCCCCCCCCCCCCCCCCCCACAACCCCCACCAGGTCCGGAGAAACGCCACCCCCCCTGTCGG